>JAPOVP010000173.1 GCA_026708085.1 Caldilineaceae bacterium
TTCGGCCCTCCCTTGTGCGGGGGCTCCGCCCCCGCAACGCCCCCGGTCCTACAACCTCGCGCCGTAGCGAGTGTGTGGGCAATACGAAGTTGGCGTCTCGCGGCGGCCCGTACATCCCCCCACCCCGCGTCTTGGCAGATTCCGAGTATGTGCCAGCGCAGGCAAGACAGGCGAGGCAACTCCTATACATACCCAACGTTCACCGCTATGACCATCGCGAGCCCGCTACAGAAATACTGACGGTACATTCCCCCCAGACAGACCGCACACAGTACACACACAGAACATGGCTTAGTAGTTACCGCTCGGTTCTCATTGGCAGGTGTTGTCGTCTCAGGTCAGCTCCTCGCCGGCGTAGAACACCCAGCGCCGCGAAAGTTTGAGTTGAATCAGCGTCAGCGCCAGAATGACAAGGAACAGAATCCAGGCCATCGCCGATGCGTAGCCAATGCGCAGCCATTGGAAAGCGCTGCGGTACAGATACAGGATATAGAATAGCGTCGCGTCCGCCGGCCCGCCTTCGGTCATTACGAATGCCGCTGTGAAAATCTGAAAGGAACCTATGATGGTCATGATCATGGTGAAGAAGATCACCGGCGACATCATCGGAATCGTCACGTTGAGCAATTTGTCCCACGCGGTCGCGCCATCTATCTCCGCCGCTTCGTAGAGCTCGCGCGGCACCCCCTGCAGGCCGGCCAGATAGAGCACCATCAGGCTGCCGAATCCCCATGTGCTCATGATGATAAATGCCGGCATCGCCCACTTGGTACTCCCGAGCCAGTTGGGACCATCGATGCCCACCAGCCCAATCGCCTGATTTAGCAGACCGTAGTGATAATTGAAAATGAAGCGCCACAGGATGGCCGTGGCGACCCCCGCCGTCACCGACGGCAGGTAAAAAAGCGTGCGGAATACCCCGATCCCGGGCAGTTGGCGGTTGAGCAACAGGGCGATGAAAAGGGCCACCACGAGGATGAGGGGGACGTGGAACACGGTGAAATAGACGGTGTTCACGAACGATTTTATATACTTGGGATCGTTCGTGAACATCGTGCGATAGTGCTCCAGGCCCACCCATGTGGGCGGCCTTACCAGGTTCCAGTCGGCGAAGCTGAGAAAGAACGACGCCAGGAAGGGCCCCAGCACAAAGGCTACGAAGCCGATCAGCCACGGGGCGATGAACAGGTAGCCCTCAAGCCTCCGCCAGCGCCACCAGCCAAAAAAGCTTGCCTTCCCCGCGGGGTGCACGGCAGGTTGCGGTTGTGAAGTCATGGTTGACTCTCAGTGGCAGATGTCAGAGGGGCGGAGGTGCAGGCCGTTATCGCTCACCACACAAACAGCCTGCTCCCCTCCGCGTCTCTGTACGCCTGCTCAACTCTACTGGCGCGCCAGTATGCGATCTCCTTCTGCCACAGCCGACGTGATGGCGTCAGCCAGGGATGCCTCACCAATAAAGGCCTTGGTCAGCTCACCGCCGAAGACGGTCTGGAGCCACTCCGTCTTGCCGTTGAAGATGGGAAGATGCTGAACTCCCGGCTCGGCGAACATCTCGGGCACGACGCGGATATTTTCGGGCGGTTTGGTGGCGTAATCTTCTTCCACGGCCGGCGTGTAGATCGGTACCTGAATCTTGGTGCGGCCCGCCCAACGTTGCGAACTGGGGCCGCCCAGCGCGATAGCCAGATCGGCGTCCAGGTCGGGATGCTCCGACCAGATCGGGCCGGCGAAATTCTGCATGAAGGTCCAGAGCGCGCGCTGGCCGGTCGCTGGCGACTTCGGGAAGTGCAGAATGTCATAGGTGAAGTCGGTTACGCTCCGGTTGAAGCCTCCGACACCCCCGGTGCCTCCATACGTCATGGCGACCTTGCCGCCGTTAAAGAGGCTGCCGATGCCCAGGGCTTGCAGCGCCTCCATCTGCTCGGCCAGCGGCCAGACCTTGTGCGTGAAACGCAGGTCGTACAGGAACTCTATGGCCCCCGCTGCTTCGGGTGTATCCAGGGGCGTATGGAGCCTGTCTTCGCTCACAATCTCGCCGCCGTTGGCAAAGATCCATTGGGCGAAGTGCTCGTCCCAGCGGGTGCTCTGCATGTAGCCCCATTGGTCGATCTCACCGTCGCCGTCGGTGTCCCGCGTCAACTCCTTGGTCACGTCGACAAAGTCATCCCAGGTCCAGTCATCGGATGGGCGCTCGATGCCGGCCTCTTCGAACATGTCCACGTTGTAGTAGAGGAGCGGCGCCCCGTTGATCCAGGGCATCGCGATCTGCTGGCCCTCGTGCCATACCATGCACTCGGCGCCCGTGGGGACATTGTAGTCATCCATATCCACTGGGGGGTTTTGCATCGGCAAGCGGTCGTCCAGCGGCAGAAAGACGCCCTGGGCGGCCATCTCACAGAACAGGTTGGCGTCCCAGAGCATCACCGGCAGCGTCTTGGCCGCCACCTCGGTCTGCCAGCGCACGTCGATATCCGGCGCGACCTCCACCTCGACCGTGACGCCCGGGTGTGTCGCCTCGAAAATGTCCTTGACCCGCGTCGTAAACTCACGGCGCACCGGCGAACCGTAATGCGTTACCATGCGCAGGGTCACGTCTTCCATCACCGGCGCGGCAGCGCCATCGCCGGCCGGCGCCGCGGCCGGAACAACACACGCGGCCAGCACCCCGGCTGTGCCGGCGAAAGCCGATGTGCGCAAGAATGTACGGCGTGTGATCTTCTTCGTCGTTGAATCCATTTCTGTTCTCCCTTCCACTACGTGGATGTCATCCGGCTGAGACCGGGGAACAACAGTGCCTTGAGCTTGTCGCATAGGCTGCCTCCTTTGCCGGCAACGCCGGCGCTGCCCTGCTTCCATCTTCCGCGATAGTTCGTGCCCTTGCCAGGCGCCGGGCCATACGCCTTCGGTCCCGGCCGGCAATCAGGGCTGAGCGAGAACGGGGTGAGCACTCCGGAAGCCAGGCGTTCGCGGGGCCAGCGACCCTGCCCCCAACGAGCGTCCAGCCCCCGGCTAAGAGCTGCTTTCGTAGACGTATCTCTCCCATCGTGGATTGCAATTGCATGCTTTGACACGGTTTCGACTCTCTCTGTACCGGCAGCTTGAACAGGCAGTGGGTAGAGCTAACCGCAACGACTAAGCCTTCTTCAGTGCTCGACGCCGGACGAGGCGAGCGAAGTTTTCTCTCTCCTCACTCCTCTCCACTCTCTCCTCGATTTTCTGGGCGGTCGGGCCTATTCGGCCCTCCCTTGTGCGGGGGCTCCGCCCCCGCAACGCCCCCTCTCCTACAACCTCGCGCCGTAGCGAGTGTGTGGGCAATACGAAGTTGGCGTCCCGCGGCGGCCTGGCTTCCCCCCACCCCGCGTCCAGACAAATTCCGAGTATGTGCCGGCGCAGGCAAGACAGCCGAAGCAACGCCCATACATGCCCAAGGTTCACCGCAATGACCATCGAGAGCCCGCTGCCGAAATACTGACGGTACATGCCGCCCGGACTGACCGCACACAGTACACACACAGAACATGGCTTAGTAGTTACAGCTAATCTCCAAAGTGGGCCTGCGCGGCATAGGCCACGGCGAGAGCGCCTGCGCAGTTGTCGCTGATCACGCGGCCGTCGTCCATGCTGAACTCGCGCGCGGTGAATTCCGACACCACCACCTTCTCCATCAGCGCAGCCTCCACCGCGGCGCGGGAAGATTCGGGATCGCCGGTCACCGCCTGCTTCGCTTTTGCAGCCGGCACCCCCAGCACGGTCAGACCCCGCTGAAAGCAGAGATTCTTGATCATGCCCTGGCTCTGCCCGTGCCGGTAGGTAAATTCCAGACGGTCCTCCACTGCCTTTGTATCACTCCGGTCAATGTCTGGACTCCAATCGGCCACGCACCCGGGCGAGTAACCGTCCATCAGATGCACGAGGCCGAGATGCATGCCGTACAGTCGACGGGTCACCAGTTCGGTGCGCGTCATGGCGCTGATGTCGGTTGGCTCCAGGTAGTCGTCGCTCAGAAACACGCCGCCGTCAACAAGCTGCCGGCCTTCGAGGACCGCCCAGGTGGTCCACACAAAGCCACACTCCAACCCCAAAATACGCAACGCCGGCCCGCTCGCCGCCGACGCGGCCGCGCTGACCCAGGGGAAAACCGCTGACGACGGTGACTCTCTTTGGCTGCTCACCAGGACCTCCTTATCAACCTTCGGCCACAATAGGATTCCGCAGCACGCCAACCTCAGCCACATCCAGTTCAATTACGTCGCCGGGGTGCAGCGCCTCCGGGTGGGCCGGCGTTCCCGTCGCGATGATGTCGCCCGGTTCCAACGTCATGTACTGGCTGAGGTACTCGATCAGGAAGGGAATCCGGAACAGCATCGTGTTGGTGCTGGCTTCGGCCACGACCTCGCCGTTGACGCGCATGATCATCGCCAGGTCGTGCGGATCGCTCACCGCTTCGGGCAGGACCAGGTGCGGGCCGACGGGCGTGAAGGTATCTATGCTCTTGGTATATTCCCAGGGACGTTGGATATCCCATGCGGCATTCTGCAGATCGCGGGCTGTAACGTCGTTCAGCACCGTATAGCCGGCCACATATTGCATCGCTTCCTCTTCAGGTACATCGCTCGCACGGGCGCCGATCACCGCGGCCAACTCGATTTCCGGCTCCACCTGTTTCATGATCTTCTTGTAAATGATTGGCTCGTCAGACCCGATAACTGAAGTCGCGACTTTGAAGAAGAAGGGGGGCTCCTCAGGGTCCGGATAGCCTGGGAAGGAGTAGTTGCCGCCAAGGGCAATGATTTTTCCCGGCCGCCTTATGGGCGCCCGCAAGGGATGATCGGCTGTCCCTTCGGGAACTGTCAGGGCCTGCCGCAGGTTGTGCCGGTCAATAAAGTCCACCACCGGTTCGATGACCGCCGGGCGGACCATGTTCGTGTCCAGCATCTCATGAATGCTGGTCACCGGCGCTGTCTGGATGTTCTTGTTGAACAGATCGTATGCCTGCATCGCGCGCGTGAGATCGAAGATGCCATCCTCTTCAACGATGCCCACATGATCTTCCTGGCCGAAAGCAAACAGAGCGAGCTTCATGTTAGGTGTCCTCCTGACGTGCGGCGCAATTAGTGAAAAGGGTCCTTACCAAGCGTAGACAGTGTGCCTTCATCATTCATCAGTGCCAGCGGGTTTTCCCCAATTGTCAGCGGAAAGTTAATACAGGCCACGCCCTGGCGCTGGGACTCGAAGACGGCCATGATCATCTCCAGGGCGGCCCGTCCTTCACGTCCGTTGGATTCTGGCTCACGATCATCGATAACGGCGCTCAGGAAGTCCTGGAGTACAATCGCGATCGGATCCTCCGCGACCGTCTCCACAGGCCGCCAATCGTCGGGCGTGTGTCCGGCGGTCCATTGATAGAAGTGAAATCTGTCCACCCCGTCGGAGAGGTGCAGCCGGCCTTTCACACCTTCGAGTTCGGCCATGAACGCAAAGGTACGGTCCGCGCGATTGCCGCTTACTTCGAAGAATGCCTTGACACCGCTATCCAGTCCGAATAGACCGGTGGCAGCATCTTCGATGTCTACGTCAGGGCGCCAGCGCTCGACATTGGCGAGGCACCAGAGAGGATCTCCGGCGTAGTAGCGGAACAGATCGAAGAGGTGAGTGCCCTGGGCCATCATCCAGCCGCCGCCATTCAGCCGGTACTGTCCGGCATAGTTTTCGGGACTGCGCGGCGGCCCCACGCACTTTCCCGATATCACGAGCAGATCACCGATTGCGCCGGCCTCCACCATTGCCTTCGCCTGGCGGAAATTGCGCTCGAAGCGGTAGATGTGGTCGATCTGGAGTCGCGCCCCGGCCCGCTCACAGGCTTCAAGCATCCGATCGGCTTCGGCCAGATTCATGGCCATCGGCTTCTCACAGAAGATCCCCCGCACGCCGGCCTCAGCCGCAGCGACGGTCGGAGCACAGTGGGCGAAGGGCGGTGTGCAGACACTGACGATGTCCAACTTTTCCCGCTCCAGCATGACCTCGTAATCATGGTAGAGGTTCTCGATACCCCAGTCATCGCCAAATGATTGGAGGCGGTCCGGAACGATCTCCGCGGCGGCCGCGATCTCCACCCCCCCGAGTTGACGGTATGCCCGCATGTGCGCCCCGGCAATGCCGCCACAACCGATCAGACCAGCCCGCAGCGGTTTGCTCATGTGCGTTCTCCTTATCCTTTCATGCCGGTTCGCGTTACACCCTGCACGAAATGTCTCTGCTGGGAAAAAGGTGGTGGGAAAGAGTAAGTCGCTGGAGCACGGACCTCATCGCCGAGTTGTGGTCAATGGTTAACCGGTTACCTGAATCAGGCTTTCAGCATGAGCGGCCTGGGTTTTTCCGCCTCTCTTCTCGACTCCAAGACCCGAGACACGCCACAGTCTTTGCAGTGACATTGCGACTGACCGAGGAGGTTGGTCCCATCCTTGATGGTATTTGTGCTTCCGCACACTCGACAACTGCAGGTGATCGTTTTCTGTATCATGCTACAGCTCTATCACTGCCTACGATTCGATCACCACTCTGTGGGCGATAAAGATAACTATATTTAATTTACTGGGTTTGTCAAAGGGGAGTTTTCTCCCCTTTCGCCAGCGCGTATGCCGGATCTGTTTCGCGCCAGTGATCTCGCGCAGGCCTGGCCTTGGTCCCACCCCAACCAGATCGGCCCCTCCCACGGCTTCGGCAGCGAGCGCGGCTATCGACCCGACTGGCGAAAGCGGAACCAGGACGGCTACGCCTCTTTAGTTGTCAGCTTCTGGGTATCTACTCAGCCGCAGTCAATCCCTGACCCCGAGCGAGGCGAGCGCAGCCGTTTCTCTATCCTCACTTCTCTTCACCCTTTCCTCGCTTTTGAGCGTTACGTTCCTAGGAATCAGCCAACTTTTTTTTGCAGAAAAGGCCTTCCGAGGAGCGTGCTGTGAGAGGATGATCCAACCAAACTCTCACCTCGCCTGCACTCCCCATGTACATGTGCTAAAATGTCCGCGCAAACCCGACCCATGGTGCGTCGCCCTTGCCAACAGGGTCTGCTCATATGACAAGCGCCATAACAACGAACTAACAATCGTGGTCCAAATCCCTCGGCAAAAAGCGGGCAACTCTCACTAAAGCTTTAAGTGAACGCTTGTCCGCCCTGCATAGGAAAGAGCGAACCGCAATGCCACAGACGCCGGTCGGCGAAAGAGAACAAACAACGCCAGCAACCCAAATACAAGCCCCTTCGTCCGAGTCACCTGTTCGCCAGGAGGGTCCAGTAACAGACATTTTCTGGGAATCTCCTGCTCTGGAAGAACTGGCGCGCGCGCAGAACGTGCAACCTTTGACTGATGTGCGGGTTTTGTTTGGCACGTGGCCGGGCGACGAAGATGACGGCTTTGAAGAGGCAGTTTACGATCTTAGGCATGCTGCCAGCGCGCATGATGGCCGTCAAGAGTGAGTGTGTCAACACTCATCCTCGACACGAATATCGTCTCGTACCTGATGAGGGGCGGAGCGCTCGCGCGAGCATATCTACCGCATGTCCAGGATCATCTGCTCGCCATCAGCTTTATCACCGTTGGCGAGCTTTACTTCGGGGCGGAGAAAGGCAACTGGGGTAAGAGGAAGCGGAATGAACTCGAAGCAATACTTCGCAACTTCGTTATCATTCCCTACGACCATGAGATTGCTCGCTGCTACGGTCGATTGGTCGCTGAGCGGCAGCGAGCCGGAAGACCGATTGCGCCCAACGATGCCTGGATTGCCGCCTGCACGGTGCGGCACGCCGTGCCTTTAGTTACCCACAACCCCAAGGATTTCCAAGGGATAACATCTCTTCAGGTCGTTTCGGAGTCTGCCTCGACAGCAAACTGATATGTAGCCTAGGTAGCCAGTACAGGATCACCACGACCAGCAATCAACACGCGCCCACGAAAGACAAGGTCCGTCCGTGCTGCCAGCACGGGGTGGCTGGGGCCGTTTACTCCCCCCGCCCCGCCTCAATCACCCGCGCCACCAGCCCGCCCGCCTGCATCGGCCCCGTCAAGTCCTCGTTCTCAAGCGCCGCCGGCGCCGCCCACAGCATCATATTCTGATAATAGTCCGCGCCGAACGCGCGCTGGCCTGTGTCCGCGTCGCCGCGCACCGTATTGGGCGCGTCCCAGGTATAGCCCCAGCGGCAGCTGATGTTGTGCAGGCAGCGCTGCAGCAGATCGCGGCCGAAGTCCTGCTGCCCGTTGTACATGTACGTCATCGCCAGCATGTACAGCTCCGGCGGGAAATAGCTGAAGGTGCCGTAGCCCCCCACCTTGGCCGGCTCGCCCTCCGCCGTGGCATAGTTGACCGCGCCCGACTGGCTCAGCGCGCAGTTGTTCTCCGCCACCGTCTGCAGCGTCCGCTCCACACGCGCCGCCGGGAACGCGCCCGCGACCCCGTGCCAGTCCGTCACCCACTGCCCGTCCAGCTGGTAGCCGAAGATCAGGTCGGACTTCTGCCCCGTCTCCGGCTCGTTGAAGTTCAGGTAGTATTCGCCCGCCCACAGATGCTCCTCCAGCGCCGCCGCGCCCGCTTCCAGCCAGGCGTCGCAGCGGGCGCGATAGGCGTCGTCCCCCATCGCCTCCGCCATCCGCCGCATGATCTGCACCTGCGCCATGCGCACGCCGCCGGCATGGGTCACATAGCCCTTCCAGCCCGGCTCCGGCGCCTCGAACCACTCCGTATCGCCCAGCCCGTGCGAGTCGGTGCCCGGCGTCGGCATCGCCATCACCTGCGCCAGCCCGTAGGCAGGACGCAGATTCATCGAAAAGTCGTTGCAGCGCTTGAGCGAGTCCCAGAACTCGGCCAGCGCCGCGTCGTCGCCCGACACCTGCCAGTAGCGGTCGACCATGATGACGTAGCAGGCCCCGTTCAGCACGGTCTGGTAGCCCACGTCCGGCGCGCTCAGGCCGTAGCCGGGGCGGTTTGCCTCCACCGTCGCCGTAATGCCGCCGAAGATCCACGGCGGCCGCCCGTCCGCATACTGGTACGCCTTGTAGCCCCGCAGCGTCGACAGCGCCGCCTCCGGGAAGAAGTAGACCAGCGGGATGTTGCCGTAAAAGCTGCACGGCAGACACTCGATCTGCGGGCAGCCGCGCGGGCACTCGTTGAGCCCGAACAGCCCGTCCTCCTCCCCGCACCACGCCCCGATTGGCGGCTGTGCCTGGCCCCAGATGCTGCACTCCGGGATCAGATGCAAATTGTTGATCAGCGCGTCCGCCAGCCAGCCCGGCACCTCCTCCGCGCCGTACAGCGCCTCCTGCCACGCGATCACCCGCCGCAAAAGCTGCTCGTGGTTGCCGGCCAGAAACCGCGCCGTAGACACCGCGTCCGCATAGTGCCGCGCGTACATATGCGTGAACAGCTCCGTCTCCTCGTGCGCGGGCGCGCCCCCCGCGCGCCAGTGCGGCGCATGCCAGGCCAGTACCACGCGCACCGTCCGGCTCTCACCCGCGGCCAGGTCGAACGGGATTCCCAGCGATGCGCCGCTGTCCTCCAGCGAAGGCGCCGGCAGCCCGTCACCGATTCGGCCCCACGCTTCCCTGTCCGCATTGAGCGCGCCCCCGTCACTTACTGCCGCATCCCCGTCCACAACAGCCAGCACATAGGCCATCTCCCAGGCATCGCCCTGCCGCCCGCTCTCCACCAGCACACCCTGCAGCGGGCCCGTCAGCGGCCGCCGCTGCACCCCCTCCTGCGGTCCGAAGCCGGGAAAGTTGAACGCCAGCCTTCCGCTCTGTGCAACCTCTCCCGGGTTGCGCAGGTGGATCTCAAACACCGCGCCCGGCGCCATCGAGACCACTGTATCCCCGGGGATGAACGGCGACCACGCCCGCACGCCCACCTTGACCGGCGCCGCGCACGCGAACTCCATGTCCAGAATTGGATAATGCCCCCAGTAGTCGATCGAGTCGGCGATCGCCGCGCCCGCCAGGCCGATCTCGTCATACAGCGGCGCGTAGTCGGTCGGCGGAAAGGTCACCGCGCTCTGGCTTGGCTGCGGCGTGTCCCGCTTGCCCAGCGTGTCCGAAACCAATATCCACGCGCCTTCTGCGCTGTCTTCGCCGCGGCAGGCAATCCCCAGCATCGGCAAATTCAGCAGCGCCCGCGGCTCCACCAGGTGGTTGAAGATCGTGCTGTAGCCGAACATCCCGTTCGGTTCCACGTCGATACAGCCGGTATCCAGCCCGCCCAGCGGCATGCCGCACGTGGGCCTCGGCTCCCCGCGATAGACGATGCCGGTGACGGGCTCCGTGTAGCCGGCCGCCTCAAAGCTGTGCCAGCGGGCATGGAGCAGGTGTGGGGGAAAGAGTCGGTCACTCATCGGGCTCTCCTCAGCGCTTTGGGCCAGTAATTTATCTGCGTCAATAACAACTCAACTATAGTCAATCCGCGAGCATGAGCAAAGCGAGCGAAGGCGTCTCTCACGCCTCACTCTTCTCTACTCTCTCCTCGTTTTTGGGGTGGTCGGGATGTACGGCGATGCGGCCGGGGCTTTGTTTACGTCAGCAGCCGCTCCATCAACTGAAAAAGACTGTTCTGAAACCCGCCGTCAATGACCAGCGAATGGCCGGTGATCGCGGCGGCGTCATCCGATGCCAGAAAAACGGCCGCGGCCGCAACCTCCTCCGGCTGGACAAAGCGGTTCAGGGGGATCGTCTGCTCCCGTTTGGCGCGCATCTCCGCCGTCGGGTAGGAGTAGTCGGTCATCTCCGTCTCGGTCGTGCCGGGAAGGATTGTGTTTACGCGGATGTTGCGGTCGGCCCACTCCACCGCCATCACCTTGGATAACATGGCGACCGCCGCCTTGCTGGGGCCGTACGCCCCCCGGTTGTAGTGCGCCGCGAGGCCGGAAACCGAACCGATGTTGATGATGTTGCCGCCGCCCTGCCCAATCATAACCCGGGCCGCGGCCTGGCTGCACAGGAAGGTGCCCTTCAGATTGGTGTCGATCACCCGGTCCCAGTCCTCCTCGCTCAGCTCCTCCATCGCCGACCTCAACGTGATGCCGGCGACATTGGCCAGAATATCGATCCGTCCCAGTGTTTCGACGGCTGAAGTCATCAATTGCTCCACCTGGGAGCGGTTCGAGACATCTGCCCTGCCGGTCAACGCCCTCCCCCCCAGGGCCTCAATCTCGCCCTGTACCAGGCGCGCTTTCTCGGCGGAGGCATGGTAACCAACCACCACGTCCGCGCCCTCACGGGCGAACGCAAGACTGATCGCCTTGCCGATCCCGCGCGAGCCTCCGGTAACCACCGCGACCTTGTTCGCTAAACGCATTGCCTTCCCCACCCTTACCGGGACAGTTGATCTGTTGAACGAGCCTGCCTCTCCTCTTCACACTCTCGCCGTGCCAGCGAGCGCTTCATCGATATGCCGCCGAATCACCTCCTCCAGCGGGGAAATCTCTACATTTAACTCACGCTCGATGCGCCGGGTCGACCAGTTGAAAATATTGGGCTGATCGGGCGCCGATTCGTCAAACGTGACCTTGGCATCGGGCAGCTGCGCCTGGATGGCGTCGGCCCACTCCTGCGCCGTGATCGCATAGGCCAACGAGTTGTAGACCGCGTAGTTCAGCGCCTCCTGCAGACAGAGCTTGGCAAAAAGATCCGCCGTATCGTCCACGTGAATGATGAGCAGCCTCTGGTCGCGGCGTGAGGGAACTGTGAACGGGTTGCCCGCGGCCAGTTCGTCGATACACTTGCTCTGCCAGGCAGAGAAGCCCTTCGTCCGCCCGGGCGCGGCCACGTTGGCGATGCGCAATCCGGGGATCTGCATCCCGTAGCGCTCCATGTATTTGGCCGCCATGAACTCATTCCACAGTTTGTGCGCCATGTAGACGGTAACGGGGTAGCAGTGATCATCCTCCGTAACCGGGCGGTCGCCAAAAGAGTCCTGCAGACCGTAGACGGCGATGGTCGAGGCGTAAACGACGCGCCGAATACCCATCAGCCGCGCCGCCTCGAACACGTTGTTCATGCCCATCTGGTTGACCCGCATCGCCAGCTGCAGCTTCTCCTCGGACTCCGGCGGCAGGATATAAGCGAGATTGACGATTCTTTCTACGTCGTACTGCCGGATCGCGGCGATGATGTCCTCGAAACGGGTAACGTCTGCCACGACGATCTCCACGTTGTCGAGGTTGGCCACCGCGCTGTAATCGGGATAGAGATCGAAGCAGATCACGCGCTGGCCCAGGCTGTGCAGACGCCTGGTCAACCGTGAGCCGATCAGCCCGGTTCCGCCTAAAATCAGAATGGACACAATAGTTCCCTGATATAGGGTTGCTTGTTCATGGCCCGTTACGCAAGCACGGTGCGCGCCAGCTCGTCGAACTCCTCCAGCGTGAGGGACGGCTGCGTCTGCAAGCGCTCCCGCAGCTTGTCCAGGATCAGTTCAACGTCGCGTGAATTGTAGCGATACCCGGTCACGTCCAACCGGGCGCGCACCGCTTCGCCGTGGAGAGTCGTGCTGCCGAAGACGACCGTCCGCTCCTGCCCGATCACGTGCGGGTGGACGCCCTCCATCGCTTCCCACAGCCCCTTGACGATGCAGTAGACATGAAGCTCAGCCTCGTGAATGTAGGCGTTTTCGCCCACCAGCGGCTTATTGATCTGGCGCCTGAAACCGGTAACCTCTTCGACGAACCTGGACAACTCTGTCAGCTTCTCCAGGCGGATACCGGTGGAAAGGCCATAGTGCGTCTCCAGGGCGACTACGACCTCCTCCAGCTTGGTGAGGCCGCCTTTGTCACCGAGACCGTTGACGACCAGGTCCGCCGCTTCCGCGCCCGCGCCCACCGCGGTCAGCACATTGGCCGTGCCCAAACCGAGATCGTCATGGCAGTGGATCATCAGCGGCACGTCGACCAGATCGCGTATCTTGCGCACAAGATGTTGCACGCCCGGCGGGCATCCGTAGCCGTCTTCATAGAGAATCAGCAGGTCGATGCCGGCCCGTGCCGTAACCGAGTAGAACTCCTGCAGAATCTCCCACGGCGTGCGCGATACGTCGGGATGACCGTAGGCCACGCGCAGGCCGCAGCGCTTTGCATACTCGATCACTTCAACCGTGCGCGGGATCAGCGCCTCCCTCGCCGGGCCGAGCTCCATGACCTGCTCGTCCGACGCCCAGATGAGGATCGGATGCTGGAGAACGTCGACCTGCGCCACTTCAAGCTCCTGGCATCGGTCCACGTCCCTCCGCCAGTCCGCGGACCAGACGCGGGCAAAGCCGGTGATCGCCAGTTCCGGGATTTCTTGCCTGATCAGTTTGGCCGTCTCGTAGTGCCCCTGCTGCGCGCCGACATAGCCGATATCAACCTGTTGCACGCCGGCCTCGTACAGCTTCTCGGCGATCCGCACTTTGTCTCGCGTCGTCATCGACAGTCCGGGCGTCTCCTCGCCCTCGCGGATCGTAGTGTCGCGCACATAGAAGCGGGCGGGCAGATCGAGCGTGCCGCGCACCTCCTCGGTGTGCATGTAGCGGTCCAGGCACCACTTGTCGGGCATGTAGTAAGGCCCGAACTCCGGCCTTGATTTGCTGGACATTGCGGGTTCATTCTCCATTATTGGCAAATGGGTGTTTGAAAAGGCGTGCTTGAATGTGCGGGTAGACGCTCTACAACCGGGCGCCTCTATCGCGAGAGTTCGTCCAGAAGTCGTGTGATCCCCTCATGGATCAACCGTTCAGCCTGCGGCTGCGGCGGCAGCCAGGGCCGGTTCCGTGTCGGATAGCCCCATGACTCGTAGCCGCCGGCGGGACCCAACTCATAGTCTTCTGCGGTCGCCACGTATCCTGTTATCCCGTTGGTGTGGCTGAAGACAAACGTCTGCCCGAAGGGCGACACCGCGTCTGCGTACAGCTGGTACTCGGCAAACATCTCGGCAGTAAATGTAAGGAAACACAGCGCGTCGCCGACGGCCAGCGCTCGCATCGAAAGCGGATGAAACTGCCGCTCACCGCTCTCGGCAACCGCCAGCAGCTCGCGAAAACGCGTGCTGTCCGGGTCCTCTGCCAGCGCCGCCGTGCATTCGGCTGCTGTCGGCGGCTCTTCCAGTGGAAGGGACAAATCGAGCGAGCGCGCTTTGAACGCGTCAGGCGCAACCGGGCGCGCGCCGGCCAGCGCCTGTTTGACGGCAAATGCCAGCGAGAGTCCGGCGGCATCACACGCGCCGAAACCGCCGCGCAAGGGATGGCCGTTGATGTCGCCGCAACAGGCTTGCGCGAACATGAACACGCCCTCCGGCTCACCTTCTCTTGCCAGCAGGTCGCGCAGATGCCTGACCGCGTAGCCCGGAAAGTCCGGCCCGATCTCCTCGCTCAGCCAGTGGACGATCACGGGATGGGCGGCGTGCGAGAAGAGGACCGCAATCCGCCTGCCGTCCGCATCCTTCGCCTCAAGAACGTCCACCCACGGCACAATCGCGCCGTCGGGATTCGGCGCCATCACGATTTCGCCGTCCTGCATCAGGCGCCGGTTGTAGCCGATCTGCACAGGCGCGCGGCCCGCGTTCAGCACGCAAGGCCGGAGGTCATCATTGGCGCGCTTCACCAGCCCGGCGATGCAGTCGGACAGCCACTCGCCCGCCTCAGGCGTCATTTCGCGCCCGTCAACGCCCGGCGCATTGTGCGTCTGGGTTGAGGTGATGATGATATTGCCGCTTGGGATATCCGTCGTCCGCTCGATGCGCTGCAGAAGGTCGTCTGCATACTCGACGCTGAACGTCCCCATGTCTGTGGCAACGATGACGAGCCGGTCGCCATCCGCGCCAAGAACCAGTGCGCGCGCAAACAGGTCATCGTAGACGACCGGCCTGTCCTTGACGCGCGTAATGACCGCTTCGGCCGCGCCGGCCAGCATGGAAGGGGCGTGCTTCATCGTTTCACCTCCGGCAGCAGAAGATGCGACGGATACTCGGCGCAGTGGTAGATGGTCTGGTTGGCCGGCTGGCTCGGCAGGTCCTCACCGACCGGCGCGCCCGTGTTCGGATTCAGATCATAGGCCGGATACAGCGAAGAGGTCACCGCCAGCTGAAGGCAGTGACCCGGCTGAAAGGCCATCGAAGTTGCCATGAACTCAATTGTGTATTGGTACACGCGGCCCGGCGTGATGGGAGAGGGGGCCGGACTGTCAATCTTGTCTGCCCCGGCGCGGTACGAAGCGCGCATCACCGCCGAAGTCAACGGAATCGAGCTGCCGTCCGGCTGCAGATCGCACAGCAACGCCACCCAGTCCGTATCGACGCAGTCGCTGGCCGCGTACAGGGTGATGAAGGCCGTGCCGGTAATTTCCAGCTCCTCTGTCAGCGGCGCGCTGGTGTAGGTCAGCACGTCGGCGCGGCGCAGGGCGTAGCGATAGTCCATCGCCAGCACGTGGGAGTCCCTTATCGGATCGGGCGACTCCGCGTCTTCCACAGAGGGCACGGGGTCTTCGGGGTCGTATACATACCGGTCGCCGGCCTCCTCTCCGGGCGGCGTCAAATCCAGCGTCCCGTGGCCGCTCCCCTGCTCCCCTTGCTTGCCGCTTTCGGGAAACAGATCCGCCGCCCCGCCGCTGTGGAGATAGAAGGCAACCTGCTCCATCCCGCGCACGGGCCACGCAGGCTCCTCCCGCCAGCGGTTGCGGCCCATGGTGAAAATCCTGACCTTGGCATCATCGGCTTGACCGTTCTCCTCGCCTTTCAGCCAGTAGTCGAACCAGCGCAAATGAACCGCCCTGATGTCCAGCACCGCCTCTTGCGTGAACGCCAGATCGCCCAGGCGCGGCTGCGGATTGGCCGACCCGGCATGGTCCCACGGACCAACGAGCAACCACTGTTTGTCGCCCCCGGGCGAGCGCGCCGCCATCCCGTTGTACATGTACATCTCGCCCCACTGGCAGTTGTCAAACCAGCCGGTGATGTGCAATGCGGGCAGGTCAACCAATTCAAAGTAGTCCTCGAACGACATCTGCTGCCAGTACTCGTCGTAGGTGTTGCGCTCGAGCCACGTGCGCCAATATGTGTTCGTGCGCCCGACCACCTTGTCGACATCCTTGAGCGGTCGCGTGCGGATCAGCTTGTTGAAGTTGTAAGGCGAGGCCACGCCCGGCTGATGCGAGGTCAGCGGCTCGAACGGGTAGTGCTGCATCGTGCGCCCGCCGGTCATGTTCAGCCAGCGGAACTGGAAAACGGGGAACTTCCCGTTCATATAGTTCTCATCGTGCATCCAACGCATGCCGCCGGTGACCGAAGTGACGACCGTGGTCAGGTGCGGCGGACGCTCACGCGCGGCCAGCCACTGCACGGTGCCGCCGTACGACCCGCCCATCATGCCGATCTTGCCGTTCGACCAGGGCTGTTCCGCGATCCACTCGATCGTGTCGTAGCCGTCCTTGCCCTCATTCACGCGCGGCTCGAAATGGCCTTCCGAATCGAAGCGCCCGCGTGCATCCTGAAGCACCACCGCATACCCCCGCGCGCTGAAGAACTGGGCAGCCTCCACCATGCGGGGCGCGATGTTGTCATAGGGCGTGCGCGCCAGGATGACCGGGTAGGCTTCCGCCGCCGCCGGCAGGTAGATGTCGGTCGACAGTTTCACCCCGTCGCGCATCGGCACGGGCGTGTCCCACATAAAGCGAATGTCGTCTGTCAAAACGCCCCGCTCCTCTGCTGGCAAATGTGCGCTGCGGGGAGAGCAAGGGGGATTCTCTCCCCGCACGCGGACACCGGCAATGCAATAACGGTACAACAATCAGAATGAGTCCCATGGGAAACGCGTATGCTCGGAATATCCGTCTCCGTCTGTGTGGATGATGACCGTTGGATAACCGGTGGGACCGCCGCGTCGACTAGCCGCTCAACGACCCCTCCAGCAGGCCGCGCATGAACAGTTTGCCAAGCAGCAGGTAGACCGCAATCGTGGGCACGGACGCGATCAGCGCGGCGGCCATCTGCAGGTTCCAGGGGATGACGCCCATGCTGGAAAAGTTCTTGATGGCTACGGTAACCGGCGCCCTGGCCGGGTTGCCGAGCACAACCAGCGCCATCAGGTACTCGTTCCAGATCCTTGTGCATTGCCACACACCCACCACCGCAAAGGTCGGCCCCGATAGCGGCAAAATGATGCGGCGGTAGATGCCGAAAAAGCCGCAGCCGTCGATCTTCGACGCGTCCACCAACTCATCCGGAACACTGGCATAGTACCTGTAAAACAGTAGCGACGTGATCGGTATGCCAAAGATGCAGTAGGCCATGATGAGGCCGTTCACCTTACCGTACAGGCCCATAAACTGCAACACCCACACCAGCGGGATAAGGATCCCCTGGCCGGGCAGAAACATGCCGAACACGAACAGAAAAAGAATCCAATTCGAGCCGCGAAAGCCCCACTTGGCGAAAACATAGCCGTTGAGCGAGCCCAGAAAAGTTGAAACGATGGCGCCCGGAATCGTGATGCGCACGCTGTTCCAGAAGTTGGTATCCATCTGATTCCACGCCTCGCGGAAGCTGCCGAAGTCGAGGCTCTTGGGCATATTCCAGATCTCGAATGAACTGATGTCTTCGAGCGGCTTCAGCCCGGTCAGGATCATCACATAGAAGGGCACCAGGTAGAAGGCGGCAAATGCGATCAGGACGGCATACTTGGTGCTGCCGGCCAGCAGACGATGCCAACTCATTCTCTCTCCTCACGCAAAACGCTGATCAGATAGGGCAGAACCAATGGGATGGACAGGACGAGCATGAAGGTGGCAACCGCCGCGCCCAGACCGTAGCGGCTGGAGCGAAAGGTCTGCTCGAACATGTAAAAGCCGAGCGTATCGGTCGCAAAACCGGGGCCTGTGCCGATGATGCTGGGAATCTCGAAATTGCCGATGGAGCCGGCGCCGGTCAGCACAATCGCAGTAAAGGTGACCGGCCGCAGCATGGGGATGAATACATGACGATAAAGCGCGATCGTGCCGGCGCCGTCAATGACCGCCGCCTCCCGCAACTCGTCGGGAATCGCGCGCAAACCTGCGAGATACAGCGCCATAACGAAGCCGGAAAACTGCCACGCGCCCATAATCGTGATCGCCAGCATGCCCAGCTTTGGGTGCATGTACCAGAGGGGCCGGAAGTTCTCGAATCCCATGTTGGCAATCAGCAGATTGATCCCCGCCGACGGCACCTGCAGCCAGCGCCAGGCCGTCCCGCTGACCACCGCCGAGACGGCAAACGGCATCAGAAAGACGGTGCGAAAAAACACTTCGCCCCTGATCCGCTCATTGAGAAGCGCGGCCAGCAGAAAGCCGATGATGATGCACTGCGACATGTAGCCGACCGCAAAGAGGACGAGGTTGCGCAGGTCGATGTGGAAGCGGGGATCGTTGACCAGTCGCTTCCAGTTCTTCAGACCGGCAAAGGAGAGGTCGAGCGCCGGGCGGTCCCAGTTTGAGACCGAGATGTACAGCGTCCAGCCCATGAAGACGTAGATAAACACGGCCACGGCGATGATCGACGGCGCCAAGACCAAAATCGCGATTTTGCGGTCGTCGCGGAGCCACTTTGGCAGCAGGGCCGGAAGCGACTTTGCCCTTGCGGAAAGTTCGGATTGCATGGCTCGATTCAGGTGCTTGAATGGGAAGGCGGAAAGCGGATAGAACGGGCGCCTATCCGCTTTCCGTGCGAAGCCTGTGAATCAGTTACTCGCCAATGCCGGAGTCTTTGGCGGCCTGAATCAGCTCCTCCTGCGCACGGGCAACGTCGCCGTGCCCGGTCAGCATGTTGTTCACAATGTTGCCGAGGTCGGTCACAAAGCTCTGCCGCACCAGACCGCCGATGAACGGCAGCAGTTCATGCGTCTGCCAGGCGTCCATCGACTCGCGCAAGTACTCGTCGTAGAGGCTCACGTCGCCGTCCGTGCGCACCGGAATCGAGCCTTTGAGCGGATTGAAGGCGTCCTGTCCATCCTTCGAAGCCACGACCTTCAGCCAGGCGATGGCGTTGTCGCGGTTGGGCGCATTCTTGGGCAAACCGAAGGAGTCGGCCACCCAGACATATTTGCCCTGATGATCCGGGATGTCAGCCCATCCGACCAGCTCTTCGATCCCTTCCGACTTGATGAAGCCCCAGAACCAGTCACCCATCAGAATAATCGCCGGGGTCTCGTCGTAGTCGGCGGCAAAGCGCTCCACCTGGTCACCCCAGCCGACCTCCAGCCAGTCGCCCGAGGCGTACTCCATCGCCCGCATGTGAAGCGCCAGCGCCTCCGCGACTTCGGGCGCATCCCAGCCGACCGAGCCGTCGAACAGGCCGAGATAGGTCTCGCCGTCGGTCACGCTGTTGAGGAAGTAGTTGTAGGTGTGGAAGGCCAGCGCGCCCAGCGACGCCCCGCCGATGGCCGGGATACCGGCCTCCTTCAGCTGTTCCGCTACAACGAAGAACTCGTCCCAGTTTGCGGGCGGTTCGGTAATGCCGGCGGCCTCAAACCTGTCGAGCCGGTACCACATGATGTTCTGGCGATGGATGTTCACCGGCACGACATAGGGCGTCCCTTCGTAGGAGACGTTGTCGATCACCGACTGCGGGAACACGTCATATAGCCCCTCTTCCGAAAAGAGGAAATCCAGCCCCTCCATTCTGCCGGGCACGACGTGATCCTCGACGACGCCCACGCCCGCCCAGACCTGGAACGAGTCCGGCGGCTCGCCGCCCAACATGCGCGTCTCCAACACCGTCTTCATGTTGACGCCGTCGCCGCCGCCGATCGCTGCGTTGTCGAACTCGACATCGGGATAGCGTGCGTTGAAGACCTCGATAATGGCATTGAGCCCGGCCAGCTCGCCGCCACCGCTCCACCAGGAGAATACCTCGACCGTGCCGCTCGGCTCGGCGGCCTCCATCGACATGTCTCCCGCCGGCTCGGTTGCGACCGGCTGGCAGGCGGCCAGGGCCAACGACACAATGATAAGTAGAACCAGGCAAAAGCGCTTCATCGTTCCTTTCCCCCTTGTGAGTAGTTGATGACCAGGCAAGCCCGGCTGTGTGACATCAATAAAACTCAATAATTTTTAATGCGCGCCGGGCCATTCTAGCATAGGGGTCCCTTGTGAACAATCGCCAAAAAAGTGCCAACGTCCTAGCTACCGCAGCGTGAATGGGGGAGTAAGACTTCGTCAATGTTGCCTCTATGTCGACTGGAAATATGGGGAACTGCTTTCGTCCACTCTCTATGTCTCGGCAGCGCGGGGCGACATGAACCGCCATACCGATTTCGAACCGCGGATCATCTAGGAGAGGGGATGCGCTCGGCCATATGGGCCAGATTTACAAAAGGCTGTACGGCGTGGGCGCCGCGGTCGACGCAGTCGTGGTTTCGCCGGCTACACTAGAGGACGTATAAGAATCAGAGGTCAGAGTTGGGCGCGCCCAGTTCCGCGGACAACTCAGCGGCAACCTGCATGACGGTCTGGGCGAAATGGGGCAGTTGCTCTTGCGTGATGCGTGTCGTGGGCCCTGAGATACCCAGGGCCGCGATCACCTGCTGACGGTGATCATGGATCGGTGCCGCGATGCAGCGCACGCCGGCAAAGGTCTCCTCATCGTCGACCGCATACCCGTCGGTGCGCACCGTTCCCAGATGACGCTTCAGGTGCGAGGGCTCGGTGATCGTCTTGGTCGTGTAGGTGGTCAGCGGAGCGCTCGCCACCCACTCCGCCGTGACCGCATCCGGCTGCGCCGCCAGCAACGCCTTGCCCAGCGCCGAACAGTGCAGCGGCCGGCTCGTTCCCAGGGCGAAGTTCACGCTCAGCGCCGCCTGCCCCGGCTTGTGCGCGATATAGATCACATTATTGGCCTGCCGCACGCCCAGGTTGGCTGTCTCCCCGCTCTCGTCCCGCAGCTTCGTGAGAAAGTCCCCTGCAACGTCCGGCCAGTCCAGCAGCGTCGCCACCTTGCCGTAAAGTTGGAAGAACTTGGCCGGGTTCGAGGTGAACTCGCGCGTGCGTTCATCCTGCAGCAGATAGCCCTTCGCCATCAACGTATACAGCAACCGATAGGCCGTGCTGCGGTCGATGCCGAGCGCCTCCGCCACCTCAGACGGGCGCACACTGCCGTCCAGCGCCATCTCCAGCGCCGCTAGGCCCCGTTCCAACGACTGCACCAACTGTTGCCCGCGTCTCGGCTGCATAATACCCCTTCAGTGTTGCGTAATTCGCACATGCCGCGTATCTTGTATACCATATGCGCCCCGCTGTCAATGCCCGCGAGCACGGCATCGCGCCGGTGCGGCGTGATCATCCCGCCTACCAGTACATGGGCGACCCCGATAACGAAGACATCGTGTGTGAGTGAGGAGGAACTGCGACATGGCAACGGTTGAACTTAATTGGCAGAGAGTTTCCACAACTGGCGGAGACGAGATTCACCGTTGCGAAGTCAAGGCCCGCAACGGCAAGGACGCGCTGTGCATGGAGGTGCACGGGGGCAAATTGACGGGCGGAATACACATCGTTACCGCCTACTTCTGGCTGGAAGACAGCCAGCGCTCCATACCGCTCTACCCCTATGGGACATCCGACAGTCTCGATAACGCGAGGACGGCGCTGACGGCGTGGTATTTCGACAACGCGCCGACGTTACTGATGACGCTGGCGGGGTGAGAGCGGGGGGTTTTGGGCACGATAGGACCGTGCAATTCGCTGTGGGAGCCGGCGTTGCCGCAGGCATGGCTGCCGAAGAGGATGATCTGCTCTGGGTCGAATCGCTCGGCGATCGACTGGGCAACGGACTGAAATGTCGTCCTGTCGATAGTGAATTTACTCACGTGGACCAGATCTCCCGGTCACGAGTTCTTGACTGTGTATGTACGAGGATCTACCAAAGCGCAGGAAGTCATGCAGACGTTTCAGTTGGCGACTCGTTTCGCAGCCTTGCCTCTTGCCGCTCCCGCATCCTTTGGTTGCGTTTCTGCCAGAAGGCCAACTGCTGATAGATTCGCGCCGCGCCGCGCCGTTTCAGAGCGACGCATTCCGGCTCACTGTTCGTCATGTCGTATCACCTCAAGAGGGGAGTAAATGTCAATATGTGCATAGCCGTTCAGCACATTGACTGCATTGTATTTCGGAATCTTCTCGAAATGAAAGATGTCCCTGAAATTCCAGCTTACGATGAGTCAAAAGTCAACCCTAACATACATTCTCCCCTGAGAACCTCGGACAATTGTGCGAGACTATCACCACAGTGGCTGTCCAGTCCCAGGACGCTGCATCCACATGAGCTTCGCATACACCGGTACTGGGTAGCCCTCCGTAAAGAACTGATCGCAGTATTGCCAGTAAACCGGCACAGCAGGTCACATCCATAACGCCCCGGTATTTGTACAACCTGTTTCTCAGCTGAACCTTTCGCGCCGCACCTGTCCGCGCCGCCGGAGCCCCTTCACAATCTCTCGCACAACGCTCGTGATCTCTCGTAAACGCTCGTCGATCGTTCACACGAGCGCACCCATGCCAACGGCGCCCTCATCACAGCTCATCCCCCAAATCACATGAATCACAGTTCAGACGATAGCCCCTGCCCGCATTAATACACAGATTGCAAACCAAACTCAGCTACTGTAGAATACCGGCTATCCTCGCACAGCATCTACATCATCATCCCGAGAGGAGAACACCGTGAACGCCAAGCCCTTGAAAAGACGAGAATTCCTGCAACTGACCGCCGGCGCCATCGGCGGGGCTACCCTTCTCGCCGCCTGTCAACCGGTCGCGTCCCCGGCCGCTTCCGATGACGGTGCAGCCGCCGAAGGCATCCAGCTCGAATACCTGGGCTACGAACCCGACGAAGTACACGGCGAGGCATTCGACAAGTTCAAAGACGTCATGCCCGACGTCGACCTTCTTATCAGCCCCACCATCGGCTCCTGGCCGGATATGCTGGCTAAGATCAACGCCCGCATCGCCGCCGGCGATCCCCCCGACATCGCCATCGTGGCCACCTACGGGCCGCCCAGAATCTGGAGCAAAAAGGGCATTCTCGTCGATCTGCATCCGTATCTCGACGCAGACTCCGACTACGACGACGACCCCGTCGCGCCCGCTCTGCTCCAGCTCTACACTGTCGAAGGTAAGCTCTTCGGCCTGCCCAAGGACTATGTAACCCACGCCGTAATCTACAACAAGGGCCTCTTCGATGAAGCCGGCGTTGCCTACCCCGAAGACGGCTGGACCTGGGCCGATTGCCTCGAAATGGGCCAGAAACTGACCTCCGGCGAAGGCCAGGACAAGGTCTTCGGCTGGATGACGCAGACCGGGCCCTGGGCCAACGAGCACTGGATGTGGGCCAATGAGGGCAAAGGCTACTTCGACCGTTGGAACGGGGACCTCACCACCCCCACCGCCAACGACCCGAAGAATATCGAAGCAATCGAATGGCTCGTGGATACCATCCTGACCCACGAGATTTCACCCTCGCCCGAACAGCTGTCCACCGAGGGCGCCAGCTCGCGTCAGCTTACAGGGCGTATCGCCATGTGGGCCAGCCACACCATCGATACCGTTGCCCTGCTCCAGAATACCGACAAGATCGACTGGCATGTCGTGCGCAACCCCCGCGCTTTCGAGGGCGGCCCCACGACAACCATGATGTGGACCTCCGGCTTCGGCATCGTCGCCGACACCGACCATCCCGACGCCGCCTTTGCCTTCCTCAAGCATATGTCGATCGGCGAAGGCGCCCTCGTGTTGGGCAGAACCGGCTTCTCCATCCCGGCCGGCCGCCCCGAAGGATTCGTAACCGATGAGATGGTTGCCCGCGGCGGCGAAGTCTTTGTCGATGCCTGCTTCAACTCCGACCTGGCCGCCAACGACTCGCTCGGCGTCAACCACGGTGAGCTGCTCGGCACCGCCGTCATCCCCAACCTGCAGGCCGCCTTCCTTGGGCAGATGACCCCCGCCGAAGCGCTCAACGAGATCCAGGTGGTGATGGAGGACATCCTCGCCGACGCCACTGAGGAGCAGTACTAAAGGTCTGATGTCCGCTTGGGATCAGTAGCGGACGGACAGATAAAATCGATCCGGGAGTCTCCCAAGCCTGCGATACACCTGAAGCCGCACAGTAGGCGGCGGCGAATCCAGGTGTATCGCAGGACAGACTATGGCTCAGTCACAGGTTCTGACCCGCCTCGTAGCCAAGACGAAAACGCGTGAAATCCGCTGGCACCGCTATGAGGGCTACCTCTTTGTCGCGCCTCTCCTCATCGGCATCGTTGCCTTTATCTTCCTCCCCATCGCCGCATCCCTCTACATGAGCTTCCATACTTGGGATATGGTCAGTCCGCCCGAACTGGTTGGGCTCAAAAACTACGCCCGCCTGGTAAGCCGCGACCGTCTCTTCTGGAAGGTCCTCGGCAATACGTTCAAATACGCCGGCTGGATCATCGTGCCCTCCGTGACCTTCCCGCTCATTCTGGCCGCACTGCTCGACCGGCCAATCAGACTGCGCTACCTCTACCGGCTCGCCTTCTTCCTGCCGCTTGTCACTTCAGTTGTTGCCGTCGGCCTCATGTTCCGATGGCTGTACGACGGCGAATTCGGTCTCATCAACTACACCCTCTCCTGGGTCCGTATTGACGGGCCCAACTGGCTCAGCGATGTCTTTTGGGCCATGCCCGCCGTCGCCATGGTAACCGTCTGGCAGGGGCTCGGCTACAACATGGTCCTCTATCTGGCCGGATTGCAAGGAATCCCCGATCATCTGTATGAAGCCGCCACCATCGACGGCGCAGGGCCATTGAGCCGCTTCTTCAAAATCACCATCCCGCTGCTCACGCCCACCATGTTCTTCATTCTCGTCATGAGCGTGATCGGCACCTTCCAGACTTTCGGCCTCATCTATGTTATGACCCAGGGCGGACCGATCAATTCGACCAACGTCTACATCTATTACCTCTGGCAGATGGCCTTTGGCAGCTCCAAGATGGGATATGCTTCGGCTATGGCCTGGATCCTGGCCATGGTCATCTTTACAATTACGATGATCCAAGTGCGCCTGGCCAGGCTGTGGGTACACTATTGAGAAACCAGCGCTGATTGCGGCCTGAGCCGGCGGTAGGGGAGTTGGCGAACGTCGAAAAAGGGGATACCCGTGCAAAGAGTTTCATCCATGCGCGCGGCACGCGTTGAGCGTGTGGCCAGTCTCAAACAACAAGAGCTCCTGGCCAACATCGTTACCCACATTCTGCTGATTGTGCTGGGCCTGGCCGCCCTGGCTCCCTTCTGGTGGATGATCTCAACCTCGTTCAAGACAGAATTCGAGGCTTTTCAGATCCCACCAACCTGGCTCCCGCTTGAGCCTACTTTGGAAGCCTACGGCGACCTCTTCCTCGACCAGCCATTTGGGATATTCCTCTATAACAGTGTCAAGATCGCTGTTCTGAGCGTCGGCGGCCAGCTCATCACGTCCTCGCTCGCCGCCTTTGCCTTCGCCCGGCTCGATTTTCCCGGCAAAAATGTCCTCTTCATCATCGTCTTGTCGACCATGATGGTGCCCTATGCCGTCACCGTGATCCCGCTCTATATCGTCATGCACCGCATCGGCTGGGTCAACACCCATCTGCCCCTCATCGTCCCCGCCATGCTCAGCTCCGCCTACGGCACCTTCCTGCTGCGCCAGTTCATGTTTTCGCTGCCCATCGAACTGGAAGACGCCGCCCGCATCGACGGCTGCAGCTCCTTCGGCATCTACCGGCGCATCGCCCTGCCCCTGATGAAACCCGCCCTGGCCACCCTCGGCGTTTTCTCCTTCATGGCCTCCTGGAACAACTTCTTCGGCCCGTTCATCTTCCTCGACCGCAAATATCTCTTCACCGTCCAGCTCGGCGTCGCCCTCGTACAGCGGCAGTGGTACACCAGCTGGCCCCGCCTCATGGCCGGCTCCGTCGTCGTCACGCTGCCCGTGCTCCTCGTCTTCCTCCTCTTGCAGCGCTACTTCGTCCGCGGCATCTCCCTGACCGGCATCAAAGGCTAGCGAACCCGCTACCACTCAGCCATAACCGCTTCGCAACCCTGAATAGGGTGAGCGTAACCGTTTCTGGCAACTAACCACTAACCACTAACCACTGCCGTTGGGCGGTCGGGCCTATTCGGCCCTCCCTTGTGCGGGGGCTCCGCCCCCGCAACGCCCCCTCTCCTACAACCTCGCGCCGTAGCAAGTGTGTGGGCAATACGAAGTTGGCGTCCCGCGGCGGCCCGCGCTTCCCCCCCGCCTCCTGGTAGATACCGAAAATGTGCCAGCGCAAGCAAGGCAGGCGAGGCAGTACCTATATATCCCCAACATACACCGCCATGACCATCGAGAGCCCGCTACAGAAATACTGACGGTACATTCCGCCCAGGCAGACCGCACACAGTACACACACAGAACATGGCTAAATAGTTACTAGTTTAGGGAGTTTCGGCAGTTGTGAAAGAAGGGGTATTGCGTGCGCCTAGAGGGACATTCCCCAGCCGCGTACGTTGGCCGCAGCCCCCGTGCCGGCCTCGATGACAAAGCCCAGCCGGCCGCTCGGGGCATGGGGCAGCGTATAGCCCTGGATCAGCTCGTCGTCGACGTAGAGCTCCGCGAACTCGTTGCGCAACAGCAGCCGCCAGCGCATCGTCTGCCCGGGCTTAAAGGACAGCGGCTTCGCGTCCTCTGGCTGGAAGGCGTAGCCGTCTCCCGTCGGCGACGAATAGGGGCCTGTCGTCAGACGACTGTCGCTCTGGGCCACAAACAAGCTGCCGGCCCCGATGGGGTCGCCTTCGATGAAGAAACCCACGCCGCCGAGAGGACCGCTTAACTCCTCAAAGTTCAATTCCGCTTCGAGGATGACCCCGCGCGCCACGTCGAACTTCACCGGAAGTATCGCCAGCCCGCCGGCCGCAGCCGCCAGCTGCAGGCTTCCCCCCTCGACCGGACAGTCACCGGGCTGCAGGCCGTAGAGCTCGCATCCCTCCAGCCCCACCGGTAGCGGACGCCCCTTCAGCGCTTCATTGCCGGGCCACCAGCGCAGGCTCAGAATACCCGCGGCGTCGCGGTGGACCGTTTTCAGCGGCGAAAAATAGGATTCGCCGCCCTTCTGGCGCGGCACCGTGTGGTGGTTGAGCAGCAACTCCTCGCCGCAGCGATAGAAGCGCGCAAAGTAGTTCAGCCGTTTGGGGCTGTTGCCCAGCAGCAGCCGCTGGCCCGGGTCGAGCCGGTACGGCCCGGTCTGCGACTCGGACGACAGAACGTACATCCCGCACTCGCCTGCCAGCAGCTCCGACAGGTACCGCGACCCCAGCGCATGCGACTTCCCGACTCCCAGCAGCATGTAGTAGCGGTCGCCGATCTTCTCCACCGCGCCCACCTCGATGCGTTCGCCCCATAGCCCGGTCTCGATCACCGGCGGCGCGGCCCGAAAGTGGCGGCCGTCATCCGACACAACACAGCCGGCCGTTCCGCATAGCCCGGGCGGACCATCCTTGGCTACCGCAGTGAGGAAGCCGATATAGCCCGGCCCGTCCTCCCGCGGCAGCACCCAGATGCAATCCCAGCGCTGGCTCGTGAACGCCGGCGATTCCGCATACCAGCGCGGGTCGGACCGGCACACATACTCCTCGTCGGGCAGCCGCCGCCACTGCAGCAGATCGTCCGATTCGGCGAAAAAGATCTCCTGTACCCCGCCGCGCTCCTCCGAAAAGTTGAGTATGAACCGGTCGCCGGCGCGCCAGACCATGCCCGTGCCCAGCCAGTTGGCGTCCTTGGCCTTGTGGATGATCGGTCCCCGGTCGGCAAAGTGGGCACCGTCATCCGAAGTGGCGACGCTCATGCCATCATAGGGGCCGCCGGCGTGCATACGGTGAAGATAAAAGAGATAGTGCCTGCCGTCATGGTAGTACAGCCAGGTGTCCCACAAGCGGGCCGCGATCTCCGGTTTGAAAATCATGCGCTTTTCTCTCTGTGCGAACTACGTTGGCCAGTCCGAGACCGGGTCAGGGACGCGGGCGGAGAAAGGCCGCTGCTGGCAACTTCCCTTACACTTTCAGGCCCGTTTCCATCAGACCTTCGACGTAGAACCTACCAAGAAAGACAAAAAGGATGACAAGAGGCACAGAGGCGATTACATAACCGGAGAACAGCGGTCCCCAGACTGACATGCTCACGGCCGTTCCATGCGCCCCACCAGACGTCAACTGGTACAGCCCAACTGTAATGAGTTGCTTGGCCCTGTCGGTGACCGCCACCAGGGGCCACAGGAACCAATTCCAGGTCCCGATGAAGTTGACAACCGCCAGCGTGGCCAGGCCGGGTAGCGACAGGGGCAGCGTGATCCAGGTGATCTCGCGTATGACGCCCGCGCCATCACAACGGGCTGCTTCGTAGAGTTCTTCAGGTATGCCGGTAATGACGGCGCGCATGAGAAAGATGCCGAAAACGGGTCCGTTTGCAAGGTTCGGGATGATCAGTGCCCAGCGCGTGTTGATCAGCCCGAGGCCGTGATAGAGCATATATCCCGGAACAAAGGAAAGAACCCAGGGTACCATCAGAAGCGCGATGATAGCATAGAAGAGCGGCTCGCGAAACGGGAAGCGCATGCGTGCAAAGACGTGTCCGCAGGTCAATGACTGGATGAGTACACCCAGCAGCCCGGCGCAGGCCACAAAGACAGTGTTGATAATGTATTCGTTCACGACCAGCCAGGCGGCTCCATAATTCCCCAAACGCAAAGGATGGCTGGGCACCCAGCGTTCGTGCATGAACTGCAGTGGGTTCTTGAAGGAGACGACCAGCATCAGGTAGGCAATTAGTAGTTAGGGGCTTGACAAGCAATCCATTGTACGGTATACTATGTATATCGGGTTGGTTGACAGGTGTACAGGGAGACACACAATGGATTTGTTCAGAGTTTTCAGGCAATTTCCGAACCACGAAAGTTGTATTGAGCATCTGGAAGCGGTGCGGTGGGGAGATTCACCAGTTTGCCCGCATTGTAGCAGTTCCAGAGTAGCGCGCAAGGCCGACGGCCAGCGTGTAGGCCGGTGGAACTGCCACGAATGCAAGGCCAGCTTCAACGTTCTGTCCAAGACCATCTTCCAAAAGACGAAGATACCGCTACAGAAGTGGTTTCTTGGCATTGCGCTGGTGATCAACGCCAAGAAATCGCTGTCAAGCTGCCAGTTGGCACGCGACCTTGACCTGAACCAGAAGTCCGCATGGTACATGAAGATGCGGATCAGAGAGGCGATGGTAGAGGATTCGGACGCTTTCCTGCATGGCATTGTGGAAGCTGACGAGGCGTTCCTGTCCACGGACGGCAGCAATCCCCGCAAGAACAACCGCAACGACGACGACTCTACCCCCCCCCCCCCGTGGGCGCGGCACGCGCAAGCTGCCGGTAATCGGAGCAGTTGAGAGAGGCGGTAAGGTTGTCGCCCAGTCGTCGCCGAAGGTAACGGCCAAGAGCCTGCACAAGTTCCTCAAGCGACACGTAGACGGCGGCGACAGCGTTCTGGTAACCGACCAGTTCCCCGCCTACAGGAGGATGGGAGAGTGGGTTCCCCACTTCACCATCAACCACGCCGTCAAGTATGTCGAAGGCCTGATCCATACTAACACAATCGAGGGTTTCTGGTCACTGGTCAAGCGTGCGCTGTACGGACAGCATCACCACTACAGCAAGGAACACGCGGCCGCCTACATTGTCGAAGCCTGCTACAAGTACAACATCCGCAAGTCTGCCAACCCGTTCGCTGACTTCATTCGCGGGGCGGTGTCGGTATGACTTGGGTAAACAAACTCTACTACGGCGACTGCCTTACCGTGATGGAGAGCATCCCCCAGCGCAGCCTCGATCTGGTCTACATGGATCCGCCTTTCAATTCCAACCGCAACTACAACGCGATCTACAAAGACGAAGTAGGACGCCCCTTGCCGGACATGATTGAGGCGTTCTGTGACACGTGGGAGCTTACCGAAGAACGAGAACGGGTAATCCGGCATATGCCGATCCTGATGCGAGAAGGCGGCATAGACGACGCTACAGTACAGTTCTGGCGTATGTGGATGAACGCCTTACGCAACACCCAGCCGCGCCTGCTGGCTTACCTGTCGTACATGATAGAGAGGCTTTTGCGACTGTACCCCCTGATGAAACCAACTTCCAACTTGTTCTACCATTGCGACTCGACCGCAAGCCACTATATCAAGCCGTTACTGGATTCGCTGATGGGCCATGACAACTTCCGCAATGAGATCATATGGAAGCGGACTATGCGCGGCCACAAGGGCAATCAGTTTTCGCCCCGCAAATTCAACACGGATACCGATACGATTCTTTGGTACGGCAAGACAGACAAGGCGTACTTCAACATGGATGCAGTGTTGCAGCCTTATGATGATGAAGACTTGAAACGCTTCAAGCTCAAGGACGCCATAGGCCCCTACTATTTGGACGCCGCCAACAGGCGCAAAGGCGCCGGCCCGCGCCCCAACCTTTGCTACGAATTCAGAGGCATAATGCCGCCGTATCCTACAGGTTGGTCTCTGAAGCAATCCCGAATGGAAGAAGAGGATGCAGCCGGAAATATCGAAGTCAAGAACGGCAAGCTGTACCGGAAAATCAGACCTAAAGCTGGTCAGAAACGAAACAACCTGTGGGAAGATATCCCAGGCGCGTCGGGCGGCGAATACATGGGATACCCAACTCAAAAGCCCCGTGCATTGCTTGAGCGGATCATCAAGTGCAGTACAAAGCCGAACGACGTAGTACTAGACCCATTTTGCGGTTGCGCGACGACGCTGGAGGCGGCTGAACGCTTGGATCGACGCTGGATCGGGATAGACATTGCAATCCATGCAATCAAAAGGGTAGCGCAAGTTCGGTTACAGGAACGCTGCGGTTTGGAGCCCGGCAAGGATTTCACGGTGGAGGGCGTGCCGCGCACACTTGAAGGCGCACAAGACTTGTGGGAGCGTGACAGCCATCAGTTCCAGAAGTGGGCTGTAGAGCAGGTGGAAGGCTTCTGTACATCCAAACGGAGCGCAGATGGCGGCATAGATGGACGTATTTACTTCGAGCTGGCCGACCTGAAGGAGCTGCAAAGCATGGTGGTGGAAGTTAAGGGCGGCAAGCACGTAACGATTCAGGCCTTGCGCGCACTCAGAGGCGTGTTGGACAGCGAAGATGCAATGATGGCAGGCTTGATCACCATGAATCCGTTGGGCAAGATACAAGAGCGCAACTTCAGGAAGTTCATGGCGGAGGCGGGCGACTTGGTTGTGCATGGCCGCCCCTATGCCCGGATGCAGTTGCTATCGGTGCCGGACATTCTGGAGGGAAACCAGTTCGATATGCCCAACATTGCAGGACGGCACGAACTTCAACCTAGCCTGATGGCAGTATAGGAGGCAGAACATGAAATGTGACTACTGCGGTGCCGTCATGCCTGATCCGCCGTCCGCTCCCAGCTACACGGAAACGTACACAGAACTGCGCGAAGAGATAGGCAAGCTGGAATACAACCACGGAGTTCTGACCAAAGAGAAGAAGAAGGTAGAGGATGGGCTGATAAGCTGCCGGGCGTCAGAAGAGGACTACAAGAAAGGGAGGAAGAAATGGAGGTGGATCGCCATTGCAACGAACGTCCTCTGGTTCCTCATGTTGGTATCCGGGACAACATAAGCCCCTAACTACTAATTGCCATCAGGTATATGGGAACCAGCGCCAGAATCAATATGACCACAATCGAGGTGTGTAAGCTTATCTGAGGGCGCCACCATGTGCGCGGCACGTCCTTACTCGGCCGGCCGGATAAAATGGTACGCATCTCGTTTCTCCTTCTTGCCTGCCGGGGTGGTCTAGCGCCCAGCTTCGTCCTCACCAAAGGGGCGCACGGATCGGTTTACTGTCAGCGTTAAGACCATTGCGATCACAAACAACATCAGGCCTATTGCCGACCCGTAGCCGAACTGCTGGGTCAAAAAAGCCCGTTTGTACATTGTGAGACCGGGGACCGTGGTGACAAAACCCGGGCCGCCATCGGTCAGCACCAGAATGGTGTTGAAAGCTGTAAGGCCGTGGATCACAGCCAGTATCGCCAGAAGCCGTACCTGGCCGAGCACAAGCGGCAGGTCAATGCGTAAAACCCGCCGCAGCCCCGTGCAGCCATCCAAAAGGCACGAGTCGTAGATTGATGCGGAGATCTGGGCCAGGCCACCCAGGTAGATCAACGTACCGATGCTGGATACCCAAGGGAACCCTACGCCCATAATCGCGTAGAGAGCCGTAGACGGTTCCCCAAGCCAGTTGAGGGCCAGCGCATCCAGGCCGACAGCACTCAAAAGCGTATGGACCGGACCAAACTTCGGATCATAGATATGTTTCCACAACAAGATCGTGACCAGACCCGGCGTGAGCATGGGGATGATGATCAACAACCGGTAGAACCCTTTGGCCACCATCGAGCGCACCGAGTAGATCATTTCGGCCATTACAAATGGCACGACCATATTTGAGAACAGACCAAAGAGAATCAGCTTGCCCATGTTCGAGATTTCGCGAGGCGTTTCAGGATAGGCAAAGTAGGCTCGAAAGTTGCTCAGGCCCACATAGGTCGCATCTGTTCCCGGGGCCCATTCGAAGAAGGAGCGAATCAGACCGAGGATTGGCGGGTAATACATAAAGGCAATCAGCATGAGAAAGGTTGGCGCCAGCAGTGCATAGGCTTGCCAGGCCTTTCGCATTTCAGTCCAGGTCGTGCGTGCCGCGCGCTTCCCGGCTCTTGTGTTACTGTTCAAGGGTCCTTGAGACCTGTCCAGGGTCTCGTCTGCTGCCAGATTTTGAGACATGGTCAACCCTTGCGCTAGTCAAAGATTTTCTTCTGTTCCTGCTCCTCGGCAGGGGTCAGCGGCACTTCCACCACGATATCTTTGCCCACCTCGATCAGCCGGCCGATACTGATGACCCTCACGTGAATCTCAGATTTGTCCTGCAAATCATACTTTGTCAGCGGATTCGGTGTATAGGTGATTTGCGCCATGCCGTTCTCGTCAGTGTAGACCCACTCCGGAATCAAGAGCCCGCTGCCGGTATCGAGCCACGACTGCAACAGATCATTGGCGCGGGGCTGACCATGCTCAGTTACCTGCACAGTAAGCACAATGCTGCTCTTACCATCAGCGGCTACATTGGGGGGATCCAGAGTCGTCTTGAGGATGATTTCGTCGAGGCGCGCGGTAGAGATCGCCCAATCCGTTCCATAGATCATCACAACGATTAGCGCTACGCCAACCATCCAGAGATGCGGTCTGCCTGACACTTCCCTTCTCCTGTCAACATCCAGATCACTGAGAGCTGGGAATATGGGAACTTATCCTGGTCAGAAGTTTACCAGGTCGATGGTAACTCCTGATCACGATGTGGTGGTTCTGCGCGCATATGCCGAGTTGGAAATCCCCATGGTGTATGCGGGGAAACCCTGCCTTACGCTCTGTTGTGTCTACTGGGTAGTTCAAGAAAGGAAGGATATGGAACTCAGCAGGACGGTTCCATATCCTTCGTAAGGGCGTAATCTGTTCGGCGCTATGAACTCTCTTCCAAGGCCTTGAGGTCTGCCTCGTACCGGTCGGCGCCATCCTCATATTCCTGTTGCTGGCGTGCGAAGAATGTCTCTTCATCGATGTCGCCAAGCACCCAGGACACAAGCAGCGGACGCCAGGTCATGAAGTGGGTCGCATCCCAATAAAGGCCCTGCCCCCACCAAGCGATGCTGTACTTGTAAATGGGCAATTTGATCTGGCCAATCTCTTGCCACATCGGCCCGAGCGGGGCGTCCTTGGCAGAAGGAATGCGGTACTGGTTCTCATTGATGAGGAACGCGTTGTTCTCCGGTTCCGTGAGCCACTGCCACCACAGCAGGGTTTCGCCAAGAGTGTCTCGCGATTCGACCGAACTCTTGAGCATAACCAGGTCCGGGCCTTGGACGGCCTGCACGAGGTCGGCCGGCACCTTTCCATCGCCGGCCGTTATCCCTATGGGATCGATGGAGCCGGGCAAATCGTCTGTCGGCGGAATGTCCTGGCTGGTGGGCATCGGAGGCGGGAGAAAGCCTCGGTCGAATTCGATTGTGGGGTCGTTGGCCAGCAGCGAGAACTCTCCAGTCGCGCGATATTGCATGGCCGCGCCACCGGTGCGGAAGAGCAAGTCCAGATCAGTGGTCGAAAAGCCATCGACCCAGGAGTTGGCCAGCTCAAACATCTCCTGCCAGGCGCGGCGGTAGATCGGTGTGTTGGGCCCAATCAGACCATTCCTGAAGGCTGGCAGAGCCTCGTCGGCCCCGACAAAGAAGTCGCCGTTCAGGTCCATCTCAACGCAGAGCTCCTGCATCATGGTGGGCAGAATCTGCAGGGCCAGAGGCCAGCAATTGCCGGACGCGCCTTCGCGCCACCACGGCGCCAGCCCGTCCCCCAACTCCTTCAACGCTCTGGCGACTTCCTTTTCTTCCGTCCAGGTCACCGGGGGCTCCAAGCCGTATTTCGCAAACGACTCCTTGTTGTACGCCAGCCCAACCTCGAGATTGGGCCAGTACGACAATATAGGAGCGCAATACTCAAGGCCGTCGCCGTAGACCAGTGACTTCATATAGCTCTCGTAGAAGATATCCCGCCAGCGGTCATACTGCGGCGCAAACGGATTGGGTTGATCCAGATACTCCCCAATCGGCAGCGCCCAGCCGTTCTGTACCGGGATGTCATGGAGTGACCACACGAGTTCCGGCGCCTCACCCGCAGCGACAAGCGGCGTGAGCCAGGCCGGATAGTCGGCGGACCTTTCCCCGTGGATGGGCATCTCGGCGAAGGCAATCAAAATGTCCGGGTGCTCATCAGTAAAGCGTTCCGCAAGGATGCGCGAGGCGTTCTGTACCGTGGGATGTTCAGCCGACCGGCTTGTCCATTCGGTTGGATTGTAACTGGTGCTGAGCCAACAGGTGATCGTCTTAGGGGCTTGGGCAGCGGTCGACTCTTCGTCCGACATTTCGCCAGCGGTCTCCTGTGCAGCTGGCATCGCGCAGGCAGAGATCAAGGCGGCGCCACTCGCCGTACCGGCCAGCGACAGGAACTGTCGTCTACTGAAACCTCTCTTGTTCATACCTCATTCTCCTCTCACTCGCATGGCTTTAACTACAACCGTTCTATGGTGAAAGCGAGTTCGAAATAGCCAATAGGCGCCCTCCTTTTCTATCTACGTCATAGCGCATGAACTGCGCTACTTGCCAGGTCCCATGAACTGGACAGGTTCGGATCCGTGTCTGATATTGGGATTGGCAACGAGCTTTCGATAGGTCAATGAACTACGCCTGAACAAATTATTAAATATAATTGAACTCCTGTCAACGTGTATGTTCTGGTTTCGACGCCCCCTGGAGCGCTTGTTCTGGCAAGACCTTAGACAAGAACAAAATGCAGAATGTCTTCATGGTCACGTAGGCAAGCTAGCCCGCAAAGCCAATCCCGCCCGCTGCCCGACCTGTGCCCGCCGTTCACCCATACGGGCCGCGCAACCGCCTCCACGATGCGTGGCGCCTGACCTTGCAGCGAAATTGCATCGTTCTGGGACAAACTTCGCAGGCGATATTGGCGTTCGGATTTCGATGCGTTTTCCCTGCCCGGTCGCGCAATTATTCTTTGACATCCACTCATATTATGTTACTATTTTGCTCCAGCAGTCTCCACCACCCCGAAAAACAGATCCAATTCAGCTCAATCGAACCAAGGAGTAAAGACGATGGAGAATAACGCATTGGTCAACAAGCGGCTGTCACGTCGCTCATTCCTGCAAGCCGCCGCGGCGACCGCCGGCGTCATGGTGACCGCGGCCTGCGCCGCGCCCGCACCCGCCGGTGACACGATGGCCAGCGGCGATGACGGCGGCATGGAGACCGTCGAGCTGCGCCTCGCCTACTGGGGCTTCCAGGTAGAGAAGCAGGGCGTCCTGCAGGAGGCCTTCCAGGAGGCCTACCCCAACATCAAGCTGCAGGAGGACATCACCTCCTGGTCCAACTACTGGCAGAAGATGTTGGCCTCTACAGCCGCCGGCGATTCACCCGACATCATGCACCACTCGCCCTACTATCACGTGCGCTTCGCGCACAACGGGGTAACGATCCCGTTGGATCCCTTCGTCGAGCGTGATGGCGTCGATCTCAACGACTTCTACGAGGGCGCGATCACACAGGGACGCTGGCAACCCGGCCAGATCCGGTGCGGCTCCGGCGACCTGCACGCTTTCCCCACCGTCTGGCACTCCGGCACCATGTGGTTCTGGAACAAGAACTGGTTCGCCGAAAAGGGTATCCCCGACCCGGACGAAAGCTGGACCTGGGATACGATCGTCGAGGCCGGCAAAGAGTTCACCGTCATCAATGACGACGGCTCGGCCGAGTCCTACGGCATGGACAAGCCCGTAGACGGCAATTCCCGCATGAACTTCTGGATCTTCCAGGCCGGCGGCGCCTTCTATGACGAAGACTACAACGGCTGCCTTATCAAAGAGGACGCGCCGATGGAGGCCTTCCAGTGGATGACCGACCTGGTCAACGAACATAAGGTCGCCATGCCGCCCGAAGCCAACCTGCAGTTCAACCCATTTGAAACCGGCCGCGTCGCTTTCGCCGTCATGGGTGACTGGATGATCCCCTCCTTCTCCGAGATCGAGGAGTTCGAGTGGGACGTCTTCACACCTCCCGCACATCCCGTTACCGGCCAGAACACGATCGACGCCTACCAGAACGGTATCTCGATCACCAGCTCAGCCCCGCACCCGGATGAGTCGTGGGAGTATATTAAATGGTTGACGATGGGTGACGGCGCTGTCATGTACGCCCAGACCATCTTCCCCTTCCCCGCCCACATTCCCACCGCGGAAGGCCTGATCTACGTGCAGGATCGCACCGATCCGCCGACACAACTGTGGATCCTCAACCAGCTTCTGAAAGACGCCACGCCCGTCTTCAACGGCCCTGCCGAAGGTGAGATCGCCAGCATCGCCGTCGAGGAACAGGAAGCGGCCATGCTGCAGGTCAAGACGGTGCAAGAGGCGACCGACGACCTTGAGTCGCGTGTCAACGCCGTCCTCGAACGCTCCCGCGAAGAGCTGCTCGGATAGCAAACAGCGAGGAGTGAGTGGAGTGAAGAAAGGAGAGAGAAAAGAGAGGGGCTGACTCCTCTTTTCTCTCTCCTCGCAGTCTGGAGAGAGTCGTATGAGCGCTGTAACGACACCTGCGCGCGGTGGTTTGCGCGGATTCCTGGGGAGTAACCGGGGCCGGGAGGCGATCGAAGCCTATATCCTCATCCTGCCCACCATCCTCGGGCTGATCGTCTTTACCGCCAGCCCCGTGCTGGCCTCGCTCTACTACAGCTTTACCCGCTGGAACCTGCTGAGCACGCCCAAGTGGCAGGCCTTCGACAACTATATCGAACTCCTGACCGAAGATCCGCTCTTCTGGATCACGATCAAGAACACGGGCTACTACGTATTGGGGACCGTCCCCACAGGAACCGTACTCGCCCTTTTGCTGGCGATCGCGCTCAATCAGAAGATCCGGTTCGTGGCCGTCTTCCGCACCATCTACTTCCTGCCCGTTGTCTCCTCGGTGGTCGCCATTTCCGTGCTCTGGCTCTGGCTCTACCAGTCAGACTTCGGTCTCGTCAATGAGATTCTGCGCTTCATGGGTTTCCGCGGCGTGCGCTGGCTGAGCAGCGTCACCTGGGCGATGCCGGCCATCATCATTATGAGCATCTGGCACGGCCTCGGCTACAACATCGTCATCTTCATCGCTGGCTTGCAGGGCATTCCCCAGGACTATTACGAAGCCGCCACCGTCGACGGCGCCAACGCCTGGCATAAATTCATCAACATAACCATCCCGCTGCTCTCGCCCGTCACCTTCTTCGTCCTCACCCTGTCCGTGATCAACTCCTTCCAGGTCTTCGCCCAGGCCTATGTCATGACCAGGGGCGGGCCGGTCAACGCCACCAAGACGATCGTCTACTATCTTTTTCAACAGGGGTTTGAGAACTTCCACATGGGGTACGCCTCCGCGCTGGCCTATGTACTCTTCGTTATCATCGTCAGCCTGACGCTGTTCCAGTTCTGGTTCCAGAGACGCTGGGTCCATTACGAACTCTGAGGTAGAACCACCATGAGCGCACAAGACGCAACCCCCATAGGTGAGGCCCGCACCACGGCGATACCCGGCGCCTCTGCCGCCGCATCCGAAGGTCTGACCTCCTACAGAGTCCTTCACATCACGTGGCGCGTGCTGCTCTATGCCGTTCTCACCCTCGTTGGCGCCACAATGCTCCTGCCCCTGCTCTGGATGATCTCTACCTCGCTCAAGGAGCCGGGTGAAGTATTGCTGCTGCCGCCGAAGTGGATCTCGATTCCGCCGCAGTGGGGAAACTACCCCAGACTTTTCGATGTGCTGCCCTTTGATCTCTTCTTGATAAACAGCATCAAGATCGCGGTGTTTGCCACGGTCGGCGCCCTCTTGAGCTGCTCCATGGCCGCCTTCGCCTTCGCGCGCATGCGCTTCCCGGGCAAAAACATTATCTTCGCCATCATCCTCGCCACGATCATGATCCCCTTCCACGTCACCCTCATTCCCCTCTTCAAGCTCTATCGCGACATCGGCTGGCTCAGCACACACCTGCCGCTCACCGTGCCCTTCTTCTTCGGCACCGCCTTTGGCATCTTCCTCATGCGCCAATTCTATCTCACCATCCCCCAGGAGATGGTGGAGGCGGCGCGCATCGACGGCTGCAGTTTTATTCAGATCTACTACCGTATTTTCCTGCCCCTCTCCAAGCCGGGCTTGGCCACGTTGGGCATCTTCACCTTCCTCGGCTCCTGGAATAACCTTATGGGCCCGCTGATCTTCCTCACCAAGGTCGAGACCATGACCATCACCCTCGGGCTGACGCTGCTGACCAACCAGTCGGGTGGGCGCTGGGAGTTGATCCAGGCCGGCGCCGTCATCAGCATCCTGCCGATCGTCGTCATGTTCTTCATCGGCCAGGAGCACTTCATCCAAGGCATCGCGCGTACCGGAATCAAAGGGTAGGCCGGTGGCGTACGGCCGCTTTCTGACGACTGACCCCCGGCGGCTGCTGTCATGATCCGCATCGGCCTGATCGGCTGCGGCGGCATGGGCCAGTCCCACCGCGCCGCCTTCGAGAAACTGCAGGGCCGCGCCCTCTTCACTGCCGCGGTCGACCCAGACCTGCCGCGCGCCCAGGCCACCGCTGACCTGATGGGCTGCGACACCGTCGCCGCCGACTACCGCCAGGTCCTCGATCATATGGACGCCGCCATCCTCGCCGTGCCCCACCACCTCCATCATCCCATCGGCATCGACCTGCTGCGCCGCGGCAAACATCTGCTGATGGAGAAGCCGCTGGCCAACTCCGAAGCCGAATGCCTGGACCTGATCGAGACCGCTGAACGCGCCAACCGCACCTTGATGGTCGCCTACTGCATGCGCTTTCACCCGATCGTCGTCGAGATGGAGCGTCTGCTCAAGGCCAAAACCTACGGCGACCTCTTCCAGCTTTCGATCTGGACCGAGCAGCATACGCAGGGCGAGCCGGGCAGCTGGATGCACCGCAAAGAGACGCTCGGCGGCGGCCAGCTCTTCAGCCACGGCTGCCACTACATCGACATCCTGCTCGCCTGGATGGGGCAGCCCGTCTCCGGCACCCATATCGGCACCAACTTCGGCACGCCCTGGATGGAGGGCGAGGGCACATCCAACGTCTCCCTCAAATTCGCCAACGGCGCGCTCGGCTACCACTTCGGCACCTGGGGCGCCAAGGGCACGCGGCTAAAATATTCATTCCACGCCCACTGCACCGAGGGCATGTTGGAAGGACAGATCAGCCAGGGGAAGCTGTTCCTTCACCAGGGCGCGCTTGAAGCGGAGAAAGGCAGCGAGCAGCTGTTGTTCCAGGCAGCCGTGGGTAAGCATCTCGAGAACGAGCTGATCCACTTCGTCGACTGCCTGGAGCACGACCGCCGCCCGCTGACCGACGGCCGCCGCAGCCTGCAAAGCCTGCGCGTCATCTGGAAGCTCTACGAAGCCGAAGCGCAGGGCGTGGTGGCCGACCTGAGAACCATAGGCACAGGGTGACGTGCAGCAACTTCATATGAAGTATAAGCACGAAGACAGGGCTCTGAACTAGACGAGCGTCAACGTCTGGACCGGCAGTGACTTCGCTTCCAGCGTTGACAGATTGGCAACTTTACTGGCATGGTCGATATCGATGCCGACAAGTTGGCCGCTCTCATCGAAATCCAAAATGACGCCCGGGGCGACCTCTGTTGAATCCGTACTCGGTCTTTCAGAGAGGTCAATATAGAGGGAATCCGTGTCAGGATAGTAATGGAATTTCATAGGGCTGTCCGAGTGTACTACAGGACTGGATGCGGATAAACTCGCACACGGCAGAGGCAGCAGGCAGATTCAGGAGGAGGACGCAGATATGACGACACCAACATATCGTTTCGCTGTCATCGGCCTCGGCCGCCGCGGGCGCTACCACATGGAGAGCCTCGAAGCGATGGAGGAAGCGACTGTCCGCTGCGTCGCCGTGGCCGACCCGCGCGATCCCACCGCTGAAGAAGAGGAGCGCTTTGGTCCCTCCTTCTACCGGGACTACCGCCAGATGCTGGCCGGTACGCCCGACCTCGACTTCGTACTCGTCGGCAGCTACGCCGTCGATCACGTTGAACATGCGCTCGCCGCGCTGCAACGCGGCATCCCCGTTTTCCTCGAAAAGGCCGTGGCCTTCACCTGGGAGCAGACTGTGGAGCTGTATCAAGAGGTGGTCCGTAATCGATACCCCCTCTTCATCGGCTTCAACCTGCGCCGCTTTCCCGCCACGCTGGCCATGAAACGCATCATCGACGAGGGCAGCCTCGGCCGCATCCAGAGCGTGCTCGGGCACGTCAACACCGGCAACCGCTGGTCGCAGGGCGTGTGGTCGCACTTCAGAACGCCGCCCTCCTCCACCTTGGTCGAAGGCAAGCTCACCCACGACACCGACACCATCCAGCACTGCCTCGGCGCCGAGGTCGTGGACTGCACCGCCACCATCACGCGCAACATCTGGACCGAAGGCGACGATAGGCCCATGACCGCCGGCGATTCCTGCTCCATTTCCGGCCTGCTCTCCAACGGCATCCTCTACACCCTCCATCTCACCACCGCCGGGCCCGATTACGAGCGGCGCTACATTGTCAACGGTACGGAAGGACAGCTGGAAGTCGTGATGCACAGTAGGCGTGCAGGCCAGACGCCCGCGGCGGTGACTCTCTGGCGCAACGATGAGGAGCCGCAGGCCATAGAGCTGCCTCCCGCCGTCGGCGGACACGGCGGCGCCGACTTCCGCATCCACCGCGACTTCGTCGCCTGGCTCCAGTCCAACCCGGCTGGCCCCTACGACCCGCGTTCCATCCTGACCGGCATGATCATCCCCTTCGCCGCGCAGGAATCGATGGCGACCGGCCGCCGCATCGACTGCGCCGCACGCCTGCATCAGGCCACCGCCGGCGTGAGCCAAGAAGAAACCAGAGAGAAGTGAAAAGCGGGCAAAAGGTTCTCTCTCCTCACTCCTCTTCACTCTCTCCTCTCCTTTGAAGGGAGTTTCCTTATGCGCAGTTATCGCGTAGGCGTTGTCGGGCTGTACCGCGGTCTGGGCCCGGCGCGCGTCTTCGACCTCATGCCCGACTGCGACGTGGTCGCCGGCTGCGATATCGACGCCGGCGCCCTCGAACGGTTCGGCGCGCTCTTCCCCCAGGCCCGCCAGTACAGCGCATACGACGAAATGCTGGCGCACGGGCTGGACATCGTCTTCGTCGCCTCCCCGGTTCCTCTGCACTGCCAGCACACCGTGGCCGCGCTCGAGGCCGGCTGCCACGTCCTGCAGGAGGTCACCCTCGCCGCCAACATCGATGAATGCCGTCAGATTCTTGCCGCGGTGCAGGCGCACCCGCGCCAAAAGTTCATGCTGGCCGAGAACTGCTGCTACTGGGCGCACATTCTGAGCTGGCGGGAGATGTGGGGCCGGGGCCTGCTGGGCGACTTCATGTACGCCGAGGCCGAGTACATCCACGACACGCGCCATCTGCTGCGCCAGGCCGACGGCTCACCCACTTGGCGCGCCTCAATGCCGCCCATCCACTACTGCACCCACAGCCTCGGTCCGCTGCTCAAAGTGACGGGCGAACGCTGCGTCGCCGCCAGCGGCATGAGCGTCACCACCGGCACAGGGAACCTGCCTGTCCGCGTCAAGTCCGGCACCGAAGTGGCGATTCTGCAGACGGCCAGCGGCGGCGTGATCAAGATCCTGGTCGCCTTCGGCATCACCCGCGAGCCCATGTTCCACTACTACTCGATCTACGGCACCGACGGTGTCCTCGAGACCTCGCGCCCGCCGACCAGCCCGCTGCAGACCAACGCATGGCTGGATTCAGTCCCGCATCTGAACAACATGATCGAGATGCCGATCACCGAGAACGTGACCGACGCGCCGCCCGAAGCGAGACAAGGCGGCCACGGCACCGCCGAGTACATGATGATCCAGGACTTCGTCGCCTGCATCCGCGACGATACCCCGCCCCCGCTCGACATCCACGCCGCGCTCAGGATGGCGCTCCCCGGCATGTGCGCGCACGAAAGTGCCCTGAAAGGGGGCCAGATGGTGGAGATTCCGGATTGGGAGGGTTGATAGGGGAAAACACTGTGCCAGCACCGGCTGTTATATAGCTGCGAGTTCTCTGCAGCAAGGGAGCTGTCTGCAAAGCTGGACTGTAACGATGAAGGGAGGTACAATTGTCGCTGCGCGTGTCGGCGAATGCAGGACAAATGGCTGGACCAAATAGAGTGAGAAGGGTCTTGACTGCTCCCAGCAAATTGCGCGCAGGAGGACAGTAAATGGGCATAGTTCGAAGAAAGTTAGTGTCTCTGGCACACCGATTTCTGCTGTGGACACTGCCGGAGTTGCGGCGCGCAGTCGATGAACTGGTTAGAGATGCAGGCCGAACACGGGAGTTCTATCTCCGTGAAATCATCGAGCGCGGGTTGGAAGAGACCGAGGACTATTACTTGGCGAGTGCATCGGCGGACCGGATCCGTCAAGGCGTAGAGCCAACGTACAGTGATGAAGAGATAAGAGCCGATCTTGGCTTGGACGATAAGGTACGCTCCCGCATCTAGGCGTCAGCTGCGGAGATTGGACAGGCAAACAGCGCAACGCATTCAGGAGGAACTGACAGGCCGTATCGCGAAAGCCTCTGACCCGCGCCAGTTAGGCCGCGCGAAGATGCTGAGAGGCGACATGGGTGGCCTTTGGCGCTTTCGTGTTGGAGCCTATCGTATCATCTGCGACATTCAGGATGAAGACAGAATAATCGTGGTGCTTCGCATAGGGCATAGACGCGAGGTGTACTGACGAGATTTCTGCCTTGGCAATCTCAGTTCTACTCATCGTCTTAACGCAAGCGCCCCAGCAGAATCGCTGGGGCGTTATCTTACATCATTACGTGTGCAGAGGTGACAGCAGGCTTCCATTAGCTGCCGGCCGCAAACCCACTACAGCTGACTCCGCACCTCCGCCGTAATCTGGTCCATCGCCAGGATCATGTATCCGCAGTCGTCGCCCACCTGCAGCCACTGCACACCGCGCTTCGCCATTCCGAGCGCAAAGCGCGCATCAGGCGCCATCCCGGCCCCCACGAACAGACCGGCTGCGCGCGTGCGGGCGATGATGCTGTCCACCGCTTCGATCACGGTCGGATGCTCCACGTCGCCCAGCAGCCCCAAAGACGCCGAGAGGTCCCAAGGCCCCAGCGCGATCGAGTCCAGCCCTTCGATGGCCAGGATGTCGTCCAGGGCGGCGAAAGCCTCCGCGTTCTCAATCTGGACGGCCACGAAGATCTCCCGGTTGGCCCGCTCGGTGTAGGCGTTGCCGCCGTCGCGCCCGTAGTTGGCGGGTACGCGCGGCCCATAGCCGCGCTCGCCCAGGGGCGGGTAGCGGCAGCTGTTGACCACATCCTGCACCTCGGCCGCCGAGCGCACCTGCGGCACGATAATCCCGTCCGCGCCCGCGTCCAGCACCGGCTTGATGAAGGGTGTGCCGCTGCCCGGCACGCGCACCAGCGCCGGCCTGCTGCGCGCCTTCGCCGCCAGGAAATGCCCGCCCAGCGCCTCCGCGCTCATCATGCTGTGCTCCATGTCGATCCAGAAGAAGTCGACCGAATCGCCAAGCGCGTCGGTCGCGTGCGGGTCGGTCAGCGTGATCGAAGCGCCAATACAGATATCGCCCCCCGCCATCTTGGCGCGGAAGGCTGCTACCGGTGAAGGTTGGGTTTCGTTTGTCATGGTCACCTGCGTTCGGAGTGGTGGTTGGGTGGTGCAGCGTTTGCGGCGAACTGCGCAGGTGCAGTGTTTACCAATTCAGACGAAACGGCAAACTGGAACTGTTGAGGAGAGAGTCAAGAGGAGGGAGAAGTGAGAGAACCCCCTCAATTACCACTCGCTCGGTGGCCCGTGATATGATTTTCCGCACCGACAGGCGGTCTGGACCTGGAGAAGCGCCATGATCACCTCAGTACGACTTGTCAATTTCAAGAATTTCGCTGATGAAACACTGCGCGTCGGCCCGTTCACCGTCATCGTCGGCGCCAACGCCAGCGGCAAAAGCAACATACGCGACGCGTTCCGCTTTCTGCACGGTATCGGTCGCGGCTATACGCTGGCAGAAATCTTCGGCGAAAAATATGGCGCTGGCGGCCAAGTCGAATGGGCTGGCGTGCGCGGCGCAATGAATGAAATTATTCGCTTCGGCCAGTCTGCGTTTTCGCTTCAGGTCAAGGTGGCGGATCTAATCTATACGATCGAAGTCGGCAGGGATGAAAACAAGAACGGGGCCTTTCAGGTGACAGCGGAAAGCCTAAAGCTTCCGGCAACAAGCATCTATTCGACCCGAACAGATCCTGGAGACCCCCCTCTTCTTCGCCTGGGCGAAGGGCAACAGCTTCTTTACCAGGTAAAAGGCGCTTCAAAGAGGAGTAACCGTAACGGCGTTGAGTTGAGTATAGACAAACCAGGGTTGAACCAGATTTCTGGGGCAAAGGCTCTCTCGGACGAGCACAGTTCCTTTGTTCGAAATGTCACACGAAGCTTCTCCAGTATGCGTTTCCTGGATTTAGTGCCAAGTCGCATGCGGGAGCCTGCACTCCCCGGCCAAACCGCGCTTGGCGATCGCGGCGAGCACCTGCCAACCGTTTTGCAGGCGATCTGCAAAGACCCACAGCTCAAGGAGACGCTGGTCGAATGGATGCGCGAGTTGACACCAATGGATGTGCGGGACTTCGAATTTCCCACCGACCCATCCGGCAGGGTGCATCTCGTCTTCCTGGAAGCGAACGATAGAAGGGTTTCCGCTTACGCTGCATCGGACGGCATGCTGCGTTTTCTCGCCGTGCTGGTCACGCTGCTAGGGCCGAATCCGGACGGTCTATACTTCTTTGAAGAGATCGTCAACGGTATCCATCCCGCTCGACAGTGGCTACTGTTGGAACTAGTCGAAAAGCAGACCGCCAAGCAGGGGATTCAGGTCATCACCACCACCCATTCGCCGGACCTGTTGACGATGATGAACGATGAGACGTTCAAAAACACCTCCGTAATCTGCCGCCTTGAAGATGCAGACGACGCCATCATTCGCCCTGTTGCAGAACTGCCGCGCGCAGAGGAGTTGCGCAAGTCCCAAGGGCTGAGCAATCTCCTTAGCGGCGGGTGGATGGAGGACGCTCTTGCCTTTACCGAGGGGTATGACGAAGAGGTGGGGAAGTGAGGCTCCTCATCATTCCGGAAGATTTCGAAAAGGACCAGCACATTTTGAAACCGATTTTCGAGCGGCTCCTCCAAGCCATCGGTAAGCCCAGAGCACGCGTTCGAGTGTGCCAGAACCCACGTCTGCGCGGCATCGCTCAAGCACTGAATGCGGAACGTATGTTGGAAATCGTAGAGCGATACAGAGGAATGACGGATATTCTCATACTTTGCGTCGACCGCGACGGCGAAGTAGGAAGGCGTCACAGACTAGATCAACTGGAACTGCTATGCAGTACCGCAACCGTATTCTTGGCCGCCAACGCATGGGAAGAGATCGAAACGTGGATCCTGGCGGGCGTCGAGTTGCCCAGTGAATGGCGCTGGGCGGATGTCCGCGCCGAGATCCACGTCAAGGAACTGTATTTTGAGCCGCTTGCCGCCCAGCGCGGCCTATCCGACAGACCAGACCGAGGGCGTAAACCGCTGGCCGCAGAAGCAGCGCGGCGCATTGATGCCATCCGGCAGAAATGCCCTGAGGATTTTGATCACCTTGCCCTGCGTCTCTCAGAAGTGAGTGGATAGCATTGCCCAACAAATTATCAATACAGCAAATCTTACCGACACTGCACACCCCGCACTAGGAGCACCCAATGCCCGAACCCTCCATCAAAACGACCGTCGTCGGCAGCTATCCCCTGCCGGCCTGGCTGGCCGCCTACCCGTCCGTCCCCAACCTGCGCGACGCCATTCTCGTCGTCCTCAAGACGCAGGAGCTGGCCGGGCTGGACGTGATTTCCGACGGCGAGCTGACCCGCTTCGACGTCAACCATCCCGAGACGAACGGGATGATCGAATATTTCGTGCAGCCGATGTCCGGCATCTCCAGCAAGATGGGCCGCAAGGACGTGGACGATTTTCGCGCCCAGCAGGGCATGGGCTTCCGCACGCAGCCGGCCGCCGTCGTCGAAGGCCCGATCGGCGAAGGCGAACTGGACCTGCCTTCAAGTTGGCAAATGGTGAAGGAGCTGACCGCGAGTCCGCTCAAGTTCACCGTGACCGCGCCCTACATGCTGGCGAAAACGTTGCTGGACCGCCACTACAGCGATCTGCCCAGCCTGACCATGGCCATCGCCGACGTGCTGCGCCGCCAGGTCGAGGCGATCGACGCGCCGGTCCTGCAGGTGGATGAGGCCAATCTGACCGGCAACCCCGAGGATGCTACCTGGGTGCACGAGCCGATCAACCATGTGCTCGACGGTGCCCGCGGTGAACGCGCGCTGCACCTCTGCTTCGGCAACTACGGCGGCCAGAGCATCCAGAGCGGTTTCTGGTCCAGCCTGCTCGGCTTCCTCAACAACCTGCACGTCGACCACCTGGTGCTGGAGTTCGCCCGCCGCGGCTATGATGAGCTGGAGGTCTTCACAGACCTGCGTGAGGGTATCGCCCTGGGGATCGGCGTCGTCGACATCAAGGACAACGAAGTGGAGAGCCCCGACGTGATCGCGGGGCGCATTCAGCACGCGGTCGATCTGCTGGGCGAGGAGCGGGTCAAGTGGGTCCACCCCGACTGCGGCTTCTGGATGCTGCCGCGCTCGGTCGCCGACCGCAAGATGCAGACACTGGTGGCCGGTCGGGATCTCTTCCTGGGGCAAGCTGCTGGATAGGCCGCGCTCTAGACCAATGTGGTAATTTGGCAATCGTCCCTGTCCAGGGCCTCCGGTTTCAGTGCCACGCCCAGCCCCGGTCTCTGGGGTGGCTGCATACGCCCATTCTCCACCACAAATGGGTGATCGACCAGTTCCAGGTAGAACCCTAAGGTAAACGCGCGCACAATCTCCTGCATCCACGTATTGGTGGCGTGGGCGGCCAGATGCAGGGAGGCCGCCAGCGTTACCGGGCCAGTGCAGTCGTGGAAGATCACGCCCATGTTGTTGGTCTCGGCCATGTCAGCCGTTTTACGGCATTCGGTGATGCCCCCTGCCCAGGTCACATCTGTCATCACCACGTCACAGGCATCTGCCCGTAGCATCTCCTCGACCGCGTAGCGATTCATGAGAAGCTCGGACGCACAGATGGGGGTACGCGTCGAACTGCGCAGCTTGGCCAGCGTGCGCGGGTTGTCAGGCTTCATCAAATCCTCGAGCAGGACCGGCTTGTAGGGTTCGAGAGCCTCGGCGATGCGGCGGGCGGGTTGGAGCGCCCAATAGCCGTGCCCCTCCAGGATGATATCCATCTCCAGGCCCACCGCGTCGCGGACCTGCTTCCACGGCTGCAATCCTTCCTCGATCTCTGCGAACGAGATCGTCTGGCCGTGATTGGCGAGTGCGAAGCGATCAAAGGGCCAGATCTTCATGGCGCGGATACCCATATCGAGGAGCGAGCGCGCAAGTTCACCGGCATCGCCGCCCGGCTGCCAGGCCTCAAAGTCCTGATAGGTGCCGGTTGCAGCGGTGTTCACTTTGCGAGATATATCCGGTGCTTTCTGCCCGTAACCTGCAGAGGCACACGTGTTGTAGACCGGCACGCCCTCTGGATTGCTCGTCCCGCCGAGAAGCTGCCAGATCGGACGGCCTAACTCCTGGCCCAGAATATCCCAGAGCGCCACATCCACCGCCGAAAGGCAGCGCATCTCCAGCCCCTTATTGCCGTAGATGTGGGAATTCTCGTAGGCCCGGCGCCAGAACGCTTCGATCTGGAGCGGGTCGCTTTCCAGCAGCAGCGGCGTCAATACCTCACCGATATAGGCCGTCACAGAGCGGGGCGTGTAGTAGGTCTCTCCCAGGCCGACGATCCCGCTGTCCGTCGTCAGCTCAAGAAAGGTAATGTTGGCGAAGGGAGCGAAGTGGATGGTTCGAACGCCGGTGATCTTCACGATGGACCTCTGCAGGCAGATGGTGGACCAGCACAAGGCAAGCGCTTCAGGGAGAACTATACAGCAGTTGAGCAAGTTGCAAAAGGGCTGTCCGGACCGTGAAAAACGGTTTGACAAGGTGGGCCTCAGATATAATAATATGTGGACAATACACGATGTAGCGAGGCATGGTTCGCTGCATCGTGCCAAAAGCTGTGTTCCTATGCGCAGGCGAGGATGCCGCACCGGAAGCGGCGTGTGCGCTGGCGGAGCATGGCGATCATCTCCAGAAAGCCCCAACGAGCTCCCCTATGACCTACGCTGACATTGAGAAACCCGCGCTGCCGTACCGCTATGAATTCGGCCTCGATGAATTGGAGGCCGCCCAGGCATGTGTCGACGCCCATGGGTTCGCCGTGGTCAAGCAGGTACTGTCCGCCGAGCTGGTTAAGGAGCTTCAGGAATCGGTTCTACAGGTTATTGACCCGGACGGGGCACTGGGCCACGGCGAGAGCTACACCCACACTACCTTTGTCGAACACTCCCCTGCACTGTGGAAACTGCTCGACTACGAGCCCTATCTGCGGGTCCAGCGGCTCTTCTGCCAGGCGGACGAGCTGACCATCCACCGCTCAGCCGCGATTCTGCGCAATCCCGGTTCGTCGCCGCTCACGTGGCACTCTGACTGGCACGGCTTCAGTCAAGGCCCCCCGCAAAACGCAGGCGATGTCCTGAACCGGGGTCACTGGCCCTCGGGCCGCTGGTTCTACCTCACAGGCTCCTACCCTGAACACGGCGGCCTCGCCGTGATTGAAGACTCCCACGTGGAAGATTGGGCGGGACCGGAAGGCTTTGCACTGACCCCGGACAAACGCTCATTTCACCCGCAGGGGAGTGAACCAAAAGGCTATGTCGGCTTCGACGTGCCGGGTATTGTGCCCCTGTTCACGGAGCCGGGCGATCAGATCATCTTCGCCGCACGCACCTACCACGCCGCTTTCTCCAACCGGACCGACCAGGTGCGGCTTTCCTGCGGCCTCGGTCTCCGCCCGCGCAGCTACCGCATTGAGGCGCCGTGGCCGCTCCCTGAATCAGCGCAGGCGTTCATCAAGGCGCTGCCTGCACGGCATCAGCACTTTGTAGAAAACTATGTCGGTATCGATACGGAGTGGCGCGGTCTGGAGATGACCGCATGAGTTAGGCATGACAGTTTTACGACAGCGACTTGCGTCGACTTAGGACCGTTGGCGCCTGGCCCCTCGGAAGCATTTGACCAGAGTACCTGTTGTTGCATGCACTTCAATCGCCATCAGATCATACTATCAGATCAAAGGAGAAGAGAGCATGAAACGGAACAACCTGAGTCGACGTGATTTCTTGAAGGTGTCTGCCGTCACCGGCACGGGAGCGATTCTGGCTGCTTGCGCTATGCCGGCAGCACCGGCGGGAGAGGGCGGCGCAGAAGCGCCCCCGGCTGTAACGACAACGATTGATTTCTGGGATTTCCCGTACTACTCATCGGCCCTTGGCGAGCCCGGTTCCTGGCAGTGGGAGCGGGCGAATGCCTTTATGGAAGAGAATCCAAGTATTGAGGTAGAGGTGCTTCCCCTGACGTGGGAGCAGGGCAGCAAGGTGACAACGGCCCTCGCGGCCGGTTCGCCCCCGGATGTTGTCGGCGGCGGCTGGATCCAGCTTGCCCTTTCGGCATTGGAGGTGGGACTGGCTCTGGACCTCACCGATTCGTTGGAAGAGCAGCTGTCCAGCGATATGGTCGAGGGAATGCTTGAGCAGTGCTCGATTGAAGGCAGGGTGTACATGTTGCCGTACTGGCCGGTCTGCCAGTCCGGGGTTGTCTACCTTGACGGGGTCGAGGAAGCGGGCGCGATGGATACTGCCCCCCAGGCGCCATGCTACGGGTGGAACATCGACCAGTTCAATACCTGGCTTGAGGCTGTACGGGGCACGCGACCGGACGGCAGCGAACGCTACGGACTCGGCATCCCGTCCGCCCATTCCACACCGGCTTTTCATTGGGTGACACTCCTCTATTTCCGCTGCTTCGGCGCCCACTTCTGGACCGATGAGACGGAATCGTGCGTCGACATGGCCTCGCCGGAGGCGATCAAATGCCTTGCCTGGATGCAAGAGCTGGCCGCAAACGACCTGATTCCCGATCCGGCAGGGTACACCGGCGACGATAACAACGCCCTCATCGACCAGGGCAACGTCCTCATGCAGGTTGGCAACGTGGTACCCGGGGGAGCACGCCGGGAGGGGATGGAACTGGATACCGAGACCCTGGTCGTCACTGATACCGAGAACGAACGCAAATGGCGCTTCATCCAGTATCCACACGATGACCCGCACCCCGCCATCGCCTGGGGCGGCGCAAACTATTCCGGTCTGGTGCCCTTCAAGCCCGAGGACCCTGCTGATACGCCAGGACTGTTGAAGTTCCTCCACTGGATGACCAACGATGAGAGCGAAGAATGGCTGGTTAAGTCGGCCGGAATGCTGCCGTTCCGCAAGTCCATTCTGGCGGAAGTCGCCGACGACCCCCTCGTTGTATATACATCCGAATGTCTGATGCCGAACGCATGGTTCGATGCCAAGCGCAGTACGGAGACCATCGTGGTGCGCTCGATTTTTGAGGAATATTTCCAGGGCGCCTTCTCCGGCATGAGCGCGGAACAGGTGATGCAGGAGATGACCGACGACATCAACACGGCCCTCGAGAGCTGTGCGTAGAACCCCACCATCGATAAAGCCGGTCTCCCGCGACGACACAGCTCGCGGGAGACCCTTTCAGACTTTCAAGAGCGGGGACAGCCATGAACTATGCCAAGCGTGAGGAGATGTGGGGCTATATCTTCGTCACACCTTTCCTGGTCCTGTTCCTGGTCTTTGTGCTGGTGCCTACGGTCATGTCCGTCGTGATGGCCGCGCTCGAATGGTACGATCGAAAGCCGGTTTGGGTTGGTTTCGACAACATTGACCACGTCCTGAACGACAAGCGTTTCTGGCAATCTGTACGCAATACGTTAACCTACGTAGGGATGTTCACATTCGCTGCCGTCGCCCTGGCGCTTGCGGTGGCGATTCGAATTACCAAGTTCCGACATCAGGGCATGCGCCAGGGCCTGCAAAGTGCGTTCTATCTGCCCAGTGTGGTTTCGCTCGTCGCCGTGGCGGTCGTCTGGCGCTACATCTTTAACAATCAGTTCGGTCTGATCAACTACCTGTTGAGCGTGGTCGGAATCGAGCCTGTCAACTGGCTGGGGAATCCGCAGACAGCCCTGCCCTCCCTTGTCTTTATGGATCTGGTGACCGGGCTGGGCGTCGGCATTATCATCTTCGTGGCTGCGGTCCTCGGACTGCCTTCCGAGTTGTTCGATGCAGCCCACATTGACGGCGCCACCGGGTGGCTGGAGACGATATATATCACCATCCCCCTGTTGACCCCGAGCATTCTCTATGTGGCGGTGACGACGATGATCGTGGCAATGCAGCTCTTCGTCTCCGTCTTTTTCCTCACCAAAGGCGGGCCGGTGGGGTCCACGTTGACTCTCGCCTTCCTCACCTACCGTTACGCGTTTATCTTTCTGAAAGTGGGCTACGCATCGGCCGTCGGACTGGCGCTTCTCCTGCTCACCCTGGCACTGGCGGTGGTCCTCTTCCGCTGGTTCCGGTCCGTCGTGGAATACTAAAGGAGCCTGGGCGCGCCGTGCTGAAACAACCCACTGTCCCCGACGAGCTTGTCTCGCGTCCAATCCAGACCGAAAAGCGTTCCTGGCGCAAGGTTTGGGAAAAGATCGGCAGTAACTTCACACTGCTGCTGCTCCTTTTTTGGGCTCTCGTCTCATGGTTTCCCCTCTACTGGATGGTGCTGACCAGCTTTAAGAAAGGCCAGCAGGCGCAGGCTCTGCCCCCCGGGCTATGGTTGAAGGAGCCCACCCTGGAGTCCTATCAGCACGTGCTGAGCTCGACTTTTCCCGTGCTGCGCTGGTTGGCCAATAGCCTCTTCGTCTCCGTCACGGTTACGGTCTTTGGGCTGCTGTTGTGCGCGGCCGCCGGCTACGCCTTCGCGCGCAAGCGCTTTCGAGGACGTGACATCATCTTCTGGATGGTGCTGAGCACGATGATGCTGCCGGGTTTCTCCAGGCTGATCCCGGCCTTCATGCTGACGCTGCTGCTGAATCTGCATGACACCTACTGGGTCATGATCCTGCCCGGGCTGGCGTCACCCTATGCAGTCTTCCTCATCCGCCAGTTCATGTTGACGCTGCCGTCCGAGCTGTTCGACCAGGCGCGCATCGACGGCGCCGGCGAAATCCGCCTCTGGTGGCAGATCGCGCTGCCGTTGACCAAACCGGCGCTGGCGGCATTGGGGACCTTCACCTTCGTGGCAACCTGGAACGACTTCGTGTGGCCCCTGGCCGTGATCAACGATCTGAAACTGATGCCCATCCAGGTCGGCGTGACCCTGCTGCGCGGCATGGAGCGCACCGGGCGCAACGACTACCCCATCGCCATGGCCTCCGGCGTGTTGATGGCCGTGCCGCCGGTCATCATATTCTTCCTGTTCCAACAGTACTTTATCCGCGGCCTGACCATCGGCGCGTTGAAGGGCTAGTGGATGCCGGCGCGACGACCTCTTACACAACTGTCGCAGTGTCAGGCTTAACCCCAAACGGATCACTCCTATAGTTATCAACGGGCGCAGTCCCGCGCGCCTGTTTGGCTCCGTCCGGCACACCCCGATTGCGGCCTACAGCTTGATGCCGCCTCAGGTCAAAACGTCCACTCGATCAACACACCGAGGAAACTGTTCGGGCGCTCTACGAGCATCTCGTATGTCTCTCCAACGTCGTCTGGCTGAATGCGGTGGCTGATCAGACCCTCGCTCTGCAGCGAGCCGTCCGCGAACAGGCGCAAGACCAGATCAAGGTTGCGCTCTCGCGTCCACGGGTCCTGGGTCGTGTGGGGATGTCCGGACACGCGGGCATGCGCGCCGATCAGTGAGACGCCTTTGTGGTGAACAGCCCTGTAGAGATCGATTTCGGCCGACCCGCGGGGGCTGCCCAGCAGCACCACGCGCCCGCCGTCGCCTGCCAGGTCCAGGGCCTGCGCTACGACATGGGGATTGCCGGTCGCTTCGATCACGACCTCCGCCATATGTCCACCGGTGATATCGTCCACTGTCTGCCTGACGTCCGACTGCTCCGGATTGAGAGCATGGACACCACTGGCGCCTGCGATCCGCACGCGATTGGGAAGGAGATCGACCCCAATCACGGGCCGCGCGCCGGAGAGTCGAGACAGCTGCGCTGCAAACTGGCCGATCAGCCCCAGACCCAAGACGATCACCGTTTCGCCCAAATCGACTCTGCCCTGACGCACGCCCACTGCGCTGATACCCCCCATCACAGCCAGTGCGCCCTGCTCCAGCGTAACGTCCGGCGGCAAACGCCACATTTTGGTTGTGCGTACATCACACAGGGCCCAGTCGCCATGCGGTGCGTAGACCACCACACGGTCGCCTTCTGCCCATTCTGTCACCTCGCGGCCGACCGCCTGCACGGCGCCTGCCAGGGCATAGCCCATATCGATGGGGAACTGCGGCGGGTCCGGCCCTGAAAAGCCGATGTGAGAGCCACTGTACATCGCCAGCTCTGTGCCCGCGCTGATCAGGGAGTAGGCCGACTTGACGACAACCTCATGCGGGGCAGGCACTTCTGGGATTTCGAAGGATTCCCATTCAATCTGCCGAATCGCCTTACAGACCAGGCGTCTGGCTCGCATCCTGTTCTTCCTCTTGAGCTGCTGTCCGGTCGCCTTTGCTTCGTCCCTCATTCTGTTTTGCCATCCATCCATGTACGCATCGACGACCTGCTGTCACGATTTGCCCATGCATAGTAGGGAATGAAGGTCAGGCCGGCGTCCGGTTGGTCGTATGATCCGCCGTCTCCTTGTAGAGCAATAACCCCGCCGAGAAGATCTTGCCTGAAATCTGCCCCGAATTCGCTCAGCAATGCTGACTGCCGGTAGTGCCCCAAAAGCTCGCGGCCGTCATCCCCCCCGTTCCCCGGCGGCAGCGCAACGTACGGGCCCCACATATCAATGGCGGGATTGTCGGTACTCTCGGCGCAATACACAAGCGGGCCGCGACACAGCGCCACCTTGCCTTCAAAGTACCTGGCACGCGGGTCGGCAGTCATGGCAACAACATGCATCGGCAGCTGCAGTGTGACGCTGTCACCTTTGCGCCATTCTCCGGTAATGCGACAGTAGGATCCAGGCGCGATGTCGCCTTCGACAGGCTGTCCATTCACCTGCACAGTTGGGTTGCGGCACCATTCAGGTATTCTCAGGTTCAGATCAAAAGTGGAGGGCCGTTCGGGCTCGAGAGTGATTCTTACTTTACCGTCCCATGGATAGGACGTGTCCTGAGCAAGGCATAGTTCGGTCCCGTCAGCCAGGCGCCAGTCCATCGTGCAACTGTCATACAGGTGGATCCATACGCCATCCTGTGAAGTGCTGAAAATGTATCCTGGCAATGACGCGATCGTGCGGAGCGCGTTGGGTGAGCAGCAACTGGTGGAGGCTGATGACCAGGGGGTGCGCTGCCAGTGGTTGCCGTCTGACGAGAGGGGACACATATAATGGAACTTGCCGCCGTCGGCAGATACGTGCGCCAGGAAGCCGTTGTACAACGTCCTCTCCATCAGGTCGGCGTAACAGGCATCGCCCGTCACGGCCAGCATGCGCCAGTTCCAAGTCGCGTTTCCGATCGCTTCGCACGTCTCCAAACCTGTGCCCAGCAGGAACCTGAAGACACCCGCATGCAGTTCGAAGGCGTCTTTGCATGTCAGCTCGCCGTTCTCAGAGTCCACGGCCAACTGGCCGGTGAGATGCAGCTTGCCGGCTGTCATGTCACGCCAGATGGCAGTGAGCTTGTCCATGAATACCTGGTCGCCTGTCTCTGCATAATAGTCGGCGCCGCCGCACATGAGGTATGTCTGACGTACAACGTGCCTGCTCACGTAGCCAAGGAAACTGGAACCGATGATCGGGGGCTGTCTCAGTAGTGGGGTGAGGAAATGTCTGGCGCCGGCGAGATATCTCTCTCTGCCCGTGGTACGGTAGAGTTCGACCAATGCCATTTCGATGACGCTGTGCCCGGCAAAGTTCTCCCCCCGAAACTGCTGGCAGATTGCGTCAGCAACATGCTGCGCGCACGCCAGAAATTCGGTCGATCCAGTAGCGCGGTAGTGTGCAATGGCAGCCTGGATCATATGTCCCGGGTTGCCCAGTCCGTACGATCTTTCGAAACTGTCGCCATAGTAGATAGCCCAGAATGCGTTGTCCTGATGCGCATTGGCAACGCCGGTCACAAACAGGTCGAGCAAGGCGCGCGTGTCAGGATCGTTCCCGGACTGCATAACATACGCGCAAGCTTCCAGCCATTTATGGAAGTTCGCGCGCCAGGAATGGCCGTTGCGCGAGCGGTTCATTCCGGTGGGATTGGTCCTTAGCGTTTCCAGGCCGGCCGCGATTCCCGCCTTGTCGCCCGCCGCGTAGGCCCTGAACGGCGCGGTCTGGTCGTCTACGTCCAGCCAGGCCAGGAACGACGGGATGCCATTCGTCCGGTTGGCATGCATGCGCGTGTTCCAGAATCCTTCGCGCATGGTAACGGCCTGCACCGGGACGGGTTTGAGAGGGGCAAAAGGGCTGGCGACGGTGGACACGACGCCGGCCTCCTGCCAATGAGGGATATGTCGATTGTCTGACATGCAAATCTCCTCCCTGGGAACGTGCGCATCCTGTCAGCACGCGGCCGTCTCGCCGCCCCGACGCGATACGCAATTCGGAACCTCACTCCATCTGGACTTCCGTCGCGCCGGCGGCGAGGAACGGGCCGAGCGTTTCACCCCGCAACAGCTTGTCCAAATCGTCCAGAAACTCCAGATAGGTGCCCTGCCAGCCAAAGTGGTCCCAGAACCAGCCGTCATACGGCGACCCGGCCGTGGCCTCGCCCTTCGGAACGTCGGCGTAGCGGACGCGCATTGCCTCGATCTGTTCTGCCTGCAGCCGCCCCAGTTTGAAGTCCAGGTACAGCCCGAAACAGTCCACAAAGATGCGCACGTCGTTCACGTTGGCTTCAAGCAGCCCGGCGACGTGAGCAAAGGAATCCGGGTCAATCTTGCCATCCAGCTGACGCCACGCCGCCAGCACCCTTTCCATGTGGGCGATGGACGGCCTCTTCTCGGCCATCAGCTCGTCGGCATAGGCGCCGGTCAGCGGCACGCGGTTGAAGATGAGCTGGTAGCGCGGATCGTTGCGCAGCGCTTCGCCCTCCTCCTCGGGATAGGCGTCGAGAGGCAACGCCAGCCCGAGGACGTCTTCGCCCACGCGATCCATGCCCGGATGCAGGTAGTCGGTCCAGATTCGCCACGGACCGTTGAGGCGAGTGTCCAGGTAGCTGTAGCGCGCTACGTAACTGTGACACTGGGTCAAGCCGCTGCGGCTGAAAAGAGCGCCGATGGTGGCGGGATAGGTCTCGCGCAGGCCGGGAAGGAACGCGCGCGACTCCGTGCCGTACTCCATCGTCAGCCACTCGGACAGGATGTCGTCTGGATCGAGGTAGGGGTTCCAGCACAGCTTGCCGTAGGCGTACCAGTTGGAGAGGTTGAGCGGATGGTCTACGTGTTCGGGATGGATCCCCAGATTGGCGTCAAACCCGTCACAATTCTTGTCGGCCGCCTTGAGGAACTCTTCCTGCCAGCGGTGGGCCATGGAGCAAGGCAGGAAGTTCAGCCCGGCCGTATCGCCCACCAGCGCCAGCTCGAACACGTAAGGGGAACGCTCGCCCGGTCGATTGCCGATGTGGCGCCAGATCGGGTGCGGCGGATAGGGCGGACGAAAGTCCCAGTACAGATGGCAGGGCGCGATGCGCACATTCGCTGGAAGCTCATCCCCCCAGTCCCCGAACAGCTCTGTTTCGGATTTGGCGTAGGCGGCCTGATCGGTGACTGCGGGCCAAAGCAGCTCTCCGCCGATGGTGGCCAGTGCCTCGCTGACCAAACGCATACCGGCCAGAACGCGCTCGCGAACCGGCAGCGCGCGGCAGCGGTCGCAGTCGTCCTCGTGCGGGCCTGGCGCGTTCTCGCCAGCGCCCCAGACGATGGCATTGCGCACCGACGGCATGGTGTCGGCCAGGCGCGCGGCAAAATCGTGCCACTGTGCGCGGACGGCATCGGAAAAGGGACAGACGTCTTCATAGTTCCCGTTTTCGTCCGGCTCGGCATAGTGGAGGGACAGGCCAACCGTTACGCCGAAGCGGTCCAGAAAGCGGGCGAACTGCTCGACCGGCTCGGCGTGGGAAAGCCAGCGTTCGAACTGTGAGCCCCTGGCCGCGTATTGAGCGAACAGGCCGAGGCTGTTGACGCGCATGGCCAGCAGCCGCCGGGCGAGGTCCAGGTACTCCGGGCACTCTTCCGGGCGCAGCATTTTTTCGTAGTCCAGGATACTCTTGAAAGGCAGACACCAGACCTTGTTCGAAGGCGTTTCCCACATCCGCAGTGCGCGCACCGGGAAATGCGGGCCATCGGTCAACGCTGTGATGGTCTGGTTGCATCGGGCGCGGTCAATGCACTCCTGCACCCCATACAGAACGCCCCGCCCATCGCCGCCGGTGATGCGCAAGTCGGCGCCGTCGTTCACTTCGATGCGATAGTGCTCCGGCTTCAAGTCGGTCCCGTCGGTGTCCAACCAGGCCTTGACATTCCCTTGATCGGAATGAGTCCCGATGGTTGGCCTTATCCCTCCCAGCTTTTCGATCCAGCGTGCCAACTCGTCGCCGGCGGTCCGAACGCGTGGACTGGCATCGCGCGGGATTCTGATCGCATCGATCACTGGCATCTGCATGTCTGTGTTTACCTCCTACGATTTTCGCTTCAACTCAAGTGGTCAACCGGTAGGGTTGCATTAAGTGGCTGTGTACGCCCACTGTCCGCGGATCATAGTACGCCAGGCACTAAAGTCATCCTCCAAGATCGCTATATCGGCGTCCTTGCCCGCTTCCAAGCTGCCCTTGCGGTCATCCACGCCGATAACGCGGGCTGGCGTCAGGCTTGCCATACGAAAACGAGCGCCTTCCGGCAGGCCCGCGCCGCTACTGACGTTCAATACCCGGCAATGTCAAACGGGTGCATCCCAAAATGGGGGCGAACTCTCGTATAACTCCGGCAGAAGATAAACCATGGTCAGTCCGCGATCAGCTCTGACTCAGGCGAAGCGCCGTTACTAACCCCTGGCCCCCAGCCCCTAACCCCTGCAGTTCTGGGCGGTCGGGCCTGGTCGGCCCTCCCTTGTGCGGGGGCTCCGCCCCCGCAACGCCCCCTCTCCTACAACATGCCTCATCGACCTGGTGTCGATATTGGTGACGGGTGCCCAACCGAAAGAGTTTCGCCAAACCACGCCCCGCCAGTCCCCGAGCCAATCTTGCTCAGACAAGACCGCGTCACTCTCTCCTCACTCCTCTCCACTCTCTCCTCGCCTTTGTGCCTGCCCCCGCACACTCCCCGACTGACGAACTCCACCGTACGGCCAGGCCTGGCGCCTGTACTGCGTCTCGCCAAGAGATGGTAAACAACGCCAGCCACCGCTGGCACTGATTCCCCGCCAGCCTGTTCCCACCCCAAATCTGGGATGCACCCTGTCAAACCCAGGGAGTTGTGCCAAAAGCATTCTGGACTATAATACCTCCTTGTGATTGAGAGATTGCAGCAGAATTCGGCGGGGCAAAAGCCTTCCGAGCCGACTTACACCGGATTTCTGATTGAGGTCAGCTGAGGAAATATTATGACGCAGGAAGACTATAGCCTTACCGAAGAGCAGATCCAGCTTTTTGAAGTTTTCGGGTTCCTGGTCCGGAGAAATCTGTTCAGTCCCGAGGAGATGAATAAGATAAACGAAGAGTTCGATCGTCGCCTTGCATCCATTCTGGAGGAAACCGATCCTGAAGAGAAACGTATTTTCAACAACTGGGGTAACCGGACCCCGGAAACCCCCTTTATTGCCAGCTTGCTTGAGGACCCGCGCATTTATCTGCCCGCGGAACAGCTGCTCGATGAAGATTCCGTTCCCGTCCATTCTAACGCCAACAGCTATGAGAATAATACCGAATGGCATCCGGATTGGAGCGATCCTCATCTGGTGGCAATCAAGAACGTCATGTATCTGCAGCCGACAACCGCTGACCGCGGCGCATTGCGTCTCATTCCCGGGTCGCACAAAAATCCATTACATGAAGAACTTCATAGCATTGGATTGCGCAGTACGTTTGGCCCTGTAAAGGCCCGGTTCTTGGAAGAGTCTGGTCTGAGCGGTGAAGATATTCCCTGCTATGTATTTAATTCGAATCCGGGTGATGTCATTATCTTCAACCAGTTGACCTGGCATGCTGCCTTTGGCGGCTATAGAGACCGCCGCACCTGCACCTTTAATTTCTATGGTGCCCCAAGGACACCCGAAGCGGTAGAGTCGATGCGCAAAGTGGTGGAATACATTCCTGAACTCAAGAAGAACTTGGGAACGGTGGGGTTGCAATATCATCCCTGGTGGCTGGAAAATCCCGAAAATAACCCCAGGCGTGCGCGCTGGATTAGTCGGTTGGAGAAGTGGGGTTTCGTGGAAGCTTATAATAACTAGGGCTCGTTGACGTTTCAACCAGCCATCCCAACCGTAGGGGCACCCCTTGTGGGTGCCCTGGTTGTTGCCTCCCTTGTGTGCCCTTCGTGTCCCTTTGTGGCCCTCCCTGGAACAAAGAAAGCTGTTCTTCGCGCCCCTGCGCGTGCTGAGAACTGCCTCTGACCCTTCACGAGGGTCTAGCCTTCCAGGTACTCGAGCACCCCATCCCAATCACAATACGTGCCGCCGACCATCTTTTGGGGCTCCGGGCGCGGTATGTGCATGTCCGAACCACCGGTCTTGACCAGTCCGAGGCTATCTGATATCCGTACATATTCGTCCTCTTGGGCCTCGGTGTGCGCGGGATGGAACACCTCGACACCGTCGAGTCCTTCGTCAGCCAGGGCAGCGATATTCTCTTCGTCGAACGTGAAAACGACGCCCGTGTCGTGGCCGGGATGAGCTACCACGGCAATGCCGCCGGCCTCGTGAATAGCCGGAATTACCTCCGGTACCGGTGGGTGGAGAACCCGGACGCCGGACTCCTCCCGCAAGGCCATGAACTCTTTTTGATTCGACACAACGCCTTTTTTCAGCAACAGCCTATATAATGCTGTCGACTCGGAATGTTCCTGAGCCTTCACCTCGGCGTCGTATTCAGCGATGGTCACCTTTGTGCCTTTCCCCTGCAAATATTCCAGCAAGGCGACACTGTACCTTCTTCTCACCGACCAGATTTCATCGGCCAGAAAACCCTCCAGAGAAGGAAGCGGACCATCGCGGAAAAAGCCCAAAACGTGGGCCGGTATCCCGCGCCACGAACTTGTGATCTCGATGCCGGGCAAAAAGG
>JAPOVP010000161.1 GCA_026708085.1 Caldilineaceae bacterium
CGCCGCGCCAGACGCCTGCAAGCTCGTCAATGTCACTACAGACGCCGCTCGTTACTCTCTGTCATTCCAGCCCCACTGCATTCACCTAAAATGCGGTTGTAGTATTAAGTAAAGGATTCAGCGAATAGGTGCATTCAACCGACTTGCTTCCTGCTTACAAGATGAACTGGAGACAACCATGACCACCATGAAATTCGCCGGCGCTGCCTGGTCCTTTGTGGGCGCCAGTTTGTCGGAATCGGCCGCGATATGGCAGGCGCTGGGAATAGAGGCGATGGATCTGATGGCCGTGCCCGGCGGACTGCTCGATTCGCGCGAGATCGAACGCGATCCAGAGGGGCAGGCCCGCCGCGTAACCGAGGCCGGTCTCCCGCTCAGCAATCTGCTCTACGTCTTCGGGGAAGGATTCGACGACAGGCCGGTCAATTCTGTCGATGAAAGCGTACGCGCCGCCAACCGGGAAACATTCACGCGCGTACTTCAGTTCTGCAAAGCCGCAGGTATTCCGTCGGTGCTGGTGCTGCCGGGCGTTGACCAGGAGGGCATCACTCACGAAGAGGCGGTGGCGCTGTCCGCGGCCGCGATGAACGAACTCGCCGCGCTGGCAGCCGCCGAGGATGTGCTGTTTCTGTTCGAGCCGCACGTCGAGTCGGTGCTGGAAAGCCCATTCGAAACGTTAGCATTACTGCTGCAGAATCCCGCGCTCAAAATTGTGCTCGACTATTCCCACTTTATGGCGAAAGGTTATGGTCCGGGGGACGCGGATCCCCTCGGCCCCTATGCCCGCCATGTCCATCTGCGGCATGCTTGCGACGGTAAGCTGCAGGTGCGCTGGGATGACGGGGAGCTCGACCTTCACGCCGTGGTCGAAGTCCTCATGGACGCCGACTACAACGGCTACCTGACGCTGGAGTATGAACACGATCCGTGGATGGACTGTGACCAGGTGGACGTGATGACCGAGACGATCAAGATGCGGGATGAGATGAGGCACCTGCTGGCGACGTACCCTTTCTCTCAAGAATAACACCGCCCTCTGGACAGGACTCAGATGATGCTCTCCGTTTGAAGCGGCACCCTTCGTCGCGAACTGAGAATTGGGCTTTGAAACCGCTGGCGCTACCTCTGTCCGTTTCATCTGCATGAAATCCCCATTATATTTGAAGATTGCATTGCAGACGCACTGCAGTGGGCAGAACTAAGGCATTTCCGTGAACGACTCAGTCACTGCAGTAAAGCGAAAACTGTACGCATATCTCCAACTGCCTGGTAATTCGTCTTCTGCAACCGACCGCGTTGATGTCTGGCTTTCCATCGCCCTATTCTCGATCAGTCTATCCAGTTACTATTTTCATTGGTTCAGGTTGACCCCAACCCTGGATCATGATTCGACCTGGCTGGCACTGCACACACGTGATTTCCTGCAAGAAAATATCTTCCCTTTCTATATCTATCATCAGTTTGGGACGCAGCCCCTGATCGTTTACATACAGGCCATCGTATTCTCTGTATTTGGATACAACGTTGCCAGTCTGCAGGGCCTCACTGTTGTGGGCGGCGCCCTGGCCGCGCCGGCGGCCTACTGGGCCTCTCGCTGGGTCTTTGACCACCTTGGCACAGTTTTCGCCCGCAGAGCCGGGCTGATTGCAGCCTTGGGACTGGCTCTTTCAACCTTCTTTGCTTCCCACTCTTACCGCGGCATTGAACCCATATTGCTGCCTGTCGTGGAATTGATGGCCATTGGTTTCCTGTGGCGAGGTTTTCGACGCGGAGACAGGCTGGACTTTATCCTGGCCGGTCTGCTGGTTGGACTGAGCCAGTATGTCTATATTGTTGCGCGTTTCTTTCCTGTCGCGCTGGCGGTAGCCAGCATAGGCGCGGTTCTAGCCAACCGCCGTCTTTTGGCACACTGGGGCGACCTGCTGTGGGCCGCAGCGGCTGCCGCCCTGGTTGCTCTGCCACAGTGGATCATGTTTGTCGTCCATCCCTATACATTTGTCGCTCGCGTCTCGAATCCCGTCGGTCCTGTGGGGGGACAGTTTATTTTTGAGTTGCCGGCTCCTGTCGCCGTTGTTATTGCAAAACTGAAAAAGCAGATCATTGCGCTGTCCTTTTTCTGGCACGTCGATCACCCGTACGGGCCCAGAGCAGTTCTGACAGCCGTTCTCGTCGTTGGTCTGGTAATCGGGATTGTACTCGTCATCCGCTGGAGGCGAGAGGCACATGTCTTTGGCTTCCTTATGATGGTGTTGATGCTACTGCCCGAACTCCTGACGTACGAAAAGTATGATCATACGGCGATCGATTTCTCGCGGCTGATTCCGGGAGTTCCTTTTATTTTCATGATAGCTGGTTTAGGAGCCGCGTCTGCCTGGGGATGGATAGAAAGGCGACCGCGATTTCCCCGCTGGATGGGTTATCTCGTCCTGGCGCTGGCGCTGATTCTCGGCCTGTTTCGCCAGTGGGACTTTGCCCAGCGAATCACGCCGTATCGCCTGGCGAATCGCGGAGAAGATGCGAAATCCGGCCCGATTGCTGAATTCATCGACCGTCACCTTGACAGACCCATCCTTCTGCCCACCAGCCTGTACAGCGATTCGCGTCTCGCCTTCCTGCTGATCGAGCAGTTCCCGCACCGGCAGGGCGGGGTGGGAGAAACTTTGCATCAGGGGGAGCGTGTCTCGGTCATTCTCCCGGACTCCGAATGGTCTTCGGATAGAGGCTTCCCTGAGGAGTGGGTCTTACTCAAAGAGGGAACGGCCTATTTCCTTCCGTCCATGCCTGCGAGCATCGAGCCGCTGAACGAGAAGGAAACAGTGATCCTGACGAAAAACGGTATCCCGGTAGCCACAGCTCTGGAGGCGCGCTGGCAGGGTGGGATTCCGGCATACATGCCTCTGGAGGGGCTGTCATTTGCCAACCATCTGGAACTGGTCGGATTTCAGAGTAACGAGTTTGCATCTGGCTCGGACCTCGATGTAACCCTTTTTTGGCAGCCGGAGAAGAAAATCGGGAGAGATGTCGAGCTTATCCTGAAAATCTACGATCGCACTCGGAACGTGACTGTCATGTCCAAAGAGGACTGGCCTCTGAACGGAGTCTATCGTGTGCGCGCCTGGCGCCCTGAACAGGTGATGCCTCTGAGCTACTCTTTAGGAGTCCGCCCCGACCTCCCTGCCGGCCAGTACCAGTTGCAAGTTGGCCTCATCGACCTGCTTTCTCGCCAGCGGATTCCCTTGGTTACCGGTCAAAGGACGGCGGTTGTCAAGACATTCGAGGTTTCCGGGCCACAGATTTTTGCAGACACAAGCTTTGGAAACTTCTTCAGACTCGAAGGCTATACGCTGACGCCGACCAGCGAAGGCCTCAAGATGCTTCTTTTCTGGCGCACGATAGAGAGCCCTGATTCGGACTACACTGTCTTCATTCACATCGTCAGTTCAGATGATCAGATTGTTGCCCAGAATGATGGACAGCCGTTCAACGGCCGCACTCCGACATCGACCTGGGCCCCAGGCGAACTGTTCGTAGAGGAGCGGACTGTGTCCTCAATCCCTGAAGGCGAATACCAAATCTACATTGGGTGGTATCTGCATCAGGAGGAAGGCTGGAAACGGTTGTCAACGGTTGCACAGGAGGGTATGCCCGCGACTGACCGTCTCTTGTTGGACACGATTACATTGCCGTAGAATCGGTAGTGAGAAACGAATCAGCGAGGAACGGCGCACTTCATTCCTGACCCGTTCTCTCTTTGGAACAGAGAACTCGAAGTCCGAAAAGAAAGGTCAAAGGCTAGCCATGCCCGACACAGCCCGAATCGCCGTAATCGGAACCGGATGGTGGTCCACAACCGCCCATATTCCCGCGCTGCAGGCCAACCCGAACGCCGACCTCGTTGCCCTGGCCGACATCCGCGCCGATGCCGTGGAGAAAGCGGCCCGGCATTTCGGCGTGGAGCGGACCTATACCGATGTTCACGAGATGCTGGCGCGGGAGCGGCTGGACGGCGTCGTGATCGCGGTCTGGCACGCTGCCCATTACGAGGCCGCGCGCCCCTGTCTTGAACAGGGTCTGCACGTGGTCCTGGAAAAGCCGATGACGCTGTTCGCGACGCACGCCCGCCATCTGACCGAACTCAGCCGCGAACGCGGATGCCAACTGATCATCGGTTACCCGTGGAACTACAACCCGCATGTGCTGCGGGTGAGAGAGGTACTCAGTTCGGGGCGGCTAGGCGGGATACGTTATATCAACAACATGTTCGCTTCGAGCGTCATTTCGCTGTACCGGGGCGATGACAGCGTCCACGACGACCTGTACCAATACCAGGTTACGGGACCCGGCGATGTCTACAGCGATCCCGTACGCTCGGGCGGCGGCCAGGGCCATTTGCAGGCGACGCATTCGATAGGGCTGATTCTGCATATGACCGGGCTGAGGCCGGTCAGCGTGCTGGCGCTGATGGACAATCTGGATACACGGGTGGATGTGGTCGACGCGATGATTGTGCAGATGGACAACGGCGCACTGGCCAACGTCGGCAGTTCCGGCACCCTGCATGCGGGCGGCCCGGAGCAGGAGATGGTTGTGCAGATCTACTGTGACCGGGGGTGGATCAACGCCGACATTATCAGACGCAGTTGTTCAATCTACTATGCAGACGGATCTGTGGAGGAGCTGCCGCCGGTGACGGAGGAGGAGAGTTATCTGTCTGCGGCGCCGGCGGACAACCTTGTCGACGTCATCGTCCGCGGCGCGCCCAACCAGTCGCCGCCGGAAGTCGGCTGGCACACGGTCGAGCTTCTCGACGCGGCCTACCGCTCGGCCGCCAACGAGGGACGCCGGGTGCAGGTCAGTTCGCTGTACGAGTCTCGTTCCTAGTCCCCAGAGGCTGCATCCGACGCAGGCGCATGGTGTTGCTGAAAACGTGACTGCTAAGTCCTTGCCCAAAGGCGCCCATGATTCAGTGTGGCGAAAGATGTTTCTCTCTCCTCGCTTTTGGGCGGTCGGGCCTATTCGGCCCT
>JAPOVP010000142.1 GCA_026708085.1 Caldilineaceae bacterium
TCCATCGCAAGTGCCCCCCTGCGGCCGCCTCCCGCCGCACGCGCCTGTAGGGGCAGGCCTTGTGCCTGCCCTCGTACGCGCTGCGACTTCCATCCATCGCAAGTGCCCCCCTGCGGCCGCCTCCCGCCGCACGCGCCTGTAGGGGCACCCCTTGTGGGTGCCCTGGCTGTTCGCCTCTTGTGGGCCCTTCGCGTCCCTTCGCGGATAAAGGTGTTGCCGTTGCCGTTCCCTCGCCCCTGGCCCCCGGATCCTAACCCCTGATGTCTCACTCTCTCCTCGCAGTTAGCCGTTCTTCGCGCTCCTTCGCGTCCCTTCGCCGATAAACATGTTGCCGCTGGCACGAATCCCTCACCTGGCCCGTCCCACCCCGAAACTGGAATCCACCCACGATCCGCCAGTCGATTGAACCGCCCAAAGAGACGTGATACAATCGAAATAATGAAAACGCGATTTCCGCAACAGGTCAGACGAAAACTCGAAGAACTCCCCAGCAAACCCGGCTGCTATCTCATGTGGGACGAGCACGCCAGGCCTCTCTACGTGGGCAAGGCCCTGGTCCTGCGCCCTCGCGTCCGCAGCTACTTCCAAAGATCCGCCAAACACGCCCCCCGTATCGATGAAATGGTCACCAAGGTGCGGGACATCACCTGGTGGGTCACCCCAACCGAGATGGAAGCGCTGATCCTCGAAAACGACCTGATCAAGCGGTACCAGCCCCACTACAATGTCATGCTCAAGGATGACAAGGGGTATCCCTATATCAAAGTCAACTGGCAGGATGACTTCCCTAAGGTGGAGCGCGTGCGCCAGATCAAAAACGACGGCGCCCGCTATTTCGGCCCCTTTACCAGCAGTTGGGCTGTTAGCCGCACACTCGAATCGGTACGCAAAGTCTTCCCCTATCTCGACTGTGACCGCTCCATCACCGGCAACGACGAGAGCCCCTGCCTGTACTACCATCTCAAACTGTGCGGCGGACCCTGTATCGGTATCCAAAGCCGCTCCGAATATCGCGAAGGCATCGGACAGCTCATTGACTTCCTTCACGGCGACACCGACGAAGTGATCACCGAGTTGGAGACCCGGATGCGCAACGCCGCCGGTCGCTTCAACTTCGAGCTCGCCGCCGTCTACCGCGACCGCATCAAAGCCGCCCAGCGCATCGTCCACCAGCAGAAAGTAGTCGGCGTTCACAACGACGACGAAGACGTCGTCGCCATCGCCCAGGACGTGAAGTCCAGCGACACCGTCGTCCAGATCCTGATGGTGCGTCGCGGCAGACTGATCGGAAGAGAGAACTTCGCCCTGCAAGGGGTGGAAGTCTCCGAAACGAGTGCCGAAAACCTGGGCGATCTGATCGGCATCTTCATCCAGCGCTTCTACACCGACGCCTCCCACATTCCCCCCCGCCTGCTCGTCCAATATGTGCCGCGCACGAAAGACCTCCTGGCAGCCTGGCTGTCCAAACTGCGCGGCACCAAAGTCGAGATCCGCATGCCTCAGCGGGGCGCAAAGCGCAAACTGATGGAGTTCGCCAAGAGCAATGCGGAGGAGCATCTGCGCGTTCAGAAGGCCCAATGGGCCGAGGACACCAATCGCCAGACCGAATCCCTGGCCGAACTCCAGGATGCCCTCGGCCTGCAGGTGCCTCCGACCCGTATCGAATGTTACGACATCAGCACATTGCAGGGAACAAATACCGTCGGCTCCATGGTCGTGTTCGCCCGCGGCGCCCCCCTGAAATCCGCTTACAAGCGCTTCAAGATTCGCGGAAAAGGCGCCCACGGCGAGCCCGACGACTACGCCAGTATGCGCGAAGTACTGCGCCGCCGCTTTCGCCGCGCCGTCGAAAAGGACACAGTCCGGCCCGGCCGCAGACCGTCCGGCGCCGACCACTGGAAGCTGCTGCCCGACCTGGTCATCGTTGACGGCGGCAAGGGACAGCTCGGCGTTGCCAGCGACGTGTTGGATGAGTTCGGCCTGTCCGACCGAGTTCCGGTGGTCGCCCTCGCAAAACAGGAAGAGGAGATATTTCTTCCCCTGCGCCGCGACCCTGTCCCTCTGCGCCGCGGCAGCCGGGCTTTCTATATGGTCCAACGTATTCGCGACGAGGCCCACCGTTTCGCGATCACCTACCATCGTAATCTGCGCCGCAAAGGTCAGACCACAACCGTACTCGACACGTTGCCCGGAATCGGCCCCAGAAGGCGTAGATCGCTCCTCCAATACTTCAACGGCGATCTCGACAAAATGCGCCAGGCCACCCTCGATGAACTGCGCACCGTGCCGGGCATGAATCGCAGAGCCGCGCAAACGGTCAAGGAGCATCTGTGAAGGAGTACCCGCCATGACCCGCGGCAGCGGAGCCGGCCTCGCCCGCTTTGTCGGCGCGCCTCCCTCTTCGGCGCTGCTTCAATCTCTTCTATACCTGAAGGGCCTGCCTTTGGAGGAAATCATCGATCTCCTCCAGGCCAACTCCCTTGTCATCGAATTCTCGCCCGGCGACGAGTTGACCCGTCAGGACGATGCCGCCGAGTACCTCTTCTTCATCCTCAGCGGCTCCGTCCGCGTCACACACCGGAGCACTGCCCCGGCCGGCGCCGAAGACACCCTCGCCCGTGTCGCCATAGCCGGCGATATTCTTGGCCGTTACGAGTTGACCTTCAGCCTCACCTACATTAGCACTGCCACAGCTGAAAACGCGGTCTCGGCCCTGTGCATCGAAAGGTCGACTGTCGAACGGCTTCTCTACCGCTACCCCACCGCCCACCAGCAGACCGCCTACCAGGCCATGGTCAACCGTCTGCGCACCATGCCCCTGCTGGCCGATGTCGATATGGTCATTATCGGCTTCCTCGCCGACGAGATCCGCAGCCGGATGGTGCAGGCGGGCACCGTCCTCTACACACAGAACCAGGTCCCAAGTACGCTCTATCTCATCGGCCAGGGACAGGTCGAACTCTACCATCCTCGCCGGACCGACAACCGCCTGCTGTTGGGCACCGGCGGCTCCTTCGGCTTCCCGGGAAGTGTCGGTGTCACCAACAACGCCGCCCCGGACAAATACGGCCACTGGGCCGAAGCCAAGACCGAAACGACCGTGTACGAGCTGCCCTGGAGAACGATTCGGCAGGTAGGCCGCCGCTTCCCCCAGGCAATCGACCCGGAAATACAGCTCCTGCCCGCCAAAACCATCAGCGCAGTCTCCATCTTCGCCGGGTTGACGCCCCGCGAACAGATCCAGCTGGCCGGCTTCTGCAGCTTCCACCGCATCCCTCAATACCACCCAATCATGCAGCAGGGCGACAGCGCCGACAGCATGTGGATCCTGATGGAAAACAGCCGCGCTGTCCTGAGCGCCCTCGACGAGGAAAACCGCGCCCTCCCGCGTGCACCGGTGCGCGGCATCGTAACCTTCAACGAGACCGCGCTCCTCGCCCCGACTCCCGTCGAGCTGACCGTCGAATCCGAACCCGGCAGCCTCTGGCTGCGACTCCACCGCCAGGACTACCAGCGCTTCGGGCAAATATGTGGCCCCGAAACTGTAGACAAAGTCGCCGCCCGCCTGCCCGACCAGGCCGATGACGCCAGCCACGAACAGCGCCAGGACTATCCCTGGCTGCGCAAAGACGAACTCCTGGTCAACCTGCATCTGCGTCACTGGCTGGCACTGCTGGGCCAGTCGAAGGCCCCCGCCATCGCCGTCCTCGCCAGCGCCGGTCTGATCTGGCTGCTCACCTTTCTCGGGTTCCCCCTTTGGGTCGGCCTGACAATCGGCACACTCTTCGTCGTCTTGTCACTCATCTGGGGCTTTCTCAACTACCTCAACGACTACTTTATCGTCACCAACCGGCGGGTCATCCAGCAGGAAAAGGTCATCTTTTTCAGTGAGCATCGACAGGAAGCCTTGCTGGAACAGATCCAGCGCGTAGACGTGGCCACAACATTCTGGGGCAATCTCTTCAACTTCGGCACACTCTCCGTTTACACCGCCGGCACAACCGGCTCCATTGACTTCGACTTTGTCGCTAATCCCGACAGCCTCCGAACTGCCATCTTTCATCATCGCAGCCTCAGCCAGCAGCGGTCCAGTGCCGAAAACAAGCTGGACATCCAGAACGCCCTCGAGAATCGTCTCGGCCTGTCAATCGATTTGCCCAGCCGCGTACATACTGATCCCGCGCCCTCCACCCCCAATGACATCTCCGAAGGGCCCGGTCTGTGGCAAAAACTGCGCCGCATCGTTTCCCTCGACAGATCACTCGACTGGGAGTCTACGGAACGAATCGTCTGGCACAAGCACTGGTGGGTGCTCTTAGTCCAGGTTGCTCTCCCCGGTCTCCTGCTTCTCTTTGAGCTCCTGTTTCTGGCCGGCGGCTTCTCTTCAGTCCCCGTGTTGCAGCAGCTCCAGTCCGGCTTGGACGCGCAGACTCTCCTGCTGTCAGGCGGACTGGTGACTCTCGCCACCTTGGGCTGGGTCCTCTGGGCCGTGACCGACTGGTGGAACGACACCTACACCGTGACCGAAGACAGGATTATCGACATCGAGAAACTGCCCCTCTTTCTCAGCGAGCAGCGCCGTGAAGCTCAGCTCAGCGACATCCAGGACATCCGCCTTGAGATGAACTCGCCCCTGAAGGTGATGCTGAACTTCGGCAACATCATCGTCCAGACCGCCGCCGGCGAAGGCGCATTCACCTTCGATCACGTTCCCAACCCCAGAATCGTCAAAGAAGAGATCACCCGCAGGATGATCGCATGGCGGCGCGAGGACGAACGCCGCAAAGCCCACGACCGCAGCCGCGACCTGCCCGACTGGTTCGAAATGTACAATAGGCTGGAAATGGGACAAGCCAGAAATGAGGACTGAGGATCTGGCAGAAGGGAAGTGAGAGGTTACCGCATAGGGTAGGAAACCGCTCTGGTCTGTTTCTCGTAATGATTAACTGAGGGGTATGCATAAAGTGGATTTGACATAATCGGCCAGTAAGGGTTCTT
>JAPOVP010000037.1 GCA_026708085.1 Caldilineaceae bacterium
CATCGCTTACGTCATCTAACCTATTTCTCAACCCAATTTAGATGCAATTGCCCTGCCATCAGAGGTCAGGTTGGCTTATGGTCATAAGGGGGGATTGGGGGTGGAACTCTGTCCTCTTCGAAGGTTTTCGCCTACAGCCCCACCAGCTTTTGGCCATCGGCAAGGATCGCAGCCACCTGCTCCTTGCGGGTTGTCTCGGTGTAGATGCGGATTAGCGGTTCGGTGCCGGAAAAGCGCACCAGCAGCCAGCCGCCATCCTCCATCGGGAATTTGTAGCCGTCGACGGTGATGCGGTCGGTGACGGCGATGCTGCCAAGCTTCAGCCCGTTGATGTCGACGTTGTCGAGTCTTTGCTGGGCTGCGGCCTTCATATCGGCGCCGGTAAGGCGGATGTCGACCCGGTCGTAGAAGTGCTCACCGACCTTTTCGAAGAGAAGCTGAAGCAGCTCGGTCGGCTTCTTGCCGGTACGCACCATCAGGTCGAGCAGGCAGAGATTGGAGAGGATGCCGTCCCTCTCGGGCACGTGGCCGCGGAAGGCGTAGCCGCCGCTCTCCTCACCGCCGATCAGGGCATCGTGCTGCTGCATCGCCGGCGCCACAAATTTGAAGCCGACACCTGTCTCCACAACGGGCACGTCGTAGGCTGCGCACAGCTTGTCGAGCATCGAGGTGGTGCTGAGGGTCTTGACGATTGGACCGCGTTCGCCGCGCACCTCGAGCAGATAGTAGGCGAGCAGCCCGTAGACACGCAGTTGGTCGACGAACTGGCCGTTCTCGTCGCCGAAGCCGCAGCGGTCGGCGTCACCGTCGAGGATACAGATGCAGTCGGCCTCCACGGAGCGGGCGACGGCCAAGCCGGCGTCGACATTGGGGGGAATTGGCTCTGGGCGGTCCATTTCAGGGAATATCGGGTTGCGCTGGGCGTGGATTTCGATGACTTCGGTTTTGCCGCCGCCGAGGATTTCGGTCAACCAGCCGGCGCCGTTGCCCCACATGCCGTCTACAACGATTTTGAGCCCGGCGTCGCGGATGCGGGTGACATCGATCAGGCTGGACAGGTGGGCCAGATAGGCGGCCTGCGGCTGGTGACGCCGCACTTTGCCGGCGGCTAGGGCCTCGTCGAGAGAGATGCTCTTTACTCCGTCCGAGTCGGGGATACGGGCTTCGATGGCGGCCAGTCCATCCGGCGGCACCGCGCCGCCGCTGGCGTCGCGTACTTTGAAGCCGTTGTCCTCGGGCGGATTGTGGCTGGCGGTGATGTTTACGGCGCCGGCGGCGTTGTTGTTGACGGCAGCGAAGCTGATCACCGGCGTCGGCGCGGCGCCGTCGATCAGCAGGACCTGGAGGCCGTTGGCGGCCAGCACCTCGGCCACCGCGGCGGCGAAGTGTTCGCCCTGAAAGCGCTGGTCGTGGCCGACAACGACCGTTCGCGAGGCGTAACCTTCGTCCAAGAGCCAGTTGGCAAAGCCTTGGGCACAGCGGCGCACATTGGCAAAGGTGTAGTCTTCGGCCATGCGTCCGCGCCAGCCATCGGTGCCAAAGCGTATTTTCGTCATGTAGTTTCCTTCGTATCGGGAGTTTACTTCAACTTTGAGGATGTGCGCGAAGCGGGAGTGCCTGCGGCCCAACGACACGGACAGCCATGTTTGCCTGATTGGTTCCTGTAAGCCTACTGCATATCAGGGGAATGGGCAAAGAAAGGGCGTTTGAAGGGCTGCCGCGGTCTAGTGATGTTTTCGCCCGATGAACAGCCCTTCGCGCAGGTGAAAGAGGGTACGACCATCCTCGCTACGGGGATGGAGGAATTCGTGGGTCTGGGGCGGGCCGTGAAAGAGGAGGGCCCGCAGGTAGGACTGCATCGCGGGACCGTGGCGCGCGGCCCAATCTTCGAAGACCATCTGTTTTTCGAGGATTTCATTCCGGGTCAGTTCGAGGCCGACCTGCGCGTAGCTCTCCAGCCACTCCTCCACACTAAGGCAGCGCCCATGGCTGGGATCGCGCAGTTTTTCGAAGGCGTTGACATAGTCGCCTGCTACGCCTTCCGGCACGACGTTGTCCACAACCGCCAGGATGCCGCCGGGCCGCAGCACGCGCACCGACTCGCGCAGGAATGCGTTGATGTCGGGGAAGTGATGGGGCGCGATGCGGCAGGTGAGCAGATCGAAGCGGCCGTCTGTATAGGGGAGATTTTCGGCGTCGGCGTGCTCGACGGTTACGTTGTCGACGCCGCGCTCTGCAACCTGCTCGCGGGCGACGGTCAGCATCTGCGGGGTGATGTCGGTGGCGTGCACGTGGGCGACGTGGGGGGCGAAGGCGAAGGCGGTGTGGCCGGTCGCGGTGGCGATATCCAGCGCCTGCCAGTCGGGCAGCGGCTCGACCAGCTCGACCAGCCGCTGCAGGCTGGCGCCCTTGGCGTGAGGCCGGCTGGTGATATAGGTGCGGGCATGGGCGCCGAACTGCTCTTGCACTGATTTCTTGTCCATTTGTCCTAGCCTTTCCGACGGTCCTGGTCGAACTTTTCAGATCGGGCCTCTTGAATGGCGTGCAGTAAGGGCTCGTGGACGCCCGGCTGACCGTTGCTGGCGATGATGCAATGGTCGTCCAGACCGTATGGCGCGCCTTCGTAGTTGGTGACTTGACCGCCTGCCTCGCGCACAAGGAGGACGCCGGCGGCGACATCCCACGGCTTGATCCATCCTTCCCAGTAGGCTGAGAATGTGCCGGAAGCCACATAGGCCAGGTCGGCGGAGGAGGCGCCCATGCGGCGTACGCCGCGGCAGATCGGCATGATGCGTGCGAATTCGGCCGCGTTGTTGTCCTCGTTTTCGGCGCGGTGGTAGGGAAAGCCGGTGGTCAGCAGCGCGTCGGCCAGTGTGGATGCTGGACTGACCTGCAGGCGTTGCTGCTCGCCGCTGCGCCGCTGCAGATAGGCACCCTGGCCAGCCTGCGCCCAGAAGAGATCGAACTGCGGCAGGATGAGCGAGAGGCCGAAGATGGTCGTTTCACGGTGGATGAGAGCGATGTTGATGCCGAACCAGGGCAGGCCGGCGGCGAAGTTGATGGTACCGTCGATCGGATCCACGAGCCAGTAGTACTCGTCGTGGGGCCGTTCGTCGCTTTCTTCGCCCCAGAAGCCGAAGTCGGGAGTCAGGGAGGCCAGCCGGTCGCGGATCAGGGTCTCGCAGGCCAGATCGGCCTCGGTGACCAGGTCATTGGGCGTTGATTTTGTATGGATTGAACGCAGGCCATCCTGCTGCATGGTCAGCGCCAGTTCGCCGGCCTGGCGGGACAGTTCGAAGAGAGGCGTTTTGGAGACCGGCAATTCCTCTTCCCGGGATTGTGTTCGTTCCGTACCTGTCGCATGGGGCACCGCTACATCTCCTCGCGAAAATGGAGGCCGCGCCGCTGCTTTTCCTTCATCGTGGCCTGGCGGATCATCTCCCGCACCTCCATCGGATCTTTGACGTTGTTAAGGGTAAATTCAGGATGGCTGGGATCGTTGCTGGTTATCGTGACATCGCCCACATTCAAAGCCCTTTCGCCCAAATGCTGGTTCACCGACGTATCGCGTACGCGCACGAGTTCGATCTCGTGGTAACTGCGTCCAAGCAGCCCGCGGATGAGCCTTACGCGCTGGGAGGTGAGTTCATAGCGGACGCCGATGGACAGATAGGGCCGGCCCGACCAGAGCAGCTCCTCTTTTTCGAGGTTGTCGGCGATTGCTGCCGCGGATTCTGGAGCAGGGGTTGCCGTTTCAGGCACTTCAGGAACGGCAGAGCGCGAACTGGTCTCGGCGATGGAATGATCGGCTTCGGTTTCCATGGCATCGAGGGCGGCGAAGACGCCGTCGGCCAGCGCGTTTACGATGGCCTGCAGCTGGGGTTGAGGGATGGCGGTGACTTCGACGCCACTTTGGGCCAGGGACTCATAGAAGCGTGCCGTGACCACCTGGCGCACCGTTTGTTCGTTCATTATGCGATTCTCCGGCTTATCAGACCCATTCGTATTGGTATGGGTTTCCGGCTCATTCGGGGGCCAAATGTGTGACCACTGAAGGCCGGCTGCGTAAGAACGGTATGATAGTGCCTGGACAGGCATTGCGCAAAGCGTAGCCCTACCGGGCCGAGACGGACAATGGGGCCGCCGGCGGTCGGTCTTCAGGGCTGAACGCGGTCGGTGGCAATCGTCCGCGCTTTGGCGGGGGGCCAGAACTCGTGATGTAATATCACTATGGGTTGCGGGGACGTTTCAAGAGTGTGGAACGCGGCTTTGCACAGAGCGGGTCACACTTGGAAGCTGGCACAAGGCGGGATGGGGGAAACACCGGCCGCCGCGGGACGCCAACGTCGAATTGGCCGCAGACTGGCTACGGCGCGAGGTTGTAGGACCGGGGGCGTTGCGGGGGCGGAGCCCCCGCACAAGGGAGGGCCAAAGGCCCGACCGCCCAAATGCGTGGAGAGAGGTAAGAGGAGAGAGGAACTACCTCTCTCTGAATCATGAGCGCCATTTGGCAAGGACTTAGCAGTCACCTGGCATTTTTGAAAGGACAGGACTTTGGATATCAACTGGTACGGCTTCTCCTGCTTTCGTCTGCGAGAGCGCGGCGTCACCGCAGTCTGCGATCCATTAAGCAGGAAGGCGACGGGCATTCAGCTGCCCAAGATGCGAGCCGACATCGTGACCATCAGCAGCAGTTCGTCTGCCCACGTCCAAGGCACAGACACGGTCACGGGCAAGCCGAAGATCCTGCGAGGCCCGGGGGACTTTGAGGTCAAACAGGTACTCGTGACCGGCATGCCGACCTCCAAGAACGGCACGCGCAGCGTCGCTTTTTTCCTGGATTTCGACGGCCTCACGGTCGGCCATTTGGGCGAACTGGGACAGGTTCCAGCCAGCGCCGGCGGGGAGGAGTTGGGTGATATCGACGTACTGCTGGCGCCGGTGAGCGGACCGCACATTCCCGACGTTTCCCGCATCGCCGAAGTGATCAGCCAGCTGGACCCGCGCATCGTCGTGCCGATGCAGTACAGCGACGAAGGTCTACGCAGCGAGCAGTCGGAATCGCTTGAACCTGTCGATCGCTTTCTCAAGGAGTTGGGCATCAGCGACCCGGAAGTAACGGATACCCTCAAGCTGAGCAAGAGCAGCCTGCCGGAAGAGACACAGGTGGTGCTTCTGCGTCCGACGGGAGCGGCCCGCCCCGGTTAATTGCCGTTAGCGGTTGCGGGAAACTTTGCAGGACGCTTTCGACACTTCCTCTAATTGCCCCCGGCAGAGGTGCGCCAGCTGAACCTCTGCTGCAACCAGACCTTCAACAGGATAGGACGAAGCCGACGCCAGTTGTCCTTCAACTCGTGGCGGACTTCGTCCTCGAAATGCTCCGAGCGCGGCGCGTAGCGGAATTGAACGTAGATTTCAATAATGCGCCGGACGAACGGGATGCCCTGGGGAAGGCCTTCTGCCATCAGCGCCTCTCGTTCATAGGGCGTCATGGCCTGCTCGACGGGCACTTGTCGCGATACATCGCCTGAGACAAGTTGCAGGGATGGACCGTCCTGCGAACTCGGTGGCTCTTGCGTCTGCCGCGAACGCAGAGACATCTTCAACCGTGCAGTCCAGTTCAGCAGCCGTTCATAGTAGATTTGGGGCTCCTGCAGAAAGGTTCGGGGACCCTGATACATACGCCGCCGCAGAAGCCATACACCTGCTATCAGTGCCAGAACGATCAGGACGAAGCTGGTTGTGACGACAGGGGTTCGAGTTGGGAGTCCGCCGATGCCCGGGACGGGTCCGGCAATGTCCTGGGGGAACTCTTCTTCGAAATCCAAGGCGTCATCAAACAGAAAATCCTCGCCTTCGGCAAAGGGTTCATCCATACCCGGGATCAGACCACTGTCCTGGAGTTCTACGCCCGAAGGGCGATCGAGAATGCTCTCGCCGGCGGTCGGCTCGAACTCGATCCAGCCGTATTGGGGGAAGTAGACCTCGACCCATGTATGCGCGTCCCGTTCCGTAACCAGGTAGGCGCCGATCTCCGGGTCGTACGTTCCTTCGGCATAGCCGCTGGCCGCACGTGCGGGAATGCCCTGGCTGCGCAACATAGCCGCCATGGCGGAGGCGTAGTAATCACAGTAGCCGCTCTGGATGTCGAAGAGGAAATACTCCAGCGGGTCCTCATCTGCGGCAGGGGCCTGGATCCCTTCGTCGTAGGCGAAGGTGCGCAGGAATCGCTCCAGGGCTTTGATTTTATCGTAAGTTGTGGGCTCGCCGGCCATTTTCTGCTCGGCCAGCTCTGCAACCCGCGGTGAGAAAGTGGCGGGAAGTTGAAGGTAGCGGGTGAGATCTTGTGTCGGATAGTCGACGATTCCCGCTTCACGCAGTTCCCGGATGGTGACTGTGGTCTGGCTGCTGACGACCTGGTAGCTTTCGCCGGCCTCCAGCGTGATTCTGGAGCGCGCCCACGTAAGTTCGGTGTCCGTTCGACCGTTCGAAGCCGAACCGGCGGGGTCAGTGTAGTCGAGCATTTGCTGGAGTGCGGCCAGGGGAATGCTTGCCTGCACTACGTCTGGCATGGCCAGAAGGATGTTGCCGGTCGGCGTTCGAATCGTGATGGTCTGTGTGACCGGCGTGCGGGCGGACCACTCCCTTGCTGGGATCGGTTGATTCGAACGGTATGTTATCTCATCTTCGGCGGTGTTAATCCACTGCCGGCCGGTAAAGCGGTCGAAAGCAACGGCACGCCAGTAGCGCCCAGATGGCGCCTCCACATCCATGATAAGCCGGTCGCTGACGGTGCGCTCGCCACCCAGGGTCAAGGTGCGGCCAAAACCCGTTTGGACCGGGCGGGTCTGCCGATTCAAGCCCTGATAGAGACGGTTCCACTCCTGCATTGCCGCCTCCCAGCGCATGTTGACGGGCTGCAGCAGGTCATGGAAGGGGAGACTGCGCCCCATGTTGGGCGCGATGAAGGCGAGGGCGATGACGGCCATGGTGTACATGAAACCGGAGCGCATGAAATCGAAGTTGATGTCCTCACTGAAATAGATGCTGTGGGAGCGCCAGCGCTGGCGATGGTCGACTAGCGTGGTCCACGCTAGGAGCAGGAGTGCGACGATGCAGTATGCCACGAGGAACCCCATCACCGACACGGGCGCGTAGTGGGTATTAACCAGGAGCGCGATGCCGGCCATTAGGACGCCCCGCCAGACGTGGCCGTGCCGAAAGACCGACCAGACACCGAGGTAGGTGAGCCACCAGACGAGAAAGCCGATTTCGAATATGAAGACCACGTTGTCGTTGCTGGCCTGACGGTTGATGGCGGCTTCGATCCATTCCAGCCAGCGCTCCAGCAGGAAGTAGGCTCTGGCCTGCAGGACGGGGATGCCCCTTTCAATGAAGGCCTGCACGCGCCGCTCGTCCCCCACGAGGAAGGTCATCAAAAAGAACACCCATGCCAGCCCGGTCGCGAAGCTGTGGGAAAGCATGAAGAAGCTGTCAAAGCGGCTGAACGAGATCAGCGCGCCCATGGCCAGGGCGCCGAGAACGACAGATATCAGCATGCTCATGCTCATAGCGCCGGTCCAGCCGGCACTACTGAGTGAGAGCGCCAGGATGACATAGATGAAGCCGAGCAGCAGCAGCGTGACCAGCCGCCCCTCACGGAAATGGGCAACGGCAGCATCTACACGTGCGTCCACAGGGGTAGCGGCTGCATCCCCAGACTCATCGAGTACGTACTCTGATACTTCGGTACCGGCGGCAGGTCCTCCGGACTCCGGTTCAGTTGAGCGACTTGGATCCCTAATTTGGTCTTGCATAGTCAGGCTTTCAGGTTTCCAGGCAGAGGTGGTGCACCCGTAATCTTGCAGTAGAAGGGCAGCACGTCAAAACCTGTCAAACCGGCAAGAGGATCAATCACAGTTCAGACATTAGAGCAGCAGCCACAGCAGGCCGGCAAACAGAGAACTCAGCACGACGGCCAAGGCAATGGCAAACCACAGGCGCACTGCGCTAATGCTCTCAGTGTGGTTGATCAGCCGCTGCGGCGGATCTGTCAGGCCCAGGAGCCACACGCGCTGCGGTGAGGCGTCGTCAGGCAGCTCGCCCATCACGACCTGCACGGTGCTGTCGGAGACAAGCCGCCGCCAGCGGCCCGCTTCCAGCCGGTGCTGGGCCGCTCGCAGAGACTGGCGGATCTCCTGTGCGGCGGCTTCGGCGCGACTGGAGGCGGTTGCAGACGCAGTCGGGTCCTCTGCCGCGGCAGCCTCTCTGTCCAGGGAAGCTGCCATACTGTGCCATTGGTCTCCGACTGGTCGAAAGTCCACATCGATCGCTTGTGTGGTCCGCTGCCACAGGAGTTGGGTCTCTTGCTGCGTCTCCTGCTCCGTAGTCAGAAGGACACTGCGCAACAGCGCCCAGTCAGGCAATTGGGGCGTGTTCTGGGCCAGGAGCCTGCGTTTGCCAGCGTCGAGATGGTCCAGTTGGACGAGAAACCCGTTCGGTTCCTTTGTCAGTGTTGCATTGGCGGCCCCGGAAACTGACCAGGTGTTCAACAGGTTGTTCAAGGCGCTCTCGCCGTCGATCCGCCTCTGGAAGATGGGGCGCGCCAAGGCACTGATGGACAGATCATTTCGGGATACTTTAACGGTAACCTGCCAATTGGCAAAAAGCGTTCGAGACTCCGGGCGCGGCAGGGTCTCTTCAGTCAGGATTTCCTCTCCAACCAGCGATACCGCAGCCTGTTCATTGCCATCCTGCAGCTGTTGCAGAACTTCGTGAAGCAGGATGGCCCGCCGTTCGTCATCCAAGGTGGCCGGATCGACGACATCGGCGGGCAGACGGGCCAGCCTTTCGATTAGCAGAAGAGCCTGGGGCCAGTTTTCCTGCAAGCGGGCCGTCCGCAACTGCTGCTGGAGACCCTGGGCCACCCAGCTTTGCAGTTCCAGGCGGGTCGGCCCCTGCGGCGTCGCCGGGAGAGCCTTCTCCGCCTCCGCCACCATGAGCGCGACGTAAACGCTATCGACGGAGCCATCGACGGCTATTGCGCGCCTGCGATAGAGCGATGCCAGCAGGTAGCGCACGGCGGCGAGAACGGTATCCGGCCGGACGCGTTCTTCGCCCAACTGCAGGGCCTGGGTGTACGCGGCCAGGGCCTGCTCATAGAAGCGGTCGCGCGTCGCGGTGCGGAGGGCGGGGGACTGGTGCAGTTGCGCGTACAGGTCACCCAGCCGCAGCATTGATTCCAGGTTATTTTGGTCGCGTGTCGCGTTCTGGGCAGCACGAATCTCCCGTATCCATTGTGGATGGAGCGTCTGGAAGAGGACGTCCGTTGTCGGGGGCCGCTCCTCACGGAGCCATTCCAACTGGCTGGCACGCATTTTCCAGCCGCGAGGGGATATCTGCAGCCAGCTGTCCGAGGGAGCCAGCCACTGTTCCATGTCGGCAAAGTCGATCGTTACGCGCCAACCGCTGATATCGCTGGGCCAAGTGAGCAGCTCAGAGATCGGGTAGTGGAAATCGAAGGTCTGCGTAGCGGGGAGGGGCAGATCGTAGCGCAGGGTGAGGCGCCGCCGGGCATCAGGTTCAAACTCGGCCTGAACGCTCTGCCCAACTGTCTGACCAGCGGACTGGAGAGCGAGCGGCTGTCCATCGAGGGTCACAGCTATGTTGCGTGGTAGGGAGAGACCGGCGGTCGCGGCCTCTGCGGGTTGGGCGACGAGCAGGGTCGCTGTAATCGCGTCTTTTTCCTTATTGTGCAGGCGGTAGGAGGCTTCGATTTGCAAAGTCAGCGAGCGGCCGTCAACGGTTGCGACACGAACGTCAAGCGTGTGGGTAAGCAGAACCAGCGAAGTCTCGAGGGCAGGCTGCAGGAGAAGATGAGAGGCAACGTCGGATTCCGATTGGCGTCTTCGTTCGGGAATGTGGGTTTCAATCGAAGGCGCGGCCAGCAGGAGATTGCGGCCGCCGGACAGGAAGATTCCACAACAGAAGATACAAAGGAAAAACCGACAAAGAAAAGTTGCGATCTTAGGACACTCTTGATAAGATGTAATGCGCATAAAAAGATTCACCCCTTTGTCGAGAGGGGTGATTACATGTGGAGATTTCGCACTTTCGTTGGGCACAGCCAGAGTGCATATGGTACGTTTGTTGATGCAGTGGGACATCAAAATGGGACATGAACAACCCTATTTTGAGTTTGTCATGCGCGAATATGCACCGGGACTAATGCGGTTGGGAATCAACCCCGCAGAAGTCTGGTATACCATTTATGGAAACGGCCCGCAAATGCTGACGATTGGGGAGGTCTCCGATCTGGAACGGCTTCAGGCGGTTCTGCAGAGCGAAACCTGGCAGAATTTGCAGAGGAGACTCTTGAGACACGTAACCAACTACAATCAGAGAGTTGTAGAGGATAATAGCCGCACTTTTCAACTGTAGGAAAGGGGTTTGTCCGCCGTCCCCAACCGGTCGGGCAGTTGCCGGCGGACAATAATGGAGAGAATTCATGGCACTCTACGTTCGGAAATTGGAGGAGGAAGAGTGGGAAGAGTTGGAACGTACAATCCAAAATATGGAGAATGACGTTTCGATTCAACGCCTGATGATCATCCTCCTGTCTGCTCAGGGCCAAAAGGTCCAGGAAATCAGCCGCGAAGTCGATCTGCATCCGATCAATGTGCGGAAGTGGATCCATCGCTACAATCAACATGGCCTTGATGGTTTGCGCAGCGGAAAATCGCCCGGCCGTCCTCCCGTATTTACGGCGGCGCAGCGGGAAGCGATCGTTGACATCGCCTCTGCCGATCCCACCTCACTGAATCTGCCCTTCAATCAGTGGTCGCTGCAGCGGTTGCGCAAATACCTTATCGACGAAGAAGTCGTAGACCAGATCTCCGTGGAAACTATCCGTCAAATTTTGCGAGCACATGGCATTCAACCCCGTCTCATGGGTAGCCAGAACCAGGGTGAGCGCTAAGGGGCGCGCGAGGTAACCCGGCGCAATTCAGGAAACTCGGAATCAGAAGTTGTCGGCGCCGTGATCAGCGGCTGGTGAGGCGCTTGTGCATGGCGGTGTTTTACGCGCCATGCTTCATTATGAAGCGGGTATCGATTAATATGGCCGCGCCGTGCGCGATCGATTCCCAGTCATAGACGCTGTGCGCGGTGGCGATCACCACACAGTCTGCTTTCCGAATCTCTTCTTCAAGATCGGCGACCACGGCTAGAGGAACACCCATATCCACCAGAGATGGGATGTAAGGGTCGTGATACCTGGCGTCCGCGCCTTTTTGCAGGAGGCGTTGCAGGATATCGACGACCGGTGATTCGCGCGCGTCGGCGACGTCGGGCTTGTAGGCTGCGCCCAGCACGAGGACGCGGCTGCCTTTGACCGCTTTGCCGGCAACGTTGAGAGCATCCTGTACCTTCTGCACCCAATAGCGCGGCATCTCGGCATTGATCTGGCCGGCCAATTCAATGAATCTGGCCCTGGCGTTGATCGACCTCATTTTCCAGGCGAGAAAGTGGGGGTCCACGGGAATACAGGGACCTCCCACCCCCGGCCCCGGCGTGAACCGGGTAAAACCGAAGGGTTTGGTCGCGGCGGCATCCAGCACTTCCTGGCTGTCCAGCCCCAATCTGTCACACATCAGCAGCAGTTCATTGACCAGAGAGATGTTGACAAAGCGATAGGTGTTTTCGAACAGTTTGGCCATCTCTGCAGTGGACGGAGAGGAGACAGGCACAAGCGATTCGAAGACCGGTCCATAGTAGGCCTGGACGGCGGCGAGGCAGTTTTCAGTCACGCCGGCTACGATTTTAGGCGTGGACTGAATGGTCCAGTCGGTGCGTCCGGGGTCGACGCGTTCGGGCGAAAAGGCGACGTAGAACGCCTCGCCCACTCGCCATCCGTGCGGTTGGGCAGCGGCTTCGAGGCGGGGCAGGAGCAGGTCGGTCGTCGTGCCGGGATAGGAGGTGGACTCGAGGACGACGAGCAGGCCGGGATGCAGAAAACGGGCGATCTCTTGGCCGCTGGCGAGAATGGCGGAGACGTCCGGCTGCCCGTGACGGTCGAGCGGCGTGGGCAGACAGATTGAGACCGCAACGCACTGGCTCAGGACAGCGTAGTCGCTCGTCGCGTGCAAGCGCGACGACTGGGCGAGTAGTTCAGCATCGGCAACGTCGGCGATGTAAGAGCGCCCCTGATTGACGGCTTCGATTTTGATCGGGTCCAGGTCAATGCCGATGACTTCGTAGCCGGATGCGGCCAAGGCGACGGCCAGGGGTAGACCCACGTAGCCGAGCCCGACGACGGCGACGCGCGCGGTGCGGTTGTGAAAGCGCTCGAACACGGTCAGCGCGCTCCTTGCGGGCAGGGGGTCATTGCATGGTGCCCGGCGCGGTTACGTGGACGCGGGGAACTTTTCCCGGTATACGTCCCAGTGTTCCTGGAAGACGTCGGGAGCGACGGTGTAGAGCATCTCCAGTACGAGCTGGCCGAGGCGGCGAATCTCCCACTGGGCGGCTTTGTCGACCGCGCGCAGCCAGAGGAAGTGGCTCCAAGCGGCGAAGTTCATGCTGGTGACGATGCGGGTCTCGGTTGCGTTGGGCAGGAGAAAACGGGCGTCCTCTTTGCGAATGCCCATTTTCCGCAGTTCCAGGTAAAGTTGCTGTATAAATTCCCAGGCTTCATCCAGCTTGGCCTGGGCCCCCATGTTGTCCTTGAAGGCCGGTGGAACAACGGCGCTCCATTCCCCTTTGTCTAATCCCACATACCTCTGGCTCTCCTGACTGAAGCTGGCCAGGCGGTGGCGCACCAATTGGTGTGTGCAGGCACGGCTGATCCCTTCGAAAAAGAAGGTGGCCGAGCCGTGGTGGAGTTGGGCTTCGGCGTCGTCGAGCCCGGGCTGGGTAAAGGCCAGCAGCGTCACGCGCAGGGGGCCTTCCTCGCGCGGGCGGAGGCAGGACGTGTCTAAATCGAGTGAGGGCATGGAAGGGGGCGGCGGGATGGCGGCAGGTTCCGGGGCCTTGGCGCCGTTGCCGCTTGGGATATCGGCGGCGAATTCAGCGTAGACTTTAGGGGCGATCGCTTGCAGAAACGGCATCGCTTGCAGCCCAATCCCGCGGCGGAAGAAGTCCAGCCAGACGCGGGTGTTGGCGCTGACGAGCCAGCTGCCGTCGGCTTCCTGCGTCACTTCGCAGTGGCGGTTGAGCATGCGCCAGCGGAGGGGTTCTTCGCTATTGCGTACGCGCACAGTGGCCACGATATGTTCGATGATGTCCTCGTGGCCTTCCTTGACGCGGTTGACGATGAACCGCGGCGCGGTGCCCATGCGGTGCGTGCTGCGATAGCAGACGCGGCCGGCATACTCGATGACGTTTTCGGGATAGGTGCTGGCGCCGTTCCAGATGGTGGCCAGATCGCTCATTTCGAGCAGGTCGGCGGGGTCGAGGGCTGGATTGGCTTGGGAGTAGGCTACGAGTTCTATGTTCATGGTGTTGACGGGTTCTCTTAGGGGATTTTCACGTTGTAAGAAATGTTAGAACGGTAACTGACTCCCTCAAACCCGCACAGGTTGACTTAGGCAACGAACTGAATACGTATCATCCACCCCCGAGTATCGGACAGGCAACGGTAGGCACATCGTAGACTGAATGCCCTGCATGCATAGAACTTCACAGATCTTTGTTGTCTCAACGGCCCCCCAGGAAGGCCCGGCGGACGTCGCGGTTGTCGAGGAGGGCCTGGGCTTCGCCTTCGTAGGCGTTGCGGCCCAGTTCGAGGACGTAGCCGCGGTGGCTGGCTTCGAGGCCTTGGCGGGCGTTTTGCTCGATCATGAGGACGGTGAGACCGATCTCATCGTTGAGGCGGCGGATGTTTTCGAAGATCATGCGGGTGATCAGGGGGGAGAGGCCGGCGCTGGGCTCGTCCATCATCACGATTTTGGGTTCGAGCATGAGGGCGCGGCCGATCTCGAGCATGCGCTGCTCGCCGCCGGACATGGTGCCGGCCATCTGGCTGCGCCGCTCCGCCAGGCGCGGGAACAGTTCGAAGATGTACTGGATGCGCTGGCGGGTGCGCGCCTGGTCATCTTCGAGATACATGCCCATCTCCAGGTTTTCCATGACCGTCATCTGCGGGAAGACGCTGCGCAACTGGGGAACGATGGAGATGCCGGCGCTGAGGACGTCCTGGGGGCGGGCGTTGGTGATCTCCTGCCCGTCGAAGTGGACGGTGCCCAGACGCACGCTGACGAAGCCGTAGATCGCTTTGAAGACGGTCGATTTGCCGGCGCCGTTGGGGCCGATGACACAGACGATCTCACCGGGATGCACGACAAGGGAGACGCCTTTCAGGATATCGAAGTCCTGATAGCCGGCATAGACGTCTTCGACGGTGAGGAGAGGAGCAGACATTGGACAGTGGTTAGTGGTCAGTAACTTCGGATGACGAGTGAAAGGACGAAAAATACCGGATTCAGGCTCCGAAGTAGGCGTCTATGACGGCTTCGTTTTGCAGGATCTCCTGGGGCGTGCCTTCGGCCAGCTTTTCGCCGTGGTTGAGCACGTAGACCCGGCTGCAGAGATCGGCGATGAAGTTGATGTTGTGCTCGATCAGGAGGAAGGTCTTCCCCTGGGCGTTGAGCGTGCGGATGCGATCTTTGATGGTTTCTATCAGGGTTGGATTGACGCCGGAGGTGGCTTCGTCCAGAAGCAGGATATCGGGGTCGGGCATCAGGGCCATGCCGATCTCCAGCAGGCGGCGCTGTCCGCCGGAAAGGTGGCCTGCCTCCTCGCCGGCCAGGTGCTCGATCTGAAGGAAGTCGAGCAGTTGGTGGGCGCGGCGGGCAGTGCTGGGAGGGCTGGGACGGAGCATGCGCCAGAGCGATGTATCCCGCCACTGGTGACTGATCAGCATGTTGCGGAGAACGGTCATTTTGCGATAGACGCGCACCGACTGGAAGGTGCGTGCCAGCCCCATTCTGGCAACCTGATAAGGGCGCGCCCGTGTCACGTCACGTCCCTTAAAGGATACTTCGCCGCTGTCGATGGTTTGTAGGCGGCTCAGGCAGTCGAAGAGGGTTGTCTTGCCGCTACCGTTGGGACCGATCAGGCCGACGACTTCGCCGGGGTAGACGGCGAAATCGACATTGTTGACTGCGGCCAGGCCGCCGAAGTATTTGGAAACGGTATGCCCCTGCAGCAGGGGCTGTTGGTCAGAGGTCATTGTCGTGGTTTGCGGCTGGTTGCGTGTCCTTTCCAGTAGTTGCTACTTGCTTCTGCCGACGCGACTCAGCAGCCGTCCGAGCGATGTGCTGCTGCGGTCTCCCAAGGTGCCGAGGATGCCCTCAGGCATGAACAGCACTATCACTACCAGAAGCACGCCAAGCGCCAGAAGATGGCTGTCGAACAGATTGGCCCAGAGTAGATTCTGCAGATAGTAGATGACGACAGCGCCGAGTGGCGGGCCCCAGACCGTGCCGAGGCCGCCCAGCATCGACATCATGACCATCTCGACGGTGCGCGCTTCAACGAAGACGACATCGGGATCGATATAGGTGTTCTGCCAGGCCCAAAACCCGCCGACGATCCCTGTGAAAAAGGCGGCAATCATGAAGGCGGCGATTTTGTGAAGCGTTGTGTTGATACCGCGCATTTCGGCGCCGATTTCGTCCTCGCGGATGGCGATGAGGCTCTGCCCGAACTCGCTGCGCTGGATCCACCAGATTATCGACACGACGAGGCCCATTACGGCCAACATCAGATAGTAGTCGCCCAACCGGTTGAGGATCGGGGGCAGGTTCAGGCCGACGCCGCCGCCGGTGAACGGGCGCAGCACGCGTGCGATTTCGCGCATCGCTACCAGGGTCCCGAGCATGGCGATGGAAAAGTAAGGTCCTTTGAGACGCAGGGTCGGCAAGCCGACAAGGAGAGCGAAGAGGGCCGCGGCGACCCCGCTGGCCGGCAGGGCCTGCCAGAAGCCCCACTCGGGGGAGATCAGGAGAGGCGCGCCGGTCACGAGGATGCCCATGATATAGGCGCCGATGCCGAAAAAGACGGCGTGGCCGAAGTCGACGTAGCCGGTCATGCCGCCGATAAGATTCCAGTTGGAAGCCAGGGTCACCAGCACAAAGATCTGGCTGCCAACGAAGAGGGCGACGCTGGAGACGCCGGTGTAGGGGTACAGAGCCAGAAGAAGAAGCAGTAGAAGCCAGAGCACCAACCCGGTCCATCCTGCAAGGAGCGAGTGAACAGGTGCGAGAAATGGGAGGGAAGGCTTTCTCTGCGTTCGTTCCGCGCTCTTGTCTGCGGGTGTGCCGGTTCCCATCACTCGGCCTCCGCGTCGATTGGGCGCAGACCGCCCATCAGCCCCTGGGGACGCACCACCAGGATCAGTACCAGGAGGACAAAGCTGGTTGCGACGCCCAGATTGGTGCCGATGCCTGGCACATAGGTAGAGACGAAGATTTCGGTGACACCGAGGACCATGCCGCCCATCAGTGCACCTGGGATGCGTCCCAGACCGCCAAGGGCGGTGATTGTGACCGCCTTCAAGGTGAAGGGCGGCCCCATGAACGGAAAGATCGCCTGCGTGGGGCTGAGCATGGCTCCAGCGGCGGCGGTCAGGGCGATACAGATACCGGCCGTAATGGCGTAGACGCGGTTGATATCGACGCCGACGATGCGGGCGGCCGTCTTGTTCTGGGCGGCGGCGCGGATCGATTTGCCGAGGCGTGTGCGCTGCAGGAAGAGGTGCAGGCCGGCCATGATCAACAGGGCTGCGCCGAAGATGATGGTCTTGACGATTGGGAAGGTGACTCCCGCCAGCTGCACGGAGCCGTTGTAGGCTACGGCCACGTTGCGCGGGTCCGACGTGAATTGGATTTTGAAGAGATTTGCAATTGCGATCGAGACGCCGAAGGTGACAAGCAGAGTCATCAGATGGGGGCGCTCGACGATGCGGTTGATCAGAACGATCTGCAAGAGGTAGCCAACCAGGAACATCAGGGGCAGAATCAGTACCAGGGAGGCGAAGGGGTCCATGCCGAAGAGGCGGAACAGACCCCACGCCATGTAGGCGCCGATCATGAGGAATTCGCCGTGAGCGAGGTTGATGACCCCCATCACGCCCCATATGACGGAAAACCCCAGCACCATGACCGCGTAAAAGCCGCCGAGCAAAATCCCACTGACAAGGGCCTGCGAGAGTTGGTCCATAAGCAGTTGACCAGAGGCCAGCTGGGTTCAGCGATTTTTCCAGGGCGGCGCCGGGTAGTTCAGCTCGGCGACGGCGGCGTTGGTGGGCGCCACGACCAGAATCTCGCCGTTCTGGACCTGGATTGCCCCCATCGGTTTGCCGGCGTTGCGGCCCTTTTCATCGAAGTTGATGGGCCCGTAGAAGGTGACCACGTCGAGGTTGCGCAGGGCTGCGCGGACGTCGTCCGTGTCCAGCGAGGCGGCCTGCTCGATGGCGATGTGCAGGGCCAGTGCGGTGGCAGTTGATTCCGCGGCCTGGTAGGTGGGCGGCTCGCCCCAGAACTCTTCATAGCGGGCTGCGTACTCGGCGGCGGTGCCGAAGTATTCGTCGGCGTAGCTCATCGACGCTTCCCACTGCGTCGGGCCAATGACATATTCGGTATCGGCGCCGACCTCTTCGATCAGTTTGGGGTTGCTGGGGCCGACGGTTATCACCATGGCCTTGGGGTTGAAATCCAGCTCTTTGGCCGCCCGAATGAAGAGAACGGCGTCGTTGAAGTGGCCGCCGCCCACGAAGATGTCGGGTTCCAACTCCTTGAATTTGGACATGATGCCGCTGACGTCGGCCACGTTCACCGGGTAGGTCTCGACGCCCAACACCTCAAGCCCATACTCCGCGGCCCACTGCTGGGCGCCATCGGCTACACTGGTGGGGAATGCGGTGTCCTCGTAAGCGATGACAACCGTTTTGGCGCCTTTCTCTGACAGCAACTGCAGTGCAGACCGGGTATAGTTTAGTGCCGGCGTCAACACCGCGAACAGGTTCTGGAAGCCCCTTTCGAAGAGCGGCTGCGCGGCGCCGTTGCCCTCGATCATGATTTTTCCGTACTTTTCGGCAATCGCGCTGGCGCTTTGGGTCAGGAATGAACTGTACGGTCCCAGGAGGAAGTCGACGCGGTCCTCGTTGATCAGCTTTTCGACCAGGCGGGCGGCCGTATCGGGATCCCCTTCATCGTCGTACATGATCAGCTCGACCTTATAGCGGTCGTCGCCGACTTTGATGCCGCCGTATTCGTTGTTCACCCAGTCCAGCCAAAGGCCATACCCCTGGCGGGTGTCTTTGCCCTCGCGGGAGAATTTTCCGGTTTCGCTGACGGCAGCGCCGAGGTAGATGATTTTCTCTGCATCTGCGGCGGGAGCGGCCGCGGCCGGCTCATCCACCGGTGCGGGCGGCGCCAAGGCGCAGGCCGCCAGCAGAAAAGAGGCTACCAGTAGTAGCGAGACGAGTTTCAGCATATGTCGCATTTTTCATCCTCCTTCAGTCCGCGTGACAGGTCCAAGCGCATACATCCATTGTGAAAGTGATAATACTGTAAGGGATTTCTTGCTGTCAATAAATTATCGATGGCGGCAACGACGCAGATTCAGACGATTACCACAGTTTGGCCGGGGGGTCCTCACATCCCGTTTACATTGTTTTTGCCTGGCGTGTTCAGAAGCGAAACGGACAAACCGAAGGTGCTACCTGCCTCGAAACCACAAGCATTCTCCGTTTCCTATATTAGCGGTTTCAGACGGGGGTTGTGTCGTTCAGATGGGCCAGTCTCGGGACATTCGCTGCCTGACCCTGGGCCGGTTTGACAGGCAGTTTTCCGAGTCAGGGTAGGTCTCGGAATGGGACGTGGAGAATGAGTCAAGCAGTTTCAGAAAGAAGGAAAAGGAATATGTTGAAAACTGGCGAAGATTGGCTGAAAAGATGGTAGCAGGGAGTTTAGGCAGTTGCTGCCAATAGCAGGTCCAGATTTGCGTATTGAAGAAATTCTGAGTCTTGACGTAGCGCGTGGTTCGCGGTTCCAGCCACGCGACTGCGACGGACTGCGTGTCCGAACTAATCACCCAGGGTTTGCTTCCTCCAAAACTGCGGTGCTACAATCACGTTCGCTGTATGCGGGCGCGAACTGTCGATAGATGCCGAACTTGCGGTTGTTCTCCTTTACAGCAGTGGGCAACTACCGCCCTCAAAACAACACCGAAGAGCGACTGCTTAAGCGCAGCCGCTCCGCCAAATGAGCGAGACTTGTGAGCAAACAATACTACGGCGGCCAGGCTGTTATTGAAGGCGTGATGATGCGGGGCCGAAAGGCGATGTCGATTGCGGTGCGAAACGCGCAGGGTACGATCGTCATCCACGAGGAGCCGCTCACGGCTAAAATCTATACGCGCAAGTGGGGACAGTGGCCGTTTGTACGGGGGCTGGCCCTGCTGTGGGATGCGCTCGGTTTGGGGATGCGGGCGCTGATGTGGAGCGCGGACGTGGCGATGCAGGAAGACGACACCGAGGAGCAGGTCGAGTTTTCCGGCCCGGTGGCGTGGACGACGATAGCGACGAGCCTCGCCTTTGCTGTGGCGATTTTCTTCCTGGTTCCGACGATGGCCAGCCGCTGGTTTGCCGGCTTCTTTGAACACAACCCCTATCTCGACGCCGTGGCCGAAGGCGGTATCCGCCTGATTCTGTTCGTGGTCTATCTGTGGGCGATCAGTCTTCTGCCCGATATTCGCCGCGTGTTCGCGTATCACGGCGCCGAGCACAAAGCGATCAACGCCTATGAGGACGGCGCGCGACTAACGGTAGACAGTGTGCAGAAGTACAGTGTTCAGCACGTACGCTGCGGCACAAGTTTCCTGCTGTACGTGCTCGTGATCAGCATTCTCCTTTTCGCCCCGCTCACCTTTGCCTGGATCGAGTACCCCTGGCTGGCGTTGCTTCTGCGTTTTGTCACGCGCCTGCTGCTCGTCCCGCTGGTTGCCGCGATCTCGTATGAGATTATCCGTTTCAGCGCCAATCATGCCGATAACCCGTTCATGCGGCTCCTGATTGCGCCGGGTCTGCTGCTCCAGCGCATCACCACCCGTCCGCCCGATGATTCGATGGTCGAATGTGCGATTGCCGCCCTGCTCCCGGTGCTGGCTGCCGATGGCATCGAGGGTGTCCCGCCCGCGCAGCCAGGGCAGACTGACGAGGAAGCGGAAAGCACACCCCGCGCTTACGGCGAAGCGGTAGCGGATTAGCCAGTTCGTCACCCCGGCTATACGCTGCTGGACTCTGTTCTCAACTCAAAAGGGCTTCTGTACGCTGCGCGCGGCGGAGATTCGGCTATGACCAGGCGGAGCGGGCGTCTCGCGGGTCCTGCTGGTTATACATCTCGGCGTGGATGATGTCGGTGAGCAGGATCTGCTGGCGCGCAGCGTTATCCATGCGGCCCAGTTCGGCCAGATAGCGGGTCATGCTTCCCAGATCGCTCAGCTCGAGACCGTGCAGGGTGCGGACAAAGGCGATTTGAAAGGGGTTGCCGGTCAACAGACGGGGGATGCGCAGGCTCTGCAAGACGTCCTCGGTCAGGTCGCTGTCGGGGTCGCCGGAGACCGCTGCGAACTCCACGGGCAGCCCGTGTGCAGCGAGCCGGTCCGACACATCATAGTTGGCGGAGGGCTTGGCGGCATTCCACATACTTTCCAGGTAACGCAGAGTGGCGGTCGAGACCGGCGTGAACTCTTCATCCTGATAGGGTGAGGCAAATCCCTCTGCCGAGGTCGTGTCGCGCCAGAGCAGATGCTCCAGGTTGTAATCCTGCGCGAGCGTACGAACGAATGCCCGCCGCGCCATGTCGGCCTCACTGTCGTGCGCGGCCTGGTCGCCGTCCGGTTCCCGATCGGAGAGGGCGGGCGGGCTCTCCCCGACGGCAGCCTGTGCGCTCTCGCGAACATAGGAGGCCAGAATATCTGCGAGGGGGGCGGACGACGCTTGCCGGCCGGTGAACAGGGCCGCCAGCCGTTCGAATCGGTCGGGTGCCGTCCATATGGCGCGCAGGCGTGCTTCCCCTTCCCTGAAGCCGGTGGCGATGGATAGGGGGGTGCCGCCGGCATCTACGTCCTGGCGGCCGCGCATGAAGGCCAGGCAGCGTTGCCACATGTTCTGACTGAGATGGGGCCGGTAAAGGTGGGAGGTGATCGCATCCTCCGGCGGGAGGGGCGGCATGTTTTCGCTGACGGACCAGTCCTGCAGTGATTGGCAGGCCTGATCGAGAGCCTGATCCATCTGTTTCAGCATCTGTTCCAGACGATCTTGGACGCGGCCCAAGCCCCGCCACACGCTGTCCTGCAGACCGGCGGTCAGTTCAGAACAGGCGAGATTGACCCGTTCGCGCCGCAGCTTCTGCACGCGCTGCGCCCGCCTCCGGTAGGAGGTAGTCGCGCCCAGAAACGCGCCGATCATCAACCCGATGAATGTGGCGGCGTTGGCTTCGTTGCCGACGAAGTCGACGACAGCGTCCAGAGACGCGCCGGTCATCAGCTGGGTCAATACGGAAGGATCGTTTTGCACGGTGACGATATCGTCCGCACTGCCGACCAGCCCGGTGCCGAACAGGTAGAGCAGGGTCAGCAGAACGATACCGCTCAGCAGACCGAGCACCCGCGTCAGTGATCCGAACAGAGACGGCTTATCGGCGAGCGTGCGCCGGTAGCGGTTGCGCCAGTCACGCAGCGCAAGCTGTCGTTCAACGCGATTTGCATCGGCGGGAACGAAGGCAGCGGCGTCCCCTGCTGCCAGAGACGGCATGAGTCGTTCCTGCTCCAGCTCGAACAGCCACTGGTGGAGTTGGCGTCGCGCATGCATGAGACCTGACGGCTCGGCGCCGATCAGGTTGAGCAGGTGGGTACGCATCTGCCGCGCGACGACCGGCAGAAAACGACTGTCGGAGGGGTTAACGGGGAGACCGTTTTCGTCCAGGGCGTCAAGTCCCCAGGCCGTGTCCAGCGCGCCTGCCCCGAAATCGCCTTCGGACTGGGCCAGTACACTCAGGAGTTGGTTGTCGAAGGCGGCCTGCCAGCGGACAGGATTGAGACCGCGCATCTTGCGCGCCGCAGCTGACGGCAGCACATAAGCCGGATGGACGGCAAGATCCTGGATCGTTTCGGGGTTCAGCTCACGGAAGAGGTCGGGCATCTGCTCGATGAGCCGGTTCAGTACCTGGTGCGAGGTTGCGCCCAAGTGCTGCAGGGAGGCCAGTGATTCGAGGCGGTCGGCAGAACCGGGGCCAGGCGTGCCCGGGACGGGAGCGCCGAGTGCGCTCGCGGGCTGAAGCAGGACCTGTTCACGGACGAGCCGCTTTCCTTCATGCTGCTGCGCGGCGCGGAAGATATAGTCCAGCGGCACATGATCGGCGGCGGCGCCGAGCAGGCTGTAGGGGCGTTCGCTGGCGTTGCGCAGATCGATCCCGACCTGTTCGTCGATATAGGCGGCCCCGTCGGCGGCGATGAGGGCCTGGAGAGTGTTGCCGACGAGAACGGAGAGTTCGTAGCTGTTGCGGGCCAGGCCTTGATTGCTCTTCTCCCGATCCACCAGGTAGATGCGGTCAAAGAGGGGCCGTCCCAGCCACTCCTCCGGCATGGCGCCCCGAGCTTTGGAACCTTTCAAGATGGAGGAGACGACCTGCTTGAGGTTGGCGCGGCGCAGGCCGGCGAAAGCCTCCAATTCGGCCAGTGCCGCGTAGCAGGAAGCGTCTTCGACAATGCGGCTGGCGTCGGTGGCGTAGCTGCCGGCGGCGAAGATGCCGACGACCTGGGCGATGTGACGCTGGCCGAGATAGTTGAGCTGGTGGGCGATGGTTGGCCAGATCAGCGCCGACGTCAACGGTTCAAAGAGGGGCGCGATCACATACAGCGTCGTCTGGACAAAGGGGTCGCCGGGAACGAGGGTATCGGCGCGGATGGGATCGATGATATTGGAGGCGACCAGATGGGCAATGTTGCCGCCGTCCTTGACGGCAGCGCGAAATGCGTGCCGCCGTGTTGGCGGTTCAGCCGGGGCTGCGGGCGATGCAGGGGTGTATTCTGTGCTGCCGGCAAAACCGCCGGCATCAGCGTCTTTGCTTGATCTGCGGAAGGGCCAGGGCAGGCCCCTGCGAGGAGGCTTGACGGCTGCGTGCGGGGCGTCTGCGGCTGCGGCCGGATTGCGGGAAGACGATGTCGCCTGCCATTGCAGCGGGAGGAGCGCGTCCTGGGCCTCGGCCAGCAGCAGGCTGGCCCGCCGCTGGCTGGTAGCCCGCCGCCAGTGGTTTGTGGTCTGCGGCAGTTCAGGGACGGCCGGGGGCGGTGAACGCATCAGACCGGAGAGCAGCTGTTCGAGATAGAAGGGCGGCAGACGATAGTCTTGCAGGGTGAACAGGTTGAGCGTGATCTCGTCCTGATGATTGAGTTGATCGGACGGCAGGAGAGCGGCAAAGCGGGTGATGCGGGTCAGGTCGGGGCCGTCAACGCCGGTAGCGTTACGCTGCTCCTGGGCGGCGTGCAGGCGCGGCGCCAGGTGGAGCATGGTCTGCAGGCCCCATCCACCAAGACATAGTATTGCGGCTCGGCTGCGGGTTGCGCCGGGAATCATTTGATAGTTTCTAGTTTTTAGTTTCCAGTTCTTAGTTGCCGGGTTGCGTTCGGCGTCAAGAAGCTTATTTTATAACAGATGGACCGGGTTGGTACAGAGCTACCGATCTGCGGCAGGCATGGTTGTCAAACCAATGCTAGAAATCGTTTTGGGTGATTTCGGGCAGGTCGACCCAGGCGGGATGGAGATGAAACTCCTCGCGGGCGGGGAAATCGAGCTTGTTTTCGTATTGTGCCCGAAACTCGTCGAGGCGGTCGATCAGCGTCACCGGCAGGCCGTGGACGATCCAGACGGCGTCCATGCGCCCGGTGTCGCCGGTGGGTATCCATTTCATGTCTTCCTGACCGACCATCGCCAATGCCAACTGGGCGTCGTCCTCTCGGGTTGAGGGTGTGGCGGCCAGGCGGATATGCTCCAGATTTCCGTCGTGGAAGCTGAATCGGTCCGAATCCCAGCGGATGTAGGGGTTCAGACGGTCCAGCCACTGCTGGACGCGGTTGTTGGGCAGAGGCCGGGCCTGCTGCGTCTCTTCGCCGTGTTGCACACCGATAATGTGGCGGATATCGACGCACTGCAGAACTCTACCCAACAGCCCTCTTTCAGTGGCGATGGCATTGGTGAGGTTTGCGAAGAGCTCCTCGCCGCTGACCGCCTGGCCAAAGTTCAAGGTGCGGTCGATAACGGGTCCGAGCAGGACCTCCCAGTCGCTGGGGTAGACGACCTGGGCTGCGTTGCGATAGAAGTGCTGCAGATAGTCGCGGCCGACGGCGCCGGTCTCGAGTTCGTAGTAGGTATTGGTGCTGGCGGTACCGTCGGGGATGCGGGGGTCGATCCGTTCCGCGGCGCGCCTGGCGGCATGATTGGCGCGGCCGAGCGCGCTGCCGGCATAGTCGATCTGTGAGCGGAACAACTCCCGCAGCTGTGTGCCGTAGGCGAAGAGGCGCTCGACGAGGATTCGCTCCAGGATGTCGCGGCGCTGGTTGAGACGGGCGCGGGCCTTGCGCTGGCGCACGTCGCGGGCGCGGTCGCGGGCCTGGCGGGGGTTGAAGGCGGCCAGCATGAGGTCGCCGAGGCCGCCGGCAATCTGGCCGATCTGTTCGGCGGCGCCGCCCTGCTGGGCGAGGAGGGAGCGCCAGCGGACGCGATCCTCCTCCATGACGGGATGATTGTTCAACAGAAAGAGTCTCTGTTTGATCAGAGATTCGTTTGGCGCGGTGGAGGGATTCAGCGGCGCCAGCAGGTCGGCCAGCGTCAGCGCGCCGCGCAGTCCGCTATCCAGGATTACCTGGCGGAATGTTTCGTCGACCGCGGACTTGAAACCGAGCCAGGCGCCGCGTTGTTCCTCGACCTCCTCGGCCATCTCCTCCAGGCGGTCGTTGTCGAGCGAGAGATAGCGAGAGCGCATCCTGGCCAGGAGCCCCTGCCAGGCGGTGAGTACCTTCTGGCGGGTCTGTGGGGAGATGGGCTGGCGGGGGTCGTTGAGCTCCGGCCCGGCGGCCAGGCGCCGCATGCAGTCTGCCAGGAATGCCTGTTGCCAGAAGTTGACGAGGGACTCGTCGGGCGCGACGATGGCGGAGGCGGCAAAGCTGCTGTAGACCAGGTAGTTACTCTTTCCCGGTAGCAGCACGGTGCGGCGGTCGTTCACCACCTCGGCGGCGGCGACGCTGCCCGACATGCGTTCGCGCACGACGTTCACCTCCAGCCCGAGGATTTCACTGCTCAGATGGCTGATGGCGGTGAGCTGGATCAGATGTGCGGCCAGGTTTTCGGCATCGGCTTTGCGTGCCAGGCTGCGACCGTCGCGATTGGTGCGACCGACCAGAAAGATAAAGTCGAACGGTGCGTAAGGGGTGTCGGGCAGCGCCCGCTGTTCGCTGGGATAGAGTTCCTGGAACTGCTGCGTTTCCTGGAAGTAGTTCAACTCTTTGAGAGCGGCGTAGGCGTTGGCTTTGATGCGGCGGCGCTGCAGGTCGCTGTTGATCTCCTCTTCGAGCACGTCGGGCATGAAGAAGATGCCGACAACGCGGGCATTGCTGCGCACGAGGGCGCGCACGCGGTGCGCCACGTCCATAAACATGCCGGCGCCGGTACCGCCGCAAAGGCTGCTGACGATATAAACCAGCTGGTAGTTGCTCATCACGGGAAAGCGGCGGTTCTGCGCCATCTCCAGATCGCGGATCTTGTCCAGGGCCGCGTATTTCGTCTCCAGCAGTCTTTTGAAGGTGACGTAGTTGCGGAAGAAGGAGAGCCGCCCGATGGGCCGCAGCTGTTTGGCGCCGTTGTGGATATAGCCGAGCGGAATCGAGGGGTAGTCCCACCAGCGGGAGATTTCGGGGTGGTTTTCGAGGTTATCGACAAGGCGTGTTGCGTCGAATTTACCCATGTAGGCCGATTCATCGGCGTAGAGAGGCTCCTGATCGAGCCTGTTGATGAGCGGTTCGGTGTCCAGCGCCAGCAGTTGGATCATGGCCGGCAGTGTTTCGCCGCCCCACGCTTTGCGCAGGCGCCGTTTGACCGCGCGCACAGCATTGGTGCCCATGCCTCCCACGCCGACCACGAGGGTCGGATAAATTGTCGGCTTTTCACTGATGAACGGCGCCCCGTTTTGCTCCATATATGGCTTCCTTCTTAAGTCCTCTGTAGTCGGCTCTCAGTATTCGGTCACGGCACTTGTATGCGTACCTGGCCAAGCTATCAGGATACCACCTACTGTCCGAAAATCTGAGATCGGTAACATGCTCCGGCAGCGACGCATAAGAGACCCTTGACTAGAAATTGCCGCGCGGGCTGCCCCAAGGGTCGTCCGCTCCGGCGCCGGTGGATGAACCGTTCTGCTCGTCGCCAAACGCCCCATCGCCCGGAGTCGGAGAGGACCAGCCCAGGTTGTCGCCCGCTGGCTCCGTCGGGCCGAAATCGCCGGCCCCTGCGGCCGAGTAAGGGTCGCCTCCCCAGCCTTTCTGGTCCCAGGCCGAGTCCCAGGCAGACTCCTGATTTCCCGCGCCGGCGCCTTGCCAGCTGTCCGAACTGCCGGAACCCGCAGGACGCGCAGCCGCGGTGTCACCGAAATTTTCAAAGGCGGGCGAAAAGCCTGGCGAACCTGCCGCAAGTCCTGAAACGGGCGGCGGGTAGGACGCGTGCGCTGGCCCCCCGGCCGCATTCGACGTGACGGGGGCGGCAGCGTACCCAGGCGTTTGTGGGGAATCCTGCCCAGGCAGGGTCAATCCCGGATCTTCATCGTCATCCATATTGTACCCGCGAGTGCGGGCGCGCGCCACCACAATGAGCAGCGCCAGGAGCGCCATCGGCCCGGTGCAGAAAACCAGCGGGAAGGTGTAGAACGGGCGCAGCCACCACTCTACGTACCGCTGATAGAGGGTCGGGCTGCGAAAGTTGATATCGACCGATCGAATCTCGCCAGCCAGGCCGACAATGCTCAAAAGCAACTCTCCGCTGTAAAAAGAGCCGCGCAGGGCATCCTTGGGAATCGCTTTGCGGGCGATCAGGGTGACGGGGACTTCGAAGAAGCCTTCGTCATCGGGAAGACCGTTTACTTCCACCGGCGGGGCTTCAAGGAAGAGTTCATCCAACTTCATCACACCGCTGCCGGTCTCTCCCGATGCGGTGATTCCAACGATTTCAAGCACAAAAGGCGTTTTGCCGTTGAAGCGCAGGTAGAGCGTCTCCATCGCCTTTTCGCCGGCCCGCCCCAGATCGCCAAAATCGAGCGCGCCGGCTACGCCCCACTCCACATCGCGAATCTGGATACGGAATGGCACAGTCGCCGCCGAGGAGGGGCCCGCGCCGGAGGGGGATTGAGCGGAAAGGACATCGAAGTCCTGGCTGGGACCGGCCAGAGTGAGGAGGCCGTGACAGCTACCGGCGGACATGGGCCCTTCGCTTTGCAGACGCACGGGCAGCGCCCAGTTCGCCGGTTGCAAACCATCCGAGCCAGCGGGGTCAGCCGCGCCGTCGCCCGTCGCCTTGAAGGGCTGCAGGTCACCGGCGGTGGCGGTGAGGCCGCCACAGCTGCTTTCGGTCAGTTCAACGGTCAGGCGAAAGGGGGTGTCCCCGCTATATGCGACCGGAAGGAGGTTCTGCTCGTCCAGCCGGAAGTTCGGGGAGGTATCGTAGAGCAGCGCGCCGAAGTCGGCCTCCTGCACCTGGATGCGCGCCTGGGAGCGGGGTATGTTCAGGAGCACAGCCAGCGAGGGGGCGGGACGCACCTGGACCTCCATGGGCAGGCCGGCCGGGCTGAAGGCCGACAGATTGAGCTGACCTTCGTACTGGCCGGGGCGCAGCAGGTCGAGGCCGTCGACGTGCAGGACCGCTGTCTGAATCCCATTTTCGGGCACGTCCACGGAAAGGTTTACCGAAGCTTCGCGCACGATTTCGCTTGTATCGGACCGGCGCAGGACCAGCGACGCCTCCAGCGTCCCGATCTCTTCAACCGTACTCGCCTGGACCGTCAACGGCCATCCTTCGGGTGGCATCTTGGCCAGATCGATATCGGCAGGCAGGCCGCGCACATAGATGGCCGGTTCCACTTCCAGGAGTGTGCGCGCATAGTCTCCGAATCGGACCCCATCGATCGCCGCGGTCACCAGAAAAAGCGCCTCATAGTCACGCCCGTCCTGCGGCATGAAGCCGTCGTCTGAGCAGACACGTTCGCCACAGTTGATCCGTCTCCGGTAAACCATATCGCCGCCGTTAAGGTCGGTAACATAGACGGCGGCCTGGAGATCGTCCAGCTGGATGCTGGGGCCGAAACCGACCTGCAGCTGCAGGCTGCCGTCTTCCAGGATACCGGGATTGCCGGCAGAAGGAGAGAAGATCTGCGCCTTGGGCAGCGCGTCCGTGATGTGAAGCCGGAAGGTGCGCCGCAGTTGCAACGGTTCCCTGTCTTCTCCCAACTGAACTGTGACCTCTTCTACGCCGCCGGTGAGCTGCTGGGCCGCGACCGTCCGGCCGCTGATCGGGTCCTGACCCAGGAGGGGAATCGGCAGGTTGCCGTTGAGCAACAGCGGTTCGCCGGCAGCGGGTCCGGCGCCGGCGACGACGATGAGAGGCGATTTGCCGGCGGGGAGGTAGCGCGTGGAGGCGGCGTTGCCATGCACGCTGGGAGGCGGGAAGAGCAGCTCCGGATAGCTGTCGGCCTGGACGACGGCAAAGGTACTCAGGTCGGTCGTTTTGGCCACCCACTCGCCGGCAGCCAGCGGCGCGACAGCGACGTTGAGATCGATGTTGCCATCGGCGAGCAGGCTCTGTGTCTGCATCGGCGCGCCGTCGCGTTCTACTGCCGTGATCGCCGACTGCGGGCTGACAAAGGCGATACTGCCGGCGCCATGCGTATTGCGAATCGAGATAGTCAGATTGCCCTGCACATTGCGGTGGGTGACGACCGAGCGGTCCGACTTCATCTCGGCAAAAAGCTCGCTGAAGATGAGCAGAAGGTCCTGGGAACTCTTGGCCTCTCGCGCCAGCGGCGAACTGGCTCTAAGGAAATCACCGGCGCAGCCCGCGTTGGGATTGCAGAGGATCACCGGGTAGAGCAGTGCGCCGGCGTCCTCGATCTGCGCCACGAGATTGGTGATGGTCGCCCGCTGGCCGGTGACATGCAAGGGCGCCGTCGGCTCGCCGTCGGTCAGGAGCAGCACGTACTGGCTGCGGTCGGGGTCGCCGTGAAGTTCAAGCAGTCGCAGCGCCTCCTGCAGCCCCAGGTCTAAGCGTGTGTAGCCGCGCAATGCATATTCCTCGGGGGACTGGAGAGACGCGGCCAGCCGGCTGCGGTTTTCGGCGCTGCCGACCTCCTGCAGCAGGCTCATGGCGCCGACGCCTTCGGCGGTACTGTCGAAACGCAGCACGGCGATGCGGTCGGTGCTATCGGCGAGATGGACCAGCAGGCGGGCCGCGCTGTAGCGCAGTTCGTTGGGGTCGCTGGGGGCGTTCAGGGTGGCGTCTTCACAAGGGGGACCGGAGGGCGGTTTTCCTTGCGGCCAGGGCCAGCAGGTGGCCATGCTGCCGGAGTCGTCGAGAATGACGATGACGTCGACGGGGGCGGTAGCGGTTGCGGATTGACGCGGCAGCGCGGATTGGGGCCCGGCGTGTGCCGGCGCGGCGGCATCACCCGTTATCAACAGGAAGAGAGACCCACATAGAAGACAGGCAGACACGGCCCATAGCCGCCGAATCCAGCCTCGTGAGGGTCGGCGGGTGAGCAGAGGCCGCTGGAAAACGTTTCCGGGCAGATGGCGCTCCTGATACCTGTGGCTACTGCACTGAGGCTCGCAACCGATCAACGCATTACCGGCTCTACCAGTTCCTATAGAGAAACAAACGCGCGCATCGGCTCCGCGTTCCCCTGCATTGCCGGCAGGGATACAGTCCCCCACAGGTCAAACCCGCCGAACGCCCAGTTCCCGCGGCGTTCGGCGGCATAGACTTGCAGTGAGCGAAATGCGCGCGCATCGGCTCTTATTCTATCTTTTAAAATTGTATCACAGCGCAGATTGGCGATACAAGACATACGGCCAAGCTGGGGGGTCCGTTTCCTGCACCGGTTCCCGGGTGGTTGGCAGCGGATGAAAGGCCCCGGAATCGGTAATGCGTTTCTGAAAGAGTTACGAGCGGTTACACTGGAGATGTGGTTGGAGAGGCCGTGTCTGCGGACGTATTCCGGTTCCTGATTCCCGGTTGTCGTCAGAGGCCCGGGCCTGGAGCCGTCGATGAAATAGGCGAAATGAGGACCGCGGACGTCCGTCCGGCTATTGGGCGATATGCCTACGATCCGCCAATGAACCGCAGATCCAGGCAGAAAGTGTCGGAGCGACCACCCATTCGGCAGCAGCGGAGGTTACGCATGTGGATCTCGCCTGAAGATAGGAGCTTTGCAAAGGCTGCGCGTTGGAGGCGCTGGCACGAACCAGGTTGTTGCGAGGCCCGTTGGGCTGGCGGCCGCCTGCGCCCATCGCGGCACAATGGCGGCGTGGCGTGCCTTCGCGGAGGGTGTTGCGGGGGGTGTCCCCCCGCACAAGGGAGGCCGCTTGCGGCCGACCGCCCAAAATAGAGACAGCCCCTGGCGCTTAACACCAGGGGCCAGGGGTTAGTAAATGCCGAAGGCGAGGAACGGGGGAAGGGAGGTGAGAAAACGGTTAGCCGTCGTTGCCGGTGACTGAAAGCTCGGCGAGCATCTGCGAGAGCGCGGCTACGAACTGGTCGGTGGGCAAGGCGCCGGGAATCAGCCGTCCCTGGCCGCCGACAAGGACGACGAAGGTTGGCGTACCGCGAACAAAGGGGGCGCCGTCCTGCATATCACTCTGCACAGCCCGCGTGGAAGTGTCTGCCGCCAGACAGGCGGAAAAGGCATCGACATCCAGCTCGTATTCCGCCGCCAGCTCCATATAGTAGTTTGTGCTGTCCGGGAAGGACCACTGATCCATGTCGATGAAGAGGCGGTGATGGAACTTCCAGAAGGCCTCCTGCTCGGCCGCGCACTCGGAAGCGACCGAGGCGGCAAAGGCAAAGGGATGGATGTTTTCGATGGGAAAGTGCTTGAATACCCACATCACCGCGCCCGGGTTTACAAACTCTTCGTCCAGAACCGGCTGTGTTGTAAGGGCATGGCGCTGGCAGTAGGGGCATTGGAAATCGCTGAATTCAACGACAACGATGGGGGCGTCGCTATTGCCCTTGTACATGTCGCCGGCCAAGGTGAAACCGGGCCGGTCGGGATCGGGCTTCAGGCCCTCCGCGGTCGCCCAGAAAGGCAATCCGCCTTCGCCTTGCTGCTGTTGTTGTTGCGGCTGCGCCTGGGCCGCGCCCTGGGGTGCGCGGCCGGCCGCGATCGTCCCGATCCATTCATTGAACATGTCGTAAGGCTGCGCGCCGGAGAAAGAGAAGGCCTCTCCGGTCTCTTCGAAGACAAAGCGGAAGCTGGGCGTGCCGGTGAAGCCGAGGGACTGGGCCTCAGACAGGCTCTCGTTCACCTTTGTCAACTGCGTTTCATTATTGGCCATGCAGGACCCGTATTGGGTGGGATCGGCGCCCAGCTCCTGCGCCAGTTCGGCGAAAAAGGACAGCGCTTCTTCCCGAGGCGCCCACTCCTTCTGGGTGCGAAATATCCTGTCGTGCATCTGCCAGTAGAGGACGATATCCTGCTCCCCCACACAATGGGCGGCTATGGCCGCGGCCAGCGCGTTGGGATGTATCGAGGAGAGGGGCATATCGCGGAAGACGAATTTCACCATGCCGCTTTCGGCGAACCCGGCCAGGAGCGCCGGTTCGGTCTGGATAACGTGACGGGCGCAGAAGGGACATTCGTAGTCGCTGTATTCGTAGATGGTGATGGGTGCGTTCGGGTCGCCGCGATAGGGATATCCCTCTGCCGTAAAGCCGACCGGGACGCCTCTGTGCATGGCAGGCTGTGTGCCGGCGGCGGGGGCTGGTGCGACGGCTGGAGCAACGATGTTGCCTTCGGCATCGGTGGTGCATGCTGCGACAGTTAGAAGGAGGAGGACGAGGAAGGCGAGAAGGGCCAGGCGCGGCCCGCTCCTCACTTTGCCTGCGTCATTCACTTGCCTTGTACGGCGCATATGTCGGGCTTGCAAATTCATGGATCCTCCTTGAGGAAACTCCAGCTATAATCTGAGCTGTGGGCCTGAAATGCGCCCTGGCGCAGTCAGTTCAATGCGCTGTCATTTGGTTGGGTGAGCGCCCATACGACTGTCGTGATGGGAGTACCGGGAGACTTGGCAGTCAAGTGCAATCATCACGAAGGTATGAGGCCACCATATTGTAACTGTGGGAGCGGGAGAGTACTAATCTGAAGAGACGGTTCAGCAGGCTGGCGTACTCCTCACCCTGTGTGTTCAAGTTTGGCTGAAAGCGCGGTTGCATCGTACTATGGAGACTTTGAAGGACGGTAGCCAACTTCTGTGGTCAGCTTCGCGTAAGCCGCAGTGCCTGACCCGTGGGCGGCACCCACGACCACCACCGATCGCGAAGCGCTGAAGGTGAGAGAAGGGCATGGACGAAACGACCCTGCCAGCAGGCGTTGAAGCAGCAGAGGCGCCGGAGACCGGCGGACTCCGCGACCGCACAGAGGATGGAGGGCAAGAGACTGACCGCCTCCCGCCTGTTGAGAGTGCGAGCACGCAGGTCCGGCCGTCCGCGCCCCTGACCGGGCATCTGCGTCAACTTGAGGCGGAGGCGGTCTACGTGCTGCGGGAGGTGGCAGCGCAGTTCGAGCGGCCGTGTCTACTCTTTTCCGGGGGCAAAGATTCGATCGTGTGCGCGCATCTGGCGCGCAAAGCCTTTACGCCGGGGCGTATTCCCTTTCCGCTGCTGCACATCGACACCGGCCACAATTTTCTCGAAACGCTCGCCTTTCGCGACGAGTTGGTGAAGAAGCTGGGCGTTCGCCTGCTGGTGCGTTCGGTGCAGGATTCGATCGACGCCGGACGCGTGCAGGAGGAGGCGGACGGCGATCCCAGCCGCAACCGGTTGCAGACGGTTACCCTGCTGGATGCGGTGGCGGAGCTGCGCATCGATGCGGCCGTGGGCGGCGCGCGGCGCGATGAAGAGAAGGCGCGTGCGAAGGAGCGCTTCTTTTCCCACCGCGACGGCTTTGGCCAGTGGGACCCCAAGAACCAGCGGCCGGAGCTGTGGAACCTCTTTAACGGGCGTAAACTCAACAACGAACACTTCCGCGTCTTCCCCATCAGCAACTGGACCGAGCTTGACATCTGGCAGTACATCGCCGAGCAGGGGATCGACCTGCCCAGCCTTTATTTCGCGCACGAGCGGGAAGTGGTGGACCGGGATGGGATCCTGCTGGCGATTGGGGACTACGTTGAGCCGCGGCCGGGGGAAACGGTCAGGCGTGAGAGGGTGCGCTTCCGCACGATCGGCGACATGACCTGCACGGGCGCGTTTCGCTCCTCTGCGAGCAGTCTGGCGGAGATCATTGAGGAGGTCGCGACCGCGCGTATTACCGAACGGGGCGACCGGGCTGACGATCGCCGCAGCGAGGCCGCGATGGAAGACAGGAAGCGGTTAGGTTATTTCTAGCTGAAGAGACTCGTAAACGATTGGTGACAAAGTTACTGTCCACTGGCAGTTGATAGATATACACTGGGATTTGTGATGGATCTACTGCGCTTCTCCACCGCCGGCAGCGTCGATGACGGAAAATCGACATTGATAGGGCGGTTATTATACGACTCCAAAGCGATATTCGAAGACCAGTTGGAAGCGGTCGAGGAGGCGAGCGCGGCGCGCGGCGACCCGTCAGTGGACCTGGCGCTGCTGACCGACGGGCTGCGGGCGGAGCGGGAGCAGGGCATCACGATCGACGTCGCCTACCGGTATACGGCGACGCCCAGACGCAAGTTCATCATCGCGGACACGCCCGGGCACATCCAGTACACGCGCAACATGGTGACCGGCGCGTCCACGGCGGAGCTGGCGATCATACTGGTTGACGCCCGCAAAGGCGTCCTGACCCAGTCGAAGCGGCACAGCTTCATCGCCTCCCTTCTGCAGATCCCCCATATCGTGGTCGCCGTCAACAAGATGGACCTGGTCGGATACAGCGAGGCGCGCTACCAGGAGATCGTCGCCGACTACCGAGCGTTCGCGGCCAAACTCAACGTGCGCGATATCGTGTATATTCCCATCTCCGCGTTGCACGGCGACAACATCGTCAGCCAGAGCGAAAATATGCCCTGGTATCACGGCGCGACGCTACTGCACCACCTGGAGACGGTCAACATCGGGGCCGGCCGCAACAACGTGGACTTTCGCCTGCCGATACAGTATGTAATCAGGGCGAACGGCGCGGCTGACATGGACTTCCGCGGCTTCGCCGGGCAGATCGTATCGGGCCGCATTGCGGTGGGCGAGGAGGTGGTGGCGCTGCCGGCCGGGATTCGCAGCCGCGTGGCCGGGATCCAGCGCGGCGACGAGAGTTGCGAGCGGGCCGTTGCCGGCGATGGCGTCGTGATCACGCTTGAGGATGAGATCGACATCAGCCGTGGGGACATGCTGGTGCGGGTGCGCAACCTGCCCCACTCGTCGAACCAGATCGACGCGACGCTGTGCTGGATGAGCGAAGAGCCAATGAAGATTGAGGGGGCGGTTGCCGGTAACTTCAGCGGACAGTGGTATTGGTTGCAGCAGTCGACGCGGCGGGTGCGCGCCTCGGTCCAGGAGTTAAACTACCGCATCAACGTGGACACGATGCACCGGGAGGATGCGCAGACTCTGCAACTGAATGAGATCGGCCGCGGACAGATTGTGACCACGGAGCCTCTTTTCTTCGACTCGTATCAGATCAACCGCGCCACAGGCAGTTTTATTCTCATCGATCCCCATACCAACAACACGGTTGCGGCCGGCATGATCCGGGATCGGGCGCGGCGCGTGAGTGAGCTGGTGCAAAAGCAGGAAGAGAGAGACAGGCCTGCTGTGCGCACGGCTCGTTCCTCCAACGTGGTCTGGGAGCCGGTTGCGGTCACGCGGCCGATGCGGGAAGAGCAGAACGGTCATGGGGCGGCGGTACTCTGGTTCACGGGGCTGTCCGGTTCGGGCAAGTCGACGGTGGCGAAGGCGCTGGAACAGAGGTTGTTTGCGTTGGGTGTGCGTACTTTCTCGCTGGACGGAGACAATGTGCGACATGGTCTGAACAGCGATCTGGGGTTTGGCGCGGCGGCGCGCACGGAGAATATACGCCGGGTGGCTGAGGTGGCCAGACTGGCGTTCGAGCATGGCAATATCGTGCTGTGCACGTTTATTTCGCCCTATGCGGCGGACCGGGAGGCGGCGCGGGTGCTGGCCCCGGAAGGTAGTTTCTGGGAACTCTTCGTCAAGTGCGACGTAGAAATCTGTAAGGAGAGGGATCCCAAGGGGCTGTACGAACGAGCCGAACGCGGGGAGATTCCGAACTTCACCGGCGTCTCGGCCCCCTATGAGGAGCCGCTCCAACCGGAGATGGTGCTGGAGACGGACCGGCACAGCGCGGACGAACTGGCGCAGCAGATCATGGAAGCGCTGACACAGGCCGGGATCGTACCCGGTGGAGACAGTTGACCGCCGGCAATTGCTGTTCGGCGGGCGATCGGTGGGATTGTTGAAGACTGCAATTGTAGTTGGCGGCGGCATGGCTGGACTATTTGCTGCCAACGTGCTCGCCGACCATTGCGAGCAGGTCACTGTCCTGGAGCGGGACGAGGCGTGGCGTCCCCGATCACGGCCCACCGATCACACAGCAGACACGCATAGCTTGCCGCAAGCCGCTGGCCGGCCCGGCGTGCCTCAATCCCGTCATGTGCATGTCCTTCTGTTGCGAGGCGTGCAGGTTCTTCGGGAACGTTTTCCCGGCCTGGAAGAGGAACTGCTGGCCCTCGGCGCAACCCCTCTCAGCTGGCTGAAAGATACGGCCGCGCTGGCAGGCGGCAGCTGGTTGCCCCGCTTCGATTCGAATCTCCTCGGTTACAGTGTCAGCCGCGCTCTGCTGGAAAGCCAGGTGCGCGAGCATCTGCGCAGCCGCGGCAACATTCAGTTCCGCACCGGCCACCGTGTGGTGGGGCTAAGCACCAGCCGCGCACAGTCTTCCGTTAAAGGCGGTCGGGAAAGCGAAGCCGGGGCGAACGGACCGGGCGTGACCGGCGCGGTATGCGCCGTGGGGGATGAAACGGTCACGCTGCATGCCGAACTTGTCGTTGATGCCAGTGGGCGCTCTTCGCGACTGCCGCGCTGGCTGGAAGAGCTCGGTTACGCCGCGCCGGAGGAATCGACCGTAAATGCGGACGTGGGTTATGCCACGCGCTGGTACAGTGTCCCTGAGGACTGGCGGGCGGACTGGAAAATGGTGCTGCTCGCCACCCGATTCCCAGATATCAAGGGAGGCGCGGTGGTACAGCCGGTCGAAGGCAGGCGCTGGGTCGTGACACTTGTCGGCTATGCCGGGGATCACCCGCCGACGGACGAGGCCGGCTTTGAAGAGTTCGCCCGCAGGCTGATCGGACCGCAGGTTTGGGAGGCGATCAGTGCGGCCGAACCTCTGTCAGACATCGGGGGCTACCGGCGTACCGAGAACCACTGGCGTCACTACGAAAGATTGAAACGGTGGCCGCAGGGCGTGATCGCGCTGGGCGACTCGGTGTGCGCGTTCAACCCGGTATACGCCCAGGGCATGACTGTGGGCGCGCTTTCAGCGGAAATCCTTGACGACTTTCTAAAGAGGGGAGGGAACCGAAAGCGGGAGGGGCTGGAGAGCGCCCGTATCGGGCGTTCCGGTCTGGCCTTTCAGAAGAAGCTGGCGAAGATGCTGCAAACGCCATGGCAGCTGGCAACGAGTGATGATTTTCGCTGGGCTGGGCGGAAAGCCGGGGACGCCGGCCCCGTCGAACGCTTTATGCACCGATATATCGAGCACGTGCTGGACCGCATCCACCGACCGGATGTCTGCCTCGCATTCTTCAACGCCGCCCATCTGATCAGTCCACCGGCCACCCTCTTCCGGCCCCGCATCGCTGTGCCTATCCTGTGGGAGATGTTGAGAAACGGTTCAGTGCGACCGGTTTCGAGGACCTCTGAGAGCCAGGAACCGAAAGCTAGTTCGTTGTGACCAAAGGTGTGAGCTTTTCGACTGTGGCGGGACCGATACCGGGGACCCGATCCAGGTCTTCGATCGAAGCGTAGGGGCGGCCGGCAATGATTGCGGCAGCTTTGCCGGGGCCAATGCCGGGCAAGGATGCGAGCTCCTCGGCTGAAGCGGTGTTGATATTGACCAGTTCTGCGGCCGGCGCGTTGCCCTGACCCGATGGAGCTGCAGTTGAAGGCAGATCGCCCGACACGCCGGGCTGAGGCTGATTGGCGGGCGGCAGGGCCGATGACGCGTCTGCGGCCGTCTGCGGTTGCGGCAGAGGGACATGAATCTGCGCGCCGTCGAAGACGATCTCTGCCTGATTCACCAGCGCCGGGTCCGCCTCGGGCAGCAGTCCCCCCACTTCAGCTAAAGCATCGCCAACGCGAGCGCCTGCCGGCAGTGTGACCAAGCCGGGATTGCGCACGCCTCCGCTCACGAAAACCTGCAGCGGGCCAGGTGTGGACGTAGGCAGAGAAGTCGGTGTTGGCGCCGGTGTTGGCGGTGGGTGGAGTACAATGGCGGGCGGGGTTGGCCGGCGCAGAAGCCACATCAGAGCGCCGGAGATGATCGCGCTCAACAGAAAACCGAGTAGAAATCCGAGGCCCATATATCGCAATGCCGTTGGTGCATCGGTCTTTCCAGCCGCGCGCGGTGCATTTTCGGTAACCGGACTTCGAGTTGGTCGGGGATCCAACTCAGTACTCATTTTAAGGTCTCCCTTATTTGGATTTTTCCTGGCACACGTGTCCTCTGTTGCCGCGGCAAGAGAGGACGGTATTGGTTCCTTTGTGACTGTGGTAGTACGGCGGTTATCCGATCACCGGTTACCGGCCATAGCCGAAATTCGCTTCAACGCGTTGCGCCCGAAGATGGTCAGGGCCTGGTCGTCGTTCAAGGGGTGGAAGAGGCCGGGACGGACGTCTCGCAGATAGCGTTCCAGTGGCAGACTGCGGGACATGGACGCCCCACCCACCACGCGTACGGCGTGGTCGACGGCCTCGATGGCGTTGTTGGTGACGGTGAACTTAGTGGCAATCACGGCAGGGGTGAGTTCATCGCGCCGCGCTTCGAACTGGTCCCAGTCGCGGGCGGTGTTGTAGAGGAGCGCCCTGGCCTGGAGCAGAAGAAGCTCGGCCTGGCCGAGGCGGCGCTGGATGCTTTCCAGTTCGGCGATCGGTTTGCCGAGGGCAGTGGGCACGCGTTTGGCGGCGTAGTCGGCCGCGAAATCGAGGGCGGCCTGAGCTACGCCGAGGTAGACGGCGCCGACGGTGCAGATGAACCAGGCGTTGGCCGGAGCCTTGCCGGTTGTGCGCGGGCTGGGCGCGCCGCGCCCGATCATCTGCTCGTCGGTCACGCGGGCGTTGACGATCTTCAGATCATGGCTGCCGGTGGCGCGCATGCCGAAAGAGTCCCAGGTTTCGATGATTTCGAAGTGGGGGCCGGCGGGGATGACGAAACGGGCGACGTGGCCGCTGCCGTCCTGCAGGGCCGCGGGAATAATGAAGTAGTCCATCTCGGGGCTGAGGCTGGCGAAGGTCTTGAGCCCGTTGATGCGCCACGCGTCCTTGCCATTTTCCCGGACCGGTTCGGCGGTGGTTTCGGGCAGGCCGCCGCGACTGGGGCTGCCCAGGTTGGGCTCGGTGGCGACGGAGTTGATGAGCGCGCCCTGTTCAACGGCGTCGCGGCAGACCTGGGCGAAGAGAGGCTGGGGCCAGCCGCCGCCGCCATACTCGGAGGCGACGTCTTCGAATGCTTCGGCAACGCCCCCTATGACTTGAACGTGCATTACAAAGCTGAGCGCAGTGCTGCCGTCACCCTGCGCCAGCGTCTCCATCGTCAGCGTCGATTCGAGCAGATTGGCGCCCCAGCCGCCGAACTCCTGCGGGACAATCAGGGCCGGAAGACCCACCCGCCGGATGTCAACGAAGTTCTCGTGCGGGAATGTTCCGTCGCGGTCATGCTGGGCAGCCCGTTCGCGCAGGACGGGGATCAGGCTGCGTGCAACGTCGATGAAGCGCTGCAAGCGTTCAGTTCTCGGGTAGAGCATAGCGCCTCCGAAACTGCGGTCGTTCGTGCCGTTTCTGACCACTGATCACTGTTCACAATCGACAGGTATTTCCGACACTGGTTTTGACGATGCGCGGCGGGTATTTTAACATAGTTCGGACGGGAATAGCCATTATTGCTCGAGCTTTCGGCATAGGATTTCTATGAAGCAGAGCCAGATACGGGTTCTGATCGCCAAGCCGGGTCTGGACGGTCACGATCGCGGGGCCAAGGTGATAGCCAGGGCGTTGCGCGATGCCGGATTCGAGGTGATCTACACGGGCATTCGCCAGACGCCGCAGATGATCGCGGCGGCGGCACTGCAGGAAGATGTGGATGTCGTCGGTCTGTCGATCCTCAGCGGCGCGCATATGACGCTCTGCCCCAAGGTGGTCGAACTGCTCCATGCCCAGGGCCAGGAGGACGTGCTGGTGCTGCTGGGCGGCATCATCCCTGACGAGGACGCCGCCCAGCTCAAGGCCGCGGGCGTCCACGCGGTCTTCGGGCCGGGCACGACCTCAGCTGAGATCATTTCCTATATTCGAACGGCCATGGCCGGTTGATAGCGGCTCTGGCAGCCGCGGACGCGCGCCAGCCCCTGCTGCAATTGCCGTCGACCCATGGATAGCGCGTGAACAGTTCACTCGCCGCGAACCACTGCAAACAGGCAACCGGTGTTGCCGATGCCCAAACCAGTTCCCACGCAACAACTGATCGACGGTCTTCTCCGGGGGGACCGGCTCGCGCTTGCGCGCGCCATCAGCCGCGTGGAGGATGACGCGGAAGATGCCGCCGGCATCGTGCAGGCCGTGTTCGCGCACACGGGCAAAGCCCACTTTATCGGCGTCACCGGCGCGCCGGGCACGGGCAAATCGACGCTGGTATCGGCGCTGGTTGAGAGCTACCGCGCGAGCGGCGTGACGGTTGGTGTGCTGGCGGTGGACCCGACCAGTCCCTTCAGCGGCGGCGCGCTGTTGGGGGACCGCGTGCGGATGACGAGCCACAGCGGTGACGCCGGGGTTTTCATCCGCTCGATGGCGACGCGGCGGGGAGCGGGCGGCCTGGCGAAGGCGAGCGCGGAAGCGATGCTACTGCTGGATGCGGCCGGGTTTGACTGCGTTCTTGTGGAAACGGTGGGTGCGGGCCAGGCGGAAATCGAAATCGCCAGCGTTGCCGATACGGTCGTGGTGGTTGAGGCGCCGGGACTGGGCGACGAGGTGCAGGCGATCAAAGCGGGCCTGCTGGAGATCGCCGATATCTTCGCCGTCAACAAAGCGGACCGTAAAGGCGCAGCGCGCACGGTGGCTGCGCTGGAGATGATGCTGGAGACGGGAGCCGCAGCGGCCCAGCCCATCTTCCACCACGGGCAGCGCATGGAGGCGAGCACGGCGCGTTCCGAAACGGACGCCAAGGAGGAATGGTCGATCCCGGTCCTGGAGACCGTCGCGGTGAGTGGGGGCGGCGTCGCCCAACTGCGGGACGCGCTTGAGCGGCACCGGGCGTGGCTGGTCGAGAGCGGGAGACGGGCGGCGCGCGAAGGCAGGCGTCTTGACCATATTCTGCAGACAGTTGTCCAAGCCGAAATTCTAGCGCGAATGGAACGGGCGTTGCCCCCAGACCTGCGACGGCATCTGGTGGAAAAGATGCAACAACGGGAAACTGATCCCTACAGCGCAGCGTCAGATTTGGTGCAGAAGCTGTCGACGTAGAACCCTTGGTGCGTTGTAAAATAATCTTGCCAATATGGTTGTCGCTGCTCAGGTTTTTGCAGGAGCCCGGCGGATGGGTCGCAATGGCCTTCGGCATACACTGGAGATATGCACCATGCACAGTCCAGAAGTCGCTACACCGGTCTGGCGTATCGCAACTCTCTTTCCATACCAAGGCGCATGGAGCGAGCAGGAGTAATTAGCGCTGGAAACCAACCGGCGCGTCGAATTCGACAACGGTTTTGTGGAGGTGCACGACGTGCCGACCGATCAACACCAGGCAATTATCCTATGCTTAAGTATTGTTCTCAATAGATTCGCCCTACAGATCGGCGGCGTCGTGCGAACGGCCGGTCTCCGCCTACGCCTGTGGGATCGAAAGTACCGCGAACCGGATATCGTCCTTCTGCGCAACCGGGACAGCAAGCTGCGTCAAGAGAACTTCTGGGATGGGGCCGACCTCGCAGTTGAAGTCGTCAGTCAAAGTCACGAAGACCGCGAGCGGAACCTGGTGACGAAACGGACCGAATATGAACGGGTGGGCATTCAGGAGTATTGGATTGTGGATCCTGAACAGAAAACAGTCACTGTTTTGTCCCTATCCGGCGAGGTCTACTCTGAAGGCGATCTTTTCGGCCGCGGCGATATCGTTAGATCTCCCCTTTTTCGTGAACTTGCTCTGCCCGTCGCGGAGATCCTAGACGCAAATTAAGGCCGCACATACGGGAGGACGGTGTTTACACAGTTGCAGTTATTGGACTCTGGTCCCTGCGCTTCCTCATTGTACCTTCGCCCGAGAGCATTCAGATTCTGTAAAAGCAGCTGGCCGCAGCAGAAGAGACAACCCCTTGCCCGGCTTGGCTTCACAGCAGTTCGTCGTCGTCCAAGAGGCCGCTGCGCGCCGCCCAGACGCCCATCTCCTGTCTGCTGCCCACGCCCAGTTTGCGCCGTATGGCATAGACCGCGTTGCGTACGGTCATAGGATTCTTGTTGCCCCGCACTTCGGCTATCTCCGCGTACGACATACCCCGGGCAAACATCCTGAGCAGATCGCGCTCGCGGACGGTCAACCTGTCGAGTTCGTCGGGAGGGATCGGACCGGGAGCGCCACTCATTCCGGATACCAGTCTCCTTGCCGCCTCTCCCTGCAGACTGAATTCGCCGCCGGCAACCTCGCGCAAAGTTGACAGCAGCATCTCCTTGCCGGAGAACTTCTGAAGGTACCCGGTGGCTCCGGCATTTACGGCCTGCACGATGGCACTGTCCCTGTTGGACGCGGTCAGCATGAGGACGCGCGTGTCCGGCAGAACCGCGGTAATATCCCGGCAAGCTGCGATGCCGTCCTTGAACGGCATCACGATGTCCATGATGATCACATCAGGCCCCAGCTCTTGCGCCAGCTCCACCGCCTGTTCGCCGTCGCCGGCCTGTCCCACGACCTCGAATTCGCCAGACTGCTCCAATACTTCGGCGATTCCCTCCCGTACGATGGCGTGGTCGTCAACTATCATCACTTTGATTTTGCTTTCCGATGACATGCGCCAGCCTCCTATGACCTGCTAATTGGGAACAATGCAACGAACGGTGGTGCCGTTGCTGTTGGACTCGACATGAAGGCTGCCGCCCATGCGCTCTGCGTCAGCCTCCATATTTCTGAAGCCGCGGCCGCGCACGGCGTAATCATCAGGAAGCCCGGTCCCGTCGTCGGACACGGACATCTGCAAATTCTCCTCGCCAAACTCCAGGGAGATTGTCACACTTTCGGCGTCTGAATGACGAAAGGCATTGGTGAGCGCATTGTGGGCGATAGTGAACAACAGACTGCGCTTGATGGTGGACAGTTGCGGTTCGGCTCCCTGCAGCTCCAGACTCGCGAAAATGGAGGTGATGACGGTGAAGGTGTCGGCGTGCGCTTCCAGGACTTCGCTCAGCGTGCTTCCGCTGAATATCTGCCCGCCGTCTATTGGGTGCCTGAGGGCCCACATGGTCGACCTGGTCAGGGACCACATCGCGTTCAGTTTGTCGACCAGCTCGGGGCTGGAGCTGTCGGCCTTTTCGATGGCGTCCTCAAGACCCAGACCCAACGTGTAGGCTGATTGCGCGGTCGTGTCGTGGATGGTCTGCGACATTTCGAGCCGCTGCCGCTGTAACTCCCGCTCCCGCGCTACCGCTTCCAGCCTCCTGATCCTCTCCGACCTGGCGACCAGACTAACCGTTCCCACCACGGCATACATGACAGCGATCCTGGCAATTAACGCCTTATCGTCTCTGGCGTCGAGGTCGAGTCCGCCCCCAACGGTCAGGCTCACGGCAGTGTAGAGGATGGCCATCAGTGTCGCCCACGAGAAGCTCAGTCTGAACGAACTGAAGAAGACCGCGAACCAGGCCAGGGCAGGGTAGTAGAGCAGGTAGAAGAAGAAATGACTGAAGCCGCCGCCGACCACCATCGCCACTGTTATCAGGATCATGTCCGTTGCACTGATCCCCAGCATCAGGTGCAATGTCACGAGACGGCCCGAACGAAGGCAGTAGTGGAGGTAGGAGTTGAATGCCACCAAGACAATGAAGCACAGGATATAACCGGTGTACCTGGAACTGTCGAATACAGGTCGGTATACCATCTGGAAGACGCAGAGAACGATGATAAACCACCGAAACCAAAGGGAAATCGTGGCAGGGTAGCGCAGTTCTTCAGGGCCGACTTCCCTGATTGCCCAGTTGCGGCCGACCAGGGCATCGACTACATCGGTCAGAGTACTCAGAAACGCAACGCCTGGATTTCGGCTTGTCGTGCGCCGCTGTCGAGCCATGAGGATACCTTTCGAACAGCTGTACCGGCTCTTCTTCGCCCTGGTGCATCACTTTGCCCAAGAGCGGACGCAGATCACTCACGCCTGCTTTTTCGGTCTTCGTTGCTACGCAGCCCCACTCGCGGCTGGCGTCAGAATGAGGGAATATGGCTGAGCGATCTCTGAGCGATTTTCGCTGCAATCGAGAAGAGCTGCAATCGAGAAGAGCATTGGACTCAAGGTATTCAAATTGGGTCAGATTGTTCAAGGAAGTGGGATTATTGTTGCCAAAGGCTACTAAACTATAACTGTACAAAATGGCAATTGACAAGTGGCGCTTGTACCGATTGAACTGATGGGGTACTCCACGACACTGCTGAAATTGCACAAATGTCCCGGATCTCCTGGCGACGTAAGTCCAGTTGTCAAGATTTCCAGGTTAGAAGTGCACTAACTGGAGACGCTGTCGGCGATGGCGAGGTCAACGGTATCCTCAACACCACTTTCAGTTATCGGTGGATGATTGACAGCAGACCCGTCGCAGGCGCTGGCAGGCGGTCCTACAGGCTTTGTGCCGGCGGGGCAGTTGTGAGGAAGGCCAGCGCCGCCCTTGCGGCATCGTCCTGCGCTTGCGGGAGGTTGTCAACGGATTTTTGGAGATTCGGTTGGAGGAAAAGGAACGAGACCTCTTTCACGTTAACGCCGGCCGCCTTGCTCAGTGCGAGCGCGTAGGCTCCGCCCTGCAGACGGTAGCGTGCCATCGCCCGTTCGACCTCTTCTTCGGAGCCGACGGCATCGGTCTTGAAATCAACGATCACAAAGCCGTCCTCTTCCTCGAAAAGGAGGTCGACAAAGCCTTCAACGATGCCGTCGCCGACGGGGCCGGCGACAGGCGCCTCTCGCCACCAGCGTCCGGATTCCAGCGCCCGTTCGACGAGAGAGCTTTGAAGAGCGCGTCGCACGAGACGGGAAATCTGGTCGGCTTGCGCGGACACGCCCTCGGCGGCGGCCTGCGCCCGCACGTTTTCGTCGAGGTCGCTGCCCGTGTGCAGGTCGACGACCTGGAGCACGGCGTGCACGGCGCGGCCGATGTTGGTCCCGGCGCGACCGCGGCGCCAGGGTTCGTCGGGGACGTCCTGTTCCTCTTTCGCGTCCTTCTCGTTCTGGGCGAGACGGGTGGCGGCCGCGGAGATGGGGCGGCTGCGGGCGGCGAAGAGCTGACGCCTCTGTTGTTGCCAGTGCTGGCGCGACTCGGGGGTGTCGTCGGCTGGGGTTGCAGTTTCGCCGGCGACGTAGGCGGCGCGCGGCGCGGGGTCAGCCGCGGGTTCGAAGCGCTGCCAGAGATGGTCCGCCCCCTGCATGAACTCTTCGATGCGTGCGGCGGCTGAGGCGCTGCCCCTCTTGTTGCGGTAGAGACTAACGACGAGATGATCGCGTGCACGGGTCGCGGCAACGTAGATCAGCCGCACGCGCTCCTCTTCCCCGCGCTCCTTTTCGAATCCGGCTAGCTCTTCGTATCCGAGTGTTTGCAGCTCGGCTTTCACTTCGATGCGGCCGCTTGTGCGATCGAACAGCACGGGGTCGGGGTTGGGGCCTCTGGTCGCGTTCAAGCCGGCGAGGATGACGATTGGGAATTCCAGCCCTTTGGCGCCGTGGACGGTCATCACGCTGACTGCGCCGGCGTCGGACTCGCGCACGACCGTCTCGCGCGCTCTTGCCTGCCCTTCGCGCTGGCGATCGGTCCAGGCAAGGAATGCGCGCAGGGAGCCTTCGCCGGTTGCAGCGAAGGCGCGGGCGCGGTCGATGAGGAAGCCGTAGCGCGTCCAGCGCCCGCGCCACTGGCGTTCGTCAAGGGCCAGCTCCCGGAACCGGCGGGCGCGCACGAACTGCTCGATGAGCGTCGCGGGGGCGGTCCATTTGCGGCGCTCGTGGAATTTTCTCAGGACCGCCAGCGCGCCAGCGACGGGGCCGGGCGGGGCTTCAGCTTCGGCAAGGTAGTCGAACTGGCCGCCGGCTTCGACGAAGGTGAGCAGGTCGGTGTCGGAGCAGGCGAAGGCGGGGGAGCGCAACGCGGCCACGACCGCGACCGGGTGGGTCGGGTCGTCTATGGCCATGAGGCAGTTCAGCAGATCGCGTATCTCCTGCGTATTGTAGATAAGGGAGGCACTTTCGAGGCGGAAGGGGATGTCTGCGTCCTCGAATGCGATCTCAAGTGCATCGAAGCCGGAGCGACGCGGCATGAGAACGCAGATATCCTGATAGTCTGCGCGGCGTTTCGCCCCGTCACCGTCCTCCGAACGGACCTGCCAGCCCTCGTCGATCGCCGTGCGGATGGCGCGGGCGATGGCTTCGGCTTCCTGGCGGCGCACGACGCCGATATTCCCTTCGATTTCTCCACCGATGAAACGGACGGGGGGCGACTCGCCTGTCTGCGGGCCGGCGACGAGGGGTGCATAGTCGGCCTGCGCTTCGCCCTGCATCCACAGGCTGAAGAGGTGGTTGACCCAGTCGATGACCGGCGGCTGGGAGCGGAAGTTCTGTTGGAGCAGGACGCTGGCTCCGCCGACCGCCTGCCGCATCTGTTCGACCTGCTGAATGTCGGCGCGGCGGAAGCGGTAGATCGACTGTTTGGGGTCGCCGACGACGAAGAGCTTGCCTTCGATGGGCTGGACTTTGCGCCAGTCGCGGGGACGGTCGTCGGGGTTGGTGCGATCGGAAGTCTCTTCGGCCAGGAACATAGCGATCTCCGCCTGCAGCGGGTCGGTGTCCTGCATTTCGTCGATGAGGATGTGGGTGAAGCGGGCACGGAAGTGGTCGCGTGCAGGGATACTGTCGCGGAGCAGATTGCGTGCGAGGACGAGCATGTCGAGGAACTCGACCTGGCCGGCTGTCCGCCGTTCGCGGGCGTATTCCAGCGTAAAGCGCTGCAGCAGTTCGAGCACTGGGGCCAGCCCCGACGCCTGCTCGCTTTGGTCGAATTGTGATGCGGGCACATCAAAGGAGGCGCCGACGAGCAGGTCGTGATTTGTGTGGAAACTGTCCGCGATCTTGCGCATGTGGTCGAGGGTCATGCCTGCTGTCAGGGCGGGGCGAAGGGCATCCTGTGCCTCGGGGTCCTCGAGGGTGGTATCCAGCCAGGCTGACCAGCGGTCCTCGAAGGCGATTTCGGCCGCGATCTCGTCGCGGATGGTGAACCCCGGCGGCAGGCCGGCGGCCAGTGGACGCTCGCCCAGGAGCCGGCCGGCGAAGCTGTGGAGTGTCTGGATGGCGGCCTGGTCGAGTTCTGCCACGGCGAGCCGGCAACGTTCCCGCTGTTCGTGGGGCAGGCCGGCGTCATCTGCGGCCAGTTCGAGGCTCTCGGCGATGCGGGCGCGCAGTTCGGCGGCGGCCGACTCGGTGAATGTGATGGCGGCGATCCCGCCGAGCCTTGCCCGGCCGGTCTTGATGAGGGCGACGACGCGGTCGACGAGGCTGCGTGTTTTGCCGGTGCCGGCGCCAGCTTCGACGACCATGTTCTGGTCGAGGCGTTCGAGGATGGCGTCGCGTGCCGGCTGGTCGGAAAGGGAGCTCATCAGCTTGCCTCCTCGCCGGCCATGGCCACGTAGGCTGTCAGACGTCGATCGTTGCGCTTACGGCGCCAGTGCCACTCGCGGCGGGCGGGGCAGAGATGCTTGAATTCGCAGTAGCGGCAGTTGTTGCCATCCCTACCCGGATTGGCTGGGAAGAGGCCGGCGCCGATGCCGTCGGTGATGGCGCCGACGACATCGCTGAAGGCGTCAAGCATCTCTTCGAGCGTTGCCGGTTTGGGCGGGCGGGTCACAAATTTTCCCTTCTCGGTCACGAACCAGTAGGCGACCTTTATGTCGATCCCAGCGCCCAACAGCTGACGGGCGGCGAGACCGTACACGGGCAGCTGCAGGAGCTTGCCGCGCTGGAGGGGGTCTTTATTCATGTTTGCGTAACTGCTGGTACCGCCAGACTTGTAGTCGAGAACGAGGGCGGAGTCGCCGGAGGGTGAGAGGTCAATGCGGTCGATAAAGCCTCGAAAGCGGAGCGTGCCGGTGCGGGCGCTCGACCACTCGACGGATTGCAGCGGCGATTCATCTTCCTTCCCGGCAAAACCGAAAGAGCTCTCGACGGAATGGGGCGAGATGCCGTGCTTCTTGCGAAGTTTGGCGTCCTCCTTAAGGAATCTTTCCAGATCGCTGATCATCTGGTCGCGGACCATCTCCCAGAGGAGCGGTTTGCCGGTGACGCCGCGCTGCTCGGCCTTGTGGAACTCCTCTTCGGCGATCTCGAAAAGCTGGTGGCGGTGTTCGTGGGTCCAGAGTTGGTCGGGCGGTGGGATGGCGTCCTGCTCCTGCGCTTCTCGAATGAAGCGTTCCAGGATTGCATGCAGGAGCGATCCCCGCTCCAGGGCTGAAATGGTGGCCAGCTCCTCCGGCTGCTCGGGCGCGGCGATGCCGAGCACGTTTGAGAGGAAGTAGCGGAAGGGGCAGGTTGCCCAGGTTTGCAACCGCGTCGGCGAGAAGAATTCGCGGTTGGAGAGCCCGATGCGTCCGGATGGAGAGATTGCCGGTGAGAGGTCTCCGTCCCAACTCGTCAAGGGCGCTGCGTATCTGGCCCGCTGCATTTTGAGGGCGCGAGCCAGAACCGGTTCCGTCCGGGCGAGATGATGGGCGTCGATTGCGTTGGCGGCTTGCCGCCACCGAGAAAGCTGGTGCAGATCGTAGTCGTGGATATCTGCGGGCTGCGTTGATGACAGGGTGTTGATGCCGTGTTGGGCCGATACCACCTCTTCAAACCAGGGCTGTTCTCGCAGTTGGGCGAGGTCACGAGGATTGGAGAGCATGGAGGGGTAGACGGGCGAGCCGTACAGGCAGGAGGCCTCTTCGAGGAACCAGCGGGACGGGTGTTGCTCGCGCATGGCGATGTTGTTGGCGCGGGCGAAGGTGAGCACGCGGGTGCGTCCGGCCGCGGCGGCGAGGTAGTCGTAGCGGTCGGCGGCGGCGGAGTGGAAAAGGAGGCCCGTCTTCTCGCGTTCGGACTGGGGCAACAGGGGGTCGTCAGGGGGTTGCGCGGGGACTAGGCCCTCGACCATGCCGACGAGGTAGACCTTGTCGAATCGCAGGCCGGCTGCAATGCGGACAGGACCGACCAGGAGACCTTCGCCCAAGGCGCCGGCTCTGGCGGCGGGCCGGTTGAGCGTCTCGTCGAGCGCAACGCGAAAGGCATCGAGATCGGCGCTTTCCTCCAACTCGTCGAGATTCGCCATTTCCTGAAGCGCCGCCACAAGGGTGTCAAGGTTGTCGCGCTCGACAGATGGGAGCGACGGTTCGTCAAGGTAATTGTCGATGATCTCTCCAGCCCACTTGACGAACGCCGCCCAGGTCCTGCAGTCCTGCGCGTGGTTGAGGGTATCGTGCAGCCTGAGCATAAAGCTGCGCAACGCCCGCGCTTCTGCCGCCGACTGCGTAAGCTCCTTTTCCCTGCCTGCGGACAGCTCTTCGTCCTGCCTTGTGGTGGTGCGCTGTTGAGACGCGGCATAGCTGGCCAGGCGATCGCGCCACTGATCAATGCCGGCAACGACGCCGGCTTCACGCGAGAGCGCGTCCCAACGCGAGGGGCTGAATCTGGGCGAGGATGGCTTGACCGGACAGGAGGTGAGCCAGCGCATCACCTCCTCCCTGGGCAGGTCGCTGCCGGCGAGATCGACGATGCCTTTGAGCATGCGGCCGACGGGGGTCGCGGCCAGCCTTTGCGTTGAGGGACCGGCGATGGGGATGTTGGCGGCGGCGAGCTGTTCTGCGATGAGTGCGGCATAGGGATCCTGCTGCCAGTAGAGGATCGCCATGCGGTGGAAGGGTGTGCCCGCGTGCGCGGCAGCGGCGACTGATCTGACGACGCTGCGTACCTCCTCGCCGGTGTCGGGGGCGACGAGCAGGTGGGCAGGAGGCAGGGAGGGCATGGGGGACTGTGGGGGCGAGGCGTTGTTGGGCAGGAGGGTGTCGGCCTCGGGATCGCCGGTAGCGCCAAGGACGGTTGCGCATCTGCGTGCGTCGCGGAGCGCGTCGAGCAGGCGCTGCTCGGCGGGCGTCAGCGTGCGCGGCAGATAGGCGATAACGGGGCCGAGCGCGGTCAGGGCGGTGGCGGCGCTGTCGGTCCTGACCGCGTCTGCCGCGGCATCTGCGAGCGTTTCGCGGTCGTAATATGCCGCGGTGAAGTCACGATAGCGTGAAAACAGGCGGGCGATCTCGCCGGAAATCCCCTCACGGCTCTCTAAGGCGGCGAGGACGTTGGGCGCGGCGCGAACCAGATCTCGGAATGTCGCGCGCAGGCCGGTGTGGAAGGAGGAGTGCGTGCGGAAGGGTTCGAGCTCGCCGGCGGCCTCTTTGGCGGCACGGCGCACGGCGGCGAATTCGATGGCGGGCTTGAGCGGGCCCCGGCCCTCGGCGGCCAGACTTTGTGCCCCGAGCAGCTCTGCGAGGCGGGGGAGCGGCATGAAACGCACGTTGACGAGGCCGCGCCTGCCGATGTCGCGACGCAGGTAGAGGCCGGCATAGGTTGACGGTACGACGACGGTGACGGGGGCGAAGGGGTCTTCGGCCTGGTGTTCATGCAGGAGGCGTTCGAGGCGCTCCTGGGCTTGTTGGACGTGTACGACATGGGTGGGGGACTGCTGCATGTGTGAAGTCTCCAGTACAGAGTGTAGGGCACGCGGTCGACATTCTTACCTCCTGAGTATACGTCATGATATACGGTGGCCGCACAGAATCATGGTGTGAAGAAGGGGGCGCCAGGATCACGCGTCGGACGTCATAGGGCGGTTTTACGATGCTGCAGACGGATACGTGAAAACATGAGGGATGATGTCTGCAGTTTCGCGAAGATCCCACGGGTGGGGCAACCACGAGGGCACCCACAAGGGGTGCCCCTACGGTGGGATGGCCGGGTGGGAGTAAATGTCAGGGGGCCTTAGCTTCCGGCACCTACTTTGCAGAGGTTTGCAGGTCGGTGCGCCTTTTCGCCCGAGCGGCGGCGATTTCGGCGGGAATCGCGTCAATATTGAGGATGTCTGTATTCTTGTGGTCAAGCCGATCTATCGCAGCAAACAGATTGTCAGTACGTCGCTGTCGCACCTCGCGCTTCAGTAACGCAACCAAGGATTCAGAGGTAAGCAGACCGGCCTGATTGGCTTCCGTAGCCAACTCACGTGGCAGTGTAATTGTTTCCATGGTCTCTCTCCGGCACGCATGCAGGGATTCGCCTTTGCCATCTCCTATGCGAGTCACTTTAGCGCGACGTGACAGGATCGCAAAGGGAGAGGGAATCCAACGCAAACCTGAATCCTGGACAGGCGCAACTGCTTTGACCTGTTCTGTGTGTACTGTGTGCGGTCTGCCTGGATCGGGGATAGTGGAATGTACTGTAAGGATTTCTGTAGCGGGCTCTTGACGTTCATGGCGGTGTACGTTGGGATTAATTGGGCGTTGCCTCGCCTGCCTTGTTTGCGCTGGCTCAAATTCGGAACGAGACACGACGCGGGGTAAGCGCGGGTCGCCACGGGACGCCAATTTCGCATTGCCCACACACTCGCTGCGGCGCGAGGTTGTAGGACCGGGGGCGTTGCGGGGGCGGAGCCCCCGCACAAGGGAGGCCGCTTGCGGCCGACCGCCCAAAGGCGAGGAGAGAGTGAGGAGGAAAGAGGAGAGAGAAACACACTTAGCCGTGCGGAATCATGATCGCCATGTGGCGGGGGCTTAGCGGTCATGAGAGACGGCCCCTGAACCGAGGGTTTTCGGAGAGAATTGCGAGTGGCAGCCGTAACGACACAGACGCCCATGATTTGAGCGGGGAAGAGCCGTCTGCCGTTTGTCGCCCGGATGAGGAGGGTGATACCGTGGGTGTGGGACGACTTCTGATGTTGGGGTGTAAGCCATTGGACTCGACGGGAGAGAGCGGGCATGTCAAAGAACAGCGGGAGTAGCAGGTCGGACGTCAATATTGCGCTGCTGCGGGGGATAAATGTGGGCGGCAAGAATAAGCTGCCGATGAAGGAGCTGGCGGCGCTGTTTGTGGATGCCGGTTGCGAAGAGGTGCGGACCTACATTCAGAGTGGGAACGTTGTATTCCGGACGGGGTCCGCGGATGCAGGGGATATCGCATCGATCATCAGTGCGTCGATCCTGGACCGCTTTGGTTATCAGGTCCCCGTAATCGTCCGTACGGCGGGGGAGCTGGAGGGGATCGCGCTGGGCAATCCCTTTGTGAAAGCCGGGGCGGAAACGGACAAACTGCACGTGATGTTTCTGGCGGCGCTGCCCGACAGCGCCAGCGTTGAAGCGCTGGACCCGGCGCGCTCGCCGGGCGACGAGTTCGCGGTGGTGGGGCGTGAAGTCTATCTGCACTGCCCGAATGGTGTTGCGCGCTCCAAACTTACGAACAGCTATTTCGACTCCAAGCTCTCGACGACCAGTACGTCACGAAACTGGAGGACGGTGGGGAAGCTTCTCGAACTTGCCGCGGGTGCGGGGTAGGAAGTCGCAGCCAAAAGCTGGAGTGGCTTCAGCAACGAGGTTTTTGGGCTGGGAGAATCTCTTGCTGCGTTGACCTGCCCCGTGCAGTCCACCGGCTGACTTAGCGGACCGCCAAGACAGTGTGGATGCCTTAATCTACTGTACTGTCAAAATCGAACTGTGAAGGGATTCCCGGAAGGCAATGGGATAAACCGAATGCAACGCGGGCAGAAGGTCTCTGCGGTACCGAGGCAGTAAGAGTAAGGGAGTACCGACATAGACTCGTCGATCTTCTGTGCTATAATCGCGCCAGAACAGTTGCCGCTGCCCAAGCTGTTGTGGATGCCCGGCAGTTCGGGTTGCAAAAGCCTTTGGTTTGCCCTGGAGCCACATCTTATGCGCAATCCAAAAATCCGAACTCAGACTTATGGCAGTTCCTATGGGATCGATTCGCAAAGGTCTTCGTCACCGGTTTGGCGCATCGCAACCCTCTTTCCGAATCAAGGCGCCTGGAGTGAGCAGGAGTACCTGGCGCTGGATACCAACCGACGCGTCGAATTCGACAACGGCTTTGTGGAGGTGCATGACTCGCCGACCGATCAGCACCAAGCAATTATTTCGTACTTCATCGTTGTCCTCAGAGCACTTGCGAAGCAGATTGGCGGTGTGGAACGGGCAGCCGGTCTAAGATTGCGTCTGTGGGATCAGAAGTACCGTGAACCTGACATTGTATTTCTGCGAGATCGCAACAGCAGCCTGCGGCATGAAAATTATTGGGACGGAGCCGACCTGGCTATTGAAATCGTCAGCGCAAGCCTTGAAGACCGCGAGCGGGACCTGGTGGCGAAGCGGATCGATTATGCGCAGGCAGGGATCAAGGAGTATTGGATTGTGGATCCTGCCGAGGAAACTGTCACTGTTCTGACCCTAACAGGCGACGTCTACTCCGAACATGGTTTTTTCGGCCGCGGCGATGTCGTTACATCTTCCCTCTTACCTGAACTTACCCTTCCTGTCTCGGAGATCCTGGACTCGGACTAGGCGCGCTTTGATCAGTTCCCACCGTCGACGTGATCGGCGCTGACATCCTCTCCACCTGGTAATTCCTCATCCTCAAACTCGGCTAGTTCGGTGCGCAGGGTTGATAGTTCGGTCTCCAGCTCTGCGATGCGGGCCGCGAGGTCGTCGCGGCGGCGTTCCTTGTGTTCGCTTTCACGCGCGGCGGTCTCGGCCTCCTCATCGACCATGCGGGTGTCGTTGCGGATGGCGAGGAGGTGGACGGCCCAGAAGGCGGCGGCGGTGCCGGCGCGCACGAGGCCGTCCAAGGTCTCGGCGCCGAAGAAGTCGGCGTTGGGGTCGCCAAGCGCCCACAGGAGTAGACGGTAGACGACCTGCGCGAGCTCGAAGAGGATCAGGAGCGCGCCGACCAGGGCGATGCCGTAGAGGTAGACGCGGCGGGGCCAGGAGGCGCGCTCGGCGCGGCCGGCCTCGTTGTCCTGCTCGGCGACGCGCTGGGCGGTGCGCCAGTGCAGCGACCAGACAGGTGCGCCGACGGCGATGAGGCTCACGCCGCTGGAGAACTGGTGGGCACGAAAGCCTTTCTCAATCGAAATCGAGCCGATGACGGCGAGATCCAGCAGCGCCCGCACCAGATCGACCAGCCCGATCCACAAAAGAAGCAGGCCGGTGGCGGCGACGGCATAGTAGTAGAGCCGGCGCACGAACTCGCTCTCGCGCGAGTCGCCGTAGCGCTGCGCCTCGGCGGAGACCTGCAGCCAGTGCCAGCGCCAGGCCAGCGCGCCCACGGGCAGCAGGCCGAGAGGCGTGGTGAGATCGTCGATGTCGATATCGCCGGTATCGACACTGCCGAACAGGAAAAGGACGCCCAGCCTCAGCAGCATCGCCACCGGAACGAGGGTAATGGCGGCGGCGAGCACGGTGGCGACATAGAGGTAGAGGCGCCGCAGAGCCATGCGTCCTTCGGGCGGCTGGGCGGTCATGAGGGCGTTCCAGTAGAGGTTGGTCAGCCGCCAGACCAGTCCGCCGACAAGGACGGCGGCCAGTGAACCGGAAATGCCGCGCTGCCACCAGCCTGTTCCCACCGTGGCCAGAGTGGCGGCCCCGAACGGCTCCAGCAGGGCGCGCCAGACGAAGTTGAGGACGTCGGCGGCCCCGGTGAGCAGCAGGCCAAGCGCAACCAGGCCGACAAGCAGCTGGAAGAGCCGCCGCCAGCTGCCGGCCCAGCCCAGTTCGACACCCAGATCGCCGTCGTCCTGGAGCAAACGAGCGAAATACAGGGAGAGAATCAGATGGATGCCGGCGTGGAAAAACTGGGCCACCCATCCGCCCGGTCGCATTTCTTCCTCGGACGGCGCGGCGCCGAGCAGGAGTTGGAAGCTGCCTTCAATGATGTGATAGAGGGCGCGGGCGCTGACGTATGCCGTTGTCGCGAGTGCGGCGTAGATGAACAGCTTGCGCAGGGCCGCGCGCGATTCACCGGGTTGCAGCGTCAGGCGGCGGATATAGCGCCAGTGGATGAGAAAGATGGGCGCGCTGACGATGAGAAAGCCGCCAGGCTGGGCGATGGCTCTCTGCACCGAGCCGGTGGCGGCAAGCCCGGAAACGGTCCCGTCCGGTATCCACAGTCTGATCAGCGCTTCGATCAGGCCGTAGGCGGCCGAGAGCCCGGCGATCAGGCTGATGAAGGCGATGAGATATAGATAGAGGCGGCGAATCATCGCCAGGCGGCCGGTTTCGGCTGTGGTCTGCTCGGTCATTGTCTTCTCAGTCATTGTTCACATCCTGAAAGGCGAGGAGAGAGGAACTGCAGGAGAGAGGAGAGAGAGGGGTACTCTCAGTCCGCTCTTCTTTGCGATCGCTCCTCGGTTACCAGCCTTAATAGAAGAGGTCGTCGGTGTCGATCTTCCAGGCGTCGTCCTCGCGTACCAGGGGAATCGTACGGCGGTAGGTCGATGTGCCGCTGTCGAAGAGGCCGCCCTGGCGGAAGTTGTCGATTGCCACGTTGACGTATGCTTTGTCATTCTCGTCGTTAATGTCCACGTCCAGGATGCGCAGCCGGCGTGCGGAGCGGCTGGAGTCGTAGTGGTTGAACCGTTCGCGGAAGTGAATCTTGTCTTCATCGTCCAATACATCCCGGGAGTAATGCTTCATGGCAACGTCCGGTTCATTACGCACAAAAGCCAGGAAGGCGTCGTGGACCACCGCTTCCGGTGTATCTTCATTGAGGTATTCGGCGCTCTGCCAGCCGCGGCCGCCAGTGACCGTTACCGTGATGACGGCGCCGATGACCAGCAGCAGCACGCCGATAATGATGCCCAGCGTAAAGCGATCGAGTTTCATGCCCATGGGTCCGCTTCCTTATCATTCATCCAATTATTCGAAACCGGTCAGCTCAAAGGTGGCCTGGGAGCGTCCGTCAATGAACTTGACGACGGGGAAGGGTGCGGCCTGCGCCACCCAGGCCCTGGTCGTGCGGTCGTTGGCCTTCAGCTCGACGACCCAGGTATCGAAGGAGCCGGCCGGCACGGTGATGTTTTCCTTGCGCCGCACCTGCAGGGCCACCCGCTCCATCTGGCCGGCGATCGGCAAAAAGCTGTTGATGCGGGTGGCGTAGCCCTGTGCCAGCGGCAGCGCGCGCATGATCAGCAGCAGTGTGCGCTCGTCGCGTATATCCGAGGGCACCTGCACGCGTTGATAGACGGTTGCGCCCTGGCGATTGGTGAGCGCGATGTCGACCTGGGCGCCTTCGAACTGCGTCTCCACCACCTGCTTACCGCCGCCGAAATTTCGGACGAGATGGCTGTAGACGGGGCGGTAGCCGACCGGCTGCATCTCGATGGTTGCCTGCTCGCTGACGCCGGCGTCGAGGATCTCCCGGATCAGCGTCCAGCCGTCATCCTGCCCCCGGCGGCTCACCTGGAAGGCGGCGGTGCCGACGATGCGGTCTTCGCGGTTGGTAACACGGTAAACGCTGGTCTCGCCGTCGGCCCAGACCGGGTCGCCGAAGATGAGGGGCTGGGGTTGGGCGGAACCGCATGAGGAAAGAGCGAAGAGAAGAGAGAAGAGAGAGAACACCTTCGCGACGGCGAAAGGGGCTGTTGACTGCACTACTTCTTCTCCGGATGATCGCTTTGCATAGAGCAGGCGATGCTCACTACTCACTGTTCACTCCTCGGTTCAGGCCCGTTTCTCCTGCATCCACTTGACGGCGGCGGCGGCGAGGGCGGCGGCGCCGATGGGCAGGGCGTCCTCGTCCATGCGGAAGGTGGAGGTGTGGACGAAGTAGCGCTGGGGCCAGTCGGGGTTGTGGGTTCCCAGGCGGAGAAAGCTACCGGGCGCGACTTGCGCCATGTAGGCGAAATCCTCGGCAGCCATCACCATTGGGGCCTGGGGTGCGTTCTCCTCGCCCAGGAACTCGGCGGCCGCGTTGAGGGCGACCTGCGTGGCTTCGGGGTCGAGGACGGTGGGCGGATAGCCCTCGTGGACAGTCAGCTCGAAGCTGCCGCCCATGGCTTCGACGACGCCGCAGGCCCGGCGCAGCTCGTCCTGCAGCAGGCGACGCGCCTGCGGGGAGAAGCTGCGGATGGTGCCGTTGAGATAGACGCTGTCGGGGATGACGTTATTGACGGTTCCGCCGTGAATCTGGCCGATGGTGATGACGCCGGGTTCGAGGGGGTCGAGGCGGCGGCTGACGATGTGGTGGATGGCGTGGACGGCGTGGGCGGCGAGGACGATGGGGTCGTTGGCGGCCTGTGGGCGGGCGGCGTGGCCGCCGGCGCCGCGCACGGTGATCTCGAACTCGTCGGCCGATGCCATCAGGGGGCCGGAGCGGCTGGCGACGACGCCGAGGTCCTTGGTGGGGTCGACGTGGATGCCGAAGACGGCGTCGAGGCCTTGGAGCGCGCCCTCTTCCACCATGCGCAGGCCGCCGGACTTGCCCTCGTCGTCGGAGGCCTCTTCGCTGGGCTGGAAGAGCAGGCGCACGGCGCCGGGGAGGCGGCCCTCGTCGGCCATCTCCTTTAGCAGGGTGGCGGCGCCCATGAGCATGGCGGTGTGGGCGTCATGGCCGCAGGCGTGCATGAGGCCGGGCCGCTCGCTGTCGAAGGTGCTGCCGTTTTCTTCCTGGATGGGCAGGGCGTCCATATCGGCGCGCAGCCCCACGAGGGGTCCGTCGCCGCCGTGGATATGGCCGACGACGCCGGTTTTGGCCACTTCGGTCTGCGTCTCGACGCCTAGGTCGAGCATGGTCTTGTTGACGAAGCCGGCGGTGCGATGTTCGGTGAAGGTGAGCTCGGGGTACTTGTGAATCGTGCGGCGCCATGCGCTGATTTTGGACTGGATGGCTTTGGCACGCGTGTACAGTTCTGCGCTGGTAACCAGTTTATCGTTTGGCATCAGATCGCTCCTAGTCGAGTATTTTTCACCGTCAGCACCTGCGCGAGGGCGGTTCGGGTGCTGCCGGCGGCTAGCGGTTTGCGAAGACCATCATTTCGAAGGCCCCGCCTGCGGGGCCGCTGAATCCGTTATGTCATTATACTACGCTTCTGTGCTGCGGGCTGCGTCGGCATGGTCGGCGGGTGAAGGCGCAGATGGGGTAAGTGCGAGGGCACCCACGAGGCACCCACAAGGGGTGCCCCTACAGGGATTTTTGGCGGGGCAGTTGACCGAATTGCGGGATCGGTCTGTGAGGATGAGCCGAATTCGGGCCGCACGCGATGCGGAGATTCCGCAGCAGACGCGGGGCGAGAAATTACACACGCGATGTATAGTTCCGGATCCGCGGTGGGAGCAGAGAATTACACACACGATGTGTAGCTTCTACTGCTGTGACGGCGTCCGCGGCGGGGCAGAGGGTTACACATTGCGTGTGTAACTTTTTTGTTGTTTTGGCCCGGAAATGGAGGCTGAGAATTACACACGCGTTCTGTAATTTTCGCGGCTTGGGGGGGTCTCATTTCAGGGGTTGACCTTGTGGGAATTTGCGATTTCGTCATGTTTTGCCGGTTCCAACTTGCAAGCGGGGATGGAAGATTGGGCACCCACAAGGGGTGCCCCTACAGGTACTGATGGCGGGGCGGATGGCCCAGTTGGGGGCGGCGTCCTCGTCGGTGGTTGCCGCTGATGTGTGGTGGGCATGAACTGCAGTCAGGCTCGGGATTTTGCGCATTTTGGCCAATGCAGGAAAATTAGGCGCATCTTTCTTACAGTTCCGGGTGCGGCGGCGGTGGCAGGTTGCCGGCCCACCATGATTCGAGGCGACCAATGACATCAGTTACCAGCCGTGAAATCCAACTGCGCAGCCGGCCGCACGGGTTGCCGACTGCGGACAATTTTGCGCTCGTCAGCGTCGAGGTGCCGGCGCCCAGCCAGCCGGGCCAGGTGCTCGTGCGCAACCGTTTTATCTCGGTGGACCCTTATATGCGGGGGCGGATGCGGGATACGCGCAGCTATACCCCGCCTTTCGGGCTGGATGAGCCGCTTACGGGCGGCGCGGTGGGCGAGGTGGTCAGCTCGAACAGCGAAGGGTTTGCGGAGGGTGATTTTGTTCTGCATATGTTCGGGTGGCGGGAATATGCGCTGGCGGAGGCGCGCCATCTGACCAAGGTCGATCCGTCGCTGGGGCCGCTGCAGAGCTACCTGGGCGTGCTGGGTATGCCGGGGATGACGGCCTATGTCGGGCTGCTGGACATTGGGACGCCGAAGGAGGGGGAGACGGTGTTCGTGTCGGGCGCGGCGGGCGCGGTGGGGTCGGAGGTGTGCCAGATCGCGAAGATCAAGGGGTGCCGCGTGGTGGGTTCGGCCGGTTCGGAGGCCAAGACGCGCTGGTTGGAGGAGGTCGCGGGTGTGGACGCGGCGATCAATTACAAGGAGACGAGCAATCTGCGGCGGGCGCTGAAGAGGGCCTGTCCGGACGGCATTGACGTTTACTTCGAGAATGTGGGGGGCGAGCATCTGGAGGCGGCGCTGCAGTATATGAACGACTACGGCCGTATCGTGGTGTGCGGGATGATCAGCATGTACAACGCCACGTCGGCGGAGCCGGGGCCGGCGAACCTGGGCCTGATAATCGGGCGGCGGTTGAAGATGCAGGGCTTTATCGTATCGGACCATCCGGAACGCCGTGACGACTTTCTGCGCGATGTCTCGGGCTGGATGCGGGAGGGTAAGCTCAAGTGGGAGGAGACGATTCACGAAGGGATCGAGAAGACGCCGGAGGCGTTTATCGGACTGTTTCATGGTGGGAATCTGGGGAAGATGCTGGTAAAGGTTTAACTGCAGTGGTCAGTGGTCAGTTTTTGGTGACTGCTGCGGAGGTTGGCGTTCACTGGGGATTAGGAAGTTTTGTGGGATGGGGCAAGCTTATGGAAACGCGGGCGATGGAGCCCCCGATGGGGCTTTATTTTGAGGAGTTTGTGGAGGGTGACGGGTGTGAGAGTGTGGGCCGGACTGTTACCGAAGCGGACATTGTCAATTTTGCGGCGCTGTCGGGGGACTGGAACCGGATCCATACGGACGTGCATTACAGCCAGGAGCAGATGTTCGGGGAGCGGGTGGCTCACGGGCTGCTGGTGCTGAGTATTGCGAGCGGGCTGGCGGTGCGGATGGGTTTTATGGAGGGCACCGTGCAGGCGTTCATGCAGCTGGATTGGCAGTTTCGGCGGCCGGTGCTGATCGGGGACACGGTGCGGCTGCGGGCGACGGTGCGGGGGAAGAAGCCGATGCGGCGGATGGGCGGCGGGGTGGTGACCTTCAGGATGGAGGTGCTGAACCAGAAGGATGAGGTCTGCCAGCGCGGCAATTGGGAGATTTTGTGTAAGAACCGGCCCGACGAGGCGGAAGCGGGGGAGTGAGAGGGCTCACTGCCGCGCATGATTTTCTCCTCGCCTTTGGCTCTGGCGTTCGCGCTGCTGCTGGCGCTGTTGGGCGGTACGCTGTTATGGCTGGGACGCCGTCAGCGGGAGAGGAGCGGCCTGCCGACGGGTTCGGTGGTTTACAGCGACAAGGCGGAATGGCAGGAGCCGGAGGAACCGCTGCGGAGCCGGCGTTACGGGCTGGTAGGGCGCCCGGATTACCTTGTGCAGATGCGCGACGGGGGCAGGCGGTTCGTCGTGCCGGTGGAGGTCAAGAGCCGGGCGAGGCCGGCCCGGCCTTACGACAGTCATGTGCTGCAGCTGGGGGCGTATTGTCTGCTGGTTGAGGACAACTTTGAGTCTGCGCCCCCTTTCGGTTTGCTGCGCTACGCTGACGCCACGTTGGAAATTCCCTTTACAGATGAACTGCGGCGCCGGGTGCTGGATGCGGCTGACGATATCCGGCGGGCGCGCCGTGCGCCGGAGGTGCGGCGCAGCCATGGTGAGGCGCGGCGTTGTGCGGCCTGCGGCTATCGGTCGGCTTGTGGGTCGGAGGTGCTTTTGTAATAGTTTTTAGTTTTCAGGTAACTACTAAGCCTGAGAGGTATCAGGGATGAAGGGTTGTTCTAGAAAGGCGTTGTGGATGGCATCAATGGCGTTGAGGCCGTGTTTACGAGCAGTAG
>JAPOVP010000046.1 GCA_026708085.1 Caldilineaceae bacterium
ATGACCATCGAGAGCCCGCTACAGAAATGCTGACGGTACATTCCCCCCAGGCAGACCGTACACAGAACACACACAGAACATGGCTTAGTAGTTACCTGAAAACTAGAAACTGACTACTAACCGTTAGGAGCCTCAACCATGAAAATCTTCATGGTAACCGACATGGAAGGCGTAGCAGGCGTCGTCTCCTTCGCGGACCAGTCCTTTCCCGACGGCCGCTACTACGACGCCGGCAAGAAACTGGTGACCGGCGAGGTCAACGCCGCGGTGGACGGTCTGTTGGATGCCGGGGTGGAGGAGGTCCTTGTCTGGGACGGGCACGGCGCCGGCGGCATCGACTTTGACACGTTGCATCCGGCCGCGCTGTTGCTGCATGGCCGGCCTTCGCCGCCCTGGAGCCGGTTGCAGGAGGTGATCGGGCGCTACGACGCCTTTGTCATCGTCGGCCAGCACGCCATGGCCGGTGTCGTAACCAGCAACCAGAACCACACGCAGAACAGCCACACCGTGGACGCCTACCGGCTCAACGGCAAGCCGATCGGCGAGATCGGACAGCTTGCTCTTTTCATGGGCGGGTTGGGATTGCCGCTGCTCTTTCTGAGCGGGGAACAGGACGCCTGCCAGGAGGCTGAGGAGCTAGTGCCGGGCATCACCACGGCGGCGGTGAAGGAGGGGCTGGGACGCGGCTCCGCCATCTCACTCTCCGCGCAGGCGGCGCGGCAGCGCATCCGCGAGGACATCGCAGCGGCCGTGGCCAAACATCGCCAGAACCCGATCGCGCCCCTGGTCTGGCCCGGTCCCTATGAACTGGAAAAGCGCTTCTTCCACACCGACACGGCCGACGCAGAGATGAACAAAGCGGGCGCCGAACGGGTGGACGCGCAGAGCGTGCGCTTCCGCAGCGACAACATTCTCGATATCGTCTACAGGTGATCGGCAGTGGTCAGTAACTTCGCTTGGTGCGTCCTCAGTAGAGGCCGGGTCCCATGTCAGGTGGCAGGGTCAGTTGGCCGTCTGCGACCTGGAAGTAGGCGGGATGGGCGGCCTGTTCGCGGGGCCGCGACAGGGGCATGAACTGGCGGTAGTTGCCCTCGAAACAGTCGACGTCGAGGCGCAGGTGGGCGCAGAAGTTGACGCTGTGGACGAGCGCGAGGCCGGGATTAGTGAGGTCTTGCAAGGTGAGATAGAGACCGTGGTGGCGGCCCCAGCAGTAGGCCAGCAGCGAATGGGTGTGGCCTTTGCAGGTCTTCACGGCCAGCCCGGACCAGCCCAGACGGTGGATCCAGTCGAGATTGTCGATGTCGTCGAGGCTTTCGTCGACGACCACCGGCACGCGCGCGGCCACATCGTGGAGCGTGTCGGTATAGGCCCCCAGGTCGCGGGGGGTGGGCTGCTCGATGTAGTCCAGCGCTGCCAGAACCTGCGACTTCTCCACAGCCACCCGGTCCAGCACTTCGAGCATCGTATCGGCCTTCTGATAGGCTTCATTGGGGTCCACCGACAGGCGCGGTCCGCCCGCCACCCCTGCGGTTTCCATCGCCTGGGATGCGGCGGTATACACTTCGATCATACGCCCGGCGTCCTCGACCGGCGACTGGCCCTGCAGCTTGAGCTTGAAATAGCGCAGGCGGTCGCGCCTGATCCATGTGGTGAGGTCGGCGGGAAGGTCTGCCGGCGCAGCCTGTTGCGGGTCCACATCTGCCGGAGTGAGGGCATCGTTGAAGCCGACGACATGCTGCACGGAGAGCGTGCGCCGCCTTGGGCCCAGGTAGTCCACCGGGTAGCGGCCGGCGAAGTCGGCGCCGAGGCCGGTGCTCAGGTCCTGATTCAGGTGATCAACCGTGTATGCGGCGTAGAGCGGCACAGTCAGGGCCGCGCCCCAGGCATCGTGGAGGGCGGCGTCGAAAGGCGCCATGCAGTTGAGCACGGCCAGCCGCGGCATCGGCGTGCTCTGCAGGAGAGGTTCTTCCTCTGTCAGCTGCCCGGCCAGTTCGACTGCGGCCTGTTCCAGCCGGATTCCCTTCTGGATGGGATCTTCGTACTGGTCGTCTTTCAGCCAGGCGGCGATGGTCCTGCATAGCCGGCGCATGAGGCGGTCCTTTTCTTCATGCGTCAGGTCAGGCGCGGGGAAGGCCCACACGTCCGAGAGCAGGATCGCGCCGGTGCCCTCTACGGCGCCGCCCCCGCGCGTGCGCGCCCGCACTGTGACCGCGGCATAGGTGATCGCCTCGATCACGCCCTTGCTGAGATGCAGAGGGACGCTCAGGCGCTCATCGTCGAAGGTGACCTCCACCGTCTCCACGCGGATATCGGTCGCTTTCATGGCAGTGGCTCTCTTTTGCAGTTGTTGGTCGTGGATTCGTAGTTGGCGAGTTCAGGCGGTTCCGGCGACAATCGGAGTGGTTACGAAGATGTTCGAATGCGAATTCCGGTTCAGACACTGAAAGTTCGCCATGCCCAAAGACCGTTCTTACGTGCGCGCCAGCGATATCGGCGCCTGGAGCTTCTGTAATCGCGCCTGGTGGCTGGCCAGAGTGCAAAATGCGCCGCACGAACGGCCGCAGCAGTTGGACTGGGGCGATCAGTCCCATGCCGATCACGGGCGCCTCATGTCGCGGGCGCAGCGGCTGCGCAGAATCGGAATCGCGTTCCTGGCCGGCGGCCTGATCCTGCTCGGATTCGCGCTGCTGGCGCAACTGATCCTATGACACGCCGTTGCAAAGACGATGCCTGCGCTGCCAGGCGTGGATCGCGGCGGCGCAGGCAGTCTTGCGACGTTTGACAGCGACCGCCGGTCTCGTTAACGTGCTCAGAACAGATTCAACCACCCCTCGCCGAACGCGCTGGCGAAGACGAGACTGACAATACTCATCAGCTTAATCAGAATATTGAGGGACGGGCCGCTGGTGTCCTTGAACGGGTCGCCGACGGTATCACCGACGACCGCGGCTTTGTGCGCCTCCGAGCCCTTGCCGCCCATGACGCCGGTCTCGATCCACTTCTTGGCGTTGTCCCAGGCGCCGCCGGAGTTGGCCATCATCACCGCCAGCATGAAGCCGGAAGCGATGGCGCCGATCAGCATGCCGGCCAGCGCCTGCGCGCCGAGAAGGAAACCGATAAGCAGCGGTACCACCACCGCCAGCGCGCCGGGAATGACCATCTCGCGCAGCGCGCTCTGCGTGCTGATGGCGACGCATGCTCTGTAGTCGGGTTTGGTTGTGCGCTCCATGATGCCGGGGATCTCGGCGAACTGGCGGCGGACCTCCAGCACGATCTCGTAGGCGGCCTTGCCGACCGCGGTCATGGTCAGAGCGGCGAAGAGATAGGGCAGCATGGCGCCGACGAGCATGCCGGGGATCATGGTCGAGTCCAACAGATCGAGCGTATCGAGATTGGCGGCCTGCACATAGGCGGCCATAAGCGCCAGCGCGGTCAGGACGGCGGAACCGATGGCGAAGCCTTTGCCGGTGGCCGCGGTCGTGTTGCCGAGGCTGTCGAGCGCGTCGGTGCGGTCGCGCACCTCGTCGGGCAGGTCGCTCATTTCGGCGATGCCGCCGGCGTTGTCGGCGACGGGACCGTAGGCATCGGTCGCCAGGGTGATGCCCAGCGTGCTGAGCATGCCGACACCGGCCAGGGCGACGGCGAAGAGGCCGTTGTCTCCCCCCAGCCACAGCGCCAGCATGATGGCCACGGCGACGATCAGGACGGGAGGCAGCGTGCTGTTCATACCGACGGCCAGCCCTTCAATGATCAGCGTTGCCGAACCGGTCTCGGCCTTCTGCGCGATGCCCTGGGTCGGCTTTTCGGTATAGCTCGTAAAATACTCGGTGAACCAGCCGATGCCGTTGCCGGCGACCAGCCCGACCAGGATGACGGCGAGGAAGTTCCAGCCGACGCCGGTGTAGGCGACCACGCCGGCGGCCAGGATCAGGACGATCACGGAGGCGCTGTAGATGGCGCGGCGCAGCACGCCGAGCAGGTCCTCCTGCGACGCCCCCTCCTGCGCGCGCACGAGAAAAGTGCCGATCAGGGCGGCGATCACGCCCACGCCGGCGACGAGGAAGGGCAGAACGATGCCGGCGCCGTCTGCGACCACCGCGCCCAGCGTGGCCGCGGCAATGATGGAGCCGCTGTAGCTCTCGAAGAGGTCTGCGCCCATGCCGGCCACGTCGCCGACGTTGTCGCCCACGTTATCGGCGATTACGGCGGGATTGCGCGGGTCGTCTTCGGGGATGCCCTGTTCGACCTTGCCCACGAGGTCAGCGCCGACGTCGGCGGCCTTGGTATAGATGCCGCCGCCGACACGGGCGAAGAGCGCGATCGAGCTGGCGCCGAAGCCGAAGCCGGTGATGTAGAGGATGTTGCCGTTGAAAAGGAAGTAGAGGAGCGTCATGCCGAGCAGGCTGAAGCTGACGACGGCCATGCCCATGATCGAGCCGCTGCTGAATGCGACGCGCAGGCCGTCGTCCAGGCTCTTGCTGGCCGCGGCCGCGGTGCGCACGTTGGCGCGCACGGCGATGAACATCCCCAGGTAGCCGGCCGCGCCGGAAGCGATCGCGCCGAGGATGAAGCTCAGCGCGGTCTGCCATGCCAGGAAGACGGCGATGATGACGGCGACGACGACGACAAATCCGCCCAGGAAGGTGTACTCCCGGTTGAGAAATGCAGCCGCGCCCTCCTGAATGGCGGCGGCGATCTCCTGCATGACCTGGTTGCCGTTGTCCATGGCAAGGACGCGGCGCGCCTGAAAGACCAGGTAGATCAGGCCCAGAACAGCGATGACCAGAGCAAAGGTGATCGCCGGCGTCCCGAGCGTATCGATCCCTGCGCTCATGTAGCGAAACGGTAGCGCAAACAACATCGAGAGTCCCTCCAGGTAGTAACGAATAGCCAGCAGCCCGCGGCGCTTGCTATGAAAGACTGAAACTAAACAATGATAACGCCTTTCTGCCAGTGAAAGAAAAGATGCGCTACCACTTCGCTATTTTAGCGCGAGACGGCGAAGTAGGCTATTGTATTTATAATCTGCTCACCGCCTTTACTCTCACCGCAGTCCTTCATTCAATCACACACATTACAGTTCAGACAAAAGGGAATCCATGACTGAACAGACGGTCTCCGAACTACTGGATCTGAGCGGCAAAGTCGCGATCGTTACCGGCGCGGCCGGTCTGCTGGGGACGGCGATGAGCCGCGGGCTGGCGGAAGCGGGCGCGACCGTGGCGGTGACCAGCCGCGATGGGGCGCGGGCGGCCGAGTTTGCCGCGACCTTGCCCGGCAGCGGCCATGCCGGCTTTGGCCTGGCGCAGGACGACGGCGATGCCATTCCCGGCTTTGTGGAGGCGGTGGTGCAGCGCATGGGCAAGGTGGACGTCCTGGTCAACAACGCCTACGGCGGCGGCGCGCCCAGCATCGACACGGCCAGCGCCGAAGATTTCAACCAGGCCTATCACACCGGCGTGACCGCCTACTTCCTGCTGGCGCGCGAGGTTGTGCGCCATCTGCGCAGTCGCGGCGCGCCCGGCTCGATCATCAACATCGCCAGCATGTACGGGGTCGTCGCCAGCTACCCGGAGGCGTACACCGGATTCGGCGTCAACAGCCCGCCCAACTATCACGGCCTCAAGGGAGGACTTATCCACCTGACCCGCCATCTGGCGGTCTACTGGGCGCAGGACGGTGTGCGCGTGAACGCGATTAGCCCGGGGCCGTTCCCGTCGCCCAAGGTGCGGGAAGGGGAGCCGGAGTTCGTTGCCAGGCTGGCTGAGAAAGTGCCGATGAAACGGATGGGTGAGCCGGAGGAACTGAAAGGGCTGGTGGTCCTGCTGGCGAGCGACGGCAGCAGTTACATCACAGGACAGAATATTCTGGTCGACGGCGGCTGGACCGCGTGGTAGAAGGGCAGTGGTTAGTGGCCTGAGTTGGCCGCTTGTCGGGGAAAAAGACAAGAAGAGGAGTGTGAGGATACTTATGACTGAAATCGGACGGGCGAAAGAGTTGCTGGATACGCCGACGCTGTGGGTGGATCTGGATATATTGGAGCGCAACATTGCGTTGCTGATGGACAATTTCAACGACGCCGGTGTGAACTGGCGGCCGCACACGAAGGGTATCAAGATACCGGCGATCGCGCATAAGATGATCGATGCCGGCGCGCTCGGCGTCACCTGCGCGAAGCCGGGCGAGGCCGAAGTGATGGTGGCCGCCGGCGTGCGCGACATTCTGATCGCCAATCAGGTGGTGGGCGCGCAGAAATACGCCCGCATTGCCGCGCTGCAACGCCACGCGAGTGTGAAGATCGCGGTGGACAACACGGCGACGCTGGAGGAGCTCGGCGCGGCCGCCCAGGCGATCGGCGTCGAAATCCCGGTCGTCGTCGAGCTCAATGTGGGCATGAACCGGGCCGGCGTCGAGCCCGGCTCCGCGGCTGTGGCGCTGGCCGGCGCGGTCCACGAGCAGGATGGGCTGCGCCTCGCCGGGATGATGGCCTGGGAGGGCCATACACTGGACATCCAGGATGACGATGCGCGCGCTGGTGCGATCCAGCAGTGCATCGGTCAACTGGCGGCCTCGGTACAGGCCGGCCGCGACGTGGGCCTGCCGGTCGAGATTGTCAGCTGCGGCGGCAGCGGCACGATGGATGTAACGATGCACCAGCCGGAGGTGACCGAGATCCAGGCCGGCGGCGCCATCTTCGGCGACGCCACCTACCAGATGTGGGGTGTGCCGACCGACCCGGCGCTCTTCGGCCAGGCCGTGGTCACCAGCCGCCCCGCGCCGGACCGCATCATCACCGACGCCGGCTTCAAGACGCTGCCCGGCATGGAACGGCAGCCGAAAGCCGTCAGTCTGGACAACGTCGTCAACATCTCCGCCTCGGCCGAGCACGGTGTAATTACGCTCTCCGAGCCGAACACAAGCGTGCAGGTGGGCGACGTGCTCGACTTCATCGTCGGCTACGGCGATGCGACCGTCTTCCTGCACGATGCGATGTACGGCGTGCGCGATGGCATTGTCGAGACGGTGTGGCAGGTGAGCGGGCGGGGGAAGCTGCGATAGCAGATCGACATGAAATGCAGTATCGAAGGCTGTCCAGGCGAATACGAGGAGAGAGCAATTTTGCATACTGTCCGGCACAACGGACAGGTTATTGTCATTGACCATGTGCCGGCTGACGTCTGTTCCGTGTGCGGTGACGCGCTGCTGGAACCCGACACAGTTCGCAGAATTGAACGCCTGCTTGATGAGAAACGCAAGCCGGCAATGACAGTGCCGCTCTACGAATTTGCCTGAAGTGCAACGATGAGATCAGCAGAAGAGATTCTCACGATTCTGGACCGTACGAAACCTGAGCTTGAACGGCGCTTCGGGGTGAGTCGAATCGGCCTCTACGGGCCATATGCTTACGGCACGCAAACTGAGAACAGCGACATTGACTTGATCGTGGAATTGAAGGAACCGAAATTCGACGCCTTGGCTGGGTTCTACATCCATATGGAGCACGTCCTGGGCCGCAAGGTGGATGTCCGCCGCCTCAGCAAGAAAATCGACACCCCATTTATGCGTCGAATCGAACGAGAAGCATTGTTCGTATGAGTGACACCGTCCGTAGCGGCTGAAGGGCGCACCGCCGGAAGACCGGACAAGAGAGGGGACAGCCATGAACATCGACGTCGTCGAACTTGCCAGTGAACTGATCGCAATGCCCTCGGAGACGCCGACGAGCAACCGGGCGATCTCCGATTTTCTGCGCGGCGTGCTGGAGGAGGGCGGCTTCGACGTTGAGGAGGTCACCTATATCGACCCGGCCGGCGAGGAGAAGGTCAGCCTGGTAGGGAAGAAGGGCACAGGGGCCGGCGGGCTGGGCCTGTTCAGCCATTCGGACACGGTGCCGGGCGACGTCGGTTGGGAGCCGTTCACACCAACGCTTGAAAATGGACGCCTGGTGGGACGCGGCTCGGCCGACATGAAGGGTCCCCTGGCCGCGTCGATTGCCGCGGCCTGCCGCTTCAACGACGATGAACTGAAGCAGCCGCTATTTCTCACCGTCACCGCGGATGAGGAGGGGGGACATATCGGCGCGCACGATATCGTTATCCGTTCGCAGACGTTGACCAGCGGCTGGCCCCAGTACTGCATCGTCTGTGAGCCGACGGAGCTGCAGCCGGTCTACGCGCACAAGGGCGGCGCCGGCATCACGGTTACGGCGCGAGGTGTCGCCGCGCACACCAGCACCGACAGGGGCGAGTCGGCCAACTTCAAGGTCGCCCCCTTTCTTGCCGAAATGGCCGAGCTTGTACCGGTTTTCCGCAGCGAGGAACGCTTCCAGAACCCGCTTTTCGACCCGCCGACCAACGGCTTCAACATGGTGATCAGCGACGGCGACACGGCCCTCAACGTGAGCGCGGCGCGGACCGTAGTACGCGTGGGCATCCGCGCGATGCCGGACGCCTGCTTCGAGGAGGCGGTGCAGATGGTTGTGGGACGGGCGGAAGCGCACGGCCTGGAGGTGGAGCATTGGAGCATCGGCCCCTTCTTCGCCTCTGCGGACGGCCCGCTGGCGCAGGCGGCCTGTCGCGCGACCGGCGCGGCGAAGGCGGTCACCGTTCCCTACGGCACCGAGGCCGAGTGCTATCAGGCGTATGCGGACGCACTGGTGCTCGGGCCCGGCAACATCGCGCAGGCCCATACGGTCGGCGAGTGGATCGCGGTCGATCAGCTGCGGGAGGCGGTGGAGGTGTACTCGCGGCTGATCGAGGACCTCTGCGGGTAGCGATCAGCAGGCGAGCGGCCGGCCACCCTGATTACGGTGACCGTGCGGACCTTCACGAAAGTGGACCAAATGGGAAAGGGCAATGGTATGGAGATCGACGTTGTCGAACTTACCAGTGAACTGATCGCAATGCCCTCGGAGACGCCGACGAGCAACCGGGCAATCTCCGATTTCCTGCGCGGGGTGCTGGAGGCGGGCGGCTTCGCCGTAGAGGAGCTGGCCTACATCGACCAGTTCGACGTGGAGAAGGTCAGCCTGGTCGCGAAAAAGGGCACGGGGGCGGGCGGGCTGGGCCTGTTCAGCCACTCGGACACGGTGCCGGGCGACGCCGGCTGGGATCCCTTCACGCCGGCGCTGGAAGATGGACGCCTGGTGGGTCGGGGTTCGGCCGACATGAAGGGGCCCCTGGCCGCGTCAATTGCCGCGGGCTGCCGCTTCGATGCCGCTGACCTGGAGCGGCCGCTGGTCATCGCCGTCACCGCAGATGAGGAGCGGGGCCACACGGGCGCGCACGACATCGTCATCCGCTCGCAGACGTTGACGAGCGGATGGCCCCAATACTGCATCGTCTGCGAGCCGTCGCAGCTGCAACCGGTCTATGCGCACAAAGGCGGCGGCAGCATTATCGTCACCGCGCACGGAGTGGCCGCGCACACCAGCACCGACAAGGGCGTTTCGGCCAACTTCAAGATCGCCCCGTTCCTGGCGGAGATGGCGGAGCTGGCGCAGACCTTCCGCACAGATAAACGCTTCCAGAACCCGCTCTTCGACCCGCCCACCAACGGCTTCAACCTGGTGATCAACGACGGCGGCACGGCGTCCAACGTGACCGCCGCGCGAACCGTCGCCACCCTCAAACTGCGCGCCATGCCCGACGCCTGCTTCGAAGAGGCGATGCAGATGGTCGTGGAGAGAGCGGAAGCGCACGGCCTGGACGTGTCCCACAGCGGCGGCGGCGCGTTTTTTGCCGACGCGGACGGCCCGCTGGCGCATGCGGCCTGCCGCGCGACCGGCGCGCCGCGGGCGGTCACCGTTCCCTACGGCACCGAGGCCACATGCTATCAGAGTTATATGGACGCGCTGGTGCTCGGTCCCGGCAACATCGACCAGGCCCACACCGTCGGCGAGTGGATCGCGGTCGAGCAGCTGCATGAGGCGGTGGAGGTGTATACGCGGCTGATCGGGGAGCTGTGTGGGTAGTATGTGGCTTGCGGAACTGCCGCGTCGTTCTTCTGTTACCTCTCTCTTCCTCTCGGCGGACAACGACCGCCTACTGCTCGCCGCCGTCTATCTGAAGAGTCAGAAGGAATTCCAGTAACTCCGCCTGCTGCGCCTGCTCCAGGTTGGCAAATGCGTTCCTTTGCTGCAGCGCTTCGCCGCCGTGCGCCAGGATGGCTTCGGAGATTAAAGTGGCCCGTCCATGGTGCAGGAAGGGCGGCTCCGAAGCGAAGCCCCACAGCTTTCTCGTCAGCCAGAACTGCGTAGGGATCCCGCCCTGCACAATGACTTCCGTGTCGAGAAACTCCCCCATATCGTGCCTTTTCAGGTCGGTAAAGACTGGGATGAGGAAATTTCCTTCTTCGTCCCGTTTCACGTTCGCTATGTAGGGCGACAGGTCGACCCGGTAGGTCGTATTGACATCCTCGGGCCGCAGGTTGTTCGGCGGATTGTACGGACCCGGTTCGACAAATTCAAGGCTGGCGAGCGGCATCTCCGGAATGTGGCACTCGGAACAGCCGATCCGGTCGAAGATGATGCGCCCGCGCGCAGCGGCCTCTCTTTCGACCTGAGTAGCGGGCGCCACCTGTATTGGTGCGGGCAGGGTTGCCTGGAACAGGGTCAGCGCGGTGATATCACCCACGGTCAGCTCATTTACGCGGCCGTCGGCGTCCAGGTCGTTGTCCTCGCCGAACCGCTCGGTCGACAACATGCCGTGATGATGATTCATGGCGTTGTTGGAAAACTCGCGCAGGGACACAACCGCGCCTTTCTGATGAAAGGGGCGGATGATCAGATCGGCATCCACGCCTTCGACACGGGAGGCGTCTACTGAACCGTCGGGATAGCATATGAGCGTGCCGAAATGGACCCCCTTGGTCACCAGTTCGACGGCGGCCTCCCGGCCTGTGCTGATGGCATGGCTGAGCGCTGCCGCGCGCAGAGCATGCAGATCGGTCGTCATCTCACGGGCCAGCAGCTCGATGAAGCCGGCGCCGTAAATGCTGACTGTGTTGCGTTCGTTGCCCACAGTCTTGAGGGTCTGGTTCGGCCCGTTCTCCACCGGGTCGCCATCGAAGTTGACGAAGGGATTCCGTTGTCCCATTACGAACACATTGGCCACGTTATCACCGCCGCCGCCTATGGCGGGGAGATTGTGGCAGCCCAAACATGAATTTGCGTCAGGCGATGAGATGCGATTGAAGTTGTCCGGTATCATCCGCCTCTTGCGCGGCTGGCCTGTTCCTGTCAGTTCAGGACGGCCTGCGCCGTCAAGTGTGTTGAAACTGGCAGCGAAGACGGCGCGTCCGTGCCTGAGCAGTTCTTCGAGAGTGACGCGGCCCGCTTCGATCTCTTCCTGGCTGATATGCTGTTTCAGAGCTGGTTCTTCGCCGATTACTGGCGGGGAGGAGCCTGAAGATAGGGTAAGAGATGGTCCCTTCGCGAAAGAGGAGAGATTCAAGACGGCAGCGCCGGCGACGAAAAGTAGCAGTCCGGGCATGAAGGCTCTTATTTTCGCAGGATTCTCCTTCATGGCACCGCGTCAACAGTATGATTCTTCCTCTATAGAATAACCTGCACGGGCGCACCGTGCCCCGCCGCGACCTCCCGATTTCGGCACATCACCCTCCCGGAACAGGAAGATCGGCGCCGGGCAGTTGTAAGAGGAGGTGGAGGTGTACGCGCGGCTGATAGCAGGCCAGTCGGGAGCAGAGATCACACGTTTGGGGATGGATGGGCATAGGTCAGCGCTGTCGTTCCATGAAGTGGATAAGGTCCTGGCGCTGACAGCCGCCAGGACCTTACCTCGGGGGAATTGAGCTGCGAAGTCGCAGTCTTCAGGCGTCAGCAAGATCCTTGGTGCAATGGGGGCAGACGAGGGCCCAATCTCTAACGTGCTCCCGGCAGTACCGACATGGCCTGCCCGGCGGCCGCGCGAGCAGCGTCCAGAGCAGGCCGAACGGGCCAAAGAGCAGCCCCATAAAAAACCATAGCACAGGACGTCCGAGGCCCCTGGTCGAGGCAGCTACCACGGCCGAGACGGCGAACATGATTAGCGCGATGGCTAGCGGTAGAAACTCCATGTACATTTCACTCCACTCCAGATTCCTGACACGAAACGGATACAGTTTTGTACTCGCCGGGCAGCGATTGGTCAGCCCGCAGCCAGCGCTGCATTGCATAAGCGACAGGTAGCGCCTTGGTCCTCAGCTTCTCCGTGCAGTGCGGGATGCGTTTCACTACCTATTCCTCCTCTACCCGTTCGCCGACGTCGAGAAACTCGCAACCGCGCCAGGTCTCGGTCGCGATCCGGTCGCCCCAGAGAGATGGAAGAAGGTGACACCGTTTTCGGCGTCGTAGTAGACGTCCTCAGGCGAGATCAGTGACGAGTCAGATGCACCTCGATGGTGTCGAGATGCCAGGTCACAGTTTCGCACTGCGGCTGGCGCCCGGCGTACTGGACGCAAAGGCCGCCGTCAGTGGTGACGGGTTCGAGTTTGGCTTCGACTGTGGCGACGCGGTCGACCAGGGCAGCGAGCTACCCGGCTGAGCCGGCGAGGGGGCGCTGGTCGTCCTTTGCCAGTGGAGCGGTAGGCAACAGGGTGAACAGCGCGAAGACATTAGCGAGGCGTGTAACGCGTTTCATAATGGCACCTTTCGATATCGTGTGGAAACGTGGTTACAGATCACAACGCCCCGGGCGTTGCTCCACGAATACACGGGCTCATAGAGGACACTTGCAATTCCACAACACCATCAGTTGCCCAAATCCTGTCAACATTGCTTTAGCAAAGAGCGATAAGAAACGGAGGAACTGAAGGTGTTACCTGCATTGAGGCAGCAATTATGTTCTCTGCACCAGTATAGCGGTTTCTGATAGAAGTTGTCTCGCTCAAATGGTCCAGTTTTGGTGCCCTCGATGACCTGATCCGGTGATCGCTGGTCAGACGATATTATGAATTAGGCATTACAAGATCCTGGCCTCTGGATAGATCGACGAAGATACAGCTTCTCTGTAGTATGCAAGGCTGCATCTGCTCCCCATGCTGATCAGTTGCACAGTGTAATTTGGTTCATCGCTGCGGCAAGGGTCGTTGACTTTGTCACAGTGCCGGTCCGTGTTGACCCGGTACTGGTCAATTGACCATTCGTGCGAGGAGCGGTCGCCGAAGACATAGCCATTTTTACCCTGCCCGCCTATTGTCCGGGTACGAAGTCAAGCATATAATGCCCAAACCTTTTGGAGAGCCGAGGAGGCAGCAACGTGGTGTCTTTCAAGCCATAGCACCAGTCTTCTTGAAATATGGCTGAATGCCCCGGAGGATGAAGGAATGAACAATCGGATTACCATTGACCCCCAAGTGTGTCACGGACAGGCATGCATCCAGGGGACACGCATCCCCGTATATCAGATCCTGCGGATGCTGGCCTGCGGCGATAGCGTCGAAGATCTCCTCCAGGAATATCCTTCTGTCACGCGCGAAGATATCTTGGCCTGTCTTGACTATGGCGCCTCTCTGGCTGTACAGCAGGCCCCGATGTAGCTGTTCACTTTTGGCTTGCCACTCACATACCATCCCATCCAGGCTACATCCACCCCAAAAAGTTTGACACCATTCCCCCTCCACCCGTATAATCCATCCCATTCCCTTCTTCACATCTCTTCGCGATCGTCCAGGATCCCGCCCTGCGACATCGTTGCAGACAACGCACAAAACAACGCCGTTCAGACACAGGAACAATCCCATGACACTGACAGCAACGATGGACGCCCCCGCGGACACGGTGACGCGGCCGGAAATCACCGCTGAACACGCCGCCTCCTTCCGTGAAAACGGCTTCCTGGCGCTGCCGGACGCGCTGACGCCGGATGAGGTGCAGGCATTGCGCGATGAGACCGTGCACATCTGCCGCGGCGAGATGGGCGAAGTCAACGGCCTGCCGCCCGTCGGCCCCGACGACAGCGACGACGAGGTGATCCAGCGCACGCTCTGCGTGCATTTCCCGCACAAGCTCTCACAGCTGATGTTCGACACGCTCGCGCATCCGTCGATCTGTAACGTGCTGACGCGGGTAATCGGCCCCAACGTCAAGAGCATGCAGTCGATGCTCTTCGTCAAGTCGGCCGGCAAGCCGGGCCAGGCCTGGCACCAGGACGAAGCCTTCATCCCGACGCGCGACCGCTCCCTGAACGCCGCCTGGATCGCGCTCGATGACGCCACCGTCGAGAACGGCTGCCTCTGGGTCATCCCCGGCTCGCACGCCAACGGCCTGATCTGGCCCGCCAAGGAGCACGACGACGAGCGCTTCGACTGCGTGGTGGAGGCCTATGATTTCCCCTACACCGACGACGACGCCGTGCCGGTCGAGGTGACCGCCGGCAGCATCATTTTCTTCAACGGCTATCTGCTGCACCGCTCCCTGCCCAACCGCGCCGCCAGCGGATTCCGCCGCGCGCTGGTCAACCACTACATGAGCGCCGAGTCGCTGCTGCCCTGGCGCTATCCGGGCAATGCCGAATTGGGCGTAGCCAGCTTCGACTTCCGCGACATCGTGATGATCGCCGGGCGCGACCCCTATGCCTGGAAGGGCACGGAAGATGTGTCCTTCTCGCACATCCGCCCGGACCGGGAAGGCGGCTGCCAGTGGCCGACGAAAAAGGAAGAGGATTGAACGAGCGCGATTATTTGCTGCGTCTGCTGAAACAACGCAATGGAAGGATTCCTGTATGAAATTCAGCGCGGTTTTCATAAAAGTGCCCGAGGGCTACATCGGGTTCGTTGAAGAGCTGCCCGGCGCCAATACGCAAGGGGAAACGCTTGAAGAGGCCAAAGCGAATCTGCAAGAAGCCATCATCATGACTCTGGAGGCGAATCGCGTCCTCGCAGAGGAATCCATTGCCGAAATGCAAGAAGAGGTGATTCGTGAATCTGTTGTCGTGCAGATATGAAGAGACGGGATTTCATTCGTCATCTTGAAGATAATGGCTGTGAGTTTCTCAGGGAGGGCAGCGCCCATACGATCTATGTGAATCGCAGAACGCGAAAATCGTCTGCTGTGCCAAGACACCGGGAACTGAACAGGTTTCTGGTGAGAAAGATCTGTAGAAATCTGGAGATCCCAACGCCATAGCGCTTACACGGGTTCAAAAAGCTATATCAACCCTCTTTTCACAAGCAATAGGAGTCAAATCAATGTCCAAGTTGCAACACAACACCATCAGCCGGCGATCTTTCCTCAAGGCAAGCGCCCTGACGGTTGGCGGAACACTGTTGGCGGCCTGCGCGGCCCCGGCAGCAGCCCCGGCCGGCGACAGCGGCGGTGACGCAGGCGCCAGCATGGAGATGATCGAGATGCGCCTCTCGGCCTGGGCCGACGTCCAGGATGCGGTCGTCTATGAGAACATGGTCAACGCCTACATGGCGCAGAATGAAGGCGTGAGCGTCTCCGTGGAGCAGTACCCCGGCGGCTATTATGAGAAGATCCAGGCCAACTTCGCCGCCGACGACTCCGCCGATGTCCTCTACTTCCAGGGCTGGATATGGCAGGCCTACGCCGAAAACCAGGTAATCTATGACATGAGCGACTATATCGCTCGTGACGGCGCCGATGACTTCTTCCCCGGCGGCGAAAATTACGACAACCAGACGCTCTGGCAGGGCGGCCGCTACATGACCCCCACCGACACCGGCTCGCTGGTCATCTATTACAACAAGGACCTCTTCGACAAGAAGGGCGTCGCCCATCCACAACCGGGCTGGAAGTGGGAAGAGTTCCAGCAGATCATTCAGGACCTCTCCTATGAAGAGGACGGCACCAAGTTCTATGGGTGGGGCCAGGCACAGGGCTGGAACGGCGCCTATGGCCGCAGCACCACCTTCATGCGCCGCAACGGCCATATTGAATGGGACCGCATTACCGAGCCGACCGAGGCCTACTGGGATAACGAGGACATCGCCTCTGCGCTCCAGTATCTGGTCTACGATGCGATCGCCAACGACTGGAGCCCCGGTCCGGAGGTGGTCGAGGGCGGCGGCGTCGGCGTCGATACCGGCCGTGTCGCCATGTACCTGGAAGGTCCGTGGGTGATGCCCCGCCTGCAGGGCGAACTGGCCACGACCGAAGAGGGCATCAATTTCGACGTGATTGAAGCGCCGACGGGTACGGCTGACACCAACTTCACCTTCGGCCATGTCCACGGCCATGTGATCACATCACCTTCCGAGAACAAGGATGAGGGCTGGGACCTCATCAAGTTCATCCTCGGCGAAGAGGGCCAGACCATCATCGCCAACGGCGGCCGCATGTGCGGCACGCCCGACAACATCGCCAATATCTGGGGCGATATCGCCTCCGGTGTCTATGGCTTCGAAAACACCGATGCTTTCGCCAACACGATGCGCGAAAGCTCGATCTCTGTGATCTTCGGTGAAGGTTCACAGCTTCAGGCCTACGGCGGCGGCCCGATCACCGTCCTGTGGGACAAGCTGCTGGGCCAGACCCAGTCGGCAGCCGAAGCGCTCGCGATCGCGCAGCCGGAAATCCAGACGCATCTGGATCAGTACTGGGCGGACCGCGCTTAATCAGTGCCCGGCGGCCAGTAACCGGTTACTGGCCGCCGGTTCCTCGTCAATCTGGGAGTACGCCTCTTTGACAGCCACCACATCGACACCCGGAATCCAGACACAGCCGCAGACCCGGCGCCGCATGTCCGCGGCCCAGCGCCGCGACCTGCGCGACGGGCTGCTTTTCACCAGTCCCTTCATCTTCGGCGTGCTCGCGCTCTGGGTCGGGCCGATGCTCTACTCCGTTTTTCTGATCCTGCACAAGTGGAACATGCTGGCGCCGCCCAAATTCATCGGGACGGGCCATTTCGAACGTATGTTGAACGACCCGCTCGTGGGCAAGTCGCTCATCAACACCGCCTACTACACCTTCATCGGCGTCCCGCTGCAGCTGGTGGTCGCGTTCGCACTGGCTGTGATGCTCAACCAGCAGATCCGCGGGCTCAGCGTCTATCGCACCGTCTACTATCTGCCCTCCATCACCCCTGCTGTCGCCTTTGCCGTCGTCTGGGTCCAGATCCTCAACCCCGAGTTCGGCGTGCTCAACGAGGTGTTGCACTGGTTTGGGCTGGGGCCCATCAACTGGCTTTTCGAGCCGGCCTGGGCCAAACCCGCCCTCATCATCATGAGCCTGTGGTTGACCGGCTTCCAGATGATCATCTTCCTCGCCGGCCTGCAGGGGGTGCCGCAAGAGCTGCAGGAGGCGGCCGAGATCGACGGCGCCAACGCCTGGCGGCGCTTCCTTAACGTAACCATCCCGATCATCTCGCCGATCATCTTCTTCAACATGATCATCGGCATCATCGCCAGCTTCCAGGTCTTCACCACCGTCTTCATCATGACCGACGGCGGCCCGCAGAACGCCACCCTCTTCATGGTGCTCTACATTTACCGCAACGCCTTCGAGCTGTTCCGGATGGGCTATGCCGCCTCACTGGCCTGGATCCTGTTCCTGATCATCATGGCCTTCACCGCGATCCAGTTCTTCTTTGCCAACCGCTGGGTCTACTATGAAGGCAGACTATAGAGGAGACGAATGACCGGGCACGGCGCTGACCACTTCACATAGGCCGCCGGCCGCCGATTCAGGTTATGACTGCAAGACCAACCCTGCTCCAATCCCGAAAAACGCAGACGAGGATCGGTCATCTTATCCTGCACATCGCGATGATCGCCCTGGGGCTCACCTTCCTCATGCCGCTGGCCTGGGTGGTCAGCACATCGCTCAAGCTGCCCGGCCAGGTCTTCATCACGCCGATCGAATGGATCCCAACCGAGCCCAAATGGGACAACTATTTCGAGGTCTTCAGACGCCTTCCCTTCCATCTCTTCATCCGCAACTCCTTTTTCGTCTCTATCATGGGGACGGCCGGCATGGTGCTGAGTTCGCTCACGGTCGCATACGGACTCTCGCGCCTGCGCTGGCCGGGGCGCGACTTTGTCTTCACCGTTCTGCTGGCGACGATGATGCTGCCCGCCGTGGTAACGATGATCCCGGTCTTCATCATCTTCAAAGAGATCAACTGGGTGGGGACCTTCTACCCGTTGTGGGTGCCGGCCTGGTTTGGCGCCGCCTTCTACATCTTCCTCATGCGCCAGTACATGCTGACCCTGCCCCTGGAGCTGGACGAGGCCGCCAAGATCGACGGCGCCTCCAACTTCCGCATCCTCTGGCAGGTGATCGCGCCCCTCTGCGGCCCGGCCGTCGCCACGATCACCATCTTCGCCTTCCTGCAGCACTACAACGCCTTCATGGAGCCGCTCATCTACATTTCCAAGAGCGAAATGTACACCCTTCCCCTCGGGCTCCTCTGGTTCAAAGGCCGCTTCGGCAACTTCTGGCACCTCGTCATGGCCGCGTCGATGATCACCATCCTGCCGGTCATCCTCCTCTTCTTCTTCGCCCAGCGCCAGTTCGTCCAGGGCGCGCAGTTCACCGGGCTCGCCGGCCGGTAGAACCGCAGCTTTTAGTAGTCAGTTTTCAGTTCTTAGTGGCTGCACAGCCACTGTCGCTTCGCGGCCCTCTCCCCTCGCCACTGACCACTAACCACTGACCACTGCAGTTTGGGCGGTCGGCCGCAAGCGGCCTCCCTTGTGCGGGGGGAGTCCCCCCGCAACGCCCCCCTTCAGCTAGACCACCATCGTGGACAATTGGATCGGTTGAGGCTGGCGAACAGCGCCTGACGACCCGCGCCGCCTCTGGCCACTGTCATCTGTCCACGAACGAGGTCACCAAGAACTGACTACCAAATTTCGTTGACATTAGTTTCGTTCTGTCAATTTGCCGACAGTGGTAGAATGTCGACAGAATGACTTGCCGGCCATCAGTGGCAGAAACTTTACGCATATCTGCGGAGACTCCCTCAAGCCTATGCAGGGCAGGAGGAGAAGTGTCGCCATTTCGTCGAGGCAGTTCACTGGATACTGCGCACAGCCGGACAGGGCAGTGAACTGCAGCCTCCTCATCCCAGTTCCGACAAGAGGGTCCCGTGACCCGCTCGAATGAACAAGAAGACCCCAGCCTCAATAAGCCTCGGCTTCCGGCAGACAAACAATCGTTGCGGGCAGTAGTCCTGATCGCCATCCTCATCGGCTTCGCACTGAGACTCTATCGACTGGATTCCCAGGAGCTGGACGAGCTCGAGGGTGTCGTCTATCGCTTTCGTCACATTTCTTTCTCTCATCTCGTCCTAATGGCTTTCCAATGGGAAGAAATGCTTCTTCTTCCCGCAAGCTTCTGGTTGCAGAACGTCTGGCTCAAAATCACAGGTCCCAGCGAATTTGCCATTCGTTCGCTATCGGCCTTCTGCAGCGTTTTGGCAGTTCCCCTCACTTACCGTATCGCAGCAGACATCCGAATTGGCACATTTGCCACTTTGGCTGCAATCCTGTTGGCGGCCGTGAACTCGTACGCCATCTGGCATACCCAGAAAGTTCTCCACCATTCGCTCAGTCTGGCTCTCACCACCGCCAGCACTCTGCTGGCCTTGAGAATAATCGGCGGCGTAAGGGAGAGAAATAACCTGGTCGCTTACGTGGTCTGTACGGCCTCTACCTTCTATTCCCACGCTTTCGCCGTACTCCCTCTCCTGGCGCAAAATCTGTACGTGCTCCTCCTCCTGGCTCGAGACAGGCGCGGGGGAGGGAGCGCTTCTGCCCAAAGATTTGCGGGTTCACTGCCGGTGCGGTGGACCGTTTCGCAGATCGCAGTGGGCATCTTGTGCATTCCATTGTTGGTAAGCGCATGGCCCTCGATCACGAATTACAGTACAGTGTCACCCTCGTCGCCATGGATATATGAATTCATAACGCAAACAGGCATCCTTACTATCGGATACTCCGTACCGACGCCGACCTGGAAACTGGGTGCAGGGCTTTTCGCATTCGCCCTCTTGGTGGTTGCGATTCTTGGGATATTCCTGGCTGAAAGGTGGGTGCTCGACCGGGGAAAGAGTGCCATCGATGGTTGGGTGGGCCCAGAGGAGGGTGAATCTTCGGAAGCGCAGAAGGCAGGGCCCCGACACCTGAGTTCAGGCCCAACAGTTCTCTTACTGCTAAGTTTTCTTGTCACAGTGCTCACCACATGGAGGCCGGCTGAAATTTCCTTTCCTGGGTTCCCCTGGAGCTATGTTGCCCTGGCCCTGACTCCTGTCCTGCTATTGCTGGCTATAGGGCTGGGGAACATCAATGACTATATGGAGAGCCGCCTTGGCCGCAGATGGAAAACCTGGACTGGCGGTACGGATGCCGGCGTCCCAAAGGCCATGAACAGGATTGGCATCGGAAACTTGACGGCAGCGGTACTCATCCTTGTAATTTTCGCAGGCAATCTGTTCAGCTTTCGCAACTTCCACTTCGAATCGGAATTCTCAAAGTCACGAGGATTGCGGGAACTGGCCCATTTGCTGGACAGCTGGGGCGCCGGACTCAACCAGGCAGACGTTCGTTTCGTCCAACCTTATTTTGTCGACCCCGCGCTCTGGTCCTACTACTATCCGAGAGAGATTGAGAACGTCTCCCTGCTTCCCCGGCCGGTGGACTTGGAAGCGGCCCAGGAGGCCGTCAGAGATCTCCGCAGCAGCGGTGTCCAATCAGTCATTCTGCTGGTTCGATCGGATCTGGATCTTATGAAGGTCGAACTGGATTCGCAATGGATGGCAGCTCGACAGGGCTTCGAAACTGACCGGCAGGTGCGGACCCGAGCGGAAATAACCAGTAATGCCAGGCAGGCACTGTCCAGTTTCTACCAGCTGGCGGGCCAGGAAACGGTTGGGCCATGGATTGTCGAGCTCTACTCGCAGCCCCATCCCCAGGATTGGCGGCTCTTCGAAGTCGAATTCGCCAACGGCTTGACGCTGGAGCGCGCCCAAATCAGCCCCAACATCCCCCCAGCCGGCGGCAGGCTGGTCGTCCACATGGAATGGAGCGGAGACTCAACAGTATTGTCCGGCGGCGAAACGATATTCCTGCACCTGCTCGACGATTCCGGCAATGTTGTCGCCCAGTGGGAACCAGAGCTCCGTTTGGATAGCTCGCAGGTTCTGAAGAGCGTCGCGATGCCCATGCCACCGACCCTGCCCGACGCCCCCCTGCGCCTGATTGTCGGCCTCTACGACGCATCTGTCGATGGCGCGCCCAGGATTCCGACGGAAGCGGGGGAGGACTCTTTGCTTGTGGTGTATTTCCAGGCTGTAGCGTGTGATGCCTGTGGGCGATGACAGACGTGACCATTGCCGTATCGTCGGACGAAAAAGAGATGCCCTTCTGATCGTTGATTCCCCCGGCCTTCCCTCACAGTTCATCCTGACCGGTGGTGAACGCCGCGCCATCTCCCAAGCTGAATCGTTGCTCGCCCCTCTCTGTTACACTGCTCTGGCTCGAACCAATGTCAACGGGCCCTAAGAGCTGAACCCTAAAACCCCCCATATATCCGCAGATAATGCGCATAATGCGTCAGAATGCGCTGCAGATAGAGGCGGGTCTCGCTGTAGGGGATGCGCTCGATGAAGAGGGCTTCGTCGGGTGCCGAGCGGTCGAACCAGTTCCTGGCGTTGCCGGGGCCGGCGTTGTAACCGGCGAGGGCGGCGACGGGATTTTCACGCGCGTAATCCTGCACCCAGCGCAGGTAGTATGCGCCGAAACGGACGTTGACGAAGGGGCGGTTGAGCAGACCGGTGGAGTAGTTGGGATAGCCCAGGCGTTGCGCGATCTCCGCGCCGGTGGTGGGGATGATCTGGGTCAGGCCGTGGGCGCCGGCGAAAGAGCGGGCAGGCGGCTCAAAGAGGCTCTCCTGAAGGATGAGGCTGTAGAGGAGGAGAGGATCGATCTCGAAGTCGGTGGCTTCTTTTTCGACGAGGCGGGAAAAGTGCCTGGGGTAGGCGACGCGCTGGATGAAGAGCGGTACGTCGGCCGTATACCGGGCCTCACTGAGCTGAATGAGGCGGTAGGCCGCGCTGATTGAAAGCCGGTTGGCGCCCAACGCCTCCAGATGCACCATGAGCGGGAACAGGGACGCGGGATTGTCGCGGTTGCGCCAGTAGACCTGTTCGAGCAGCTTCAAACCCTCGGCGCGCAGATCCAGCGCCAGCAGAAGTGTCCCGCCGACCAGGGCCGGGTCGGCGGCTATGCCTATCGGCAGGCCCGAATTACCGCTGCTGTTGCCGGCGTCGGTCGTGTCGGAAGCGTCATGCCATGTCGTCAGCCAGTTTTCGGCGAAGGCGCGGCTGCCGTCATCGCCGGGCAGCGCGGCCGCGGTCATTGCATCCATACGGGGGATGAGGTCCTGCCCCGGTTGGCCTTGCAGCGCCAGCTCCGTTCCCGCCAGCACGCCGTAAAAGGTCTCCGGCTCCTGGGCGGCGAGCGACTGCCACAGGGAGCGGGCCGTGTCTTCTTCGCCCAGGGCATAGCGGGCGCGGCCCAGCCAGTAGGCCGCCGTGCCCGACCGCGCACCGGGATAGTCCGCCAGCAGACGTTCGAAGCTGTTGGCGGCCAGTCCGTGATGGCCGTAGGTGAAGGCGCCGATCCCCAGCACTGCCAATCCGTCCGGCGCGCGCGGGCTGTCCGGGAAGCTGTCCACCAGCATCAGCAGATCGGCCACAGCTTCCACCAGGAAGTCGGCTGTTGCCTCTGAACGGCTCCCGGAGCCGATATCCAGGGTACTGTCGGCCCTGATGGCGGAAAGCGCGCTCTGCCAGAGGCCTTCGGGGGCGAGCGGGTCGTCGGGATGATCTCGGGCGAAGGTACGGTAGATGCGCCGTGCCGCTTCTGGCGCGCCCTGCGCACTGGCCAGCCGCGCCCGGGTCAGCCAGGCTTCGCCGAAACATTCACAGTCGGGATACCAGTTCATCACCTGTTCAAGGGCGCGGATGGCCTCGTCCCACTGGCCCAGCCCCATATGGGCGCGGCCGAGCCCCACCCAGGCCTGCCCGGCGCGTTCATCCTGCGGCGACTCCTGCAGGAAGCGCTCAAAGGCGCTGACGGCCGGAAAGTAGGCCTTGGCATAGACGTCGACCTGCCCGCGCACAAAGAGGTCGACCGGCACCTCGCGGTTCACCAGCTGGATCAGGGACTGGTAGGCGGAGTTGCTTTCCGGGTTCTCCTCCAGGGCCTGTCGCCAGCGGGCGATGGCCGTTTCCTCGTCGCCGGCGGTGGAATAGGCGATGCCGGCGCGATACATATAGCCGGCCCGGTGGACGTTCCATACTCTGTAACCGAGGATCGCGTCGAAGTCGCTGTCGTCCCGGCTGCGCGTCTCTTCGGCAGACTCGGTTACGGCCAGGATCTCATCGTAGACCGCGGCGGCCTGACCCCAGCGGCCATTGCCTTCAAGGATACCGGCCACCCGGTCGAGAAGGCGGACCCTTTCCCAGGTACGGCCGGCATGGTTGGCCGCCCGCCGCAGGGCGTTGGCGGCCTGCGGCCAGTCGCCGGCCGCGAGCCAGGCATCGGCGATGCGCTCTTCCACGACCGCGGTGACCTCTGCGTGCTGTTGCAGAAAAGTTTCATAGGCCGCGGCGGCCTCGGCGTTGCGGCCCAAACGGGCCAGCGTCTCGGCGCGCAGGAATAAGGTGTGGCCGGGGCGGGGGTCATCTGCCGGCAGGGAGCCGGTCTGCGGCGAGAGCTGCTCCAACACGGTGAAGGCGGACACCGGTTGTCCGTCGGCGAGGAAGGAGAGCGCAAGTTGAAAACGTGCTTCCTGCCGCTGGGCGAGGGTAATCTGGGGATCGGCCAGCAGCGCCTGGAGCAGCCGCTGCGCGCCGCTGTAGTCGCCGTCCTCGTGCAGCCAGGCCGCCTGCTGCAAGGGCGTTGCCGCCGCGAACGCCTCGACCGTCGCCCGCTGACGGGGGGCGGAACCGCTCGCCTGCGCCGCTGCCGCCTGCGCCGGGACAGGAGTCGCGGCAGGCGCGGTGGTCGCGACCGCCGGGGGCGTGCCGGTGTCAGTTACGGCGCCGATGGAGGAATCAGTGGCAATGGCGATGGTCGTGGCCGTGGCCGCCGCGCTTCGGTTCCCGCAGCCGCCAAATGACAGGACGATCAGGGGCAGAATCGAAAGGAAGACCGTAAGTCTCAACTGTAACTTTCGTGTTGCAGCGCTTGCCATAATTGCGGTGAAATGCGCCCCTGCTCGAGAGGAGGATGCGACGCGATGTGGGGGCCGGCGGAAGATCATCGCAGGGTATGATCCGTCCGCGTGAGACGTTCTGTGTTTGCTTGCACGCTTACGCCAACGGGTGCGCCAGTCATTCGATAATGGTATCAGGGGGGCGTGGACTGTGTCAATTAAAGCCGAAAAAGTGTGCATCCCAACAAGGGGGCGAACTCCCGTATACCTCGAGTCGCAACAGAGCCATGTCCCGTACGTCTGAAGCTCTGAGGCAGGAGATGCGCCGTCTCTGACCACTGGCCACTAACCACTGACCACTGATTTTCTGGGCGGTCGGGCCTATTCGGCCCTCCCTTGTGCGGGGGCTCCGCCCCCGCAACGCCCCCTCTCCTACAACATGCCTCGCCGACCTGGTGTCTCTATTCGTAACAGGTGCCCAGCCGAAAGTGTCTAGCCAGACCACCTCCCGCCAGTCCCATCAACTCTCTGTAGGGGCAGGCCTTGTGCCTGCCCTCGCGCCCCCTCCATTTAACGGACCCCACGATAAGGCCAGGCCTGACGCCTGCACTGCGTCTCGCCCAAAGACGGTAAACAGCTCCAGCCACCTCTGGCACTGATTCCCCGCCAGGCTGTTCCCGCCCCAAATCTGGGATGCACACCCGAAAGCCGCTGTCCCCGACCAATGGGAACGGGGTGGTCGGCCGCTATCTTTGTTGCGGAATTGGCCCTATGCTATGATTTCGTGCAAAAGAGAACCGGTCACCTGGAACGAACGCTGTGCTTGCCCCAAATGCACCCGTCATCGAGCACCTTTCATTGCTGGCTTCCTGGTAAGAGGCCCGATTCTGCCAGATGGATACCGTGTTCGTTCATTCGGGGTTCAGATTCTCACATATATGGAGGACTACGGCATTTCTCTCCGGCGCGGGAAAGCTCCAATTAGGCAAGGCTCCATGACCAGGTGGAAGTTCAAGAGACTTTCACTGGCATGGCTTTCCCTTCTCGTAGTAATTCTGCTGGCAGCCTGCAGGCCCATCGATGATCAAATTGGCCACTTTATTGCCCACGGCCCTACAAGTACAAGACCGTACGTCGCAACGGGCCCGTCCTGCACGGAACTCGAAGAGGAAGCGCAGGAGACACTGGCCAGTGTCCGTCCGCCGCCCGCAACCGCAAGATTCAGCGCCGCCGAGCGTCAGGCTCTTGCCATGACCGCTTTCGGCCACCTGTGCGAGTTGGCGAGAGAAGTGGGATGGCGGCAGAGCGCCACGAAGGAGGAATCGAAGGCCGCAGAGTTGCTGGTGGACCGCTTTACCGGGTTCGGATACAGCCCGGAGATGCAGGATTTTACAGTGCGGATAGGGCATCTCCGGAGAAAATCCAGCAACATAATCCTTGAACTCCCCGGTCAGGGCGAAGACGTGGTCATCCTGGGCGCACACTACGACACGGTACGGAACTCAGTGGGCGCCAACGATAACGCTTCCGGAGTAAGCGTGCTGCTGACGCTGGCAGAGAAGTTGGCGCAACCGCCCTGGTCGAGCCAGATGGTATCGGATTTTCCGTTCACGCTGCGATTTATCGCTTTTGGCTCCGAGGAGACCGGACTGACCGGCAGTGGGCATTACGTGCGCCAGTTGACCGATGAAGAGTTGGGCGCCATCAAGGTCATGATCAACTTCGATTCGGTGGGGTCCGGCACATTTCTCTATTTCCGGGGGCCAATTGACAGTCAGTTGACCGGGTATGTATCAGAAACCCTTAACAGTTGGTTGACCGGACAAGTATCAGAAACCGTTAATCGAGAGGGAGTATCGGTGTCCGCCATGGGCATGAGAGAGGGTTGGAACATCAGTGGCTCCAGTGATGAGGCCGTCTTCAGATACCGCGACGTTCCAACAATTTACTTCTTCGGTAACGACACGGCACGCGCCAACACCCGGGACGATACGATTGAGTTCATCAACCCTGTGCTGCTGGGAGACGCCGCGCTGCTCGTCCTGGACCTGCTTGCCTCCCTTGAAGACTTGTAATGTCGATGCCGGGCATGCCATCTCCGTGTTGAAGACCATGCAGGCGGACTGGAACCTGGCAGAGATGTTAATGAAAGAAGTGAAGCACACGGTTTCACCGAGAGGACGCCGCAATTGACACAGGAATACAACGTCGTCGTGGGCATGGAAGTCCACGCGCAACTGTTGACGAACACGAAGATGTTCTGCCGCTGCAGCGCCGACTACCAAGGCGCGCCGCCCAATACGCACACCTGCCCGGTCTGCCTGGGCCTGCCCGGCGCGCTGCCGGTGAGCAACCGCGCCGCCGTCGAAGCCACGATCCGCACGGGGCTGGCGCTCAACTGCGAGATCGCGGAGACCGCGGTCTTCGCACGCAAGAACTACCACTACCCGGACCTGCCCAAGGGCTATCAGATCTCCCAGTACGAGCTGCCCCTCTGCCGCAACGGCTGGGTCGAGATCGAGCTGCCAGACGGCCGCGTCAAACGCATCCGCATCCACCGCGCCCACCTGGAAGAGGACACCGGCAAGAACACGCACGCGGGGCTGCATACGCTGGTCGACCTGAACCGGGCCGGGATGCCGCTGATGGAGATCGTCACCGAGGCCGACATTGCCAGCGCGGACGAGGCCTACGCCTTCCTGACCAAGCTGCGCTCGATCCTGCGCTACCTGGGCGTCAACAGCGGCAACATGGAGGAGGGCGCGCTGCGCTGCGAGCCCAATATCAGCGTACGCACGCCGGAGCAGGCCGCCCGCGGCGAGTTCGGCACCAAGGTCGAGGTCAAGAACCTCAACAGCCTGCGCGCGGTGCGCAACGCCATCGCCTACGAAGCCGAACGCCAGGCCGACGTGCTGAACGGCGGCGGCGTCATCGAGCAGGTGAACATGGGCTGGGACGAAGACCGCCAGCGCACCGTCCTGCAGCGCTCGAAGGAGAGCAGCGAGGACTACCGTTACTTCCCCGAACCGGACCTGCCGCCGCTGGTGGTCGACCGCCAGTGGGTGGAGGAGACCGCGCGCACGCTGCCCGAGCTGCCCGACGCCAAGGAGCAGCGCTACCGGCAGGATTGGGACCTGCGCCCGGCCGATGCCGGCGCCATCACCGGCGAGATGGCGGTGGCCGACTATTTCGAGGCCGCGGTGGCCGCCTACGGCCAGGAGGACGGCAAGCCCCAGCGCATGGCCAACTGGATCACCGACGAGCTGTTCCGCCTGCTCTACGCCGACGGCGAGGGACAGGATCTGCGGCAGATCGCCGATACACGCGTGCAGCCGCAGCAGCTGGCCGCGCTGGTGCAGATGGTGGATGCGCGTGAGATCAACGCCAACACCGGCAAGAAGGTGCTGGAGCAGATGTACAGCAGCGGAGACGATCCGCAAGCCGTCGTCGAACGCGAAGGGCTGGCCATGGTCAGCAACACGGACGTCATCGACGCCGCCGTGCAGGAAGCCTTCGACAGCAACCCAGACGAGCTGGCCCGCTACCGCAGCGGTGAGAAGAAGCTCTTCGGCTTCTTCATGGGTCAGATGATGCGCGCCACCAAGGGCAAGGCCGATCCGCAGGCGGCGCGTCAACGGCTGCAGGAAATGCTCGACAGTCCGTAGGGGCAACCCTTGTGGTTGCCCTCGTGTGCTGGACTTAAAGAAATATCAACGCGCCCTGGCGACGCCTCACCAACAGCCGACCACCAACCACTACCCACAGACCTCCCATGACTCTTTCTCTTACCCACACCCGCAACGAAAAGACCGCTCCGCACAGTCACCGCACGCCCGGCTTCGCCTCGCTGGAACTGAAGTGGGAGGCCGTGACCCTCTTCCGCTACATCTACGACCCGGACATGCCCCAGTCCGAGTCGCCCAAGCCGTTCTTCCACCCCGTCAACACACTGGCCGGCGACCTGATCACCAACTACCGCCCGCATGACCACGTCTGGCACAAAGGCATCCAGATGACGATCGCCCACCTGCACGGTCAGAACTTCTGGGGCGGGGGCAGCTACCTCCACGGCAGGGGTTATGTCGACCTGCCCAACAACGGCAGCCAGCGCCACGACGGCTGGGATTCGATCGAGGTGGACGACACCCGCTTCGCCGCCACGGAGAGGCTCACCTGGATCACGCAGGCGGGCGAGCACTGGATCGACGAGACGCGGGGCATCGCCGTGGAGACCGTCGACCCGGACGCCGGCTACTGGGCGCTCGACTTCACGACCAGCCTGCGCAATGTACGGGGCGAGTCGCTGCACATCGGCTCACCCACGACCGCGGGCCGTCCGCTGGCCGGTTACGGCGGGCTGTTCTGGCGCGGGCCGCGCGCCTTTGACAACAGCGAGGTCATCACCGCCGCCGGGCACGAAGGAGCCGATGCCATGGGCCAGGCCGCGCCCTGGCTGGCCTACACCGGCCGCCACGACGGCAACGGCAACGCGTCGACGCTCGCCTTCCTCGACCATCCCGCCAACCTGCGCTATCCCAACAAATGGTTCATCCGCCAGACGCCCTACGCCTGCGCCAGCTTCGCCTTCATGTTCGACGAGGTGTACGAGTTTGAGGCCGGGGAGACGATTACCCAGCGGTACAGGCTGGTGATTGCCAATGGTGGTTGGGATGCGGCACAGGTCGAGGCCGCGGCGGAGGCGTGGCAGGGCTGAGCTACTAAGATGTAAGGAGAACATAGACGGAAGCCGTCGTCCCCCGCGGCGCAACCTTGGTGCCATAAGGGACAATGGGGAAAAACACCATAGGTTCGCCTGACGGAGACAGCCGTCGTTCATTCGATTGCATCTCACTGGATTTTGAAGTCGGCGTTCAGGACCGCCGCATCCACAAATTCGCTGCGGTGCGTCCGGATACCAATCAGTCTCTCATCTTCCCCGGGGCCGGCGATGGCTTGGGCGCGGCATTGGGCAAGCTGGACGATCTTGCCGGTGGCGCGGACTTTCTGCTGGGCCACAATCTGATCGATTTCGATCTTCCCCATCTGCAAGCCGCGAATCCTCGTTTGCGGCTGCTGCGGCTGCCCGCGGTAGATACACTCAGACTCAATCCTCTGGCCTTTCCTCGCAACCCCTATCACCACCTGGTCAAGCATTATCAGGACGGACAACTAAAACGGGGACGCATCAACGACCCCAAACTGGACTGCGACCTAACACTGGATCTCTTCCGCGACCAGGAGAAAGCCTTGCAGGACACAAGTCCAGACCTGTTGACAGCCTGGCACTGGCTGACTACAGCCAAAAACGGGGCGGGATTCGATCAAGTATTTGCGTCTGTACGCGGTTCGCCCCGCCCGTCCAACGTCGAAGCGGATGGGGTGATCCGCACTCTGCTGGCTGGAGCCGCCTGCCAGACACACGCTCGTGAGGTCATGACTGAAACCGTTGTGCAGGGCTGGGCCTTGGCGTATGCACTGGCGTGGCTGTCTGTATCCGGGGGCAACTCTGTCATGCCCCCTTGGGTTCGACACCGGTTTCCCGAAGCGGGGAGGTTGGTGCGACGGCTGCGCGACACCGCTTGTGCCGAGCCCTCTTGCGAATGGTGCCGGGAGAGGCACGACGCCCGAAAAGAGCTTACGCGCTGGTTTGGTTTTCCCGACTTCCGACCAAAGCCGGTTGACGAGGCAGGGCGGCCTTTGCAGCAGTCTGTCATCGAAACGGCGATGGCAGGCGAGAATCTACTCGCAATCCTGCCCACGGGTGCGGGAAAGTCTCTTTGCTATCAGATCCCGGCCCTGTCCCGCTACGACAAAACAGGCGCGCTGACGGTTGTGATCTCGCCATTGGTCGCGCTCATGGCCGACCAGGTGGCGGGGCTGGAAAGGCAAGGCATCGACTGTTGCGTCACAGTCAACGGGCTTCTGTCGATGCCCGAACGCGCGGATGCGCTGGACCGGGTACGCCTGGGGGATGCCGGCATTCTCCTGATCTCGCCGGAGCAGCTGCGCAGCGTTTCCTTGCGCCGCGTCCTCGAACAACGGGAGATAGGCGCCTGGGTGATGGACGAAGCCCACTGCCTTTCAGAATGGGGGCACGACTTCCGGCCCGATTATCGCTACGTGGGACGCTTCATCCGTGAACGCGCAGGGGAAGAAGCGATTCCTCCGGTCTTGTGTCTGACCGCGACCGCCAAACCAGATGTGAAGGACGGTATCGTCCGCTACTTTCAGAAAGAGCTCGACGTCGAGTTGCAAGTATTCGACGGCGGCGCCCAACGCACCAACTTGGACTTCGTTGTAGTTAAATCCAGTAGTGCGGAAAAGCTCGCCCATGTCCATCAGATCCTGATAGCCGATCTGCCCGCAGATCAGCCGGGGGGCGCCATCGTCTATTGCGCGACACGGCGGCAGACCCAAGAACTAGCAGAGTTCTTACAAGAAAAAGGAATGGAGGCGGACTACTTCCATGCAGAGGTGCCGCCGGAAACCAAGAGGGAAGTCCAACAAAACTTTATTCGCGGCGGGCTGCGCATCATCACCGCAACCAACGCCTTTGGTATGGGGATAGACAAGCCGGACGTACGGCTCGTGATCCATGCCGACATCCCGGGATCTCTGGAGAACTATCTACAGGAGGCGGGCCGCGCTGGGCGTGACCAGCAGGCGGCGCGCTGCGTTCTACTCTACACACAAGACGATGTGGAGCGGCAATTCGGCATGTCGGCCCGTTCGCGGTTGACACGGCGGGAAATACATGGCGTTTTGCGGGCGCTGCGAAGCTTGGACCGCAAGAAACGATTGGGCGGAGAAGTGGTAGCGACCGCGGGCGAAATCCTCGGTGAGGATGAAGAAAAAGTATTCGAACGAGATTCCACTACCGACGACACGCGTGTGCGTACTGCGGTTGCTTGGCTGGAGGAGGCGGTGCTGCTAACTCGGGAAGAGAACCGGGTGCAGATATTTCCCTCCTCCCTGCGTGTGAATTCTATAGAAGAAGCTCGCGCCAAGTTCGAAAAGGCTCGTATTGCGGATGGTTATCGCCGCCAACTCCTGCCCATCTGCGAAAAGCTGCTAGAGACGAACGCGGACGAGAGTGTAACCACCGATGAGTTGATGCTCGCGTCAGGCCTAACCCCGGAAGGCGTGCGAGGCGCGCTCTACGACCTTGAGCGATTGGGCATCGCCAGCAATGATACGGTGTTGACCGCCTTCGTCCATGTAGGAGTGGCACGCTCCTCACAGAGACGCTTCCTGGACGCGACGGAATTAGAAAAAGCACTGATTGCCACGATGCAGGAAACGGCCCCCGATATGAGCAAGGGAGATACGTCGATTCTGCATCTCCGTCTCGTCACCCAAAGACTAAAGGACGACGGTCATACCTACGCCCTGCCAGAGCGAGTGCGACGCATAGTCAATAGCATCGCCGCCGACGGACGCGGCGAGGGCGGCGGCGGGGGAAGCCTCGGAGTGCGGGGACGTGATAGAGAAACCGTCCACGTGACGTTGCGGCGCGAATGGGGTGCGCTGGCGAAAACAGCCGAGTTGCGGCGTGCAGCTGCCGGTCGCCTGCTGGATCATCTCGTCAGTTGCCTGCCGCGGGGAATCCGCGGAACAGATCTGCTAGCTGAGACGACTTTGGGCAAACTGCTGTCGGCGGTCGAGTCCGACCTGACCTTAAAGAGCTCCGTCAGAGACCCCGCCAAGTTGATGGACCGTGCGCTGCTGTGGCTCCATGAGCAGGGGGTCATTCAACTGAACAAGGGGTTGGCAGTGTTCCGCCCGGCCATGACCATTCGCCTGCAGCAAGAACGGCGCGGATTCGCCGAAACCGATTTCCGCTCCCTCAAACTCCACTACGACGAACAGGTGCTGCAGATTCACGTGATGGCGGAATTCGCTCAGCAAGGCTTGGAATCGATGGCCGACGCCCTGCGCTTGGCCATGGACTACTTCAGCTTGCCCCAAGAGGAGTTTTTGCAGCGCTGGCTGCCAAATCGGGACAGAGAAATCTCGCGCCAGACCACACCTGAGTCATGGCGGACCATCGTCGAAAGCTTGAATAATCCCATCCAACGCCGCATCGTGGCAGACGATCGGGAGCGTACGAACGTCCTGGTGCTGGCTGGGCCCGGCTCCGGCAAAACGCGAGTATTGGTGCATCGGATCGCCTACCTGATACGCGTAAGGCGCGAGAACCCGCGCAGCATCCTGGCGCTCGCGTACAACCGACACGCCGCTGTCGAAATCCGCCGCCGTCTGGCAGATCTGATCGGCGATGATGCTCGCGGGGTAATCGTGCTTACCTGCCACGCGCTCGCAATGCGCTTGGTCGGCGCCAGTTTTTCGGGGCGGGCGAACCGACTCGACGACGAAGATTTCAAGGCAATTATTCGCCAGGCGACCTCTCTGCTACGCGGGGAAGGACTACCGCCCGAAGAGGCGGACGAAATGCGGACGCGCCTGCTGGCAGGCTTCCGTTGGATACTGGTGGATGAGTACCAGGATATCGGCCCCGATGAGTACGGTCTGATCTCCTCGCTGGCGGGCCGGACTCTTCCTGAAGAGGATGATAAGCTGAGCCTGTTCGCCGTCGGTGACGACGACCAGAATATCTATGCCTTCAACGGATCATCGGTGGAGTTTATTCGCCGTTTCGAGGCGGACTACAAAGCCAAGCCGGTCTACCTGACCGACAACTACCGATCCACCGCCCATATTATCAAGGCCGCTAATGCGGTAATCGCGCCGGCGCGGCAACGGATGAAGACTGAAAATCCAATCCATATTGATCGGGCGCGCAGGAAAAACCAAGACGGCGGCGTATGGACTGACCTTGACCCGGTCGCCCAAGGTCGAGTTCAAATTCTGCCGGTCGGCGACACGCCAATCACTCAGGCCCAGGCGGTCATCGCAGAGCTGAAACGGCTGTCCGAATTTGCTCCATCCTGGGACTGGTCTGCCTGCGCGGTGGTGGCGCGCACATGGCGCTATCTGGACCCGGTGCGCAGCCTGTGCGCACTAGAGGGAATACCGGTGCAGATGGCGAACGAAGAATTCTCAGTCGTCTGGCATCTGCGGGAGACGCAGGACCTCGTGAACTGGCTGCGAGGACGAGATTCTCTCCTGGTGCAAAGTGCCGATCTCAGAGACTGGTTGGAACGACAACCTGCGAGTCAGTGGACGGAATTGCTGGAGGAAGCGATCGCCGCCTACGAATTGGAGACTGGCGACGCGGAAACAGCGGTGACTCAGTTCATTGAGTGGCTGGCTGAGTGGGGACGTGCCCTACGCCGCCGCCAGCGCGGTCTGCTCCTGCTGACCGCCCATCGCGCGAAGGGGCTGGAGTTCGACCACGTGGTTGTACTGGACGGAGGTTGGGATGGCTTCGGCCCCGGCGAGGATGCGGATGCCCCGCGCCGGCTATATTACGTGGCCATGAGCCGCGCACGGCAGACCCTCACACTGGCGCGCCTTCCTGGCGTGCACCCGTTCCAGAAGGCCCTACAGGATAACCCTTCAATGCTGCACCGCCCAACGTCTGTCACACTCCCGCCGGCGGCGCCGGAACTTGCCCACCGCTATACACGGCTCAACCTGCGAAACGTCTTTCTGAGCTACGCAGGGTACCGGCATCCCAACCATCCCCTGCACCGCGCCATTGCCGCGCTTTCCCCAGGCGATCCACTGCAGATGCGGGCCGGAAAAAGTAAGTGGGAAGTACTGGATCGCAAGGGCATGGTCGTCGGACAGCTTGCCGGCAGTTTCAAAGCCCCTTCGGGAACGCGGTGCACCTCTGCCAAAGTCTGGGCCATCGCTACCTGGAGAAGCGAGTACTCAGAACCGCAGTTCCAGAAGAAGCATCTCTGCAATTCTTGGGAAGTCGTAGTGCCGGAGCTGGTGTTCGAGCCGGATTCGTAGTCTCCCCCCCCTACACCAACAACACCCCCTCATGCCGCAGTAGCCACTCCTTACGCCACAAACCACCGCCATACCCCGTCAACTTCGCTCGCCCGCCGCTGCCGATAATCCGATGACAGGGCACAATAATAGCAACCGGATTCCGCCCGTTGGCCGCGCCGACCGCGCGCACGGCCTTGGGGTTGTCAATGGCTACGGCGATGTCCTGGTAGCTGGCGGTCTGACCGTAGGCGACGCTGAGTAGCTGCTGCCACACTTGGCGCTGGAACGGCGTGCCCTCCAGATCCAGGGGCAGATCGAAGCAGCGTAAATCGCCGGCGAAATAGGCGTCCAACTGGCGCCGCACCTCCTCCAGCAGCGGATGCGCGTCCGCCTCCTGCGAAGATGAGGCCGCGGACCGACCTCCCACTCCGCTTACCTCTCCACCCTCTCCTGCCTGTTCCCCGGCAAATTCGACCCTGCTCACCGCCGTGTCCGTGGCGTGAATCTCGATAGGGCCGACAGGGGAATCGTAGTTCATGACCAATATAGACATTACTTACTCCGTGACACTTGCGATTGAAAACTTGCGATGAAACAGCCCCACCGCGCGCCAATGACCTTCGCTCCTGCTAACCACTGACCACTGACCACTGACCACTAACCACTGCAGTTACCGTCGCATCTGCTTGCTGCGCTGCTTGCGCGTGATGGTCATGGCCATGCCCTGCTCCTGCAGAAAATCCTGGTAAAGCCGGTAGAAGCGCTGGCGGTCCTGCTGCTGGATGACCGCGGTGACGTCTGCCGCCTCCAGCACGTAGGGATAGCCGCTGCCGACAACCGCCTCGGCCAGAACGAGCGCGACGACCTCGTCTGCGCGGCCGCACTCCAGCAGCCAGCGCGGGATCTCCAGCCGGGCTGGCGGGTTCTCCATACTGACCCGCGCCTGGCAGAAACAGACCTGCTTATAGAAGTCGGCGCGGCCCGCATCGCTGAGACGGTCCGGGCGTGCGCAAACCCAGAACGGACTGCGATCGCCCCAGCCGGACAGCGTTTCCCGCAGCAGGTAGGCGTCGTTGATCTGCGCCGGCGCCGGTAACCCGTGCAGCGCCGCCAGCAGGGTGACGAGGTCGCGGCTGTAGGTGTTGTCCACATAGCCGACCAGCGGCGTGCGCGTGCGCTCGGAGCAGGCCAGCAGTTCCTGCACGGCCTGAATATAGCCGTGTTCGCGGCCGGCGCGCAGCTGCCCGGCGAAGGAGATGATCAGCGAGCCGTCCAGAAAACAGACCGGCCTGCGTTCAAACGGCCGTTCCGCACAGCGCTCCATGAACTCACACAGCTTGGCGCATTCGCGAATGAAGCGCTCCTGGTTCACGCGCCAGTTGGGGAAGACGCCGTCATCGCCGCCGGAGTCGAGCAGCTCGTCCGGGGCCAGCACCTCGAAGGAGATATCCTTTTCGTAGCGGCCGCCGGCGTCACCATCCGTCGCCGTACCGCGGTCGTTGAAGAACCAGCCGATCTGCACCGCGCCCACCGGGGGAGCGTAGTCGGTGGTGGGTACGATCTGGCTGCCGTCCACCGCCAGCGCGGGCCGGCCTGCGAGCGTCTCCAGTGCCCAGTTACGGGCCTGCTCACGGTTCTGCCAGGTCACGCCCAGAGGGATGCGCATGCCGACGGCGCGGTCGAACTCTGCCGTGGGCAGTGCGCCGGGCCAGGCGTCGTCAATGGCGTCGAGCTTGCGGTTCAAGGAAGCGGCGGAACTGGTCTTCAGCTCCTCCAACCATCCCTGCACCCGCCTCTGTTCTTCCCGCCGGTCTTGATCGTATGTAGAGAACAGGTCCTTCTTCCGGTCCAACGCGGCGGCCGCCGCGCTTCGTACAAACATTTAGTCTTTCCTCGACAAGATAAGGACACCGGCTCTACTGCACCGCGTGTCGCAGGCAGACGGACTTCTACTACAGAAGTCTCCAGCACAGACATTGATAGTATAGCACATTCGTGCATATTTTCCCTTGCACTATCCGACTATGTTATGATTAGATTAGACTAAGCGTTGCCTTTCCTGCCGCATGGTGTCTCAGTTTTGCATACCCCAAGAAGCTAGTGGATCAGGTCGGCACAAGCGCTCCAATTTCAGAACGGCAGCGCACCCGATATACACGCAACGTTTCCCGTGGTATCGCCAGATGCCTCCAAACGCAGAGGAGAGCTTGAAGAGAAGAGAGGGGAGAAGAGTTCCCCCCGCGTACGGCGCGCTGGGGATCAGCCTCCTGCTGCTGCTGACCCTGCTCGCCGCCTGCAGCGGGCTGCGCCCCTCAACCGTGGAAGAGGAAGACCCGCTGGCCGCGCTCGGCGCGATGCCGCATTATGAGATCGAATTCTCCCTCAGCGACGATCTCATCTTTCTGCAGGGGTCGGCCCGTGTGCGCGTCCCCAACACCAGCGACGACCCCTGGACGCACCTGGTCTTTCGCCTCTACCCGGCGTTGCCCCACTACAACGGCGAGTTCAGCATTCAGAACGTGACGGTCGAGGGCAGCACCGCGCCCTTCGTCTACCTGGAGCAGAACACGGCCATACGCGTGGACCTGCCGCGGGCGCTGCTGCGCGGGCAGACAACGAACGTATACCTGAGCTGGAAGCTGCGCATCCCCCACTGGGGCGCGGATACGACGGGGGCCTACCGCCTCTTCGGCCTCAGCCAGGAGTTCCTGAGCCTGCCGCTCTTTTACCCCTCGCTCGCCGTCTACCTGCCGGGGCCGACCGCAGCCAGCGGGCGCTGGTGGCTGGAACGGGGCACCAGCCGCGGGGACGCGGCCTTCAACTACATCTCCCAGTTCGTCGTTACCGGCACCCTCCCCATCGATCAGATCCCCGTGGCCAGCGGCCAGTTGATCACCTCCACAGTCGTCGGTGACCAGCATATCCAACACCGGTGGGAGACGGAGCTGTCACGCGAGTTCTTCGTCCACATGAGCAACCGCTTCCAGTCCGACAGCCTCGACGCCTACGGCACGCGCGTCACCAGCTACTGGCTGCCCGGGCATGAAGAGGCGGGGCGGGCCGTTCTGCAGCACACCGCGGCCGCGCTGCGCGTGTACAGCGACTGGTTTGGACCCTATCCCTACCCGGAGCTGCGCGTGGCGTCCGCGCCGATCAGCTTCCGGGGGATGGAATACCCGCAGGTCTTCCTGTTGGGTGTACAGCTGTATGACCGCTACCGGGACCAACTGGAGATCCGGGCGGTCCACGAAGTCGCGCATCAGTGGTGGTACCAGCTTGTCCACAACGATCCGGTCAACCAGCCTTGGGTTGATGAGGGGCTGGCCGAATACTCCAGCCGTATCTACTATGAGGCGGTGCACGGCCCGGACGCGGCCGATATTCTGGAATACCGCCGCTGGCAGGCGGTCGTTGACGGGTTGATCAGCCGCGAACAGGACGCGCCGCTCGCGCAGCCTGTGACCGCCTTTGCAGACGGAAGGATTTACGAGGGAATCGTCTACGGCAAGGGCGCCCTCTTTTTCTCCGCCATCCGCCGCACGCTGGGAGAGCGGGCGTTCAAGCAGTTTCTCCAAAACTATCTGGCCGACTATCAGTACAAAATCATAACGCCCGCGGATATGTTGACAGCCTTGCGCGCGGTCGACCCGGAGGTCGCCGACGTGCTGTTCAACGAATGGATCGGGCCGCTGGCGAGCCAGCCGCCGCAAAGTGCGGCGCGCCAGACCGAGTGAGCACCGTGCGGCCGCAGCAATCGGCAACGGGTGCATGCGTGCTCAGGCCCGGCGCCTTGTCTGAGATGTGGACACGGCGGGCGAGTTGAGGAATGGCGAACGTTCTTTGGATCGGCCTGGGCGCGGTGCTGGGCGCCAACGCCCGTTACTTCGTCAGCCTGTGGCTGGCAGCCAAGCTGGGGCCGGCCTTCCCCTATGGAACGCTGACCGTCAACGCCGCCGGCAGCCTGCTGCTCGGCTTCCTCGTGGCGGCCGCCTCCCACTATCTTGCCCTGTCACCGCAGCTGCGGCTGCTGCTGTTTGTCGGCTTCCTCGGCTCCTTCACCACCTTCTCCACCTTCGCCGTCGAGAGCATCGACCTCTGGCAGAACGGCCGCGTCTGGGCCGGCCTGGTCAATATCCTCGCCAACAACGGCCTCAGCCTCCTCTGCGCAGCGCTCGGCATCCTGCTGGCCGGTCAGTTTCATAAACTGTGACCCGAACAGTCGAAGAATAGCCCGGGGTGCATCCCAATATTGGGGTGAACTTTCCTGTACCTCGGGCAGCAACGGAGCCATGTCCAGTCCGCTCTCAACCCTGAAGTAGGTGAAGCGCCTCCTCTGACCACTAACCACTGACCACTGCAGTTCTGGGCGGTCGGGCCTATTCGGCCCTCCCTTGTGCGGGGGCTCCGCCCCCGCAACGCCCCCTCTCCTACAACATGCCTTATCCACCTGGTGCCGGTATTCCACCAGGTGCCTCTTCCACCGCTTGCAATCCTCCCGGTCCCCAATCCTGTCCTGTTCCAGACATGTGCCGACCAAAGCCTGTACCCGCCCTATTCGCCCCGCTGAGTCGTCCTTCCCCCCTGAAAGCCCCTGTAGGGGCAGGCCTTGTGCCTGCCCTGACGTTGCCCTTGCTACATCCGCAACTGCTACACCGCACCCGTAGGGGCAGGCCTTGTGCCTGCCCTCGAACCCCCCAATAGGTCGGCCATCGAAACCAACCACGGCTGCCGCACGCTCCCCCCAGACCCCTCACGCCTCAACTATGTTCTGCACGCCTTCGCACCACCCAAAATTGACTTTTCTCCCTCCGCAACCTATAATCGGCTGCATACATTGAGAACGGCAGCGCACCGGAAGAGTACCCACGCGCGCGAACGTCCAGAGAGACGCCCTTCTGGCTGAAAGGGGTGTCCGTATCCGCAGCGCATCTGACGACAAAAGCTCCCTTGAACCAGAGCCAGAGTCGCACAGGGGAATGTCGCCGGGAAGGCTGGGAGAGTCAACAGGCCTGCTGCACAGCTCTCCCCGGGTCCGCCCGTTATCGCGGTAGAGAGAGCCGGCAAGAATCTCGCCTGCTAACCAAGGTGGTACCGCGGAGTCACTTCGTCCTTCGGATGTAGTGGCTTATTTTTTTTGACCAGCTCTCAACTGAAACTCGCTTACACAAGGACCGAACACTTGATCCGTCCGTCCAGCCGCCCGACGCCGGCGTACTATCGATAGGAGCACAGGGAACAATGACAGCCACAAATCTGCCTGAAACGCACCAGGAAATGCCCACGGTCTACGAACCGCAGCAATGGGAGGAGAAGCTCTACGAATGGTGGGAGTCGCAAGGCTTCTTCCGCCCCGAACAGCAGATCGAAAGCGGCCTCGCCGACCCCGACGCCCCGCCCTTCGTCATCTCCATGCCGCCTCCCAACGTTACCGGCGCGCTCCACCTCGGCCACGCCACCACCAGCGCTGTCGAGGATATGCTCATCCGCTACAATCGTATGGCCGGCCGCCCCACCCTCTGGGTTCCCGGCACAGATCACGCCGGCATCGCCACCCAGAACGTCGTCGAACGCAAACTCGCCGAGAGCGAAACCACCCGCCACGACCTCGGCCGTGAACGCTTCCTCCAGGAAGTCTGGGCCTGGAAAGACGAATACCACGGCCAGATCAGCGGCCAGCAGCGCCGCATGGGCATCTCCTGCGACTGGACCCGCGAACGCTTCACCCTCGACGACGGCCTCAGCGACGCCGTCCTCGAAGCCTTCATCCGCCTCTACAAAGACGACCTCATCTACCGCGGCAACTACCTCGTCAACTGGTGCCCCCGCTGCGAAAGCGCCATCAGCGACCTCGAAGTCGAACACGAACCAATCGAAGGCAAACTCTACACATTCCGCTATCCCCTGCGCGCAAGCAACGGCGATGCATCCCCAACCGGACATGTCGAAGTCAGCACCACAAGGCCCGAGACCATCCTCGGCGACACCGCCGTTGCCGTCCACCCCGACGACGAACGTTACGCCCACCTCATCGGCCGGACCGCCCTCGTGCCCATCCTGGAACGAGAAATCCCCGTCATCGCCGATGACCACGTCGACCCCCAGTTCGGCACCGGCGCCCTCAAAGTGACGCCCGGCCACGATCCCAACGACTACCTCATCGGCCAGCGCCACAACCTGCCCTTCGTCAATATCACCAACGAGGACGCCACCCTCAACGCTTCCGCCGGCCCCTATGCCGGCCTTGACCGCTTCGCCGCCCGCGAAAAACTCTGGCAGGACATGGACGCCGCCGGCCTCGTCGTCGGCGACAAGCCGCACGTCCACGAAGTCGGCCACTGCCAGCGCTGCCACACCATCGTCGAACCGCTCCTGAGTACCCAATGGTTCGTCAAAACCAAGCCCCTCGCCGAAGCCGCCATCGCCGCCGTCAAGGACGGCCGCATCAAAATCGTGCCCGAACGATTCGAACGCAGCTACTTCCACTGGCTCGAAAACATCCGCGATTGGTGCATAAGCCGCCAGCTCTGGTGGGGCCACCGCATCCCCATCTGGTATGGGCCCGACGGCCACCAGTTCGCCGCCCGCAGCGACAGCGAAGCTCTCGAGCAGGCCATCGAATTCTACGGCGAAACCGCCGAGCTCGAGCAGGACGAAGACGTCCTCGACACCTGGTTCAGTAGCGCCCTTTGGCCCTTCAGCACACTCGGCTGGCCGCAAACTGAAGAATACGAAGCGAGCAATGGGTCAGGCTATTCTCACGCCTCACTTCTGGCCTCCGACCTCGCACGATTCTACCCGACAACCGTGCTCGAAACCGGCTACGACATCCTCTTCTTCTGGGTCGCCCGCATGATCATGATGGGCCTCTACTTCACCGGCAAGGTGCCCTTCCACTACGTCTACCTCCACGGCCTCGTCCGCGCCGAAGACGGACGCAAAATGAGCAAAAGCCTCGGCAACGCTCTCGATCCCCTCGACCTCATCGCCACCTACGGCAACGATGCCCTTCGCTTCACCCTGCTCACCGGCAGCACGCCCGGCAACGACATGAAGCTCAGCGTCACTCGCATCGAAGCCAACCGCAACTTCGCCAACAAAATCTGGAACGCCGCCCGCTTCGTCCTCATGAATCTGGAAGCAAGCGAAGTGGCACTGGACAATGGGGACGGTCCACACAGCCTCACCTACGCCCTGCCCCCCCAGGACGCACAGACGCTAGCCGACCGCTGGATTCTCAGCCGCCTGAACACTGTGCAAAACCATGTCACCCAGCTCATTGAAAACTGGCAGCTGGGCGAAGCCGGCCGCCAGCTCTACGAATTCCTCTGGAGCGAATACTGCGACTGGTACATCGAGGCCGCCAAACCCCGCCTCTACGGCGGCGACCCCGCTGCCGCCCGCGCCGCCCGCCAGGTCCTCGCCTACACCCTCGAGCAATCTCTGCGCCTGCTGCACCCCTTCATGCCCTACGTCACCGAAGCCATCTGGGGCCACCTGCCTGCCGTACCCGATCAAGCCGAAGCCCTCATGACCCAGCGCTGGACCCAACCCGCCGAGCGCCGCGACACATCCGCGGAAGACGACTTCGGCCGCATCCAGGAAATAGTCCGCGCCATCCGCAACGCCCGCGCCGAATACAACGTCGAACCCGGCCGCCGCATCGCCGCCGTCTTCGCCGGCAGCGGCCACACACTGGCCCAGGACAACCTCGGACTGTTCACAACGCTCGCACGCCTCGACGAATCCCAGGTGACAGTCGAATCCAGCCCCAACGGAACCGATTCCGGTCCCTCCGTCCAGCTCTCCGCCGGCGGCATCACAACCTATCTCCCCCTCGCCGGGATGGTCGACCTCGAAGCCGAGCGCAAGCGCCTCCACAAAGAGCTTGACAACGTCGACAACCAGATCAACCGCACCACCGGACTGCTTGACAACGAAAACTTCATCGCCAAGGCCCCCGAGCAGGTCGTCCAGCGCGAACGCGACAAACTCGAAGACCTCAAAGCCCAGCGAGACCAGGTCACCGCTAGCCTGGAGCAACTTGAAACTTAGTCTCCATCCGGCCCAATCAATTGTGGGCAGATAGATGTGAAGAAGTACCGCCGGCCAAAGGGCAAATGTATCGAACTGCGAAGGAACTGCACAAAGCACCCTGCATCTGGTAGGGGCGCCCCTTGTGGGCGCCCTTCCTTGTTTCGTCTCACGCTTGCACAAAAATACGTTTGCCATGGTTACGGGCCCGCTGGCCATAAGAGCATAGGCAAATGTGTGTTAGAATTCTGAGGGTGACAGTGGTAAATGGGAAGGAGGGAAAAGTGGGTAAGAATACCGTCACAATCGAATTACCTGCCGTCTTGTACGCAAAACTTGAGGAGTTGGCTGCCGAATCTGATTCGTCCCCAACCGACCAGATTGCGACCCTCGTCGAAGACGCAAAAACACGACGCGCTTGGATACGTGCTTTGGATGACATGAGCAAAAAGATCCAAGAGGACGATATTCAGGAGACTGAGCCAGACCAGGAAGAGTTCATAAGACAACTGCGCAAGGCCCGACGCGAAATCTTCGAGGCCGAATATGCGCATCTGTATCGATAGCAGTGTCCTGATTCCTGCAGTCCGAAATACCGATCCCAATGCCTCTCGCATTCTCAGACAATTGGGGCCCGACCTTTCTCTGGTCATTCCCCGCTTGGTAGCGCAGGAAGTAAACCGCAATCTAACCTTCCCAAGGCACGTGAGAGATTTCTATCGCCTATTTTCTGCAAACGCCAATTCGGTAATCGTTGACGAACCAGTCCCGCGGAACTTGGTTTCGAAATATGTCGAGCTTGGCCTGCCCGAAAAAGCAGATGCATTTATAGGTGCATTTGTAGACTGGTGGCAGATTCCATACCTAATCTCCGCGAATAGACACTTCTTGCGCAATTTACAGATTGAAGCATTCCGTGTCGTCAACGCAATTGAATTCTTAGCCATGCCGCGGAACGACCCCATGTAGACCGCCATTAGCGCAATGTCGATTGCTACTTCTCCGCCGAAATTGTAATTCTGTCGCGAGCTCAATTTGCAGAATATCAGGTCGCCAGATCGTTTGTGATAATTTTGACAATGTACTTTCCCCCTGCTATACTCAATTCGGCTCTATCGAACGATGCATCGCCGTCCCGCCAGGCATTGATACCTGTGTCGTCTTACCCGCTGGCAGGATGAGCAAGGGGCGAGATGTAGGACCGGCTTCCCGCATCTCCAAGGAGACCAGTCACAATGGCCGAAGTCAACCAGGCATGGCTCGAAAGAGTCAACCGCGCCCGGGAGTCGGCAGCCGAGAGGCTCGGCGTCGATGTGAGCGAAATGCTGCCCCCCCGCGACGGCACCACCGGTGAAGCCGCAGATTCCGCGCCTGCACCAGAAACCGCCGCCCCGCAGCCCGAACCGGCTGCCGTAGCCGCACAAACCGCGCCCGAGCCTGCCCCGCAACCCGAGCCCGCAACAGTCGCCGAAGCCGAGCCGACCGCCGCCGCAGAAGCCCCGGCCGCAGTTGCCGCAGCCACAATGGAGGCGCAGGCCCCAACTGCCGTCCAAAGCAACGGCAGCGCCGCCGCCGCTGCTGCCGACAGAGTCGCACCGGTCGGCCGCGCCGCCGTACTCGAAGGCTTCGATGCCGGCCAGGAAGGCATCAACCGCCGCGAATTCCTCTCCTACGCTTGGGGCGGTGCCCTGACCCTTCTTACCCTGGAAAGCGGCCTCGCCACCTACCAGTTCATGTATCCGCGCTTTCGCGAAGGCGAATTCGGCGGCGAGTTCAATCTCGGCGCCGCCAACCTGCTGCCTCAAATTGGAATCGACCCCGAAGGCAACGCGACCGGCAAATTCTGGCTTATCAATTCCGATGATGGCCCGCGCGCCCTCTATATGGTCTGTACGCATCTCGGCTGCTTGTACAAGTGGGAGCCTTCCAACAATCGCTTCGAATGTCCCTGCCACGGCTCCAAGTTCAGCCGCGAAGGATACTATATCGAGGGCCCTGCACCTCGATCTCTCGACCATTTCTTGATCCAGGTCGTAGAGGGCGGTTCCGTGGTTGCCGAAACGTCCGATGCAGGCGACCTGGTCGCCGCCCCGGCCGTACCCTCTCCCGACGCTGAAATCATTGTCGACACAGGTAAACGTCTGCAGGGCAAGCCGGCTGCAATCTCGCCCGCAAAAGCTGTCGCAACACCAATTGAACTCCACCTGGATGAAGACGCCGCATGACCCGGTGGAGGTTGTAGAGGAGATTTTCCCTGAGAGGAGCATTCGGCCCAAGTGACCGCCCAACCAGGCTTGCAGCCACAGCGAAACTGGGGAAAGGGAGCCAAATCGGCAACTGCCGGCGCGGCACTCTCAGCACTTGAACATTCCGGCTCACTCGCAGGTACAGAACGAAAGAATCTCAGTCGCAGGGAGTTGCTCACCTACGTTTGGGTCGGGGCCTTGGCGGCAATGACTGCAGGAAGTGGACTGGCTGCCTATCTGTTCCTGTACCCGCGTTGGCCCAAAAACAAATTCGGGGGCAAATTCTACCTTGGTGCTGCCGCTGACTTGCCGGCAACCGGCAGCGAACCGCAAATGAATGCCTTCGGCAAGTTCTGGTTGGCCAATACCGAAGAAGGGCTCCACGCCTTCTATAAAATATGCACACATCCTTGGAATGGCAATCCCCACTGGTACACGTGGGAACCTGAAAGATACCGCTTTGCGTGCCCGGTTTGTGGCTCAAAGTTCAGCCTTGAGGGGCACTACATTGAGGGACCGGCGCCGCGTTCACTTGACCGGTTCGTCATAGAAGTCGTCAAAGGCCGCAAGGTTGTTGGTAGAACAATGATCGCTGAAAACACAATTGTGTCACCCAGAGCTCCTTCTCCTGATGCGGAGATTGTGGTCGACACCGGAACGATGATTGAAGGGTTGCCAAGTATGTCAAGTCCGATTTTGAAAGGCTACCGCGGCTAGAGGCCGAGCGTCCTCAACCTGAGTTAACCTTACCAGGAGACGATAGATCCAGATGGGACTCCAAGAAAATATTCGCGAAAAAGGAGTTCTCGGCGCGGTCGCTGCCCAGGCCGATGACGTTTTCACCCGCCTCACCGCAGGCATCGATGTCGGTGAGTTTCGCCGCATGATGCAGGGCGAACCCCCCGGCCGCCCCAACCCGCGCCTCAAGCCCCATAGCGAAGGCTTCCTCCTCCACATCAAGCCCACCTACTACCACGAGAGCGTAACCCGCTTTACCCATACCTACCGCTTGGGTCTCCTCTCCACCTACCTCTTCATCGTCGAGACCATCACCGGCATCCTGCTGATGATCTGGTACGCGCCCTCGCCGGAACGCGCCTACGTCGACATGATCCTGCTCCTCACCAACATCCCCTTCGGCCAGTTCCTGCGCGATATGCACCGGCTCGGCGCCGAGGCTATGGTGGCTATCGTCACCCTCCACATGGTCCGCTGTTACCTGACTGGCAGCTATAAACCGCCGCGCCAGTTTACCTGGTTCACCGGCGTGCTCCTGCTCGTGATGACGCTGTTCCTGAGCTTTTCCGGCTACCTCCTCCCTTGGGATCAGCTCGCCTTCTGGGCCGTCACCATCGGCACCTCCATGGCCGAGGCAGTGCCGCCCGCGGTCGTCGGCGAAACCGTCAACCTGCTCGCCCGCGGCGCACCCGACATCGGCGCCAACGGACTTCTGCGCTTCTACCTGCTGCACGTGCTTTTCTTGCCGCTGCTGCTTATCCTCTTCTTCTTCGTCCACTACTACAAGGTCGTCCACTTCGGAATCAGCCTCCCCGCCGACGAAGAGGAAGTGGGCGAGGACACCGCCAACCGCGTCCCCGCCGACAAGCGCGTCTACTACCTTCCCGACGTCCTCGTCGACGAGACCAGCTTCCTGACCGTCATGACTGCCCTGCTCATTGTCCTGACCGTCTTCTTCTTCCAGGCTCCCTTGGAACACATTGCCAATCCGCAATCAACGCCCCTCCATACCGTCGCGCCCTGGTACTTCTACTGGCTGCAGGGGCTGCTCAAAATCGCAGACAAGTTCATCGCCGGCGTCCTGCTGCCCGGTGTCCTGCTCGTCCTCCTCATGGCCATCCCCTACCTCGACTACAACCCCAGCCGCCGCGGCAAAGACCGCAAAGTCGCCATCGTCGCTGGAATCGTCGCCGGCGCCGTTATGATCATCTGGAGCTGGATGGGCACGCCCGAATACGCCGTCGAAGGCGCCCCCTCCGTAGAGATCGTTCAGGACGTGATGCCCGAAGAAGGTTCAGGCCTCTCCCGTGAAATCGGCTACAAACATCTCCCTCTCGGCGTCTGGCGCACCGACGAAGAGTACGACGTGCACGACCACGAATTCCTCGAGCTCCTGCACGAGTTTGAAAACTCCGTCGACTACTACCGCCGCACAGATCCCGATTTCAACGCGCCCATCGGAATCTTGACGATTTCCCAGGCCCAGCCCAGCCTCAAGAAGCTCCACTGGGAGATCACCTGGTTCGACGCCGAGGGGACGGCCGGCAACTACGAAAAATCCTTCTGGCTGCATGAAGACTCCCTCTATTGGGAGCAGTACGGCTGGAAACACCTCTTCCTCGGTCAAGTCGCCGACGGCTGGAAGAGTCTGTCCGGCGCAATTGTAGGAGAGTAATACAGCGACTATGCATCGTCTCTACACAAGGTCCCCGATCGCCAAAATAATGTGGGGCATTCTGTCCTCACTCGTCGGCATCATCGTCCTCCTGATGGTCTTGGTTAGCGAGAACCCGCGCATGGAAGCGCAGACCATCAACTGGGAAGGCCGCTCGATCGAGAACGGCGCCAAGATGTACGCCGACAACTGCGTCATCTGCCACGGACCGGACGGTCAGGGTATTCTGGGCAGAGGGCCCGGACTCAATAGCTACTACTTCTTCACCGACACAGGACGCCTCAGGGACGTCGGCTGGGTCGGGTCGCTCGAAGATTACGTCCTCTTGACGATCTCTGCCGGCCGACCCAGCAAGGTCGAAAGCCAATGGCCGGAGGTCATGCCTACCTGGGACGGAAAGTTTGGTGGGCCAATGCGCGGCGATCAGGTCGTCGATCTGGCCAAATTTGTTATGAATTGGGAAGAATCCGCCCTGGCCCAAACGCCCGAAGAAGACCCTTTCCAACCCTTCGAAGACGTTATCAAGCCCATGGAGTTCCAGAACACGGCCCACATCCTGCTCAGTGAAGAAGAGCAGGCCGCCGCCCTCGAAGAATACAGAGCCCGCAACATCCGCTCGCCCCAGGAGATCTGGACGGGCGAAGCCTGCTTCGCCTGCCACAACCTCGAAGAAAGACAGGTCGATCTCTACGGCCAGAACGGCCCCAACTTTGCCGACCTGTACGAACGCGCCGGCATCCGCGTCGAGGGCATGACCGCCGAAGAATACGTCTACGAGAGCATCGTCAATCCCACCGCGTACACTGTTGAAACATACGAGCAAGCCGGCCAGATGCCGCAGAACTTCGCCGAAAAACTGAGCGAAGACGAGATCCGGGCCCTGGTCGACTGGCTGCTCAATCCCGACCGGGAGCAATAACCGAGGAGCAAAGAGCGAGCGAAGTGGAGTGGCTTCCTCGCTCCGCCTCCCTCCGGAACTACCCCCAACTTTTCGCTGCTTCCTTCTCTTTCCTCCTCTCCGTCACATACATCATATTCAGAGGTTGTTGCGTGCTGGGCGCAAGACCCCAACGTTTCCGAAACCGCCGCCACGCCGGCGCGCTGCTCGGAGCCATGCTACAAGAGCTGGAGGCCGTCAACCCGCTTGTCCTCGGCCTCTTGCGCGGCGGAATCCCCGTCGCCAGTGAGGTTGCCCGCGCCCTCGATGCGCCCCTCGATGTCTGGCTGGTTCGCAAACTCGGCGTGCCCGGCCAGACCGAACTGGCTTTCGGCGCCATCGCCGAAGGCGGTGTCCAGGTCATCAACCAGAAAGTCGTCAAACAGCAGCGGCTGAGCAAAGACCGAATCCAGCAGATCTCGCGTCAACAGCACCAGGAACTGTCCCGCCGCGCCCAGATATTTCGCCGCGGCCGCCCCCCTGCCCCCATAAAGGACCGCACCATCTTTCTCATCGATGACGGCTTGGCCACGGGTGCCTCCATGCGCGCCGCCATCCGCGCCTTGACCTATCGCGAACCGCGTGAAATTGTACCCGCAGTCCCCGTGGCACCGTCGCGTACAATCGCCGAATTGCGTTCAAATTCCGTTTCAGTCTCCGATGACTCGGAGGACGCGCCCGCCAATCTGGTAAGCCAGGTCGTCGCCCTTTTTTCGCCCTCGCCTTTCTGGGGAGTCGGTGCCTGGTATGACGACTTCCGCCAAATCAGCGATTCCGAGGTCGTTAGCCTTTTGGCCGCCCATGCGCACTCCGATGGCACTGTTCAGTAACCTGCTCAAGGGCTCAGCCCTGCGCACCGGGCGCGGTTGCCTTCCCTTGTTGTTCCGTGTCTTGCCTCGTGCTTCCTCTGGCTCCAGCGGGGTCGCCAAAACCCATGAGGACCAATCAGCGCACCATATTTTCGCCACTTGACACTGGTTTCTGAAGACATATAATCTATCCAATCCCCGCCCAGTTCATCAGTGGGCGTTCAATTTCAAAAGGAGACGAGAAAATGCAACGTACTCTATCCCGACGTGATTTCTTGAAAGCCGCGGCAATGACAAGCGGTGCCGCCGCCCTTGCAGCCTGTGTTGCCCCGGCTCCGGACGCCGATGGAGGGGAGAGCGAAGCCGCCATGGCTCCAGTCGAACTCCAATGGTGGTCCTTTGGCCTGGGCCTCCCCGGCGATCTATATCCCCACGGGACCTGGGAGCAGGAGAGGGCCGACGTCTACTCCGACGAAACTGAAGGCGTTACCATCGCTTACCAGGCAATGGGATGGGACTCGATTGTAAAGGTGCAGACCTCCATCTCCTCCGGCAATCCCCCCAACATCATCCTGCGCGCCAGCGTCGACGGTATCATCCTGGCACTGCAAAGCGACGCTGCCGTGGAAATCGAGTTGCCACAGGAATTCAAGGATGACCTGCCTCCAGGTTGGTATGAAGGCATGCTCTTCCGCGGCAAGAACTACATGGTGCCCTTCTATACCCTTGCCAACGGCATGGTCCTCAATCTCGATATCGTGGAAGAGGCAGGTGTAACCCACATGCTCCCTGAAGCACCGGAGCGAACCTGGAACTTCGACGACTATCTGGCCATGATGCAGGCCTGCACCTTCGAACGCGATGACGGCTCGCAGGTCTGGGGCGGCGTCTTCTCATCCCAGGAAACAAACCCCTTCTTCTACTGGCCGGATCAGGTCCTTAGTTGGAACTGGGGAACCGACACAGTCGAGCTCAGAGACGGCCAGTGGGCCTGCAAGTTGGGCGAAGAAGAAGGCATCGCCTGGCTGCAATGGCTGCAGGATCTCTACTTCGTGCACGGGGTCATCCCCAACCCGGCCGGCCTCAGCGCCAGCCGCTGGGACTACTTCTTCCAGAAGTCTCTCCTTGGCGGCGTCGGCCCCAGCATCGGTTGGTCGCAGCGCCCCGGCCTCGAAGTCGATCCAGATACACTGATCGTCACCGACACCGAGCGCGACATAAGGTGGATGTTCGTCCAGCCCCCCACCAACCCGGGCGTCCCGCACTCCCTCTACTGGGGTGGTCCAATGCTGGACGTAAATTCACAGGTCTTCAACACCGGTGACACCACCGAGATTGGCCCTTCGATCGACTTCGCCCTCTGGCTCTCCAACAGGGAGAACCAGACCTGGTTAGCGCAGTATCTGCTTCCTGCCCGTGTGTCGGCCATTGAAGGCGTCAGCAACCCCATGTTGGAATGGCATCACGAGCACTATATACCTTATGGCAGGCAGCGAGCTTCGGCCCACGGCGGACGCGCCCGTGAGACCGTGGAACAGCTTGAGCTGGTGCATCAGAAGATCTTCCTGCCCACACCGCCGGAAGAAGCCGTAGCCGACTTCTGCGACGCCATCAGCAAGCTGGATTGGTTCGTCTAAACGAGAACGAGAACGACAACGACTGCGTATTGCAAACGCCTCTGGGTTGTCTTGCAATACGCAGTACACCATCCCACAAAAAATGGATCGCGTAGACAAAATTGGTGGCGGCTTGCGCCAGGGGACAAGGATGTTCCCGTGGCCGCGCTTGACGGTGTCCCAATCTGAGATACTGTGGGGCTACCTGCTGATTCTGCCCTTCATGGCCTTCTTCGCCGTCTTCTTCCTCTTTCCCTACGGAATGGTCATCTGGTTGAGTGTCGTCGACTGGGCTCCGCGCGGGACTACCGAGTTTGTGGGCCTGCAGAACTATGCCGACGTCGTCGAGATGGACAGCGCCCAGAAGGCAATGTTCAACTCCTTCTACTACGCACTCATGGTCGTTCCAATCTCGACAGCTCTTTCCCTTCTGACGGCCGTACTGATCGTCTCTCTGCGCAACTCTTCAATGCGTGGCTTTTTCCAGGCCGCATTCTACCTACCCGGAGTCATCTCCGGCTTGGCAGTAGCAATCATCTGGCGCTTTGTATTTGACTTCCATGTCGGCGTCCTCAACTACGCCCTCTCCCTTGTCAATTTGGAACCGGTCAACTGGCTCGGAAACATTTATGCGGCCCTGCCCTCGTTGGCGGGTATGGCTATAGTATCCAGCAATGGCGTGGCAATTATCATCTTCTGCGCGGCTCTCTTGAGCATCCCTTCCAGCCTGTACGACGCCGCCGCCGTCGATGGCGCCGCCTTCTGGCGCAAGCACTGGTCGATCACGTTGCCGCTCCTCACACCCGCAATGCTCTACGTAATCGTCGTTTCCACGCTCGGCGCCCTTCAGGTTTTCGTGCCTATCTATGTTCTGACACGCGGCGGGCCCGTCTATAGCACGATCACAGTCGGTTACTATATTTATAATCAGCTGATCTTCTACGCCAACGCCGGCACCGCCGCCGCCGCCGGACTCCTTCTCCTGGTGGCAACCGTCGGCTTTACCATCTTCCAGTTCCGACGCTTTTCCCAGGTTGTGGAATTCTGATTCGAAGGCCCCGATATGGCGACCCAATCCAGGCTGAACAGACAGACGCCTTCACTCATAGAAACGCTTCAACTGCGCCTGCTTCCCGAAGGAGCGGCCAGCGCATGGCGCTACGTCGCGCTCCTGATGATCCTCGTGCTTGCCGCAGTTTCCCTCTTCCCACTCTACTGGGCTCTGATTACAAGCTTCAAACATCCCTCAGACGTCGCCACAATTCCCCCATCCTTTGTGTTGACCCGGCCCGTGCTCAAAAACTATATCGACCTGATGACGGGAAGCGGCGTTGCCAACTCTCCCGTACTACGCTGGTTCTGGAACAGCGTCTTCACCGGCGCAGCCTTTACCTTCGGTGTTGTCCTCGTGGCCTCCCTGGCCGGCTACAGCTTCGCCCGCAAGCAGTTTCCCCTTCGCGACAAACTCTTCTGGCTCATTATCAGCACGATGCTCGTCCCCGCTTGGTCGACTCTCATCGCCTCCTACGTCCTGACCTTGAAGCTCGGCATGCACGATACCTACTGGGCTTTGATTCTGCCCGGGCTCGCCTCTCCTTTCGCCCTTTTCCTCTTCCGCCAGTTCGCAGTGACCCTGCCGGACGAACTGTTCCAGGCCGCCCGCATCGACGGCGCGCACGAATTGCAGCTCTGGTATACGATCACGCTCCCCCTGTCCAGGCCGGTTCTGGCGACTCTCGCTATCTTCACTTTCACCTACCACTGGAACGATTTCCTCTGGCCGCTGTTAGTACTCAATAAGCCCAATATCTACACGATGCCCGTGGGCGTATCCATCATCATGTTCCAGCTGAAGGGCACCGGTCCCGCCTATGGAATCGGTATGTCAGCCGCCATTCTGATGTCCGTCTTACCCATCGTCGCCTTTATAATGATGCAAAAGCAGATGATCCAGGGGATCACCATCGGGTCACTGAAAGGATAGGTCGGCCAGCGCAATCGCAAGGAGCTTGCAATGGATTACAGTCACATTGAGAAACCGGACCTGGGCTATCGCTACGAGTTCAGCATCGATGAATTGGATGCAATGAACGAATGTGTTGAAGCCCACGGCTTTGCTATCATAAAGAATGTCTTGACCGAAGAGTTGGTGGAAGATCTTCGGAAGTCCGTAGTGGAGGTGCTCGATCCGGACGGCACGCTGGGCGCGGGCAACAGCTTTACCCACACCGCCTTCGTCGAGCATTCACCCGCCTCTTGGAAGCTCTTCGACCATGAGCCCTTCATGCGCGTGAACCGCTTCTATTGCGGCGATGGCGGGTTGACCATTCACCGCTCCGCCGCCATCATCCGCAATCCCGGCTCCGATCCGCTTGGGTGGCACACAGACTGGCATGGATTTGCCGAGGGTCCTCCGCAAAACGCGGGAGATGTGCTCAATAAGTTTAGCTTGCCCTCCGGGCTCTGGTTCTACATCACAGGCTCCTTCCCCAAGCACGGCGGCCTCGCCGTCATCGCGGATTCGCACGGGTTAGACTGGGAAGGGCCCGAGGGCTTCCAGCTGACACCGGACAAGCGCTCTTTCCACCCAATCGGAACAGAGCCGCACAGCTACGTCGGCTTCGACGTGCCCGGCATGGTTCCGCTCTTCGGCGAGCCAACTGACCAGCTCGTCTTCGCCACGCGCACATACCACGCCGCCTTCCCCAATCGCATCGACCGCGTCCGCCTCTCCTGCGGCGTCGGCTTCCGCCCCAAGGCATACAAGATCGACGCCCCCTGGCCCCTCCCCGATACCGCCAAGGCCTTCATTAAGGCCCTACCCGAGCGTTATCAGCACTATGTGGAGGAATATACCGGCATCCAGAACGACTGGCGGCCCGACGATGCCGAACCGCAAGCCGACGCCATGATGGGGTAGGGCCTGGCGTTCAGCAGCGCTAGCCGACCTGAAGCTGCTTCCCCGCAATCAAAGACTGCCCTTGCTGGTAGGCGGCTACGCTTTTCGGAGCGTGGCCGTCTGGCCAGTGCAGGATACGCCTTCTTCGTCCGGAGAACTGAATGGACTACAGCCACATCCCAAAACCCAATCTGGGCTACCGCTACGAATTCTCTCTCGAGGAATCGGACGCCGCCCACCAATGCGTCGAGGCCCACGGCTTTGCCATCATCAAGAAAGTCCTCTCAGCTGAACTGGTGCAGGAGCTCCAGGAGTCGGTCAAACAATTTCTTGACCCCGACGACACTTTAGGAAAAGGAAACAGCTTCACCCATTCCTCCTTCATCGAACACTCTCCAGCCATGTGGAAGCTGCTCGACCACGGACCCTACCTGCGCGCACAGCGCACATTGTGCCAGTCCGAGGACCTGTCTATCCTCCGCTCTGCAGCAATTCTGCGCAATCCCGGCTCCGCGCCGCTTCCATGGCACTCCGACTTCTGCGGCTTCTCCAACGGCCCCCGCACTTTCTCGGGCGACGTGCTGAACCGCGGCCCCTGGCCGTCCGGCCTCTGGTTCTATATCACCGGCTCCAATCCCGAACATGGTGGCCTGGCACTCATCGAGGACTCCCACTTGGAAGACTGGACCCCTCCCGAAGGATTTCAATTCACTCCGGATCGGCGCTCCTTCCACAAAGTGGGGACCAAACCGGATAGGCACGTCGGTTTCGACGTGCCCGGCCTGGTGCCTATCTTTACCGATCCCTGCGACCAAATCGTATTCGCTTCCCGCACCTACCACGCCGCCTTCCCCAACCGCACAAATCGCGTCCGGCTTTCCTGCGCCATCATCTACCGCCCGCGTGATTTCAAAATTGAAGCGCCATGGCCCCTCTCGCAGGACGCACAGGATTTCCTCAAGGCTCTCCCCAAACGATTGCAACCGTTTGTTGAAGGCTACGTCGGCATCGACGACGACTGGAGTGGCGATGGAGCAATGATGGGATAATGAATAAGGGGGATACAAGCGCCGCCCGGACGCCATTCCGGAAGCCGCCACCCTTAGAAGCGCATCTGAGATTGGTGCCCGAAACCTGAAGTTGGCCGAGAGTTGAAAATACCTGGCCCCACATGGCTTGGCCGGCACTTCACCACCTCGAGCCTTACCTGATAAGGAGTCTTGAATGGATTACAGCCACATACAGAAGCCAGAACTGGGTTACCAATATGAGTTCACGTTGGACGAGCTGGACGCCGCACAGGATTGCGTGCAGGCCCACGGCTTCGCCATCGTCAAGAACGTGTTGAACGATGAACTCGTGGACGAGCTCCAAAAATCCGTCAAACAGGTGATCGACCCCGACGACTCGCTCGGCGAAGGCAACAGCTTCACCCACACATCCTTCATCGAACACTCTCCCGCAATGTGGAAAATGTTCGACCACGCACCCTTCATGCGCGCCCAGCGCGTCTTCTGCCAGGCCGAAGAGCTCACCATTAACCGCACCGCCGCCATCATCCGCAACCCCGGCTCCGACCCCCTCACCTGGCACTCCGACTTCTGCGGCTTCACCGACGGCCCGCCCACCTTCTCAGGTGACATACTCAACCGCGGCCCCTGGCCCTCTGGCCTCTGGTTCTACATCACCGGTTCCCATCCCAAACACGGCGGCTTGGCCGTGGTCGAAGACTCCCATGTCGAAGGCTGGAAAGGGCCCGAGGGCTTCCAGCTCACCCCCGACCAGCGCTCCTTCCACCGTATCGGCACCGAACCAAAGGGCTATGTGGGCTTCGACTTTCCCGGCATGGTGCCTCTCTTCACCGACCCGGGAGACGAAATAATCTTCGCCTCCCGCACCTATCACTCAGCCTTCCCCAACCGCATCGACCGCGTTCGCCTCTCCTGTGGCATCGGGCTACGACCGCGCGACTACCCCGTCAACGCCCCTTGGGCGCTGTCAGAGGACGCTAGGGTCTTCATGAAAGCCTTTCCGGATCACCTCCAGCCCCTCGTCAAGGACTATGTTGGTATAGATACTGAATGGAGTGGCGATGACGCCATGATGGGGTAGAAGCTGAAGTTCCTGCTTCCGCTCGCCTCTACCTGGGTCTGCAGCGGGCGCGTTTTTCTAATCTCGTGACAGGCAGGTTCCCGAACAAAGAAGAATACCCAAACAAAAAGCGGCTGGCCCGGTGCCAGCCGCCCCGTCATCACCAGCTCCACCACCGCTCAGGCAGAGCTCCTCTCCATCCTCACCGAAGCTACCCGCCTTCCATCCAGTTCAAACTCTGCACCCGAACCGGCCCTGCGGAATCCCAACGCCTCGAACCAGGACTGCTTCTCTTCATCCTCAACCGAAACGACAGCAAAGCATCCGCCCTCGCCCCGTTCCTGGGATGCGCCCACCGCCGCCTCCACAAGCTCTTCCCAGACCTCCCCATAGCGCGCATGCGAGAACGCGTCAATCTGGAACCTGCCTGCGTCATCCCGGCGCGCCGTCGACAACCCGACCACCTTCCCCTCCGCCGTCCTCGCCGCAAACCAGCTGCCGCCCCCCGTCCCCATCCGCTCATAGCGCACATACAGCCCCATACACGAATTCTGCGTAGAATAGCGAGTTGAGCACACATTTGTATTCGCGTCCAGCACCTGCCAGTCATGCGGGCACAGAATCAGCGGGATCATCGGTATACGGTCCGCCGGTGACGCCTCCGCAACGGTTGCTCCCTCACCTGAAAAGTAGTCCACCAGGAAAGCCTCAGGGGATTCCCCGCTGAGGATATTCGCCATCACATTGGCCCCGGCAAGCTTGCGCCACCCAAGCCTGTGATAGACCCGCGCCGCCGCCGGGTTGACCGTACCCAGGAAAAACGCCTCGCCCCCCGCCGCACGAAACTCCTCCACCGCCCGGCCGCACAGTTCTGTCGCAATGCCTCTGCCCCGAAACAGCGGGTCCGTGGCCACATCACTGAATCCTGCCAGACTCGGCACCACCTTCGACTGCATCGTGAAGCACGTGCTTGCCAGGCGTTCGCCCTCCCTTCGCAAATAGAGCGTGCCCCCGTTATAAGACTCTTCAGCGCCCAGGAAAACCTCCCGCGCAATGTCGGGCAATACCTCCCCGAAAATCAACGCCCAAAATGGGAAAAGTTCGTCTATCAACGCCTCTGAGATCGGCACTTCGTATCGCACTGGTCTCAACTCCTTCAAGTACAGTTCAACTGAAAGCACATCGAAGTAACCTGCTCGCATCCTGCGACACGGCTATCCAGGAACCAGGACACGAAACAGCAATCGAAAACAATGACGTTTGTCAGTACTGCGACTTGCGGGAGCAAAGCGCTATCCCTTGAGGGCCAGGCAGCAGCGCTCAGAATGTCCAGTACGCCTTTGGTGTTCTTCGCGTTTCTTAGCGCAATTTCGCGGAAAGATTGGTTCTGTCTATCACAACATTCAAGCGAGAGACGTCCCCAGGAGACCCTGAGGGCTTCCCGCTCATGCTGGATCTCTGGCGGCCCGCCACCATCACAAGTCGCTCCCGCGCCGGATCGCATCCGCGCCGAACCTCTTTCGCAGCCCCTTAACCGCCTCGTTCAGCTGGTCCTCTTTGGCCTGCGCCTCCGGGTCCGCCGCCATATCGAAAATGCTCATCTGCCTCACCGCCGGAATCAATCCGCTGCACCCAACCCCTATCAGCCGTACCGCCGCCCCCTCCGGCCGGTTTGACCCAAGCAGGTCTGAAGCGATCCCGTAGATCTCCTCTTCGTCCTTCACGGGATGCGAGGGCGTAGTCTGGCGTGTCAGCGTGGTGAAGTCAGTCCAACGCAACTTCAAAATGACGGTCCGCGCCGCCAGCCCGCTGCCCCGCAGGCGCGCCCCAACCTGCCCGGCCTGATGCCGCAACGCCCTTCGCAGCGTCTCCGTATCCGCCACATCCTCCGCGAACGTCGTCTCCTGGCTGATAGACTTGGCCTCGCGCTCCGTGACAACCGGGCGCTCGTCAAGCCCCTGCGCCTGCCTGTACAGATCCCGGCCCAGCTTGCCCAACTGCCGCGCCAGCACCTCCGCTGACCCCGCCAGCACATCACTGACCTTGTGAATGCCCATCTCAGCCAGCCGCTCCCGCGTACGCGGTCCCACCCCCCACAGCGCGTCCACCGGAAGCGGCGCCAGAAACTCAGCCTCCTTGCCAGGCGGCACCACCTGTATCGCCCTGGGATAGTCCCCCGTCTGTACCGCCGCCTTCCCAACATCTGTGGCGATCTTTGCCACCAGCTTGTTCGTCGCCACACCCAGCGAAGAAGGAAGCCCGAGACTCTTTTCCACCTCTGCCTGCAGCCTCCTCGCCAGTTCGGAGGCGAATTCAGGCCGCTCCGTCACCTCAAGAAACGCTTCGTCGATCGAAAGCTGCTCCACCAGCGGCGTCATACTGTACAGAATCCCCATCACCTGCCCCGACACCTCTCCATACTCTCGCATATCCGGCGGCAGCACGCGCAGCTCCGGACACAACCGCACCGCCTGCGACATCCCCATCGCCGACCGTACGCCGAACTGTCGCGCCGCATAGGAACAGGATGCCACAACCCCCCGGCTCTCCGGCCGCCCGCCCACTGCAAACGCGACGCCCTTCAGCTCAGGGTGCCGCAACTCTTCAACCGCACAGTAAAAGGCGTCGAGATCGAAGTGGATAATCTTGCGAACCATCCCAGTCGCCCCCAGCTACCTCCCGCACGCCACGCGTCCCATCCCGCCCGTATTTTAGCACAAACGCCCTTTCTTCTTTTGGCGACTTTCAAAGAGGCCGGATATGATACGCCTCAAGAGAAGGGAACGCGTCAACCGAACAAGATGCTTTCTTGGGCAAATGGCAGCCTCCCCCCTCGTCCACCACTCCCCTTGCAAAGGCTGATCAAATGAGGGACATGCCGCGCAAAAGTCCTTTCGCCCCGACTTCGTCACAAGGCGGGGACAGTTCCGGCAACGCACGCGGCACCGCGCTCCTCATCTGCCTCCTGATGATAGACAGCCTGCACTACGTATTTGCCCGCCTCGTCTTTCCCTACATCGAGCCCGCCCTCGGCGCCTTCTATATAATCGCCGTCGCCCTCGTCGAAGTCGGCCTCATTGGCCTCATAACGCGCAGACTGAGTCTGGATCCTCTGCGTCGCATGTGGCCCACCTTCCTCGCTATCGGCATGTGCGTGGCCGTCAGCACAAGACTCAACTACGAGGCCATGGCCTTCATCGACCCCGGAGTCGCCGCCATGGTCGGCAAGATGACCGTCCTCTTCAGCCTCGGCTTCGGCCTCCTCTGGCTGGGCGAACGCTTCACCTTGATGCAAGGAGTCGGCTCCGCAATCGCCGTCGTCGGGCTCGCCGTCATCTCCTTCCAGCCGGGCGACTACCTCGGCATCGGCGCCATGATGATTCTCCTCTCGACCTTCATCTACGCCTTACACGCCGCCCTCACCAAACGCAACATGGGCGAAGTCGACCTGCTAAACTTCTTCTTCTACCGCCTCCTCCTCACCGCCGCCTTCCTCGCCCTCTTCAACCTCGCCCGCGGAAACTTCGCCCTCCCCTCGGCCCAGGCATTTCCCATCCTCCTGCTCGTCGGTACCGTCGACGTCGTCGTCAGCCGTTTCCTCTACTACTGGACCCTGCGCAAACTCGACATGAGCATCTTCGCCATTGCCCTGGCTGCCAGTCCCGTCGCTGCCGTACTCTGGTCCCAACTGCTCTTCGACGTCTTCCCCACGCCCCAGCAGCTCCTGGGAGGCTTCACCATCCTCTGCGGCGTCGCCGTCGTCACCTCCGCGCCCGTCCTCGAACGAAGAATCCGCCGCCGCGCCGAAGCCGCCGACGCCCCCTCCTGACAGCCCTACCACCAATCCTCCAACATAAATCCAAACCAATACCAGTCCGCGCCCTCCACCACCCATGCACGCCAAGTCTTATCTCTGACCACTGACCACTGCAGTTCCGGGCGGTCGGGCCTATTCGGCCCTCCCTTG
>JAPOVP010000048.1 GCA_026708085.1 Caldilineaceae bacterium
TCGATTACCTGCTGACCGCCTACCATATCGCCTTTCTGTCACACGAAGGGACTGACGCCGACACAACCGCTTCAATCGGGGAGATGTTGGAGGCCGCCGTATGGGAAGCACGCTCCGACGGCTCCACGAGCACTCTCGCCGGCGCCGACCTTGCGGTGTCTGCCGAGGAAGAGACAATAACGATCACCGGCCACATTCCCGGCATCACATCCGAATCGCGACTGACATTTTCAGCCTATGATGTCGAGTTCGTCGGCGAGGCCGATCAGATTGACTGCCATACTCCATTCAGAGAAAGTATGGGACCCTGGGGGTGCGACGCCGTCGAGGCCGTGACAGCGCCGGGGCAAACGGTAAGGGATGAGATCGAGGGCGCTACCGATCCGCATATGGATATAACCAGGGTAGACACCTCTTTGGCGGACGAAACTCTGACAGTTGTCTTCCATCTCAGGGACGTGCCGGAGACGCTCACGTTCAATCGTCCAGGCATATCGGCACACTATATGGAGTACGGATGGGTGGTGGTCATCGATACAGACAATGACCGGGAGACAGGCTCCGGAGGTTTCGAGTACCAGATGTTGGCGAGTTACCTTGTGCCCCCATCCGAAGAGGGGAGTAACGCCAAGGCGCCTATAGAGAGCAAGATGAAGGTCACCGTCTGGAGTTTGGGACCGGGGGGGAGCTCCATGCCGGCTGCAGGCGCCATCCTTGAGGTATCTCCGGAAGAGGACACAATAACGCTTTCCGGCAACATTCCCGGCATTACCACAGAATCACGGCTTGCATTCAGGACGAACGATTACTGGGACAGTTTCGATGAGGTCGGGTGCTTTACTTCGCAGATTCAAAGCACACACTCCAGTCAATGTGACACGGATGATGCAGTCAGGCCTGGTCAGACTTATGCCGATGAAGCGGCAGATGTGCGGGCCGCGCATATCGACATAACCGAAGTTGAAACTTCCCTGTCCGGAGAGAGATTGACGGTTGTGTTTCATCTCAGGGATGTGCCGGAGACGCTGACGTTCAATCGGACAGGCATATCGGAAAACTATATGGAGTACGATTGGCAGGTGTCGATCGATATAGACAACGACCGGGATACCGGAAATCGCGGCATTGAGTACATATTGTCGGCCAGCCATTTTGTGCCCCTATCCGAAAAAGGGAAAAACGCGGAGGCGTCCATCGGGAGCAAGGTGGAGGCCGGCGTTTTGAAAGCTCGAACGGATGGTTTCGTGTCCATGATCGACGCAACCCTCGAGGTGTCCCCGGATGAGGACACGATCACGCTTTCCGGGGATATCCCCGGGATCACGGAAGATTCACAGCTTACATTCAGCGCGTACGACTATTTTAGCGATTCCGACGGGGTCGAATGTCCTGCCGCGCCTGACCGGAGCGCACCCCAGAGCAGTTCTCCGACCCAGTGTAGGGATGGCGACCCCACGGTTGCGCCGGGGCAGACCGCAATTGATGACGACTCCGATGTGTCTGCGGGGTATCTGGACATTGTCGAAGTCAGCACATCCCTTTCGGGCGAAATGCTGACCGTCATCTTCCGTTTCAGGGATATCCCGGAGACGCTGACGTTCAACAGAACGGGGACCCCGGCAGGCTCGATGGAGTACGGTTGGGAAGTATCAATCGACGCCGACGGCGACCCGGAGACAGGCGACGGCGGGTTTGAGTACCTTCTGTCCGCCTATCACATCGTGTGGCCTGCGCATGAGGGGGACAACACGGAGGCGCCGATAGAGGAGGCGGCGGAGGCCAGTGTCTGGGAAAAGCGGCCGGGCGAAGGCATCAGGTCATTCAGAGACGCCAGCCTTGAGGTATCGGCAGAGGAAGACACGATGATCCTCCGCGGCCGGGTTCCCGGAATCACGCCGGACTCGCGCCTCTCGTTCTGGACGCACGAGTATCTTGCCGAGTCCGACGGGGTTGGATGCCAGGAACCGCCAGGCCTCCTCACATCCTCCAGCCAGTGCGATATCGAAGGAGCGGTTACGCCGGGAGAAAGCGTCATCGATGATGTCTCGGATGCTCTGGCCGCGCATGTGGATGTAATGGAGATCAGCACCTCCCTTTCCGGGGAGACACTGACGGTCGTGTTTCATCTCAGAGACGTTCCGGAGGAACTGACATTCAACAGAAACGGCGTGCCCGAACATGCACCAGAGTACAGTTGGGAGGTGTCGATCGACGTGGACGGCGACCAGGATACAGGCCTTCAAGGGTTCGAATATATCCTGTCTGCTATGGATGCTGCATTTCCCGCGTCCGGCGTCCGCGACCGGAGCGCCGCTTTTTCAGCGGACAATCTGCAAATCAACACATGGCATCTGAAGTCAGCGGGAAATGCGTCATTTCCCGAAATCGATCTTCTCGGATGGGCGCGCATCGAAGTGTCGGCTGAAGAGGACACGATAACGCTTTCGGGAGAGATTCCCGGAATCACGGCAGAGTCGCAGCTTGCATTCGGCGCGTATGACTATTTCGGAGGTGCGGAGGAGGTTGGTTGTCTTGCTCCGTTTGGTTTGGGCCGGCCGCCTTCCTTTCAGGGTTCGTTTGACGGGTCTGAGGTAATGCCGGGCCGGTCTGTATCCGGTGATGTTTCCCACGAGCTGGCCGGGTACATCGATATCCGCGGCGTAACGACGGCGCTGGACGGGGAGACCTTGACCGTCACTTTTCAACTCAGGGATGTTCCCGAGATGTTGACATTCGACAGGACGGGCGTGCCTGCGCATGCACTGGAGTACAGCTGGGAGGTGTCGATCGACGTGGACAACAATGCCGAGACCGGCGACGGCGGTATTGATTACATGCTGTCTGCCGGTTATGTCGTGCATCCCCTTGTCATAGACAGCAATACGGCGGCAAAGATAACGGAATCGGGCTTTGTCACGGCCGGGATCCTGGGGCTGGACGGAGAGGGGAACAGAGTTCTGGCGGAGGCCGGTATCGAGGTGTCTGCCGGGGAGAACAGGATAACGCTTTCGGGGGAAATTCCCGGAATTACAGCGGATTCACCGCTCAAGTTCAAGGCGTATGATTTCTTTGAAGGTGCGGTCGAGATGAGCAGCTACGGTCCCTCGATCACGGGCACAGGCGCTGATTCGTGCCAGTCTGACAGCGCGGCAATCAGGCCGGGCCAGAGCGTCGTCGATGCGGTCTCGGAGACGCTGCCTGCATACATGGACATTACCGAGGTCAGCACAGCTCTGACAGACGACGGGAGGCTTGTCGTCGTTTTCCATCTCAGGGATGTTCCGGAGACCCTGGAATTCAACAGAAAGGGTGTTCCGAAAGATGCGCTGGAGTACAGTTGGCGTGTGTCTGTAGACGTGGTCAACGACCGCGAGACGGGGTTGCAGCAGGCCGATTACTCGCTGTCCGCCAGTCACTTCGTATTCTCTCCGTCCCGTGACGCGGGTGTTCACCAACCTGTTGAAGAAGCTGTGCAGGTCGACACCTGGAAGATGGACCCGGATGGCCGCGGCGCCGCCTATCTGAGCAGCGCCAGCATTGAGGTATCGTCTGAGGACGACACGATCACGCTCATTGGCGACATTCCCGGCATTACGTCTGAGTCGCGTCTTGAGTTTGAGGTTTATGATCTACTGCACGATTCGGAGCAGGTGGCGTGCCAGGTTCTGTCCATATTGGATGACAATGAGTAACTATGCTGTGAATATCTGCCGCAGTCCTGTCACTCTCGATCTGGACGGCATTTTTGCTTCAACTGCGAATGGGCACGTGGGTCGCTCCCTTACAATAAGGCCAATATCAAGCCGGAAACTGAACTGGACATTTTCGAAGGGGGCTTATATACTTTAGTAGCCAAGCAGTTCGCTGCCCCTGACTAGAGTAATCGCCATTCGCCCGTTTCTTGATTTGACAAAACTCGCAAGTTGGGCTATCATTGTATATAGAATTCAACAGCGAAAGGGGCGAATCATGGCACAGTCAGCACCAGGGAAACACTACCGGAAAGGCGTTACTCTAGTCGAATTATTCAAGATGTTTCCTGATAATGAGTCCGCGGAAAGGTGGTTTGAGCAGGCTCGTTGGGGTAACGAGGTTCGTTGCGCTCACTGCGATAGCGACAACATCAGCAAGGTGAAGCATCCAACTATGCCTTATCGTTGTCGGGACTGTCGCAAGCATTTCAGTGCAAAGACTGGATCGATAATGCACGGGTCGAACGTTGGCTATCAGAAGTGGGCGATTGCGATTTACCAGATGACCACGAACTTGAAGGGCGTAAGTGCGATGAAGCTGCACCGCGACTTAGACATTTCGTACAAGTCAGCTTGGTTCATGGAGCACAGAATTCGTGAGGCATTGGAGTACAACAACGAAGTGTTTGAAGGTGAAGTTGAGATAGATGAGAGTTACTTTGGCGGGAAGGAAAAGAACAAGCACGCTAACAAGAAACTGAACAGAGGGCGAGGGACGGTTGGCAAGACTGCGGTTGTAGGAATGAAAGAGCGTGAGACAAAGCAGGTGCAGGCGCAGGTTGTCGAAGCTACTGACAAAGCAACGCTACAGGAATTCGCAGTGGAGAACACAACACCTGACACTAGAGTTTACACTGACGAATCCAGGGCGTATACAGGTCTGCCTCGCCCACACGCCACCGTCAATCATGGCACTGGGGAGTATGTACGAGAACAGGCGCATACAAACGGGCTGGAGAGCTTCTGGTCAATGATGAAGCGGGGCTACATTGGGACGTATCATCAAATGTCGCCTAAGCACCTGCACCGTTACGTGAACGAATTTTCAGGGCGACACAATATGCGCCCAATGGACACGATTGACCAGATGGCTGCCATTGTAGCAGGCATGGAAAACAAGCAGTTGCGGTATAAAGACCTGATAGCGGGTGGGCCAGCTTACCCGCCAGTTGATGATGCTAGGGAGTAAAACCAAAATGGGAAAAAAGAAGAATAAGAAAAAGGGAATCGAAGAGGTAAAGAGAACAAATTTTGAAGGAGTAAAGAAAACAGATTACAGGTTTACAGATTTCTTTGAATCCACCTTGTTTCATAATTATGATTTACTAAGTCTTGAACGACTTTCTGAAGGTGAGCAAGAATATCTTGACGGGCTCTTTCAGCTAATTCGTCTAAAGATTTTCCTTGATGGGGAATGGTTACACAGAAAGAAGTGGCATCTAAATTCTCTGAACCAATGTGAATCTGAATTTCAAAACTTACCTGTAGACGCTCTTCGAGAGTTGATTGAGTCCTTATGAGATTATGTTGAGGGGGCATTGTTACTACAGCTTCCTTTATTCGTATTATAGCCATTGGGCACCTCGTGTATGTGGGTTGAAAGCCACCGCCTTTCGACAGTGGCCTTTGTGTTGTGAGTCAGGAGGCAGGGGGCGAATGTTTGGCGAAGAACCCGGTTGGGTCTTGCAAAAATTCCATTACGGAATCGGTATGAAATTGTGGGTCTAAATTTAGATGAGTTGCAATAGCCCAAACCATTGAGTAAACGTGGAAGATAGGCCAATTCTCAGGCACAAGCACTTTGCGAGGTGGGGTGTCGTCATTAGGGTCGGGTGGAGCACTGACACCAAGATTTTTGTCAGCGTCTTGTAACAATTTTTGCAGACCAATAATGAGTGATTCTTGCTCCCCAGATATGGCAAGGGCATCATCCGTTAAGGTTGATTCTAACTTGTCGATACGGTCATTTAATGCGTCGAGTTTCCCAACCATCGTCTCATTAAGCGCGTAGATTAGTTCAGTCAGATTATCTTGTTCCTGCGACATGGGGTGCCCCCTTGGTGGATACACAGATGAATGGTAGCCACCACAGCAGACACACTCATAGTTTAGCAACCAGCAAGGGGGCGCAGTGCGCCCAAACATCCGTATAACAATGTCGCTAAACTACGTTACGTCTACTGTGGTAAGGGGCAGATTAGCACAAACGGGGTAATCGAGCAACCTTGACAGATTTGGGGGTATTAACTAGGATGCCAGTACGCAAACTCTGAAACAACATGAAGGGCCATTTGGATGCGAAAGGATTTGAGGTTTTGGTTAGGGTTTACTTGCATCGTCATTGCAATAGGCGGGCTAATATATTGGGCAATTCTTTTGGCCCCGGTGCAACTTGAACCATGGCAAGAGGTAATCATACAATTGGTAATAACGGCAATTGGTAGCTATGGTGGATTCCTTATAGGAATGCCATATCAAGAAAGAAGGATTGATTTTAGGGTTAAGGATAGATACGAAAACCTCAATTCTGTCTATTTGGGGATTAAGGAAGTTGTAAACTACTTGACTCTAATTGAAAGCAAGCCTAGAATATCAAGGGGGCAAGAAGCCAAAGATTTGCTTTTGGATTATGAGATGGCATCCAGGTTTCTACTCGGTCACAGTTCACAATGGGCTAGGACTCTTGAATCTTGTCTAGGCTTCTGGAACGAATTCGCGCCAGATAAAGTTGGTGATTTGCACAAGAAGTACTTTGGGGATGACGGGTAGATTAAAGGGGGAGTAGTGATGGGCCACACTAGAGCAGAATTTACACTTCACAGGGACAGCGACCTTATTGAATGCAAGGTGGTTAAGGTTTTGTCAAGTGAAAGTGTTGCACTTGACGCAGGAAAGAGTGATGGCGTGAAGTCTAACATGATCTTCTACATTTATGGGTATGAAGTAATCCGAGAACCACAAAGCAGTGTGGAGATAGAAACTTTAGAATACGTAAAGGCAAGAGTGAAAGTTTCGTTGGTGGGAAGGAGAGTATGTGTAGCTGACACCTTCAACAGGTTACCGTCTGCGAAGTTGTCAGAATTCTTGAGTGCAAATGCCCCAAAATGGCATGAGGACGTAAAGATAGGAGATCAGGCCAAACAGCATATCGAAAGGGCATAAAGAATACAACATGACAAAAGCCAAGCAGCCAAAGCGCAAGCGTGGACGCCCGCCAAAGACGCTGCCAACCAAACCCGATAACACGCCATACACGCCCGAAGAAGTGGCGCATATTCTCACGTCAACCTCGCCACAACAACTAGACGACTGGCGCCAAAGCAAAGAACGCCAGAAGTAGCACGTACAGGCTGAGTGGCTACGCCGCGCCAGCCTGAATCGTTTGGCTACTAAAGTATATAAGCCCCTTCGAATACTTCCATACTGTCAATACCAATACAATACCAATGTTCCGCTTTACCCTCCATCGCAATTCGTAACGTTTCAACAACGGCGTCACCGGATTAACCCCCGGTCAGTTCCTCGGCATTTTCGATTTCTGGTCCATCCTCTGCCAGGATTCCCGGGTCCGGCCCCCGGAAAGGCCGCCATCCTTTACCCTATCCAACACCAGCCACAGAGACCGGTTGAACAGCGAGCCGCCATCATATCCCCGGTGGCTTTTTTCTTCCCCACAACAACCGCTTTGACAAAAACTACCAAACTGCCACGAAATTGACACGGCGGAACCGTCAAATGACACAAATTAGCCAATCGCATGGTGTAAGATAGTACGGATGCCCATCTCCTGAATCAGTGGTTTGCCTTTGCGCACCGCCGCTCCGAGAGTTGACCCCCGACCGGGCTTGGATTCAATCCCATCTTCACCCATCCCGGCCAGCCCGTTGTGCGTTTCTGTGAGTAAACGTGTACCCGGCGAAGTGCGAAGTTGTGAGGACCCGTGGAACGACGGGCGGCTTGGGACGAGCTAAAGGGAGAGGCTGCGATTCTGCGGTGTTTAGTGATGGCGATGAGTTCTGGGCAGGTCCGAAAAAGCGTGACCCCAATCAATTGGTCACAACCTGCCCCGTTCTGTGGCGGGCTCCACTTCCCTTCGATAACTCAAACACACCCCACCGCCATGGACCGCACAATACGCGAATCTATCCGAATCGCGTTCCAACTCGTTAGAATCGTTGAACGAGAATCCGGAAAACGCCAGCGCATTTAACGCAAAACTCAACCCAAACCGCGCCCGACCACTGCGGCCGGCCGGCCCCAACCCATCTCCCGCAGAGGCCGCCCTGGCAGAACCATATCCTACCCTGGCCAAACCATCACCACCCCGCCAATCGCCCTTCACTACTCGATCCTGCCCCTACCCCAAATCATTCACGCATCATAACATGCCTGCCCCTCGCAATCTTCGTCATCATCTTGGGAGTCCTGGAACGGGAGGCGATGACGTTCTGGGTTCAGACATCCAGAAATGCATATTCCGTCCCACTTCGACAAGTCCCCTGACGGCCCGGCAATTTCGTTGTGACCCGCTCAACACCTGACCCCCTCTGTCCGCCGGCCAACAACAAAAGCCTGAATGCCAACTCCTGCCGTGATAAAATCACCGCCAAACCCGTCGCCTGTGCCAAACAGTACAAGACCATGACCAGGTGCAACTGCAATCGTGGAGAATCAAAATGAGCCGCCTGCCGATAGTCTCCACAATGCTGTTCGCCACTTTGTACTGCCCAAACTTGGTTCTCGCGCAACAGGACTCTTCACTCACCCCGCCGGCGTTGAGCGGACACGTGACCGCAAACGGGGTGGAGCTCACTTGGACTGCCGAAGAAGGCGCAGTCCGTTATGATCTGTGGGTCTGGAACGGTGCCCGCGGTTGGCAGCAGCTTGGCGGCAACACAATGATCGGCACCAGCTCCATGCATACCGACGCGGCCGGCGGCATGGCCTGCTGGTACACCGTCCGCACCGTGAACGCTGACCGCGAACCCGGCCCATATTCGTCGAGACTGTCAGTCTCCGTTCCCGTCTGGTCGCAATAGCAGCGAGAAACAGTGCTTACGCCTACTCCAACAGCCACCCAACTCCACCCATCCCGAAAATCCATCCAAATCCCGAAAATCCTGATTCAGACAACAAGAAGGTTGTTCTTCGCGTCCCTTCGCCGAAAAAAGATGTTCACTGACCACTGACCACTGACCACTGCCTCTTGCCCTCTCCCCAAAACCCTGCTATCTTGCCCAAAACAACCAACCACTATCCAGAGGTACCCAATGACCCAACTCATCAACCTCACCGAACACCTCGCTCAGGACGGCTACGAATACGTCTACGGCATCTCCGCCTACGACCTCACCGGCAACGGCGTCCCCGACCTCATCACCCCCGACACCGACGTCGGCCTCTACTGGCTCGAAAACGACGGCCGCGGCAACTTCACCAAGCACGTCATCCACAAACGCACCCCCGAATGGCTCGAACGCCACCAGGTCGCCGACATTAACGGCGACGGCCGCCCCGAACTCGTCTTCATCGACAACATCAACGGCTGCCTTCTCTACTTCGAATATGAAGGTGACCCGCGCCTCGCCGGCTCTTGGCGCACACGCTACGTCGACGAAGGCACCCTCACCGGCGCCTACGCCGTCGCCGTCGCCGACTTCACCGGCAACGGCAATCTCGATATCGCCGCATCGACCTGGCGCAAGGGCAACCAGTTCGTCTGGTACGAAAACCGCGACGGCCGCTGGATCAAACACATCCTTGAAGACGACATCGCCGAGCCCCGTGCCGTCCACGCCGCCGACATCAACGGCAACGGCAAGACCGACCTCCTCGGCACCGCACGTATCGCCAATCAGGTCATCTGGTACGAAAACTCCGGCGACCTCCCCAACCGGCCCTGGATCAAGCACATCATCGACGACGCCCCCCAACCCATCCACGGCCACCCCGTCGACATGGACGGCGACGGCGACCTCGACGTCGTCATGGCCCTCGGCATGCTCCCCCCCGATGACCCCACCGGCGTCCCCTACGAGCATCATCAGATCGCCTGGTACGAAAACGACGGCAACCCCGCCGCCGGCAAATGGCGCAAGCACATCATCTGTGAACGCTTCCCCAACGCCTTCGAAGCCGTCGCCGCCGACTTCGACAACGATGGACACGTCGAGGTCGTCGCCACCGCCTGGCACGAGACCGGCCGCGTCGCCTACTTCAAACACCGCGGCGACCCCCGCGGCCCCTGGGATATGCAGCTCCTCAAAGACGGCTGGACCAACGCCAACATGGTCATCGCCGCCGACGTCAACGGCAACGGCCGCCTCGACATCGTCGCCTCCGCCGAACGCGGCAGCAACGAAGTCCGCTGGTGGCGCAACGAAGGCCCGTAACACACCACATCGCGCCGGTAGGGGCAGGCCTCGTGCCTGCCCTCAGCCTCCCCTCCACGATCTCCCTGTCTGACCCCCTCATCTCCTCCGCAAACCAATTTCAAAATTGGCGAAAATTCCTTCAAAAACACCCGTTTTCCGTGTTATAATACATTCTTCGCACCGCCGAACTATCCCGGTGCGCTTAACCAACCCACTGCCGTGGCCGGCCCCCCCCGGCCGCACGGCGAGCGCAACACGTATCGAAGGAGATACCATCAATGTCGAAAAAACTCTGCAAAGGAATCAGAAAAGACGGCAGCCCCTGTCGAGGACAAGGGCTCAAACAGTTCGACGGCCTCTGTATCGCCCACGGGCCCACCCCCGAACAGGCCTACCAATGGCGCTCCCAAGGCGGCAAAAACTCCGCCACCGCCGCCCGCCTCGACAAACGCATGCCCGAACGATTCAAAGACCTTCACGACATCCTCAAAAAGGGATTGATTCTGGTCATGGAAGGAAAGCTCAGCCCCGCCCGCTACGCCGCCATCTGCCGCGGCGTCAGAATGATACTCGAACTCTACCGCCAGGCCGACCAGGAGATGGACCTCATCCGCGCCGAAGAAATCCAGGCCGAGGCCGCCGCATTCCTCGACACACACGCCAACCTCGACGTCCTCGAAGCCGCCGACGAAATGTCCGCCAGACAGGACCAGTACCGCAGTGAAGCCCTCGTCGACCAGGGCTTCGCCGAATTCGAAGAACCGTTCGACCCCGAAGAGCCCCCCGAAGTCGTCCTCAACGACAAAGGTCGACGCCGCTACGGCTACCGAAACCTCGGCCTGACACAAGAATTCCTGAATGAAATAAGCGAAGAGCTGATTCACTTTGACCCCCGCGAGTCCGATGTTTCCAATCTTCCCGACACCACCGAACTGCTGGAAGACATGCAAAAGGATGTCGAAGAGTCTCTGTCAACTCTGGCCCGCGACGACGTCGCTCCCTTCGACCCCCTCACCGGCCAGGCCATCACCAAGCTCCCGGCCGGTGTGAAAAACAACTCCGGGTCCCGCCGTTCCCCCCTTGAGGACCAGGACCCACAGGATGTCCTGGAAATGCAACGCAACATGACAAAAGAGCTGTTGCGTATGGCTGAAGAGATCTCAGAAAACAAAGACTACAAACGCAGACTGGCTAAGTTGGAAGAACACAAAAAGAACCTCGAGGACACCGAAGCCTTTCTCGAAGCCAACGGCCATCCAATCGGCCCCCTGCCAGCTAAACTCAGCTGGCAGTAAGGCAAGAACAAAAAATAATATATAAATTCTTTCTGTTCCCTTCCGGGCCACAGCCGTACACCCCTACCCTCCACCCACCCCCCAAACGACCCTCTCCGCCCCAAACCTCCCTCTTCCGCCCCAAAAACCCACCAAAACCCCCAGACCCACCCCTACCCCCGCCATGAAATCCCCCCATCCCCCCAAATCCCCGTGCAGACAAAAGAAAATCACAACAATCCCCCTAATCCCCCAAAATCACAATCCAAAATCGATAATCCCCCCCAATCTCTCGCAGATCTCTCGCAATCTCTCGCACCTCACTCACACAGCCGCCCCCACTGACCTCCACTGACCTCCACTGACCGCTGACTACTGACCACTGACCACTGACCACTGACCACTGCAGTTCTTTTTCCCTCCTTGACACACGCCCCGCTTTTCCCTAAAATGCCCACCAGAATCCTCCCCTCGAACCCCTTGCAACGGCGCAACCTGGAATAGACCTCTGTAATTCCATTATCCAAAGGAGAAAGAGACATGCGTATCAAACGTAACTGGTTGAACTGTTCACTTCTGTCCCTCCTGCTGGTCTTCGCCCTGCTCGTCGGCGCCTGTGCCGCCCCCGCAACCACCGGTGACGGCGCCGACACCGCCATGGAGGAGGATACGGGCGATGAAATGGCCGAACTGCCCGGCATCCAATACGCCGTCAACCCCGACACCGTCGACTCCGACCGTCTGCTCGTCCTCCCAGGACGTACCCGGTTCGGCGTCGGTATGTGGGGCGGAATCACCGCCGGCAACTGGAACTTCGGCAGCGAGTCCTTCTACATGGTCCAGATGCCGCTCATCTTCATGGGCCCCATGGGCAACACCACCCCCACGCCCTGGATTGCACGCCGCATCGAGCGCGTTGACGACAACATGGCCATGGAGATCGAGCTCTACGAAGATGCCGTCTGGAGCGATGGCGAACGCATCACCACCGCCGACGTCGCCTTCACCTTCGAACTCCTCTATCACGCCGATGCCGACTACTGGCTCGGCGATGCCAAAGTCCTATTCCCCAACATCACAGGCGGACAGGACTACTTCGAAGGCAAGGCCGACTCCATCTCCGGCATCAAGATCATCGATGACTTCAATATGCGCATCGAAGCCGACGAACCCATCGGCCTCGTCTGGCGCCCACTGGCCTTCCTCTCCGTTCTGCCTGAACACCACCTCGGCCAGTACACCGCCGCCCAGCTCTGGGCCGGCGACTTCCCCGATGCCTGGGTTCCCGAGGTCACCAGCGGCCCCTACCGCGTCGTCAGCTGGGACGAAGAAGCCAAGGTCCTCGAGCTGCAGCGCAATGAGGACTGGTGGGGCAACGCCATCTACGGCAAGCCCGGCATCAAGCGCTACGCCGAACACTCCGGCCTGACCCTCGACAACTTCCTCGCCGGCGAATCCGACATGGTCAAAGTCGGTGCCAGCGACTACGAGACCGTCAGTGACCTCGCCGATACCGCCATCCATCCCCGCACCTTCATGATGACAGGCTACGGCCTCAATCGCGGCGACGACCGCAAACTGCCGCGCAAGGTCATGGACGCCATCGCCCTCGCCGTCAACCGCGAGCTCTGGGCCGAAGTACTCTACTTTGGCTTCGGCCAGCCGGAAGACTCAGTCTTCGGGCTGCGCGGCCACCAGACCGCCGCAGAGTCCTTCTGCGACGACTGCGACGAAAGCCTCGTCGTGCCGCGCACGTTCGACCCCGAAAAGGCCAAACAGCTCCTCGCCGAAGCTGAATCCGAAGGCATCTGGGATCCCAGTCGCGTCCTCATTGTGCTCGGCGGTTCAGGTGGTGACGCCTCCGTCCTGCTCCAGCAACAGCTGGCCGATGTCGGAATCCAGACCGAGATCCTCGCCGGGAGGGAACTCCAACAGGAGCGCAGCGCCAGCGGCGACTATGACATCAGCATGATCGGCGGCTGGGTCTCCAACACCCTGCGCAACTGCGAGTACTGGGTCGGCAGCTGCGAAGAGGACTACTGGCCCGCCAGCTTCCACTGGTGCAACGACGAATTCAGAAGCATGTGTAGCGTCGCCATGGGCACCACCGACCCCGACGAGAAAACGCGCGCCACCCAGGCCTTGATGGAAATCTACTTCGAAGACGGCCCCATCTGGGGTGTCACCCAGATCGCCGAATTCTACGTGATGACCGACGACCTCGGCGGCTTCATCCCCGAAGAAGCCTTCAACTGGCTCGGCACCTCCGGTGAAAAAGGCGTAGTCAGCTGGTACTGGATCGAATAGGAGCTAGTCCGAAAACAGACAGCAAAGAGGAGGGAGAACGGTTCCTCCCTCCTCTTCTCACTCGACTCTAGTGACGGAGATGCCAAGTCTGTTCGGCGACAAGCTCTGCCGACCTTCTTCTTGCCGAACACAATGCAAAGTGGTGGGCAGATGTCGTCTAACATTAGTGTCGACCCTAAAGGAGACAATATCGATGGAGCAGCATTGCATTCAACTGTTTACAGATCCTGAGACCGAGCGGCGACTCGAGGTTTTTGCCTCAAAGCGCAATGTAGCCGTTGCCGACTACTGCCTGCAAGCCATCAAGCGGCAGTTGGTCGAAGATGAACAGTTGGAAGCCTTTCGGTCAACCAGTGTTGGCAAGTCCGAAGTAGATGAGGCCTTCTTCGATAGTCTGCAAGCGCTTAGGGAGAAAATCAGGAAACGTCGGAAGGGAAAACCAATCGAGGTTGACCGTGTGATTTCTCAAATTCGCGAAGAACGAGATGACGAAATCTATGGTTTGCGTTGACGCTAACGTCTTCATTCTAGCATTCTTAGGTGGACAATTCTCAGAGCAGGCCAATGAACTGTTTAGGAACTGGAATCGCGAAAAAATTGCGCTGATTGCGCCACACCTATTGGCATTTGAAGTCACATCCACGTTACGCCGCTTGGTCTTTCTTGGAGAAATCACGCCGCAGGAGGGAGAGGAAGCCTTCAAGCACTTCTTAACTCTTGACATCCAACTTTTCTTCCGGAGGGAAGTCGTTTCTATAGCGTGGCAATACGCGCATCAGTTCAACCGCCCGCGTGCCTACGACACTGCTTACCTGGCAGTAGCTCACTTGAACAATTGTGAATTCTGGACCGCCGACAGACGGCTATATCGCGCAGTAACCGATTCGCTGCCCTGGGTGAAGTGCCTGCAGGACAACCTCGACTCCTGATCCAGATGCCGCAGGCAGGTGCTAGTGCCATCTGAGTGACCTGAAAGGGAATTAACCTTGACCCAGTACATCGTCCGCCGCATCCTCGTCGCCTTCCCCATGCTCATCGTCATCACCTACATCAACTTCGCCCTCATGCGCCTCGCACCCGGCGACCCCACACTCTTCATGTTCGTGACCGCCGAAACGCAGGGAATGACACCTCAGCAGGTGCGCGATCAACTGGGCATCCAGGAAGCCTACAAAGGGCGCGGCGAAGATGAAGGCACCAGCAATCGGGATTTCCTCCACGAAAGACTCGGACTCAACGACCCCATCCACGTCCAATATTTCCGCTGGCTGGGCAGGGTTGTGCAAGGAGACTTCGGCCGCGCCATGCGCACCGCCGAGCTGATCGGCCCCGAACTGGCAGTCCGCGTCCGCGTCACCATCCGCCTGACTGTGCTGGCGACGCTGCTCAGCGTCGGCATCGGCGTTATCGCCGGCTCGCTCTCTGCTCTCTACCAGTACTCGGCCTTCGACAACATCGTCTCCTTCATCACTTACATCCTCATCAGTGTGCCCGGATTTCTCCTCGCCACCTGGGTCATCATCATCTTTGCCATAAGGCTGGGCTGGTTTCCCGCCGGCGGCATGTATAACGCGCGCACCGGAGGCGACTTCTGGGACCGCGTCTACTATCTGATCCTGCCCGTGTTGGCAATGGGGATCAGCGGCTCGGCCGGTCTCATCCGCTGGACCCGCACCAGCGTTCTCGAAACAATGCGCGCCGACTACGTCACCGTGGCCCGCGCCAAAGGCCTCAAGGAGCGCATCGTCCGCAGTCGCCACATCTTCCGCAATGCCCTCCTGCCCATCCTCACCATCGTCGGCCGCAGCATCCCCTTCGTCATCGGCGGCTCCGCCTTCTTCGAGATTGTCTTCAACTACCCGGGCGTCGGCATGTGGACCGCAAAAGCAGCCGAAGCCAAAGACTTCTCCATCATGATCGCCACCATCACCGTCACCGCCGTTCTTGTCATCCTCAGCAACCTGATCGTGGACATCTGCTACTGTTGGGTCGATCCGCGCGTTACCTATTCGTAAGCCCAGTCTATCGGAGTAAATTGCGAGAATGAGCGCGCAAAACGATAATTCCTCAGATTCAGCTCAGGCCGTTACCCTCGAAAGGCCGTCGTTGGCCGCCCAGAACTTCCGACTCTTTTTGCAGAATCCCGGCGCCGTCGGTGGCATCATTTTTATGTTGCTGATAACAATTTCAGCCATTTTGGCCCCCTGGTTGACACCTTTCGAGCCGCATGAAATCGATGTCCAGGCCATCCGCAAACCCCCCAGCGCCGAACACTGGCTGGGTACCGACCTCACCGGCCGCGACATGCTGTCGCGCATCCTCCACGGCGGTCGCGTTTCGCTCCTGATCGGTCTCGCCGCCGTCATCATCCGCACCGCCATCGGCCTCGTCCTGGGCTCGGTCTCCGGCTACTTCGGTGGCGTCGTCGATTTTGGCGTCCAGCGCGTCGTCGATATCATGATCGTTTTCCCCGATATCTTCTTCCTCCTCATCGTCATTGCCATTATCGGTCCCACACCTTGGACGCTCCTGATCGCTCTCGGATTCTTGAGCTGGCCCTTCGACGCCCGTATCTTTCGCTCACAAGTGCTGTCGATTCGCGAGCACGACTACATCCTCGCCGCTCGCTCCATCGGTACCACCACCGGCAGAATCGTCCGCCAGCACGTTATGCCCAATCTCGTGCCCCTCGTGCTCGTCAACATGACGCTCAATATCGGCGTAGCCATCATCGCCGAAGCCGGCATCAGCTTTCTCGGCCTCGGCGTCCAGCCCCCTACGCCCAGCTGGGGCAACATGATCACGTCCGCCAACAACCTCTCCCTCATTCAGCGCTTCTGGTGGCTGTGGGTCCCGCCGGGAGGCGTCCTGGTAGGCACCGTAATCTCCCTCAACCTCATCGGTGACGCCCTCCGGGACATTCTCGACCCCCGCTGGCGCGCCTCATAACTGCGACGAACAGGTTCCGCACACGCCGAAAGTCACCCGCAAACCCAGTCAGGAGACAGATCATGCAGCACGGCATCCTCTACAAACGCCCCGGACGCTACTCGCTCGGCCCCGTCCCCCAGCTCCTCCCCGACGGCCGCCTCACCGTCGGCGTCGTCTCCTCCCCCTTCGCCGACCACTACGGCCTCGCCGACTGGATCGTGCTCGTCTCCGATGATCAGGGCGAGACCTTCACCGAAACCACCGACCAGACCATCCCCCTCGCCTGGCCCGCCGCCCTGCCCCGCGAATACTACGACCGCTACGCCGACGTCCAGCCCGACGGCAGCTACCTCGCCGCCGGCACCGTCGGCTTTGAGTCTTGGCCCAAGGAGCGCGCCGCCGAAGCCGAAGAGCTTGGCCTCACCGCCCGCCCCCACCCCAACAACACCGGCAACGACCTCCTCATCGGCATGCCCAAGCTCTTCGTCATGCGCTCCCACGACCAGGGCAAAACCTGGGACCGCCGCGACTGGCTCGTCCCCGGCTTCAGCTGGATGACCGCCTTCCCCCGCTGGACTCGCCTCCAGGCCGGCAACATCCTCCTCCCCGTCTATGCCCGAGATCAGGAAGGCGACAAGGGCCAGGTCTTCATCTGGCGCTCCGACCCCGACGGCGACAACTGGCGCCTCATCCCCCTCTCCTCCAGCGTCTCCAGCGTCACCGGCGACGAGACCTGCTTCATCGAAGCCGAACCCGGCAAGGTCCTCGCCCACATCCGCCACTCGACCCCCGGCCACCTCACCAGCGGCTACCTGCTCGAAAGTTGGTCCGAAGACGCCGGCCTCACCTGGTCGCAGCCGCTGCGCACCGAAGTCAGGGGCTATCCCCCCCACCTTCTCCGCCTCCAGGACGGCCGCATCCTCTGCGGCGTCACCTACCGCTGGGAACCCATGGGCATCCGCCTCGTCCTCAGCGAAGACAACGGCAAGACCTGGGACACCGACAACACCATCATCATGCGCGACGACGCCGGCACCGCCTCCCCCATGTGGCCCGACTACCCCAACCACAGCGGCGGCTCCGACGTCGGCTACCCCATCACCGTGCAGTTCGACGACGGCAGCCTTTTCACCTGCTACTGGATTACCCTCGAAGACGGCATCTGCCACGCCGCCTACACAAAATGGACCCTCGACGACATCTGATCGCCGCTCTCAAACGTTAGCAATGACAAACTTGCCCAATTCTCGATTCAATGTGAGGCAGAGAATGTGCCTTCTCTCACGCCTCTCTCCTCTACACTCTCTCCTCGCCTTTGGGCGGTCGGGCCTATTCGGCCCTCCCTTGTGCGGGGGCGGAGCCCCCGCACCGCCCCCTCTCCTACAACATGCCTCGCCCACCTGGTGCCTTCAATCGAGCAGGTCCCATTGCGACCCTTTTTCCACACCCACCCTGTCCCCGGCCCCGGCTGGCTTCCACCATCAGCCAGCGCCCTACCAGCCATCTGGACCAATTCCCCGACCGGCCCACCAGGTGCCGCAACGCCAGCCAATGCGCGCTACAGTTATCGTGAAAATCCACGAAAATCCTGCAAATCCTGATTCAGACAGTAAAGGAACATCCCCATGACCAGCGCAAAACTGGCAATTGACGGCGGCGAGCCCCTGCGCAGCCAGCCCTTCGGCCCCAAATGGATCTTTGGCGACGAAGAACGCCGCCACCTCATGGAAGTCATGGACAACGCCACCGACGCTTGGCGCTCTGGCTTCAAGGTGAGGGCCTTCGCCGACGCCTTCGCCACCCTCCACGGCGCCCAATACGCCGTCGCCACCACCACCGGCACCGGTGCCATCCATGCCGCCGTCGCTGCCGTCAACCCCGAACCCGGCGACGAAATCATCACAACCCCCACCACCGACATCGGCTCCGTCCTCGGCATCATCCTCCACAACGCCATCCCCGTCTTCGCCGACTGGGACCCGGAGACCCTCAACACCGACCCTGCCGACATCGAGCGCCGTATCACCCCCCGCACCAAAGCCATCCTCGCCGTCCACCTCTACGGCAACCCCTGCGACATGGGCCCCATCCTCGAAATCGGCCGCGCCCACAACATCCCCGTCATCGAGGACTGCTCACAGGCCCACCTCGCCGAATACCGCGGCCAGCTCGTCGGCACCATCGGCGACATCGGCTGCTTCTCCCTCGGCGGCAAGACCCTCACCACCGACCAGGGCGGTATGGTCATCACCAACGACGAGCCTCTCGCCCGCCGCGCTATGGGCTTCTCCCGCAAAGGCTCCGAGATGGACAGCGCCCTCCGCAGCTCCCTCGCCCCCACCTCCTTCCGCCGCGGCGGCAACAAGGGCTACGCCTTCCTCGGCGACTCCCACCCCATGACCGACCTCCACGCCGCCGTCGGCCTCGCCCAGTTCGACCGCTGGCACGAGGCCACACGCGTGCGCCGCATGACCGCCGCCATCCTCGACGAAGTCGTGCCCCAGCTGCCCGGCTTCAAGATCCAAAAGGTCCACCCCGAAGATCGCAGCGCCTACTACACTTACGCCTACACAATTGACGAATCCAAGGCCGGCATCTCCTCCGATGACTTCTCCGCAGCCGTCCGCGCCGAAGGCATCCCGGACTGCTACGGCCCCTACATCCAGGGTCGCCCCCTCTACCGCTACCCGATCTTCACCGAAGAGGATACCTACGGTCAGTCCCGCTACCCCTTCGTCGATGAGCAGGGCAACCGCCGCATCGACTACAGCACGCTTCACCTCCCCCACACCGAGCGCGAACTGCCCAAGACCGGCTTCATCCTCTTCCGCAACTCCTACACCGAACAGGACGCCAAAGACATCGCCGCCGCCATGCGCAAAGTGGCCCTGCACTACGCCGAGCAGGCAGCGCAATAGAACCGGAGGACAAAAAGCCGTGGAGAAAACTGAAAACCAGGACGGTTCGACGCTCATTCCCATCCCCGGCGGCACATTCCAAATGGGGACCGACCCGGCCGACGCGCAAAAGATCGCCGACCGCTACGGCTGGCGCCTTACCCGCTTCCGCGACGAAGGCCCCCAGCACACCGTCCGCCTCGATCCCTTTTACATCTGCCAGTACCCGGTCACCGTCGCCCAGTACGACCGCTATCTCCAGGACACCGGCGCAACGCCGCCCCAATGCTGGGACGACCCCCGCTTCACCGCGCCCGACCAGCCGGTCATCGGCGTTGCCCACTGGGATGCGCAAGCCTACGCCTGCTGGGCCGGACTCCGCCTGCCCACCGAAGCCGAATGGGAATTCGCCGCCCGCGGCCCCGACGGCCTTCACTGGCCCTGGGGAAACGAGTGGGACCCCGATCGCGCTAACACTCGCGATTCCGGCGTCGGCCATCCCACCCCCGTAGACCGCTACACCGACGCCGGCAATGTCAGCCCCTACGGCGTCTGCGACATGGTCGGCAACGTCTGGGAGTGGTGCCAGGACCGCTACTCTGATGACTTCTACTCATTCAGCCCGCAGTCCAACCCCATCTGCACAAAGCCAACCGTCCACTACGACGCCCACAATGTCCTGCGCGGCGGCTCCTGGTACAATATCTCCGAGCGCGCCCGCTGCGCCGCCCGCTATGACCGCTTTCCCCAAATGATGCGCCGCCACATCGGCTTCCGCTGTGCACGCGACGCATGAAATCCGCCCGACGTTTATCGCACCACAGAACGAAGGTCCGCTGATGTAAGGAGAAAGCCCAAATGATCGGAGTGATTCTCAATCCGGAACAACCTCGCAAGGGAACAGGCGAGCTCCCCCCTTATGCCGCCGCCTATATCAGCGAAATGTTGCACCATGCCGGCATCCCATTTTCGCTGCTGCCCCAAGATGCCCTGGCCGGCGACTCTCCCTTGCCCCGCCTCCTGATCCTGGCGCAGGACTTCGACCTGAGTTCAGAACAGAAGGCAGGCCTCGCCGAATTCGTTCACGCCGGCGGCCTCCTCATCGGCAACGCCGGTACCTCTGGCATGGACGACCTCTTCGGCGTGCAGACCATCCGTCTCCTCGAAGAGGGCTACCTGCAGCCTCCTTCCGCAACCCACCCGGTGACCGGCGGCCTGTGCAGGGAAACCCACATCTTCGGCGGCGCCTTGGTCAAGGCCGTAAGCGGCACCGCGCTCGCCCAGGTCGAGCCCATCCAACCCCCGCCGCAGGCAGGCGGACCCGCAGCCGATGCCGTCGTGGCCCACGCCCGCGGTCGCGGCCGCACTCTCCTCTTCGCACTCGACCTGATTACATCCGTGCTCCACATCCACCAGGGCAAGCCGGTCGTGCCCATCCCCCCGCGTGAGTCCTCAGGCACCCCCTCTGGTTCCATCCTCGACCCCGAACGGGATGGCGATCTGGTCGAAATCGACGACGTCGACGATCTCTACTACTCCGGCGGCATCCCTCTCCAGGACGGCCGCACCTACTACAACCAGCGCATCATCCTGTCGCCCATGGCCGACGTCCTGAAGGAGCTCCTTCTGCGCGCCATCTTCCACCTCCTCAGCAGCGCCGGCGAGCCCCTGCCTCTCCTCTGGTACTGGCCCCGCGGGATGTCCTCAATGGCCCACATGTCCCACGATTCCGACGGCAACCGTCCCCTCGTCGGCTGGTGCCTCTTCGACCTTCTGCAGGAGCTCAACGTACCCTCCACCTGGTGCACCATGCCCGTAACCGGCTATGATCGCTCCTTCTATCAGGCGCTCATCGAGTCCACCTCCGAAATCGCCCTCCACTACGCCACCGGCAACGCCCCTGTGCGCGAAGCCCCCCGCTGGAGCCAGATGGACTTCGACTGGCAGTACGACACGCTCGCCTACGAGACCGGCCTCTCCAACATCGTCTCCAACAAGAATCACGGCATCGCCTGGCAGGGCCGCCTCGAGTTCTACTACTGGTGCCAGAACAAGGGCATCCAGCTCGAACATTCCCGCGGCGACCGCGGCTTCACCTTCGGCACCTCCCACCCCTGGTTCCCTATGGAGGACGACCGTCCCAACGGCGACTTCCTCGACGTGATCGCCCTCCCCTTCCTCACCCAGGACTTCACCGTCGTCTGCCCCCACGGCTTCATGCGCCCCCTCGTCGACCAGAGCCACGCCGCCTACGGCTGCGCCCATGTCCTCTACCATCCCTCCCACGTCGAAGACCCCGAGTGCGAGCGCTCAATCCGCGAAACCGTCGCCTACGCCCGCAGCCTCGGCATGGAATGGTGGACCAGCGAAGAGATCAACAACTGGGAGCGCGCCCGCCGCCGCGTCTCCATCTCTTCCGCCGCAAACGGCGCCTCTACGCCCGAAGGCACATACCGTATTCAATCGGAGGACGCTCTCAACGGAGCAACACTGCTCTACCTGCTGCCTGCCGGCGGATCCCCACCGTCTTCCTTCACGCTCGACGGCAAAGCCACTGATGCCGCTACGATCGAACGCTATGGCCACCGCTTCGCCCAGGTCACCGCCGACCTCCACGGCGAGCACGAACTCAAGACCTCTGTAGCCGCTGAGTGAAATTACGAACGCCCAAGGGATTGCCCAAGGAAGGAGCGATGACTGACATGACTGCGACCTGGACCGACAGTGCGACAGTGGACTTGGATGGGATGCGCGTCACGCTTTCCGAACCGGTACTGATCGGACGCCGCCGCGGCTACTTCTGGTTCCCCAACCTCTGGACAATGCCCAACGGCGACCTCCTTTCTACAATCTCGCCCGTGCCCGATATTCATCTCTCCGGTGTCCCCTATCTGGTACTCTGGTCCCAAGACGGCGGCCTCACCTGGACCGAGCCGCAGGTCTCCTGCGACGGCGCCCAGACCCTCCTCCACCTCCACTCCGGCGACAGCATCATGCTCCCCTACGATCTCCGTCCCCGCCCCAACGGGATCGGCGCGCCCCACAACATCATTCCCGCCGGCCAGCGCGTCTTTGACTACGTGCCCACCGGCGTCGTCATCACCGGCATGCCGGCGCCTGTCCCCCTCATCCTGCCCGGCCTCGACGTCGTCACCTTCTCCTTCAACGGCCAGACCCTCTGGCTGGAGGACGGTACCTACCTCGCCACCGCCTACGGCCACTTCGAAGGCGACGACCGCGACGCCATCGTCGCCGTGGAGTCCACCGACGGCACCAACTGGTCGGTGCGCTCAGTCGTCGCCGACGCCGACTGCCCGGTCCCCGGCGATGGCGGCCCCAGCGAATCAGCCATCTGCCGCCTCCAGGACGGCCGCATCATGTGCGTCTTCCGCGTCGAAAGCAAACTGCCCTTCGGCCAGACCTGGAGCAGCGACGAAGGCCGCACCTGGACCTCGGCCGTCACCATGTCGGGCCCCTTCTCCGTCCAACCGAGCCTGGCCGTAATGGCCGATGGCGCCGTAGCTCTCTCAGGCGGCCGCCCCGGCCTCTACCTCTGGCTCAACGCCGACGGCACCGGGCAGGACTGGCAGCAGATCGACATCCTCGCCCACCACAACAGCTGCCATCCCCACGAGCAGATCATCTACTCCGAGGATCTCTCCCGCCAGAAAAGCACCTCCTATACCGAAGTTGTGGCCGTCGATGACAACACCCTGCTCTACACGTATGACCGCGTGCCCAATGGCTGGCGTCGCATCCCTGAAGACATGGACGATACAAATAGCGTCTGGCTGGTGAGGGCAACAGTGGAGCAATAAACGGAAATCCCGAAAAACCCCCGGACCCCCTAAGCAACCGTTGAAGCAAGCTGACGAACTGGAGTGACCATCTTGGCGTCTGAACCTGTCCTCGACATCCGTTCTCTTCCCGGCACCCGCGAGACTCTCGCCTATCAGGATGGCGGCCTCTTCCCCGTCCTGGCCTTGACCGCCGACCGCGTCGCAGTCGCCGCTTTGCGCGGCGGAGCCGGCCACATCGGCCGCGAAGGGCGCATGGAAACAATACGCTCACTCGATGGAGGTCTGACTTGGACGCCGCCCTACCTGATTGCCGATAGCGAGGACGACGACCGCAACCCTGCCTTCGGCGTTTCACCTCAGGGCACACTCGTCCTCCTCTACCACCGCCAGCACAACTACGACGCCGATGGCAACTACCAGGGCCGCACCCAGGTAGCCGACCGCAGGCCGGTTGTCAAGATGGCTACCCGCTCCCTCGACGGCGGCCTGACTTGGGAAGAGCCCTACCCTCTGTCGATAGATGCCCTACCCGCAGGCTCACCCTACGGCAAGATCGTCTCGCTCGCCGATGGAACGCTGCTCGCGTCCATCTACAACAGCCAGGCCTGGACAGACGAGCCCAGCGGCCAGAGTTTCGACTCCTCCTACCTGGTCCGCTCCCGCGACGATGGCCTGACTTGGGAAGATCCTTCCCTGATCGCCCACCACAAGAACGAGACCGCTCTCATCGCGCTGCCCGGCGGCGACCTCCTCGCCGTCATGCGCGATGACGGCGTCCAGGGACTGCACAGCACCCATTCTCAGGACGGCGGCTTCACCTGGTCGGATCCGATCCAGATCACCCGCGCCCGCCAGCATCCCGCAGATCTTGTGCTCCTCTCCAATGGCGACATCCTCCTCACCTACGGCAACCGCAATCCGCCCTTCCGCATCGAAGGACGCCTCAGCCGCGACCGCGGGCGGTCCTGGCTCGACTGCCTCCTGACCTTCTCCGGCCACCTCTACGGCTACACCACCGAAGAGTCCCGCCGCACCGATCTCGGCTATCCCTCCAGCGTAGTCCGCGGCAACGGTCAAGGTGTCACCATGTACTACTACAACCCCTCAATGCGGCTTGCTGCTGATTCCCGCCAGGCCGAAAACAACCCTTTGTACAGTCACCAAGACTACTGCGCCGTCGCCGTAACCTGGAAGGAGGAAGAACTGATCTCGGCCGTGGCGCGCGCGACGAGCCGGCAATAGGCCCGTTTCCTCGGCCTTCAGACAGCCCTGGCGTCTTCTCCGTGCCTTCCGGCCTCTACAAAACTGAATATGGGGAAGTAGCGCTCCCAGGAGGCCTCTGGGACTGTACCTGCCGTCCAACGCAGGCAAGATAGAGCAGGAATCTCGGAGGACATTCGGCTCTTGGGGGCAGCCCTTGAACACTAGGGACTTTGAGCGGCCAAATATCCCTAAGAAAAGGTGCCACCATTCGAACGAGAGGAGACACTGAAGTGACGAACCTGACTCCAGACCGTATCCTTGACGTACGCGCCTTGCCCGGGACACGCGAGACCATCGCCTACAAGGATGGCGGCCTCTTCCCCGTCCTCGCCCTCTCCAATGACGGCACCGTTGTCGCAGCCCTGCGCGGCGGCGCCGGCCACAACGGACGCGAAGGACGGATCGAAGTCGTGCGCTCCTTCGATGACGGCCTTTCCTGGACCCCGCCCAATGTTGTCGCCGACAGCGAAGACGACGACCGCAACCCGGCCTTCGGCATCTCAGCAGAGGGGACGCTCATCCTTCTCTACCACCGCCAGCACTACTACGACGCCTACGGCAACTACGATGGAAACACCCGCTCCCGCGGCCGCAAGCCGGTGGTCATCCTGGCGACACGCTCCTTCGATAGCGGCATCAGCTGGGAAGAGCCCTATCCCCTGTCAATGGATACCCTGCGCACCGGTTCCCCCTTCGGCAAAATCGTTGCCCTCGCCGACTCTACGCTGCTTGCCCCCATCTACAGCGCCCAGGAATATGAAGACCACTTGAGTCCCGCCAAAAATGACAACGCCTATGTGGCCCGCTCGCTGGACGATGGTCAAACTTGGGGAGACGTATCCCTCATCGCCCTCAATATGAACGAGACCGCGCTGATCGCCCTGCCCGACGGCGGTCTGCTCGCCATGTTGCGCGGCGCCGACAGCAACCAGGCCCTCCACAGCGCCCGTTCACGCGACGGCGGCCGCTCCTGGACAGTGCCAGTGCAAGTCACCCCGGCCAGCCAGCACCCTGCCGACCTTGTCCTCCTCTCCAATGGAGACATCCTGCTCACCTACGGCAACCGCACACCGCCCTACCGCATCGAAGGACGCATCAGCCGGGACGGCGGCCGCACCTGGCTAGATGTTCTGCTCACCTTCTCAGGCCATCTCTACGGCTACACTACCGAGGAGTCCCGCCGCACCGACTTGGGCTATCCCTCCAGCGTCGTCCACAACACCGCAGCCGGCGCCCATGGCATCACCATGTACTACTACAATCCCTCCATGCGCCACGCCAATGTTGGCTGGCAGCGCGCCGGCAATCCCCTCTATCAGCACCAGGATTACTACGCCATCGCTGTAACATGGCAGGAAGATGAGCTGATCGCGGCCGTCGAAGACGCGCTCAGCGAGCAATAGATCAGCGCTGTCCGCCAATCGCTCCCGACAGAAAGTGGCGGACCTGCAGAGTACAGCGCAGATTCCGAACACGCTCGCCAACTGTTGCCGAACTCACACCAAAGGAGACATCGCTGTGACCACCATGGCCCCCGACCGCATCGTCGACATACGTACCCTCCCCGGCACCAGGGAAACCACTGCTTATCAGGGGGGCGGCCTCTTCCCCATTTTGGCACTGGCCCCCAACGGTGACGTGGTCGCCGCCCTTCGCGGCGGCGCCGGCCATCTCGGCCGCCAGGCGCGCATGGAGGTTGTGCGTACATCCGACGCCGGCCAATCTTGGACGCCCCCGAATCCAGTCGCCGACGGTGAGGACGACGACCGTGACGCCGCCTTCGGTGTCTCATCCCAGGGAACTCTGGTCCTCCTCTACCAGCGTGAACACAGATACGACGCCGACGGCAACTACCAGGGCGGGCTCCGCATCGCCGACCCCAAACCGATTGCGTTGATGGCCACGCGCTCCCTCGATAGTGGCCTCACCTGGGAAGAACCATATCCTCTGTCGTTTGAATCCCTGGCGACCGCGTCGTTCTTCGGCAAAGTAGTCTCACTCGATGATGGGACGCTGCTCGCATCCATTTACAACAGTCGGTCCTTCGCAGACGAGCAGAGCGGGCAGATGTCTGACATCGCCTATCTCATACGCTCCCTGGATGACGGCCGGACATGGGAAAGAGTTTCGCAAATCGCACCGCATAGGAATGAGACCGCTCTAATCGTCCTATCCGGAGGTGATCTCCTCGCTGTGCAGCGCGACGACACCGCCCAGGCGCTGCATAGCACTCGATCACAGGACGGTGGCCGCACCTGGTCCCCCACCACCCAAATCACCCGCGCCCGTCAGCATCCCGCTGACCTTGTCCTCCTCTCCAACGGCGACATCCTCCTCACCTACGGCAACCGCAATCCCCCCTACCGCATCGAAGGCCGCATCAGCCGCGACAGCGGTCGCACCTGGCTCGACTGTCTCCTGACCTTCTCCGGCCACCTCTACGGCTACACCACCGAGGAGTCCCGCCTCACCGATCTCGGCTATCCCTCCAGCGTAGTCCGCGGCAACGGTCAAGCGGTCACCATGTACTACTACAACCCCTCCATGCGGCTTGCTGCTGACTCCCACCAGGCCGAAAATAACCCATTCTACAGCCACCAAAACTACTGCGCCGTCGCCGTAACTTGGCAGGAGGAAGAACTGATCGCGGCGGTCGAAGACGCGACCAGCGGGCAATAGGTCAGGTTGCCCCCTACCGCCCGCTGTTGAAGAGTTAAGTCTGAAATTCCGACTGCTCCGGGATTATTTCCGCGCCCTCTGCCTCACTTACAATTCATTAGTTTCTGTTGCCGCCAGATTGCCTTGGTCGGTACGCGGTGCCCCGTATGCCGCCGCGATCAAGTGACGCTGAAACTGACCGGACTTTCCTCTTGGCGGAATATTGACCTGTAGGATTGTAAATCCGTTTGCCGTTTGCCAGCTTTCGTAGCCATCCCCAGGCGACGGAGCGATCGGGCGGCCGTCGAGCCACACACGCTGAACAGCCGACCGGTTCGGCAACCGCAAGCGCAACGCCAGCCCCTGGCTGGCCGCTCGCAACAGGGGTCTGGCCTGCAACTCTCCCTTCGGCCTGATCTGATCACAGCGCAAACTTTGAAATCGAGGATACCGCTGGCAACGGGCGCGGATCTCGGACAGATCTACGCCGTGCTCCTCCCCAAACTGCTGGAGAAACCTGTCGATCTCCAATGATCGCCACCGATCAAAATCGTCAGGGTCCAGAGAAAAGGCAGATAGAGCCATACCCACTGGCTCGTTGACACCTCGAGCAACAACAAACTGGTCCGTATGCGCCCAGAGTTCCACCCGGCTGGCACGGCGTTCAGCCGCTGTCTGCCCATACGCCGCAACAAACGTCTCATCCTGCTGAAACATCGTCCGCACAGGATAGCCGGCAACCGCTTCAGTCCTCCATGGCCGGCTGCCGAGTTCGAGCATCCTCCTGCAGCGAATCAACCCGCTGAGAGAATGGTGAACTTCCATCGTATTAGCGAGCGTATGATAACGGTGATAGGCATGCACGCAGGACGTTATGCGCTGGCCTGAATAATACGAGTGGTGAACATTCTCCGGCAACCAGGGCAGTATTCGCTCCGCCTCTTCCTCTCCCCGATCCTGTGGGAAACCGGCCGACTCCGCCGCCCGGTTGATCTCCTCGATAAAGAGACGCGAGTGAGCGCGGTCGAACTGGCTGGTCGTCCACGAAAACCCATTGCTTTCTCCCATACGGTACTTCCAACCGAACTCCGTCCCGTGAAGCGAGCAGAACAGTTCCGGCTTCATTCGCGCCAAAACGTCAGCGACCGCCCGCGACTCCGGTTGGGTAGGCTCGCCATCAAGGGAGTAATCGGCATAGAGGTTCACGTCATTTACGTTGTTGAACCGCAAATCCTCCCACGAATCGGGATTCACGACCGGCATCAGCCCGACGCTTTGACTGCGACGAATCTCCGCCGCCTCAGGCGTAACAAGCCAGCGCGCCAGTTCCAACAGGACCAGGCTTGCGCTGCGCTCCTGCCCGTGCTCCTGCCCAACCATCAGGACGCGCTGTTTGTCTACGTCGCTGGTTTCCCGGTCCGTAATCGTCAACAGCCAGATCGGCTGCCCCTGCACCGACTCTCCCGCCTTCTCAAGGGCAACAAAGCACGAAAACTCGTCCAGCAACTCCCTGTAAAACGACTCCAGTTCCGGCAGCGACGGGTAAGAGAGTAGATCGCCACTGTCGGCGGATCCTTGAGACCACACTCGAGGACTCCAACGAATGCTCACAATAAGTCCTCGTCAATTGCCCGACTGTCGTGGATTCAGCGCGTCGTTTAGGCCGTCACCCAGAAAGTTGATCGCCAGCGTCACAATCCCCAACACGATGGCCGGGATGGCGATCAGATGCGGCCACGTCCGCCACGACGGCATCGATCTGTTGATCATCGACCCCAGACTGGCCCCGGGCGGCTGTATACCAATACCCAGATAGCTGAGCGAAGCCTCCAGAATCATGGCGCTCGACATGCTAAACGTAAAACTTACAATGACAGGACCCAGCGAGTTGGGCACCAGGTGCTTGAGCATGATCTGCTTGTTGGTCGCCCCCACCGAACGCGCCGCCAGTACATAGTCCTGCTCCCGCAGCGAAAGAATCTGCCCCCGTATCAGCCGCGCCTCACCAGGCCACGAGATAAGCGAAAGAGCGCTGAAGACGATCAGATAGTCCACGTACACGGTGTTGGTCAGGAATCTCCACCCCACCTGGTCCTGCAGCGCCGCCATGACAGCTTCCAGTGGTTCGGCAATCGAAGCATTGATCAGGGCGGCAAAGAGAATGGTAGGGATCGTCATCACAACGTCGGCCAAGCGCATGATCGTGTTGTCTACCGCCCTGCCCGAATACGCGCTCACAGTGCCCAGCGTCACACCGATGACAAGAGTCAGGAGCGGCACAAGAATCGATATCAGTACCGCCGTACGCATCGCATGCAACAGACGGCTGAAATAGTCTCGGCCAACGTCATCCGTACCCAACCAGTGCTCCGCATTGGGGGGCATACCGATCTCTTCAAGATTCTGGTCCAGGTGGTCGTAGGGCGCCAGGTACGGCCCGGCAATTGCTGTGATATAAGTGAAGAGAACGATGATCAGGCCGATCAGGGACAGACGGTTGCGCAGCAATCGCCGGAACGCATCGCTCCACAATCCTCTCTGCCCGGAATCCGGCCTGTCAAGCTCACTTGCTAGAGTGTCGCGTATGGCCTCGGAAGACCGCTGCTCAGCCTCTCGCGTCCCGGATTGGTTCGTCACAGCGTCACCCTGGGATCCAGGAACGGGTATACAAAGTCCACGATGAGATTGCTCATCATGATAAGGAACGCCCCAAACAGCGTGCAGCCCATCATCAGCGGATAGTCGCGTTGAATAAGCGATGTAACGAACAGGTTTCCATACCCGGGGATGCCGAAAATCTGCTCGACAAATACTGACCCCGTGATCAACCCCGTCACGATCAACCCCAACGATGTCACCACCGGCGTAATCGCGTTGCGCATGACATGCCCCAGAATCACCTGGCGCTCCCTCAGCCCCTTCGCCCGTGCCGTGCGCACGTAATCGTTCTCAGCCACTTCCAGGATGCCGACCCGCATCTGGCGAATCACGACCGCCAGTGGAAACAGGATCAGCATCAGAGTCGGCATGATGACATTTGGGTGCGTGATACCCTTCCAGCCATAGGGAACGTTCATAACGTCGAGTCTGAGCACCAGTATGATGAACAGTAGTGGGGCGAGAACATAAACGGGAACAGTGCGCAGGAATAGACTCCCTCCCACAATGAAATAGTCCACCGCCGTGTTCTGCTTGACTGCCGCCAAAACGCCCAACGGTATGCCGGTTACAACCAGAACGACAAATGCCAGCAGCCCCACCTGGGCAGAAATTGGGAAGACTTTCATGATCATTCCCAACACGGGGCGGCTGCGAACAATCGAGTCGCCCAGGTTGCCCTGAAAGACATTGCGTACATATCTTACGAACTGCACGTGAAGCGGCTGATCAAGACCAAGTCGCGCTCGCTCCCGTGCTACCATCTCTTCCGTAGCCACTACCGTCTCCATGCTCTCATACATCATCTCGATGGGGTCGCCGGGAGCCATGTGGCCCAAAGTAAAGATGATCACAAGAACCACCAGCAGCAGGGGAATGATGCCGAGCACGCGCATGACCAAATATTTGAGCAATCTCTACTCTCCTCGTCACTCTCGCAGAACGAAACGAACTGAAGCCATCATCCTATGCGCTCGTAGAAGCCTCTCCTCACGCTGACTGACGAATTACGAAAGCGGAACCAAAGAAAAATCTCGCGCTGGCAACCGCGAGATTCCTGGGCGAAACCCATGTCTTGGTTCATTGGAGGCCTCTGGCAGGAATCTGTACTTGCCAAACACCAATGTTGGGCAACAGGGAAGCTGGCTCCTGTCGCCAGCCAGCTTCCCATAGTGCCAAACCTGTCAGACCAGATTCTAGCGTTCTGTTACGGTTACCTCTTCAATGTTGTACCAGTTGTTGTACCAGGTACCCTGCAGGCCCTGCACCCAAGGCTTCGCATGCCACGAATAGGAAACCACAAAGAACGGCTTCCAGACGTAGTCTTCCAGGTAAATCCGCTCCGCCTCGTGTACCAACTCAAGGAAGCGAGGATCATCCCGACTAAGAGACATAGCCTCGTCAAGCAGCGCGTCCACCTCGGGATTGCTGTATCTGATTCTGCTCATAGCGTTCCCGGTGTAAGCGGCCCGCCACACGGCATGTCCCGGGTCCGGCAAAGTGCCCCAGCCAAAACCGCCCATGTGCACGACGTCCGCCCTGGCATCGCCCCGTGCCCAATCATTCCACCACGGCTTTGTTTCGACATTCGTAATGCCCAGCGTGTCTCGCCACATCTCCAGGATCATCTCCATGCCCCGCACCCACTCAGCATCCGGCGTGCCCAGCGCAAGATTGAGTTTGGGCAGGTTCTCGGCCGAACCGTAAGTGGACTGCGCTAGCTCCTCTTTCGCCAGTTCAGGATCATACTGCAACGCGCCGGCCTCTTCGAAAATCTCCGGGCGATGCCCGGACAGTCCCGGGTAGATGGGACCGGCCGCTGGATCCTTGGTGTCGCCGTAGATGACCTGCACGATGCGCTCGTGATCGATGGCATGGATCAGCGCCCGCCTCACCAACGGATCGTCCATCGGCGGCAGATTGGGATTGAATCCCCAAATGTTGCTGTACCGGTAGTTCATCGGCACGACGTCTTCAGGATACTTCAGCGACAACGCATCGCCAGCCGCGCCCGTGAAAATGACGATATCGAACTGGTCGTTCTCATACATCAGGCTCAGCGTCTCCTCGGCAAGCACCGACGTTACCTCGACCCGTATCGATGCCGTGTTCTCTCCCCAGTAGTTCGGGTTGGGCACGTAGACGTAGCTCATCACGTCATCATCCCACGACTCGATCGTATACGGCCCCGTGACCAGCGGATCGTTGGCCCACCACTCCCCGTTTAGGTCCGCCCACGCCTGTTCAGCTTTGGCCGTGGATGAGTTGTAGTTGGCAAGCACTTTGTAAACAAACAGAGGATCTGCCTCTTTCAGGTTGATCTCTAGGGTGAATTCGTCAACGACCACCAGCCCTTCCATCTCGGTGGCACTGCCATCCCGCACCGCATCATAGCCCACAATGCCGGCATAGTTCGGCGGCACCCAACCGGCCGGATTCTCGGGATTCACCACATACTCGAACCAGGCCTTGATATCGCCGGCGGTGAACTGACTTCCATCCGACCACTTGACTTCAGGATTCACGTGCAGCGTATAGGTGGTCCCGTCGTCACTGACGTCGAACGACGTGCATGTTCCCGGCGTCAGATTTGCGCTCGGATCGGCAACGAAAGGCGGCAACCACACATGCTGCATGATAAAGCGGCCAAAGCCTCCTTCCCGCGCCGGGTCAAACGTCTTCATGCTCTGAATCATGCCGTAGCGAATCACTTGCTCAACAGCAGGCTCCGCCGCTTCCTCAGCGTCCGCTGCTCCTGCTCCCCCACCGGCCGGCGCCGGCGCAACACAGGCCGCGAGCAACAGCCCCAAGACCACAATCAGTATAGGCAAAGAATAGCGGTTCATCTTGGATATCTCTCCCATATCAATGTATGTCTGTCGAAGGATCTCCCGATGTCATCACACGCTTGCTGCCGATTCACGGAATCGCAGAGAACGAAGGCTGCCCAGACCCAATACACGATTCATAACGTACACTTCTTACCGGCATGACACCTCCTGATTACCTATCTCAAGACAAAGCGGTCGGCTCAGCAATACCCGCTACCGACGCTTCAACCGTTCAGGTCCCAGTCCTGAGGATGAAATCCCGAAGTCCGCTCCGCCGCTGAATCGAATACCGCGGTCACCACGTGAAAGTCTTCCACCTTTCCTGGCGGAATATTGACCTGCACAATGGTACCGGGATTGTGATAAACAAAGTAGCCGTCGACGTCCGACGGCTCCATGATGTGCCCATCCAATCTGAGATGTTTGAAAGTTACGTCCGGATGGGGAAGGCGGAGACGGATGGCAAGACCGTTCTGGATCGGCTCTGCCGGTCCTTCATACTCCACCTGCGGCCACGTTACCTGACGCGATACCGACAGTCCGAGAAACTCATCCAGGGCATCGCCGTCAAAGCGAGGATTCTGCTTGAGCTTGGCAAACATCGGCTCCAGATTCGGTTCGTTTAGATTCGGCGCCGACGATGCGTCCCCCGGGGCATACAGGTTTCGGCTTTCCGGAGTCGTTGACACAAATGCAACGACTCCGTCACGCGCCTCGGGCCACCCGCACGTATGCGAGATCTGGGGCAACTTCCGCCACAGTTCAACCCGGCTTGCCCGCCGTTGTGCAGCCGTCCTACCCCACCCGGCGATAGCCACCGACGACCGGCAACTGACCTGGTTGGCGGGGTAGCCGGCGTAGGGCTCCTCGCGCCACACCTCATTGCCGACCTGCAGCAGCCGTCGCAGCCGCAACACCGTGCTTTCCTCCCAACCCACCTCCATGGTCTGTATAATGCTATGGTATTGGATATAGGAATAAAGCCCGCAAACGACCTTCGGCGTCGACGTACTTCCATAGAACCAGCGTTCGACTCCCTCGACCGGCACAGTCGACAGCATCTGCCCGGCGCTCTCCTCGCCGCGGGTTGTCAGGTAGCCGGCATCCTCCGCCGCCTGGTTCATCAAGTCGGGAATCGCCCGCCAGTACCCACGGTACAGATTTGAGGCCCAGGAAATACCGGTGCTTTCGGTCATCGTGGACTGCTCAAACCAAATGCCATGCACGTCCTGATGGACCTCCGGCTGGTACCGGTCCACGACCTCCTTGACCGCCATAGCCTCAGGCTGATTCTCGGGATCCAGAGGGCCGTCCCACCCCCAACCTTCATAGACCCAGCGGCTGCGTCCGGCGAAAAACTCGGCAACGTCAATCAGCCTTCGATCATAACTCTCCGGTTCGCAGGCCGGCATGATGAGGACAATCTGTCGCCGCCGGATCTCTTCAGCCAGAGAGTCATCGCTGATGAGCCACTTGATCAGTTGAAGCAGGCCGGCCGTCGTTACCCGCTCAACGCCGCTGTGTGTCGAAGTAAAAAGGGCCACCTGCTTGTCTTCGTCAGGAACATCAGCCTCGCTGATGCGACAAAGTAGCACAGGCAGCCCCTTCGGTGTTCGGCCTACTGTCTCGACCTGCATCATTCCAGGCCGGGCAGCCGCCCATCGTCTCAGACCCTCCTCCATCTCCGCTATACTCGGGCCAGGTGTTGGACCCAACTTTGGACGCTGATGCACGTGACTCATAGACTTATCCTATTTGGGCTATCAGTTTGAGCAGTCGCTACTCTCTGTACCTTCCTCCTGAATCCTTATCCTCGACTAACATCCACACTGTGCCAAACCGGTGTCAATTCACTCAAAAAAGACGTTTCAATCTCTATACAGCCGCGACCTCGACCTACAAATCGATCTGAAGCGCCTCGATGGCATTGCGCCAGAAGATCCCTTCTAAATCGTCCTTGGACAGTCCGGCGATCTCAGCCGCCTGTTTCATGGCCATGATCTGTTCGTAAATGCAGAGAACCGGACGCGCGTCCGTGTGGGCAAAACTGAACTGTGCTTCATTGGGCTCGACCTGATACCAGTATCGCCCGAATGTCACGTATTTGCCGTGAAAGAAAGCTGAATCGACACCATCCGAACCGTAGAAGATCCGTTTCAGATCTTCCTCTCGGAACAACGTCAGGAAGGGAGGCATGGTCGTAACCGCCGACAGATCATACCAAATATTTGGCATGTCCCGCAAGCGATCAATCGCCTCCCGAATGGGCCAGTAGGTAAAGCTGCGCGCGCAATGGGCAAGGATCCACTTGATCCGCGGATAGCGCCGCGTCGTGTACTCCTCGAGGTCCGCCAGGTTCGCCTCATCCGCGCAGCCTCCCGGCCGCGATAGGTGCATCGTGACCCACAGTCCGCGGTCGTTGGCAAGCTCCATCTGTTCATGCGTCAGAAACTCATGAATCCTGCAGTAGTCCGTATCTCCGGTCGAAGAAAAGACCCGGTAGGGCTTTAGTCCGATAAAGCCCGTGCGCTTGATATCTTCTTCAATGCGAGAGATGTCACAGGAAGGCGTGACGAGGCGATTGGCACGTGAAGAGGGATCCAAAGCGACCTGCGCGGCCAGCATGTCGGTATGCTTTTCCACGTCAATGCCGACCTTGGGCATTCCCAGCAGAAGGAAGTTCATCTGTCGACCCGGGAACATGAGACGTCCCCAGGCCCGCAGCGTCTCCAGATCGGCATACGATCGTGTAGTCGCCGGCGCGTCCGGCCGCATATCCGCCGGATCGAACAGATGGCAGTGGGCATCGAAAACTCTCTGTGGGACGAAGTCCGCCAGTTCCTCTTCCCAGAATTCGCGATCGGATTCACTGTAGTCCATGAACTGACCTCCCACGGGCTCCATCATGGAAACACAAGCGACTCGTTTGCCCCTGCCGGATTCTCTTCAATGCTTCAATTAGGTCGAGCGCTCCACCCCGACTCGATTCAGATCCCCAGCAGCCGCGCCGCATTCCCCCCGCACACCATCCGCTTCGCCTCGTCCGAAATGTCGGCCGTAATGATCTTCCCCAACTGCGGGCGAGAGTCCATCAGCGCGATATCCGATCCAAACAGGACCCGGTCAGCCCCGGCCTCGTTCACCAGTTGCTCGATCACGCCCGGCGTCCGAAAGGTCGAGCACGTCTCCAGATAGATATTGGGATAGTCCTGCGCCGCCCTGATCGCGGCCGCCCGCGGCTCGGCGACGTTGCCCGCGTGGCCGGACACGAAGTTGGCGTTGGGGAACCTGGCCGCACAGTCAGCCAGCAGCCCGGGATCGGAGTGCGGGTCCGAACCAGTGTGGAAGATGATCGCCAGGCCGCGCTCATTCGCAAACTCATAGATCGGGTGCCAGATCGGTTCGTTCAGGTCCCACTGCGTATACGGCGGATAGAGCTTGATCGCAACAAGCCCTAGTTCATCGATCGCCCGTGTCAGCTCGGCGACCATCCCTTCCGCCATCATCGGCGACACGTACGCGAACCCGACAAAGCGCTCCGGATGCTCTGCCACAAACCGGGCCGTGATGTCATTGCCGGTTGTGCCGTCCGGGTGGAAAATGTTGAAAACGCAAGAGACATCGATCCCTACCCTATCCATAGCACGCAGGATCAGATCGGGATCGTCGACCCCATTGTAGAGGTCCAGGCGGCCGGTATGGCCGTGAAAGTCGATGACTCTCTGCTCCTCAATCATGCCGGCCCTCCCCCTGTAGAATGCGGTGCAGATTCCCCGCGCAGATCAGTTCCAGTTCCGACTCGCTGATGTCCGTATGGTGAAGGTAAAAGAGCATCGTCCCCATCGCCAAACGGTCATACCAGGAGCCGTAGACAAACCGCTCCGCCCCATACTCCTCGCACAGCGCTTCCACCTCCCCCAGCGGCTCGATCCGGCTCAACTCCAGGTACGCATTGGGCAGCGTCGTCATCAACGGCCGCACCCACAGCGCGTGGACGTAATGGGCGCCCACCAGTACCGTGACCAGATCCGGAAATGCGCTCAGCGTCATCGCCAGTTCGTCAGCATCGGCATCGGGCAGCGGAATCCACAGCGGGATCCGGTTCTCACTCAGCCAGGAGAGCATGGTCCCGCATGCCCAGGGCCGGAAAGGTAGCCCAACCTTACGCGCATTGTGCAACCGAACACTGTGCACGCGCCCCTGCTCATGCAATCCCTGCACCTGCGCCAAGGAGTCGGGCGTAGGCGTGATAGACCACTGGGGAAAGAGCCTGCTACCGTCCAGCCATTCTTCCAGAAATCCATTGCCATCTATCGGGCTGACCTCCTCTGTCTGGGCGTGGTAGATAAGCGCTTTCTCAACCCCGTGGCGGTCCATCTCTGCCAGCAACTGGTTCCGATTACGGCAGGGCGATGGTTGATAATGAAGGTCACCCACACGGACGTTGGCGTCGAAAACAGTCACGCGCGGGTTGAAAGTAAACTGAATAGACATATCTCTTAGCCCTGGCTTGACAGTTTCGAACGGTAGTGGTCGCCGACTTTCTTGATCGCCGTGCTGAAATCGTCTACATCCTTGTCGGTGTAGGAGGGGCTCATCGGCATCACCACCGCTGTCTCCAGGAAACTCTCCCCGCCCGGCAGCGACATCGAGCCATAGTCCATGGCCGCGGCCCTCTCGCCGGCATAGGAGAAATCAGCCGTCCCATAAGCGCGCTGCTGCGCCATCACCGGGTACTTGTAGACCGGATACACCATGTAGGGCGAGTTGGCTGGCACGCCCTCCGCCTGCAGCGCCTCCGCAAACTGTTCCGCCGTCGCCCCCATTACCGCCGCGTCCACATGGAATCCGTAGACCCAGTAGGAATGCGTCGCCTCTGGCAGGACCGGCTGCAACGAGAGACCCGCCTCGCCGTCGACTACCTCGTTCAAATGGTTGGCGACCCACTGCTTGCGCCGCACCGCGTCCGTCACCTTTTTGAGTTGGGCAACCCCAACTGCGCCCTGAAGGTCGGTCATGCGATAGTTTGGCGCAAGATAGTAATGCTCATAAATCGGATGGCGGGGATTGCCCTTGTCCGCAAACCATTTCAGCCGTTCAGCTAAATCGTCCCGGTTGCTGATGACCATCCCCCCATCGCCCGTCGTCATGTGCTTGCCGCCAAAACTGTAGCAGCCAAAATCGCCCCACGTGCCGACCGGCCGCCCCCCATATTCGGCCAGCTGAGCCTGCGCGCAGTCCTCGATCAAATAGAGGTTATACTTGCGCGCCAGTTCAACATAGGCCTCCATCGGAGCAGGATTACCAAAGAGATGAACGACGATAATCGCTTTGGTGCGTTCCGTGATCTTGGCTTCGACATCCGCAATGTCGAGGTTGCCCGTCCGCGGATCGATATCCGCGAAGACCGGCACCGCGTTCTGGTACAGGATGCCAATAATCGTGCCCATATCCGTGATGCTTGTTGTAATAATCTCATCGCCCGGACTGGGGTCAATTGTGCCCACCGCCGTATGCACCGCCGCCGTCCCCGACGTAACCGCCTGCGCATACTTGACGCCGTTCATCTCCGCGAAGTCCCGCTCAAACTGGTCGACCTTGGTGCCGCTCAGCCGGTTCAGCTTCCCGGAGCGGATCACCTCGATCAATTCGTTTATCTCCTCTTCGCCCATGTCCCACTGGGGGCCAAACGATCCGCTCCGTACAGGCGGCGAGTCGCGTTCGATTGCAATGGCCATGTCAGAAATCTCCTTGTAAAGTTTCGGCCGCGTTATCCTGACCGTCTCCAAACTGCGCGAACCGTTACGGCGAATGGTGGTTACAATGCGCGCTTGCCGCGAGCTGTGTCAGTCCAGCCGGAAGATGCGCCTGGCGTTTTCACGGAATATCAGGTCAGCCTCTCGCTGGGTCTGTATCGCATCGGCATAGGCCCCGTACTCAAACCACGGCGTGAATAGCGGCTGGTCCGTACCGAACAAGATCCGCTCCGGCCCCAGAATATCCATCGACCGGCGGATTACGCCCGCATTGATGCCGCTGCTGCAGAACTCAAAGTAAACGTTCGGCAAATCTACGACCTGACGCGCCCCCTCCGCATCATCACCATGCGCCTTGATGATCACCAGGTCCGGATTGCGTTCCGCCGCCGACCGCACACCTGGATAAGGTGAACCCCCTTCATCCATGTGAATCTTGGTAGGCCGGCCAAACTTCGCGATTTCGTCCAGCAGGTCCTGCATCCGCTTGGTCGCCATGTTGCCGCCAAAGGGGCAATAAAGCTTTACCCCCACGAATCTGGGATCCTGAAAATAGCGCTCCATCTGCGCAACCGAACCGGCCAGATCGCGCGGATCTATTGCGATGTAGCCGCGCAGGTTGGGGTAACGATCGAGAAAGGCCTGCGTGTCCGCGTTGCCTTCGCACATGTCATAGTTGATCGCGTTATAGGAGGACACAAATGTGTACTGAATATTGCACCGCTCGGTCATCTCAGGAACGTTCGTCTCAAAACGTGTGTTGAACGGCTCAGCGCAATGGAAGCCGGACACATGGGCGTGGATGTCGATGATCGGCTCATCCGGCAGGTCCGCCTCGGCCTTGATCAGCAGCGGCTCGACCGACAGCTCCTCGATGTCCATGTCGAGCAGCCGCAGGGCGTTGCCCCCAAGTATCGCCTGCTTCTGCTCCTCCGAAATCTTCGCCATGAAGATCTGGTTGCGCAGTGAACGTATCGAATACTTGGGCGAGTTGCTGCCATAGAGCAGCCTGTCGCCGATACCCGACTCGACCATCACCTCAATGCCGTCCGCCAGACACAACCAGCGAATCGCGGCAAACACATTCGAGTAAACCTGCATGACAGTGATCAACTCACCCATATGCGCATAGCTGACCTCGTTCATGACCACCTGTACGTCATATCGGTGGCAGACCTCCGCCACCTTCCGGATCCAGCTCAACGCCTGATCCGAACCTTTGAAATCAACGATGATCGGCAGCCCGGCCTCCCCCACCGCCTCCACCATATGCTCGAAAACCAGAGTCTCGGGGCTCCAATTCTGCGGCCCCGGCGCGAAACGGATCGCCACGCAGCCACCGTCCACACAGGCCTTCAGATCGTCCCGCCAGTTCAGAAAGTACCGGGGATCGAGCGTGCCCACGGCCAGGAGGCGAGGATGCTGGGCGGTGATTTCGAGAGTCTCGGCCACCGCCTCCGGGTTGATCTGGTTGACCAGGCCGCGTCGTGATGTAGTCAAGGTCAACGTCGTGTCGTGCTCCTCTGTCTGACGAAGCAGCGCCTCCAGCGTTGTATCCGGTTCAGGGATAGGATTGACACTGAATTCAGAAATAACATCGATGGCGTACATGGTTGGTCCTTTCGACCGTTTGGGATTGTGGCTTGCTAACCGAGTTCCATGCCCTTCCAGGGCGCATGCCTTCGGAGAGAACGGTATTCGTATTCTTACTGCCTGCTCTGTTCAATCGCCTTTTCAAATGCCACTAAGAGTCCGTCGATATGTTCGTCTTCCATCGGCAAGGAGAGCGCATTCATCGAAAGCCCCTGGCTCAGGAAGTATCCTTGGTTGAGAAGCGACAGAAAAACGCGGTGCGCCAAAGCGCCGTCGTTGCCGGCCAGACTTCGGTAATCCACCAGCGGCTCACCGGTAAAGTAGACGCTGAATAGAGAGCCAAGTACGACTGACTGCAGGGGCGTGTCTATACGTGCGCTGAGGTCTTCGAAGCCCGCTCGCAGTCGTTCACCCAATCTGTTCAGATGGCTGAACGCGCTCGGTGTCATCTGCTCTAAAGTTGCAAGCCCAGCCGCCATCACCACAGCATGGGCGCTGAACGTGCCGCTCTGGAAGAACCCGGTAGGATCGCCGCTGCTGTCGAACAGGTTCATGATGTCGGCGCGGCCGCCAAATGCGCCGACAGGGAATCCGCCCCCAACCATCTTGCCGAACGTCGTCAGATCCGGGCTAATGCCATAGTACGCCTGGGCGCCGCCGCGAGCCACGCGAAATGCGACCACTTCGTCGAGGACAAGCAACACGTCGTTCTCCTCGGTCACTCGGCGTACAGCCTGTACGTACTCCTTGCGCACCGGCAGGATACCTGTCTTGGGGTCGAGAATCACACAGGCCAGTTCATCGCGGTGGCGGCGAACCAGCCGCTCCAACGCCTCCTCATTGTTGAAGGGCAAGACGATCACCTCCGAGGGGGCATTCGGAGACATGCCGCCTGCCGTCGGCACCGAATGTGGTTCGTCGGCAGGGCCCGCTTTGTCTACCGGCGGCGCCACGCTTACCTCCACCAGGTCATGGCTGCCGTGATACCCGCCCTCCAACTTGGCAATCTTCGGACGGCCGCTGAACCCTCGCGCCAGCCGGATAGCGTGCAAGGATGCCTCCGTTCCGGAGTTGCAAAAGCGGACCTTTTCCAGCGACGCCACCCGGCTGCACATCTCCTCCGCCAGCGCCCCTTCTGCCCCCGTCGGCGCGCCCAGCGCGATGCCCCTCGTGAGCTGTGCCTCGACCGCCGCATGTACCGCGGCGTTGTTGTGGCCTAGAATCTGCCCGGTATGATGGTTGGCAAAATCAACCCGCCGCCGTTCGTCAATGTCAAAGAGATAGCAGCCCTCGCCCCGCTGCATGGTGATGGGATAGGGCGCGTAAAAGTACGCCCCCTTCGCCCCGCCCGGCATCGACTTGCGGTCCCTTTCGAACTGCTCTCGCGAGCTCGGAGTTTCCGAGGCGTAGGTTGTCTCTACGGCATTCGCAGTCTCACCCATTGTCCGTTCCTCGCAGTTGTACCAAAGTTCCTATAGCAATTCTATGACTAAGTCGTGCTAAAGGACAGGTTCCAAAATCCACCTTGACATTTTGACAGGGACTACTCGACCCAATAGCTGTAAATCTCTGCATTCGTCACACTGACGCGCAGTCGGACCGGCCCGTTGGCGCGATCAGGCATCCGGCCATTCTCACCCCAGACAACCGCTTGCCGTACACTGTCTTCATTCAAACTGGTCGCGTCCTCCGCACCGTAACCGGGCACAGGCCGGCCGTCGACATCCAGCAGCTCAACAGTGACCGCGCCATCGTCCGCCACCGCGTTGACACAGAGCCGCTCCCCTTCCCACGTGAAAGGCTCGGTCACCAACGATCCGCCCTCTTCGCCGGCGCCCAGCGAGACAAACCCGTCCCGCCGCAACACGGCCAGACAGATGGCCGCGTAGTCCGGGTCCCATTTATGTGGAGGGCGCCGGAACTTGACGCCCGTGTAGTAGAACCAGAGCTCGTCATCGCGGCGCACTGGCGAGGAAGGCCCCAGCATCTGTAGCGTGTCGTAAGCGCCTCCCCCCAAAGGAGATGAGTCGATGAACGGCTGGCGTTCGCCCTGCCGCTCCCACGTATACATATCCCGGCTGCTGGCCAGCTGCACATGATGGAACCCGTCGTGGTTACGGCCGTCAACGGAACGTCCAACGTGGTGGAACATGGAGGCAAACCCGATATACCGGCTCTCGTAGCGGGAAATGCTGAAATTATAGACGTCCACCCCGTGCTCTTCCGGGTGGTTGACCACCGTCTGTTGCAGCGCGGGATTGGCGAGCCGCCGCGCGATCACCTCTCGCGCCAGCTCCTGGTCCTCGTCATCCGCCTGAAAGACCAGCTCCGGTTCGCTCCACTCGTCGAAGTCCTGGCTGGTGGTTACGGCATGAGAGCGCCCCCACTTTCCCCGCACTTTGACCGTAGCGATGTACCGGTGGTCTGCGGCATCAAAGCTGAAATTCGGTTCATCGCCGGACAGGATGGCGGGCGCGTCATGCTTCTTCCATACGATCCCGTCCGCAGATACGCCAAAGACGATCGAGAGATCGGGCTCCATGATGAAGCTGATCGCTTTGAAGCGGCGGTTCGGGTCCGGATCGCTGGCGTCGTAGATCACACCCAACACCTCTGAGGTGCGCGTCTCGTCCAATGGGATGGCGACATGGTTGTTGTCACGCGAGCCCTCGTACTCCAGTTGGCCTATCGATGGCTGGTACCAGTGAAGCCCGTCCCGACTTTCGTGGTAGGAAGAGCGTCCTTGGTTCCAGTCCAACTTTGCCCCGATAGTCCAGAATTTCCACACTTCCGCCTCGGCATCCCATACCGGCGCCGTCCGCGTCTGCGGCCGGTAGACGGGAGCGCCGTCAGAACCAACAACCACCATGTTTGGGTCCGAACGGATGACGGCACCCTTCTTATTGGGCTGGTGCAGAGTCCTTTCCAGTCCTTCGATTCGGGCAATGTCCGCGTCGTCGAAAAATAGCTGCCTCTCCATACGTGCAAAAATGCGACTGGAATCTGATGCCATTTCGCCCCCCTATTCGAACCAGTAGCTGTAAAGATGTGCGTCCCGTAACCAAATGCGCAGTTGCACCGGGCTCTCAGCCCCAACCGGCATGACTGCCTTCTTGTCCCAGTGGACGGGCTGGCGTACGCCGTCCTCAGTGAGGGATAAGGAGTGATCCCGCCCATATCCGGCCAATGCCTGACCTTCTGAACTGATAAGCTCGCACACGATTTCGCCGTTGTCGGCCTCGGCATTCAGAAAGAGCCGCTCCCCCTCCCAGCGAAAGGGCGCAGTCGTGACAACGCCGCCGTCTGCATCGGCATCCAGCGAAACAAAGCCGTCTCGCCGCATGGTAGCCAGGCAGATGGCCGCCCGCTCAGGGCTGACCTTAGGCGGGCGCCAGCGGTGCCGAATGCCGGAATAGTAGAACCAGAGTTGGTCGCCCCTCACAACCGGAAAGGACGGTCCCAGAATCTGCATCGTATCGTAAGCGCCGCTCCCAAGAGGAGACGGCCCAATAAAGGGCGCCCGCTCTCCCATACGCTGCCACCTGCGCATGTCACGACTGCTCGCCATCTGCACGTGGTGAAAGCCGTCGTGGTTGCGGTCATTCCACGCCCGCCCCGTATGGTAGAACATGGAAGCAAAGCCGATGTATCGACTCTCGTAGCGTGAGATGGCGAAGTTGTAGACGTCAACCCCGTGCTCTTCCGGGTGGTTGAACACAGGCTGCTGAAGCATCGGATCGGCCAACCGGTCGGCGATTATCCGCCGCGCCTGCTCCTGGTCCTCCTCGTCCGCATGAAATACAAGCTCCGGTTCGCTCCAACTCTCGAAATCTTCGCTGACGGTCAGTGCATGGGACCGGCCGAACGGACCGGGTACCTTCACAGTGGCGATGAAGAGACGTCTGCGTTCATCGAAACTGAAATTCGGCTCGTCCCCCGAGGCAATCGGCGGGATCTCCACCCGCGTCCAATGGATACCGTCCGGAGAAGTAGCGAACAGAATCGCCAGCTCCGGCGCCATCGTGAAGCTTATTGCCTTGTAACGCCGGCTTGGGTCCGGGTCGCCCTGATCGTAGACCGCCCCCAGGATCTCTGCCGTGCATCCGTCACCCATCGGAATGTAGACGAGGTTGTTCTCGCGCGTTCCCAGGTACTCCGCCTCCCTCAGAATCGGTTGATACCAGTGAAGGCCGTCGCGGCTCTCGTGATAACCAGACAATCCTGCTATGCCGTGCAACGCCTCCGGCGTAATGCAGATAGTCCACAGCTTCCACAACCGCGCCTCCGGATCCCACACCGGAGCACACCGGATCTCCGGGTTTCCGCCAAGCGCAGGCTCGCGCCGGATAACCGCGCCCCGCTTCTGCGGCTGATGGAACACGCGGCGCAGCCCGTCCATGCCCGCGATATCGTCGTCATCCAGAAAGAGCTGCCGTTCTCCCGCTGGAAACTGCCTGCATTTGTCGCCGATCATCGCCTCAAATCCATGCGGGATTAAGACACGTTGTAAAAGGGAGGAATGGTCTGATAGGGGAATCCATCGAATGGGCAGACCTGGTCCGCTGTGGGGTTAGTCCAGATGCTGGCGCGGGTCGAAAGCATCGCGTAAGGCGTCGCCGAAAAAGTTCATCGACAAGACCGCGAAAGCAATCGCAGTCGCCGAAGGAAGCCAGCGCCAGGGCATGTTCTCCAATATTGGGAGTTGCAGAGCGGTAGTCAAGGTCTGTCCCCAACTTGGCGTCGGCTGCTGTACGCCAAGGCCGAGAAAACTCAGACTCGACTCTGTCAGGATAGCGCCTGCCAGTCCCAGAGTGGCGGCCACCACCACCGGCCCGACAACGTTTGGCAGAATGTGACGAAAGATGATCCGCCGGGTCGGGACGCCGACCGCAACCGCAGCGATAACGAAATCCTGGCTGCGCAGGCTGAGGAACTGGCCGCGTATTAGGCGCGTCATGCCAGGCCAGCCAAAGATGCCGATGATCACCATGATATTGAAGATGTTGGGGGGCAGCACCGAGGCCACCGTGATGATCAACAAAAAGGTGGGGAAACACATTATGATGTCGGTGAAACGCATGATGACGTTGTCGACGTGGCCGCCGGCATATCCCGAAATGCTGCCAAGAATGAGTGCAATCGAGGTATAGATACCCACTGCGACAAGCCCGACCGAGAGCGAGACGCGGGCGCCGAAGACCAGGCGGGCCCAAACGTCCCTGCCTATGGCGTCCGTCCCGAGGATGTGCTCGGCGCTGGGCGGCTTGTTCTTCATCTTCAGATCCATGGCCGCCGGGTCGATTCCGGCCAGCAGGGGCGCAAAGATCGCGGCGATCACCAGGAGCACCAGCATGACCAGGCCGACCATCCCCAGCTTGTGCCGGAACAGTCGGCGCCAGAATCGCTGCTGTACCGAGTCCCTCTGGGGCGCGTCCAGCGTATCAGTAAGTTCAGAAGCGGTCATCGCCCGATCTCTCCGATCATGATCGCACTTCCCCAGGACAATGACGACAGAAAATAAGGGATATCATGGGACTCTCAGCTAGTCCGCGCATCGCCGTCGGGCCTCATCTTACTCGTAGCGGATTCGAGGATCGGCAAACGCATAAGTAATGTCGGCCAGCAAGTTGCTCAGCAGAACAACGAGCGCAACCATGAAGTTCACGCCCATGATGACCGGATAGTCGCGTGAGTAAATGGCAGTCAGGCTGTATGTTCCCATTCCTGGCCACGCAAATATGCTCTCAATGATGACAGTTCCGCCAATTAAGAAAGGGATGTCCAGGCTTACTATCGTTATCAGGGGGATGAGCGCATTGCGCAGGGCGTGTCCCAGGAGGACAGCCTTTTCTGCCAGCCCCTTGGCGCGTGCGACCGTAATGTAATCCTGGCGGATTACGTCAAGCAGGCTACTGCGCGAATAGCGCATGAAGCCTGCCATACTTCCTAGTCCCAGAACCAGCGCCGGCAGAAACATGTGGTGAATGCGCGTCAGAATCGACGCCTCTTCGCCGTAGTCTGTAATGCCGGAGGTAGGAAAGAGACTTATCTTCAATGAAAACAGAAAAATCGCTCCGATCGCAAAAACGAAGCCGGGTGTCGATATCCAGATAAAGCCAAGAAGCGTGAGTGTCTGGTCTATCCAGGTGTACTGCTTTACCGCGGAAAGAATCCCAAGGACCGCGCCAAAAGCGATGCCAAACAATAGCGAAGTCGCTGTGAGTTGAAGCGTTGCCGGCATCCTTTGCAGGATTTCGTCCCGCACCGGCGCCCCGGATATCAACGATTTCCCCATATTGCCCTTCCCCAATTCGCGCAACCAGATCAGGTAGCGTATATGGGGCGGCTTATTGAGGCCGTAGTTCTCGCGCATCGACTCCAACTGTTCAGGCGTGTAGTTGACTATCGCTAGAGGTGGAATCAACGCGTCGACAAAGTCGCCCGGCATCAGCTCGGTGAATATGAAAGTCACCATGGTCAGTCCCAGGAGGATGGGTGCTGATATCGCCAGGCGGCGCAAAATGTAGGTTCGCAAGGATATGATCTCACTACTGGAGGACAGAGAGGGAGGAGCAGAGAGGCGGGGAACTGCCTCTCAACTCTCCGTTTACTTTCCTCAAACGCACTATCCTGTAACAGCCCAGTTGACCGCGTTGGCGTAGCCGTTGCTCCACGGATAGTAGCGGTTCCACAGGGCGTCCTCGTTAAAGCCTTGTACCCGCTTGTTGACTGCCACCGGGCCGATAAACTGCAGGAACGGCATCATCGGCAGTTCATCGTTTAGGCGTCTCTGAATCTCTTCATGGATCGCCATGCGCTCTTCGAGGTTGACCGTGGTTGCGGTCTCATTGAACAACGCCTGAGCATCCGGATCGCCCCACGGCGTGCGGCAGCGCTCCGCATCGGTGAAGAAGGAGTTGTACTGCTCGGGGAAGGAGAAGCCCCAACCCTGATAGTACATCTCGAATTCACAGGCAGACTGTGTCTCTACGGCCGAAGTGCCTTCCAGGTACTGGAGTTGGGTCTCCACGCCGACAGCGGCCAGGTTCTGCTGGATGGCTGCCATAATGTCCTGATGGAGAGCGTCACTGTAGTACCAGTTGACGCGCAGCACGTTGCTCGGGTCCCAGGTGCCGTCGGCCTCGGCCGCGGCAAGCAGCTCTTTGGCCTTCTCGGGATTGTACTCGTACTGGTTGAGGCCGTCAGCCAGCCACGGGCGCATCTCCATGTAGGAGTTGTAAGGTGTGCACAGGCCGGAGTACAGGCCCTCACAGATTCCCTCGCGGTCGATTGCGTAGGCCAAAGCCTGGCGCACGCGTTTGTCGGCGAGAACTGGCGACTCGTAGTTCAGGAGGAAGACGCGAATATAGTTGCGGTTTACCAGGTGGACGTCCACGTTGTCCAGTTCCAGAGACTGCTCGTAGAAGTCCTGCGGGACGTTCCATACATCCAGTTCGCCCTTCTGCAGAGCAATGAACTGAGTGTCGGCCGCACCGAAGTTCTTGAAGATGATGCGCTCAAGTTTGGGCGTGCCCCCGTAGTAGTCGTCATTTCGTACCAACTCCACGAACTGGTCCCGCTCTGCGCGTACGAACTTGAAAGGACCGGAGCCGATATTTAGTTCGGGTGTGTACCACGCAGGCGCATGGTGCTCTACGATGTCTTCTGGCGCCACACCGTCGAAAATGTGCGCCGGCAGAATCTGAAGGTCCGTCGTCGCTGAAAGGTGCCAACCGACGTTTGTCTCCTCCAGTTCGAAAACGACATTGAAGTCATCTGGCGCGTAAACGCCCGGCAACTCATCGGTTACCCCATCATAGAAGTCCTGTCCACCCTTGAGCGCGCTGATCCAACGCCGGGGATTGATATTGGTCGCCTGGGTCAGGATGAACCGGACCGTGCTCACCACATCGTTCGCCGTTACCGGCTCGCCGTCATGCCACTTGGCGTCCTCGCGCAGTCTGAACGAGTACACAGTGGCGTCGTCGGAAATCTCCCACTCCAGCGCCAGGTTCGGGTGCGTGTCGTTGTTGCGGTCCAGGTCGAAAAGCCGGCTGTGGGTCAGCATGGCCGGCGTGTTACTGCTGTAGCCGTACTGGTAGGTAGGTCGGAACGGGCTGAAAGTTCCCCAGGGCGATCCTGTGGAAAACGTCAACGTCCCGCCGTCCATTGGGGCAGCTTCTTCGGCCGGCGCTTCAGCTTCAGCCATGGCCGCCGGCTCGTCGCTCGGTACTGCAGCCGGCACACAGGCGGTCAGCATAACACCGGCAGCCGTCGTCGCCGAGACGCTCAGAAAATCACGGCGAGATAGTCTCGTCTTCTTCATAGTTTTGACTCCATTTGGTTCATGAGGTTCGAATGAGAAGTGTTTCTGACGATAGAAAAATGCCGAAGTTCCATACACTGGGAGTGTGTCAGCCCCCGAATCCCTTGACCTGAGATTACACCCTCCTTTGTCTGTTCTTGTGCAACTCCGGATCTCTCTTCACTTGGCCCGCAACGCAGGTGGTTCTCGCCTGCTGCTCGAGTGACAAAACGAGTCGCGTGAATCTGCCTATTCTCAGCTTTGTGAAATCGCGGTGGCAGGGCGTCAGCTACCTTCTGGCTAAGTATGCTGTCTACGGTCAGCACTGGACGCAGTCAGCTCTGTTGCCGTCTAAAGACCTTGGTGCGTCGCTGAACCACCGGTGAGGCTGGCATGAAGGAGCGCTCAACATGGCTGATGTTGGCGGCAGTTTAGCACGTAGATGAACTAGTGTCAACGAATCACGGGTGTCGGTTGGGGCCCAGGCTCCCTGAGATTTCGGCTCAGCTCTGAATGGAGTCGGTGAATTCGATTCGCACTTCCTCTAAACTAATCTCTCCCGTAGGAAGAACGGCTCTGTCTACCTCATTGTCGACCTCTACCCGTCGAACGTGAGGGCCCCCTGACAGTGGGCTCAGCGAAACAATTTGCAGTGGCTGCAAAAGGATGATGATGTCAATATCGACGTCCCGCAGCACGCTTTCAATGTCGCCCCAGCCGTACACGCCATTGAGGTCATGGCGGGCGCCCAGGCAGAGCCACTACTCCGGGTCCGGCGCTACAATCATCGTCTGCACCGACCAGTCCAGCGCCACAGCGATGGACGGCGACGTTACCTCAGAAGCGGACGCCTTGCTCCCAACGCGCGCCGAGGAGCGTAGCCGCAACCAAAATTCCGGCACGGGGTGAGACTCTGACTGGCTGTGGGCATCAATACTGGATTCGACAACTCGCTGGTCTAGGTCCCCACCGATATGGGATGTAATCTCTCGAGTCGCACGGCCTTCTTCACGTGCTGGCAATATGGAGCCCCAGACTTGGGCACCAAACCCGCCCGCCTGCCAACCCTGTGACGCAAAGACTATGGGCTTGCGCGTAGGGTGTCCTGCTGAATGCAGTCAGCCGTCTGGCGAAAGGCGGACAACAATAACTCCGCTCAGGCGAATTCTGTGCTCCTATTGAACTGTCCAGGGGTTCAACACTTCAATGCCACAGCCCTCGAAGTCGGCTTCGTCTCTTGTCGCAATGGATAACCCTCGTGAACGGACGATCGCAGCGATCTGGCAGTCGGCTTGGCTGATTGGATGTCCAGCCATTCGGCGACTGGACGCTATTTCAGCATAGGCACGGGCAGCTTCACTGTCGAAGGACAAGACACGTTCAGAGAATAGCGCTCCGAAGGTGCGCTCCGCAGCAGCAGTTAGTCCTCGCCGACGTTTTCCTTCGGGCAAGAGCGCGATACCTGTTCGGATTTCTGCCTCGGTGATTGTTGTGACAAACAGAGCGCTCGTAAGTTGATTGTCAAGCCACGCCAGGACATCCAAATGCGGCCTGTCGCGCATAAGCTCCGATATAACGTTGGTATCAAGAACGAACATCGTCTAGAGTTTCATCAAAAGGCAGGAACTCACGCATCGCTTCCCTTGGAGGGATATCCAACTCTGTATGTCCGAAGGGCTTGAACAATTCGTGGATCGCCGACCCGAGGTTTCTGGCTGGAGAAACCTCCTGATCTAACGCCGCGCGTAGAATTTCACGAGCCTCTTGCTCCATGGAGCGGCCGTTCTCAGCTGCTCTAATACGTAGCCGTCTCTTCAGATCTTCATCCAGACTACGCACTGTTATGCTGGCCATGAATTCACCCCCGCGTGCAATATCAATGAATCATAGCATGATTGCAATGCAATCACAATTGGTTATTCTGCTGCGGCGCCCTGCCCTATCCGCAATTGCCTCTCTGACAGCATAACTCTCCAGGATTGAAGTCGCACCATGTAGAGCTTTACTCATACTGCCTCACCGGCGATTCGACTGCGCTGAGGAGTCGCTGAAATCGATTCGCACTTCCCCTAATCTGATCTCTCCCGCAGGAAGCAAGTTCCGGTCTACCTCATAGTCAACTTCTGCCCGTCCCATGTGTGGGCCCCCCGGCTGCGGGCTCAAGGGCACAATCTGCAGAGGATGCAATAGGAGAATGATGTCGATGTCAACATCGCGCAGCACCCTGTCAACGTCGTTCCACCCATACACGTCCATCAGATCGTGGCGGGCCCCCAGGCAGAGCCACTGCTCCGGGTCGGGCGCTAACGTGATCGTCTGCTCCGTCCACTCCGGCGTCACTTCGAAGGACTGCGAGGTCAGGACAAAGTTGATCGCCTTGTCCCCCACCCGCGACTGGCAGTGCAGCCGCAGCTCAGCTCCCTGCAAATCAACTTCACCCTTCAGCCGCAGGGTAAGACGCGCATTGCGGAAATCGCGCGGGTAGCCGCCGTCGATAAAACGGTTCCCGCCCAGGAGAGGAGCGTAGCTGCCGTTGGGATCGTCCTGGGGTGCTGTATGTAGGATGAACAGAAGATGGAGATAACCGCCTCCGGGCGGAGCGTGATTCGAATCAATACCCCACGGGCTGCGCGATACCAGTGCCCCCTCCTCGATGACCGCCGGCGCCGGCTGGCCGGGTCCCAACCAGGCTATCCAGCCGCCCGCCCCATCCTCGAATGTCTCGCAATAGGTCACGCTGCCCATCATTCACAGCCTTTCATTAGGGGCTTATATATCTAAGTAGCCAACCCTTTATATGAGCGACGAGCATGGGGGAAACCTGATGTTCCTACTTGTCGCTCTTTCGGGCGCGTCGTTTCTCGAAACGCCACTCACCGCGCTTCTTGGGTTTCGTGTTCAGCACGACCCGTGCGATGTTTTCTGGCGTGTCTGGGATCGGGTCGGGGAGTTCAAGTGGAGGGCGACCGACGGGGCGTTTGCGGTGCGGTTCTTTCCCTACTGTCTCTGATCTCTTCGGCTTTCGTCTTGGAGCCATTTCGACACCTCGCTGCCCACATTATACCCCACAAAACTCAAAGAAAAAAGGCCCGGATTCAATCCGAGCCCGTAAGCGTATGGGACTGCTCCACTCCTCTACGTCCAGCAGTTCCCCCAAGCCTTTGATCTAATCCTTCGCCATACCGAAGGATTATGGGTGATGTTATGGGGTTACTGGAGATCTTGAATTTTTGCTTCGATTTTATTTCTGGTTGAGCGATTGCGCAGGATGACGAATCCGCACATATCACATTGTGTTGCACCGAAACTGCGGGTGTGCAGGGGTCCGAATTTGGTTTCGGCGTCAGGCAGGTCGGAGAAGTTTCGGTCTCCACAAGAAGGGCAGCGAGTGTGTGCGATTTGACGTGGTGGGAAGCCTCGTGATGTTTTGTAGCGGATTTCGGACAGAGATTCGAGAAATTCATCGGTATTGGCGAAGCGATCGGAGGGGTTCTTGCGGATGGTTTTGATGAAGATTTGTTCCAGGTGCCAAGTGTCGGGGTTGTTGGGGAATCTGGATTGCATGGAGTCGGGGTTGGTGGAGAATACAGATTCTTCTCGACTAAAGGCGTTGCGGGAGTTGATGGTGGCCCACAGTGTTTTGGCAGTTGAATAGAAATCGGAACAGATACTAGGGGAGCTGGCCCCTGATTCACATTCGGGGGCAGTATAATTGCGTCGCCCGACATTTTCATCAGTCAGGGTGATGGTTTCACCATTTTCGAAATGGCATATTCCAAAATCGATCAGGCGAATACTATCGTCTGGTAGCACGAGGATGTTTTGTGGGTTGATGTCTCGATGAATGATTTGGGGGGAATTCTTTTCACAGACGCCGATTGCCGTGACTATTTTTTCGAGCAGGTTGAGACAGAGTGATACATTGCCGTGGAACGGGTTGGTGGATTGTGAGAGGATGATGCTGTCTAGCGACCGTGCTCCGGGGTGGAAATCCATAACGTAAAACTGGAAATCCTCATCTGGTTCTGAGTAGTCATGAATCCTGATTATGGACGGGTGGTCGATATTTTGGACGGCTTCGATTTCGCGGCGAAATCGTGCACGGGCTTGAGGTGTGGTGGGGTTTCTAAGGAGTTTGAGGGCGAACTGTTTGTCGTCGTCAGAGTTGTGTTTGGTGACGAGGTAGACGTGTCCTTGTCCGCCACTTCCCAGTCGTTCACCGGTCAATTCCCACGGGACATGAGGGGGGATTTCGATATTGAGTTCGGGGAAATGGGGGGCGGGGTTGAGTGAACGGTGAGACAACACGAGTCTTGTGAAAACACTGCGTCCGTTTGCATCAGTGGACTCACCGACAGGCCCCAAGATTTCCTCCAGGAGGTTGTAGAGTTTGCTGGCTTCCGAGTTGCTGATACCGGCATCGTAGCGATTATGGCGTTCGGTTAGCCAAGAGGCATAAAATTTTCGGAGGTCAGTTTTGAGTACAACATCGTCGTCATTTGGGGTCATGGTCAAGCAGGAACGTATGAAGTCTGCCCTCATCGAATCCGTAATGGCGACGCGTGTTCCGTAATCCTGTTCGTCAGACATGAGAATCTCCGTAGTGACTGGTTAGTACGGGCGGAGTTTGCCAAGGTACTCGACGGGTTGCAAACGGAAATCACGCCACGGGATGGTCATGGTTGAGACGGGTTGAATGTGGAGGGAATCACTTACTCTACTCAGAAAGACGGACTTCTCTTACCTCCGTTCTGTAACGGAATTGGCAACCGTGGGTTTGACTGATGGGTAAGGGGTCTTCGAGAGTCTACATGTTAGCCGACGGCCAAATCGTCGGTTGTTTCGTTGCAATTGAGTCAATATATCGAACTCTTGTCCAAGGTTAGCCAAAGGGTTGGTTTGGGGGGCCTGAATTTATTCGGGCGATCGGCTGAGCAGGAAAATGAGGGCGAGTCTTGGTTTAGGAATTATACCCGTTCCAGCCATTGACTCTAATCATCAAAATTACAGCGAGTTCTACACGGACCGACGCTCAGATAGAGCCTTTTTTCTCGCAGAAGTGAGATTGTACCTGAGGCTGATGGCCCAATCCCTAACCTCTCTATTCGCAGATTTCCTTGCACACCTCCGCACCGCAGCACGAATCACCTTGTTGTCCTGCACATCTTCAACGACCTTTAGTCGAGGGAGAACCACACCCTGACTTAACCAATCTTCTACGTCCCATGTCGGATCAAGTTTGCTCATCTCAAGTATCGTTTTTCTCACCTCATCTTCGACACGACAAACTATATCTTTGGGAGTGTACCCAGTTGCGAGTAGCACTAGGGCACGTATAATCTCAAGGTGGATAAGGAGAATCACTCTCCCGCCTGCGTCGTCTTTTCCCTCAATACTCGCATACCTGATTGCATTAAAGGTATCTTTTGTGCCGTTTTGTCGAAAATATTTGATAAGGCTTGTGTTGTGCTGGATATTAGTGACGCTTTCCAAATACTGGATTGTGCTTTCGAAACATCGCTCTAGTTCGCGAAATGCATTCGGGTCGTAATTTCTTACAGCTTCCAGTAAATCCGGTAGTTCATGACTGTAATTACTCATTTTCTTCAATGGCAGACCACTATCTAACAGAATTGCCTTTAGTCCCTTTTCGATTGCTTCGTGAGCATTTCTTGTATCCGCCCTTGCCTTAGCCCTTGAGTATGCTAAGTAAGGTGCGCTAGTCGAGAAAAGTCTGGCTAAGAATTCCTTCTCAGGCTGTTCCTCCAAATTTCCTACATTGCCCAAAAGTGTAAAAGTGTCATCGAGCGGCGGACTCTCCAATTCATCTTTAGCAAATCTTAAATCCGCCCATAGGTCTTGCTTATTTAGCGACATTGTAGGGTCTGCCCTTCAGCACACACAGGACTGCTTCCATCCAGAAACACGCAGATACCGAACTGACCAAACATGTGGTAGGAACAATGTACTCCACGAGACGGTGCGCGGTCAACCCGTCGGACTAGAATGAAAGGATCAAACCCTATCCAATGAGAAGATCCAACCTTATCCAGTCGGTCTGCTGAGCAGGCAAAAGCCGTCACACAGTGTGACGGCTTTTGTTATGAGTCGAGGGCACTTGGTGCGGTTTTCGTCGAGTCCGAGTGTTTGGCCATCGAATTCGGACTTGTGGCCACAATTGTCGCAGATGATGACTGCGGTTGAAAAGGATCGTCCAGGTCGGTTCCTAAGTCCAGTTTTGACTCCTAGTCTGAAACCACGGCTCAAAGACTTCGATTTTGACACTTGAGCGATAAGAACACGATGTGAGTTTTACAACTTTGGATTCGATTATTTCTTTGATTCCCTTTTGTCTTTATGGATGTGTCTTAGGGTCGAAGGGCTCTTGGTATGATATACAGTTTTCACCGCTCTTGCAGCACGGTGTAGGGAGAGGTTTCCAATTTTTTGGATTCGGACATACGGGGTCAGAGTTCTTCAATTTGGTGCAGCAAGTCTTTAATGGTTATGGATGTAGGAGGATAGTTTCGATGCAAGTCTTCTGATCTGTCCACCAGTTTGAGGATTTCAGCCAGGATACTTCGTGTGTTTCTTTTGAAGTCATTCATCTCTTTGTGGAGTTCTTCCAATTCCCTTCTGGTGACAGCAGTATTCTGTTCTTGTCTTGATCGGCGGAGGGCACCGGGATTTTCAAGAGTCATGTTTTTCCCTAGTTTGTGGAGTGGCTGTGCTGACGTGATCTTGGTAGGTGGCAATGAGCTTACCACTTCACGAATAGGTACGCAAGTGAGCGGGGCAAGAAGCTAACTGAAGTATGGGCGGTGATTCGTGGTCTGGCCGCAGGTCTGGTTAGTGCTGATTTGGGAGGGAATGGAGTGGCGAGGCATTGCCCCACCACCCCAAGCGATGTTTTTCCTATCTCTCAGAGGGTGCATCCCACGTTTTGTGCGAGATTCGACTGGCCAGGGTTGGCCTTAGCCTGATCGTTGAACTAACTCTACTGGGCGGACAACCATCTGGGATACGCCCTCCGGGCATAATCCGGTTCTGTAGACGGCTAATAGAGTTCATGCGCATTCAATCTCAGTCGTCCACATATACCTCCTATCTGTCACGCAGACAATCGGACAGACGGTAGAATTCGTCCATTCTCCAACCCCACTCTCCGTCTAGTCGCACGTCCCACGTTACGATGACTTCATGCTGGACCTGATCATAATACGCGTGAATGAAGTCTACGTTTACCTCCGTCACATCCGAGGATTGAGCGAAAACTGCACGCTTGGAAGCAGAGTCTATTTCCCGACGGTTAAAGAGGTAGCAAGGTTTGGGGGGCTTCTCGGTTTCACCGCATGTTCGCCACAAACCCGTTCTGCCCTGCCGACTCTGTTCTTCCGCCTCCCTGATCTGGAGAGTAAATTCGGGGAATTATATACCAAAGTAGGCAGGGTGGTTGATCGCGAGGTTCTGTCTTGGTCTGGTCATTGGTTTTCCTTTGCGGTTGAACGGGGCCGACGGTTCGACCGTCAACTGTGATTTGTTGCGTTAAAGAAATTGTACCGCTGCCTTGGTGGGAGGACCCAAATGCGGATGGGTTTGGGCCGCGTTAACCCAATTTGGCGGATCGATTGTTCTGCTCTACAATCAGAAAGCAATTTAGCCAAACTAGGCTGCATTTTGGTGGCATATTTCTGAATAAATACGTCGAATAGTGAAAACAGTGCGCGTACACTTGGAGGTGGGGGTGTACGCGCATTTTTTCGTGAGAAGAGGACAAAGTAATGCTTGACAGGCTCAGTCTCTCCAATTTTCGTCTCTTTGATGAGGAGGTTTCCATTAGGTTCAGACCTATCACGGTCCTCATTGGAAATAACAGTTCTGGAAAGTCGACAATCTTGAAATTTTTGTTGATGTTGAAGCAATCTGCAATGTCTTCGAGTGAGAACTTTCCTTTATTGAACGGCGAACTGGTTCGGTTGGGGGACTTCTCCGATCTTAAGAATTCCATGTCACAGAATGACCGCCTTGACTTTGAATTGTCTTTTCGTCCTCGACGTTTTGATTTTTTCACATTTATGCCAGGTGTTCTAGAGGAGGTGCTTGCTGTTGATTCATTAAAGACTGTGGTTTCACTACAAGGCTCAATACCTTATTTAGGACACCCTCTTGACGGAGAAATTACCTACTTGGCTGGTGAAAGAGGGAACCTGTCGAAACACTTTGATCTCACCAATCAACTAAGAGAGGATGATATATTTTACTTTGAGGCGAGAAATCAAAAGAGCAGAGAAATAATGAGGTGGATTCACCAATTTATAGATCAAGGCTCATCAGATGAAAAGCCGTACTCCCAATCGTGGATTGAGAATTTGCCGACTGAACTGGCGGCAGATGAAATCGGGGCTGAATTTCAACGACTGATGAATTCTATATTTCATTTGCCGCCAATCAGAGGCGAACTTAGTAGGCTTGTTGATTTTTCCGACACCACGAAGGATTCAGCGGAACGAAGACGAGAGGATTCCCTGTATCTTCTTCGACAGGTTGTAAAGGAAGGCAGGGAGTCGTTTCAGTTTCTGTCCAAACACCTCTTAGATGTAACCGCAGTCAGGACGATAGAGATAGAGGATACGCCTCTAGAAAAAGGAAAAGTTATCGCCACGCATGACAGCACCGATGCGAGGGTGTTGATCGCCGATCTTGGTTTTGGTGTCAGTCAATTTCTGCCGATTTTGGTAAAGGGGGCCACTATGCCCGTTGGCTCCTGCCTAATGGTCGAACAACCGGAGGCCCAACTTCACCCCACTGCTCAACTTCATCTAGGAAGTTTTTTCTCTGAACTTTGGACCCAAAGAGAAGTTGGATCGGTGATTGAAACACACAGCCACAACCTTTTGCTCAGAATTCGACGGCTGATTGCCAAAGGTGATCTACCACATAAGGATGTGTCAGTTGCGTATTGTACGTTAGGCGGAGAGAGTAACGATATTCCAATAGTAAAGAATCTTGACATCAATGAAGATGGGTCAATGGAGGCAGGACTGCCTATGGAGTTTTTCGCAGAAGATATTCGAGAAGGACTTAGGCTAGGGGCAAGAAGATGAGCAACTCAGTATTTCAGGGAGCAGTAGCAATCGACACGAATGTATTCGAGCACATTTTTAACAAGGAGAAGAATGTAGATTCCCACATTGATGACATCTTACTGTCTTTGCAAGAAGACAGCATCAGGCTTCTTGTAGACGAAGATTCCAAAATCTTTGATGAATACGAAAGAATTATTGGGCCTAAATTAGCCTACTCAGAACATAACTATGAAATCTCTGTTTTGCGGTACTGGTTGGGGACTCAAGAAACCTGGGAACCAGTCGATGTAGTTTCACCCAGTGAACTTATGGCCGCCATAAAGAGAATAGTGCATGAGCCTGATGAGAACGTGGACAGAATCTTGGTTTATGTTGCTTTCTATCGTGGCAAAAACTTAATTTCAAACGATGAAGTCCACATTGTCATTGGTCCGCAACGCGAATGGGGAGATTTTGAGAGAAGGCATAGGCTCAAGAAACAAACAAGAAACATTTGTAAAGCAAGCCGGCAGAGTGAAATTCTGACCTCTGTAGAGGCCCATGCTGAAGTTGTCAGGGCAACATCTTCCTGAACATTACGCCTGCGATGCACACGGCGGGCTCTATTGTACGTGGGGGCAGCGGCTGGGGAGGTCCTTACCTGCGCTGCCAGTTATACTGGCGCGCTTTGCGCTCGTGCTTGTTGTCGGACCGGCCTCAGCAATGGTCTTCGATACGACGCGCAAAGAAGGTATCGCCTAGTCCCTGCGGCGATGGGAACAACGCCTGCACAAGAGCCATCATAAAGTCATGAAACGACCGCCGTCATCCGGTCTTGCGACTGTAGGGGCTGGACGGAGGCGCGTCTTTGAGATACTGCCACTCTGATTCTTTCGGAGGCGGCGTGGACATGAGGGCGCGCGCGACGTTCTGCGGAGTGTCGGGAATGGGGTCTGGCATGGGGTGGGTTCGGGGCCGGCCGCGGGGTCTTGTGGGTTGGTTTTTCGTATTGTTAGGCATGGTTTTCCCCCTCTTGTACAGTAGAGATATTACCACGATACAGGCAGAAATGCAAGGGGTTGTGACAGGGCATACGCATCTTATTGGGAGAGAACTTTGAGGAGATAGTCAGTTTTCCAA
>JAPOVP010000022.1 GCA_026708085.1 Caldilineaceae bacterium
CCTTGTGCCTGCCCTCCCCCTTACTCGCCACCCACTCCGTCCCACCCTGCAACCTTCGGTAGGGGCAGGCCTTGTGCCTGCCCTCCCCCTTACTCGCCACCCACTCCGTCCCACCCTGCAACCTCCTGTAGGGGCGGGCCTTGTGCCTGCCCTCGCACCGCCTTCGTCTTCCGCCAAACGACCCCCACCCTAAACCAAAACGACATCCTTCATATCCATACCAGTTGACAGAAACGTGAGACTTCTGTATTTTCAATAGGCGGTGCCAACGTCAACAATCGCTGCCCGAGACCGCAAGCCAGCGCCCTGCGCCTGTTCACACAGCAGAACCGAAAACCATCCCCCTGTCGTTCCCGTACCTGCGCAAAAGACGCATACCTTCGAGGACAATCCAATGGAACTCCAGACTAAGCAGCCGCCTGAACTGGAATTCAGCATGCCCGAAGTCGAAGAATCGCTGACCGCCTACCTCTCTGCCATCGGCGGCGCGATCATCGGCCTGCTTCTTACTCTCCTGGTCCTCGCAATCTGGAACGGCGGCACCCTAAACTTCACCAACACCTCCAGGGTTAACGCCGTCCAGGCCGGCCTGACAGATGTCGCCGCCGACCTCGAAAGTGTAAACGCAAACGTCGATGCACTCGGCGAGCGCCTCATCGTGCTCGAACAGGAGTCCGGCGCCGTCGCCGCCCTTCAGCGGAGCCTCACCGACCTGGACGCCAGCCTGACCGACCTCGACCGCACCCTTAGCGACCAGGGCATCCAGCTCACTGAGTTGGACAGCGCCGTCAACGATCTCCAGGACACCCGCCGCAACTTCGATCTATTCATTGCAGCCCTGACAGACGCGCTGGCACAGATGCAATCAGGTACTTCCACCGCCCAGCCGCAAAGTGCCTCCCGCCCGAACGACCGCCACGCCGCCGCATCAACAGCTTCCCAAGCCTCCACCAGAGCAACCACTTCACAGTCGAACGAGCAAGCGCGACCCGCACTACCCTACCCCGAACCCGCCTCCGTCCTCAGCGCAGATGTCGCGCCCGATGCCCTCCTCGTCTATCTCTTCCTTGACGGCAATGCCGACGGCCTCTTCGACTCCGACGAAAACCTCATCGCCGGCGCCACCGTAACCCTCACCTCCCCGGACGGCAGATCCGTTGCCGCCGTAAACGATGTGGGATCAGCCGGTACCCGCTTCGAGGAACTGAACGCCGGCGAGCACACTATTGCTGTGGAGGACGTGCAGGGCTACACCCTGGCCAGCCAGAGCAGCACGGTTGTAACCGTCGACCCCGGGGCCGAGGCCGGCTACATCATCTACTTTGCGGTCGTAACGACCGCAGGGGACTGATTGTTATGGGTTGGATTCCGCTTCTTGCCGCCTACTCGGCGGCTTCCGCGACTTCGTAGAAGACCAGCAACACCGAACCGTAGCGGCGGCGGTCGAACTCGATCAGGTTTTCGAGAGCGAGCGGCCTCTCTTCCCTCGGGTCGATCTGCACGATAACCACGGTTTCCTCATCCAGCATCTCTCCGCACGCATCGACAGCGCACAGCGCCTTCTGCCACAACGCCCGGTACTGGGGCGGCGCAATGTAGACCAGGTCAAACGGCTCTCCCTCAAACCTCTCGATGAAGTCGAAACTGTCCCGCCTCGCAACCGTTGCCCGTTCCGCCACCCTGCAGTGAGTCAGATTCTTCACAATCGTGCGCACCGCCGCGCGGCTCCAGTCTACAAAGTAGACGTGTTCCGCTCCCCGGCTCAGCGCTTCGATGCCCACCGCGCCCGTCCCGCCGAACAGGTCCAGCACGATTCGCCCCTCGATCCAGTTTCCCAGAATCGAGAACAGGGCCTCTTTGGCCCGGTCCGTGATCGGTCGCGTACCGTCCCCCGGGACCGACTGTAACCTGTGCCCTTTGGCGCTGCCTGATATCACCCGCATAGTTCACGAATCCCGCACTTCCTCACTCTTCCCTTCGCCGCCCGGTCCGGTCGGCGGCAGCCGAATGTCGCGCTACAAGATTATAGTTGCTTCTGCGCGAATTCTGACAATTGCGCGATATCGAGGGCTGCGCTACAATTGCCAGCATCGGGAAACAGAACTGTATATCAGGCTGACGCGCGACGAGAGAGACTTCACTGCCGAAGCGCCGAAGGGGCAAGCCGGCAGGAATACCCAGCCTGCCAGGTCACACTCTCAGGCAAAAGGATCGTCGCGATACGGCACCTTTGGAAAGCGCCGCTCAACAGCAGTCGGGCGGCCACCGACGGGGCAATCGCACACCGAACGGCTCAGTAGGGAATGGGAGCACTCTCCCAGGTCTGATCCCCTAATCTGGACCGAGTGCGTCAATCTCTCAGGTCAAGGACAGAGGCAACGGGCACTCATTTGAGATGCCCGTTTTTTCTTCCCAGAGCGGGTCGGAGTCCTAAGGAGAACAAAATGAGTCCGCAATCACATACAGCCCCGTCCAAAGCCTCTGGAAACGGCCTCGGCCCCGCTTCAAGGGCAACCCTGGCGCGCCAGATCGCGGATGCCAGCTCAGACGCTGAGGGTCCGGCGTCACTGCTCCAGCGCACAGACGCCTTTGTGCCCCGGCACTTGGGACCCGACCCCGAAGACCAGAAGGCGATGCTGCAAGTCGTCGGTGTCGAGTCCCTCGACCAGCTGATCGACGAGACGATTCCGGCCCCGATTCGCTTCAATCGATCGCTTGACCTGCCCAAGCCCCGCCCGGAATCCGACGTGCTCGACGAAATGGCGATACTGGCCGGCCGCAACCAGCTCTTCCGCTCCTTCATCGGCATGGGCTACTACGACACCATCACGCCCCCGGTAGTCCTCCGCAATATCCTCGAAAACCCCGGCTGGTACACCCAGTACACCCCCTACCAGGCCGAAATCGCACAGGGCCGCCTCGAAGCCCTCCTCAACTTCCAGACCATGGTGAGCGACCTCACCGCCCTCGACATTGCCAACGCCTCTCTCCTCGACGAAGCCACCGCCGCCGCCGAGGCCATGATGATGTGCAAACGCGCCCAGAAACGCGGCGCCGCAGCGGAAACCTTCTTTGTCTCCGCAAAGTGCCACCCCCAGACCATCGACACCGTCAAGGTCCGCGCCGAACCACTCGGCTACCAGGTCATCGTCGGCGACCACAGTAGCTACCGCCCTGATTCCGATACCTTCGGCATCCTCTTGCAGTACCCCGACACCGAAGGAACGATCTCCGACTTCCGCAACCTCGTCGAAGAGGCCCACGCCGCTGGCGCCCTTGTCGTCGTCGCCACCGACCTGCTCGCACTCACCCTGCTGACGCCTCCGGGCGACTGGGGCGCCGATATCGCCGTCGGCAGCGCCCAACGCTTCGGCGTACCCATGGGCTACGGCGGCCCCCACGCTGCCTTCATGGCCACCCGCGACCAGCTCAAACGGCAGATGCCCGGCCGCCTCGTCGGCGTCTCCCAGGACGCCCGCGGCAAAATGGCTCTCCGCCTCGCCCTCCAGACCAGAGAGCAACATATCCGTCGCGACAAGGCCACCAGCAACATCTGCACCGCCCAGGTCCTGCTCGCAATTATGGCCTCGATGTATGCCGTCTACCATGGCCCCGCCGGCCTCACAAGAATCGCCCAACGGATTCAGCTCCTGACCTCTATCCTTGCCGCCGAGCTCGCTGGACTCGGCTACAACCTGACCCAGTCCGGCTCCGCACCGCTCTTCGACACACTGAAGTTCGGAAACGGACCCCGCGCTCAGGAAGAGCTCAGCCGCGCTGCCGCCGCACATCGCTTCAATCTGCGACTGTACGAAGACGGGGACGTCGGCGTCTCCCTCGACGAAAAGACCACCGCCGCCGAGCTGGAAGCCCTGCTGGAAATATTCGGCAAATCACCGCGTCCTGAACCCGCTTCAGCACGGCCGGATGGCCGCCCGAACGCCGGCGGTGGCGAACTGGCCGCCTTGGCCGGCAAAGCCGTTCTCGAGCTCCCCGAGCCCTTCGCCCGCACCAGCCCCTTCCTCACCCATCCGATCTTCAACACCATGAAGTCGGAAACCGAAATGCTCCGCTACATCACCAGGCTCCAGAACCGCGATCTCTCTCTCGCCCACTCCATGATCCCTCTCGGCTCCTGCACCATGAAACTCAACGCCACCGCCGAAATGATCCCCGTCACCTGGCCCAACTTCGCCGGAATCCACCCCTTCGCCCCCCTCGATCAGACCCAGGGCTACCTTGAGCTCTTCGACCGCCTCGCCCATGCCTTGGCCGAGATCACCGGCTTCTCCGCCGTCTCCTTCCAACCCAATGCCGGCTCACAGGGCGAATACGCCGGCCTCCTCGCCATTCGCGCCCTGCACCACAGCCGCGGCGAGGACCACCGCGACGTCTGCCTCATCCCCTCCTCCGCCCACGGCACCAACCCCGCCACCGCAGTCATGGTCGGCATGGAAGTCGTCGTCGTCCGCTGCGACGATGACGGCAACATCGACGTCGCCGACCTCAAAGCCAAAGCCGAGCAGCACAGCCGGAACCTCGCCGCCCTCATGGTCACCTATCCCAGCACCCACGGCGTCTTCGAAGAAGCCATCCAGGAAGCCTGTGACATAGTCCACCGGCACGGCGGCCAGGTCTACATGGACGGCGCCAACATGAACGCCCAGGTCGGTCTCTGCCGCCCCGGCGACATGGGCGCCGACGTCTGCCACCTCAACCTCCACAAGACCTTCTGCATCCCC
>JAPOVP010000029.1 GCA_026708085.1 Caldilineaceae bacterium
GCTCCGCCCCCGCAACGCCCCCTCTCCTACAACATGCCTCGCCGACCTGGTGTCTCTATCGTAACAGGTGCCTATTCGAAGGTGTGAAGCCAGACCACGTCCCGCCAGTCCCGTCAGGTCCCCGTAGGTGCCGGCCTTGTGCCTGCCCTCGCACTCTCCCCAACTGACGGACTCCATCCTACGGCCAGACCTGGAGCCTACACTGCCTCTCGCCCTGAGACGATAGACAACTCCGGCCACCGCTGGCACTGATTCTCCGCCAGACTGTTCCCACCCCAAAGCTGGGATACACCCGTTGTCGATGTCTGCTTTTTGGGTCTCAGACGACCAAACCTTGGCCAGCTCGCGCTCTCAGTTGTCGCGGACCGGGGCGTCTTTCTCTCACTCCTCACTCCTCTCCGCTCTCTCCTCGCATTTGGGCGGTCTGGGTCCCTTCGACCCTCCCTTGTGCGGGGGGAGTCCCCCCGCAACGCCCCCCTTCAGCAACTTGCCTTGGCCACTTCGTGCCGTCCTTCCAGCAGGTGCCTTTTCGACCTGATGCCTCCCACCTTCACCCCGGTATCGGCCGCGACCATGTAAGTTCAGGGGCGATTGGACAGCGAACCCAATAGCATTTATCATGCCAACGAAGAAAGACATCCAACCCCGCAGCTTGTGAGCACACCCGAAATGACACACATATGAGATCGGTAATCTGCGTCCATGAACGTTTTGACGCCGTATGGCCGTTTGCTGCAGACTACTGGCAGAATCGCTGGCACAGCGAATGTTGCGAACTCTACCGTACAATGGAGCCTGAGGCGCGTGCGCCGCAAATGGTGCCCGATCCCGCCGCGGTGCAGCGGCTGGTCCTCCTCGGCCTCCCCGCCGGCAACGAAGATCTGGCCCCCTTTACCTCCCTTGAGGAGTGCTTCCACAGTTCCCACGGCGATCAACCGAGAGATGGCCTCGACAAGGCGGCGTCCCGCGGCGTTCACATCATTCCCCACCGGGTCGACATCTACTGGGGACAGTCGGTAGCCGAGTACGGGCTCTGTCTGACCCTCTGCGGACTGCGCCGCATTCCCCAGTCTCACACGGCGATGATCGGGAGCCATGAGCCCTGGAAACACAGGCCTGATGCGGGCAGACCCGGCGCCAAAGGCGTGCAGTATTGCGATGATTCGCGCTTTGCCAATGGCACGCTCGGCGGCAAACGTGTTCGCGTTGTCGGCGCCGGCAATATAGGCGCCCGCTACGCCTCCTGGTGCTCGGCCATGGGCGCCGACGTCGCCGTCTGGGACCCATTTGCCCCCGATGCAACCTTTGCCGCCGCCGGTGCAAAGCGCCGCTTTCATCTCACCGAGCTTGTAAAGGATGCCGAGATCTTCGCGCCGATGCTTCCCTTGAAAGAGGATACCTTCGGGTTGGTCGGAAGGGACCTCATTGACGCCTTGCCGAACGGATGCCTGGTCGTACAGGTAACGCGGGCCCGCATCTGCGACACCGAGGCGCTTTATCGCCGCGTCCTCAACGATGAGCTGGCGCTGGCCGCCGATGTCTTCGACTTCGAGCCCGTGGCGTTGGACTCCCCCTTGCTAGGGCGGCACAACGTCGTCCACACGCCGCACAATGCCGGCCGCACCAAAGACGCCAACCTGGCCTGGGTCGACGATCAGATTGCGCGTTTCAGACTACGCCCATAACGGCTTGCGGCCTGTTCGGGCCGCGGACAGGAGGAGTGATGAATCCAACTGAATCCGATCGGCTCGCCTCATTTGCCGCCAACTTTCAGAACGACTTCTCGGCTCACATCGGGCGCGACGAAGAAGAGGCCGCCGAGCTGGACCGAATGCGGAATGACCTGCGCGACTCGCTCGATCTGGATCTCTTTTCCCGCCAGGGTATCGAATGGTACCGGAGCGCCTACACAGAGGCCTTCCTCTTCATGTACGACACCGCCTTCTACGACCGTGAGGCCGGGCGTTACCGCATTGACGAAATTCTGGATGACGGCGAGCGCGAGTTCGGCGGCTACGACATCATCCTCCTCTGGCAGTCCTACCCCCGCCTCGGCATCGATGACCGCAACCAGATCGACTACTACCGTGACATGCCTGGCGGCCTGCAGGGGCTGCGCGAGGTCGTTGACCGCGCCCATGCGCGCGGCGTGCGCGTCTTCGTCAACTACAACCCCTGGGACATCGGCACGCGCCGCGAGCCGGGCGCGCCGCCCTATACCGACAAGAGGGGTTACCGCGGCGGATTTCCCGACACGAACGCGCCCGCAGTGGCCGACGCCGAAGCCTTAGGGGCCGTGATTAAGGAGATCGGCGCCGACGGCGTCTTCCTCGATACGATGGCCTCCGATGACCCGGGATTCCTGGCGCCGATGGAGCGAGCCAACGCCAACATTGTGTTCAACCCGGAATCGTTGCCACCCATTGAAGCCCTCTCCTCGATTGCGGGCAGTTGGCTGCAGCGCAATACGGTTGTCCCCCCTGACCTGATGACCATCCGTTGGGTGGAGCCGCGCTTTTCTTTTCGCGCCATCGACCGCAACGCTGACGAACACAGCGATATCATCCAGAAAGCATTTTTCCATGGTTGCGGCCAGGTCGTTTGGGAGAATATCTTTGGCTGGTGGAACCCCTGGCCCGAAGCGGATCGCGTGCTCCTGCGACGCTGTGTGCGGTTGTTGCGCCAATTCTCGGACGCCTTTCAGGACAGGGACTGGCAGCCCTATGTGGCCACGGAAGTAGACGGCGTTTACGCGCACCGCTGGCACAGCGGCGAAAAAACCATGCATACGCTTATCAACGACTCGGGCGCTGCGGTCAACGGCCCCGTGCTGCAGGCGCCGGCAACGTCGCCCGACGGGCCCCCTATGCGCCACTACGACCTCTGGAACGGAACCGAAATCGAGCCGTCGCAACAAGGAGACGCGCACCTGCTTGCGCTTTCCATGTCCAGCGGCGAGGCAGGATGTATCGTCTCAGCGCCCGCAGGCGTTGAGGTTGACCTCGACTCCGGCCAGGGGGAGCCCGAAGGAGACGGCGCTGCCGGTATCGACCGCAAACGTTTGACCCTCGCCGACCTGGCACTGCGTCCGGTCGCGCCTTCCGCTCCGGTGGCCGCTGGAGAAGAGCCGGAGGAGATGTGCCGCGTAACCGCAGGCACCTTCAACTTCGGTGTGCGCCACAACAACCGGACGGTGATGGAGGGGGCATGCTACGACAAGATCGACCAGCTCTGGGACAAGTATCATCCCCGACGCTTCGTCGACATCCCCGAGTACTGGATCGATCGCACCGAGGTCACCAATGCCTCCTACCTTGACTTCCTCGAACAGTCCCGCTACCTGCCGCGCGACCTCACCAACTTCCTGCGCCACTGGCACAACCCCGCCGGCAGCGAGCAGGAGCCCTGGAAATGGTCGCCGCCACCAGGCAAGGAGCGGCACCCGGTCATTTGGGTGGACCTGGATGATGCCCGCGCCTACGCCAAATGGGCCGGCAAACGGCTGCCCCGCGAGGAAGAGTGGCAGAAGGCTGCAGGGTTTGCCGTCTGGCCCTGGGGAGATGGCTTCGACCCAACGTTATGCAACAGCGGCAGCGACGACACAACCCCGGTAGACCAATTCCCCGGCAGCGCCAGCCACGTCGGCTGCCTCGACATGGCCGGCAACGTCTGGGAGTGGACCGAAAGCGAACGTGACGACGGCCACACGCGCTACGCCATAATCCGCGGCGGCAGCTACCTGAAGGTCGAAGGTAGCATCTGGTACAACGCCAGCGGCGCCCAGCCCAACGACTGCCACGAAAAGATTCTCTTGATGTACCCCGGATTGGACCGCTGCGGCACCGTCGGCTTCCGCTGCGTCAAGGATGCCGCCCCCTCCGAATAGCGAGCCCTACGGAGCGAGCTAGGCCGGTTCCCGCAGTGCCCGTTTCTCGCAAGGAGCACAGATGACTGCAAACCTTACACCCGCAGCGCGCATGGCCGAACTCAAGCAGAACGGCTTCTGCATCATTGAAGATGTCGCCGACAGATGGCTCCTTGACCGGACGCGGGCCTGTGTAGACAAGGCGCTGGCCGAGGTCGACCCAGACCGGCTGCAGAAAACAAAGTCGCCCGGCAGCCTGATCGACTCCAACAACTTCCCTGAGCTGGCCGACCTCATCGGTAACCCCCGCGCCCTCGCCGAGCTCGACCGCATGGGCCTGAAAGACATCAAGTTCTGGAAGGCGGTCATCATCAGCAAGCCGCCGGGCGGACCCCGCCTCTACTGGCACCAGGACTGCCTGATGTGGCAGGACCCGCGCGCCTACAGCGACAGGCCGCCGATGATCTTCCTCATGTACTACCTGGAGGACACGACGCGCCATAACGGCTGCCTGCGCCTTCTCCCCGGCACCCACCGCCACCGCCACCTCCTCCACGATATGGGCGAGGCCCACACCCGCGAGATCAACCGCATCGACGACCCCGACGACCCCCGCTTCAGCGACTACCCCGGCGAAGTCGACGTACCGGTCAATGCCGGGGACGTCGTGGTCGGCGACGCGCGCATGTTCCACTCGGCCCATGCCAACCTATCGGACGAAAAACGGACGGTTATCACCATCTGGTTTCACCCCTTCTACTCCGACCTTCTGGAACCGACGCAGAGCTGGATCCACTACCGCATGCACGACCAGCACGCCAACTGGCCGCAGGATGCGCTTGCCAAAATCAAGCCGCTCATCCCCGACTACCGCGGCTCCGTCGAGCCCATGCAGCAGAATCGGACGCCCGACGAGCGCCTGTGTTGGCCCGAAGCGGTGGCCGCTGAATAGCCACAGTTCGCAGAATCTGAACGACCTTGCCCACATGCTTCACGATTGAAATCTAACTGATTTGCAATATACAAATCACCAGACTCCCTACCAGGAGACAGAGATGAAGATTCTGATCACCGGCATCACGGGCAAAATCGGCCGCTATCTGGCGCCGGTACTTGCCCGCGACCACGAGGTGCATGGCATTGACATTCTCCCCTCGGACTGGCCCAACGCCACCCAGGCCGACCTCTGCGACCCCGACGCGCTGCCGCCCGTCTTCGAAGGCATGGACGTGGTCATCCATCTGGCTGCCGACCCCCGCCACGAGGTCGAGATCGGCTGGGATGAACTGACCAACCCCAACCTGATCGCCACCGCCAGAATGTACGACGCCGCCCACGATGCCGGCGTGCGCCGCGTCATCTTCGCAAGCTCGATGCACGTCATGGGTGCCTACGAGTGGGATGAGCCGTCCCTCTCCATCCTTTCCGGCCGCCACGACGGCCTCGACCTGGACTCGATCCCGCTCGTCAAAGGCGATGACCCGGGCAGGCCGGACAGCCGTTACGGCGCCACCAAGATCTTTGGCGAGTCGCTGGGCCGCTACTACACCGAGGGCGGCAACATCGACCGCCCCGACCAGCGTCCGATGGAGGTCATCTGCGTCCGTCTTGGCACGCTCCCCGCCTACGATCGTCCCGGTCGCGATTATCGCTCCCTGGTGAGCTGGTTCAGTTATCGCGATGCCGGCGGCTTTTTCCAGGCCTGCGTTGAGCGCCCCAACATCAGCTATGAGATCATCTACGGCGCCTCCAACAACAGGTGGAAGATCTACGACACGCCCTACGCCTGGAAGCTGCTCGATTTCATGCCCGTCGACCGGGCCGAAGACCACTGGCGCAAAGAGTAACCTGCAGCCTTTCGCCTCAACCGGGGCGCAAAAAGGGAGGACAATCGATCATGACAGTAGGATATGGCGACTTCCGCTACGAGTTGGACGACTCCTGGCCGACTCTGCCCGAAGGCTGGTCGCTCGGCTCCGTGCCCGATCTGGCCATCGACTCGCGCGACCGCGTCTTTGTCTTCTGCCGCCATAAGCATCCCGTGGTGGCCTTTGAGGCCGACACCGGCAAATTCATTACCTCCTGGGGCGAGAATGAGTTCACCGAACCGCACGGCATCTTCATCGACGCCGACGACTATGTCTGGGTCACCGACCGCCAGGAACACGTCGTCACCAAGCACACGCAGCACGGTGAAAAGCTGCTCGAGCTGGGCCGCCGCGGCTGGGCCATGATGACGGTGACGCCCTACGGCACCTCCCTGGACCCGCCCTTCAACATGCCGGCCGGCGTGGCCACCGCCCAGGACGGTTCCATCTTCGCCGCCGACGGCTACGGCAACCGCCAGGTCCACCGCTTTTCCGCGGAGGGTGAGCTGGAAGTCTCCTGGGGGACCTCCGGCCTCGAACCCGGCCAGTTCGCGCTGGTACACAACATCGGCATTGACACGCAGGGCCGCGTTCTGATCTGTGACCGCGAGGCCAACCGCATCCAGCTCTTCGACCGCGACGGCAACTACATCACCATGTTTGAAGACGTTCACAGGCCGGGCGATGTCTACTGCAGCCCCGACCAGTTCGTCTACGTCGCCGAGCAGGGCAGCGCCATGGGCAAAGGGCCTCTCCCCTGCGGCGTCTCCATCTTCCACGAATCGGGCGAGCTGGTCTGCCGCTTCCGCGGCCCCGAAACCGGCCTGCGCATGCCGCACGGCATCTGGTGCGACTCGAAGGGGAACATCTTCGTGGCAGAACTGGGCGAAGAAGGCAACCGTGCCCGCAAGTTTGTCAAAGTTTAAAATCAAAGGGAGCCTGAGTTCGACCTGTCCGGATTAGCGAGCACTGCATACCTGTCGTCACGTCATCTGAATCTGAACTTCATATCCAAAACATGAAACGCTCTCCAGGAGACAATTGATGAAAATCCTTATCACCGGTATCAGTGGTACGGTCGGCAGCCTGTTGGCGCCTGAACTCGCGCGCGACCACGACGTCCACGGTATCGACCTGCGCCCCTCCGACTGGCCCACAGCCGTGCAGGCCGACCTCTGCGATCCGGACGCGCTGCCGCCCGTCTTTGAAGGCGTGGACGTGGTCCTCCACCTCGCCGCCGACCCCCGCCACGAGGTCGAAATCGGCTGGGAAGAGCTCACCAACCCCAATCTGATCGCCACCGCCCGCATGTACGACGCCGCCCACGACGCCGGCGTGCGCCGCGTCGTCTTCGCCAGCTCGATGCACACAATGGGCGGCTACGAGTTCGACGAACCTTACGCCTCCATCGTCTCCGGCCGCTTGGACGGCCTCGATCCGGCCTCCATCCCCCTGGTCACAGGGGACGCCCCGGCCAGGCCCGACAGCCGCTACGGCGCGACCAAGATTTTCGGCGAGTCCCTGGGCCGCTACTATACCGAGGGCGGCAACATCGACCGCCCAGACGAACGGCCGATGGAGATCATCTGTGTCCGTCTTGGCACGCTGCCCCGCTCCAACCGGCCCGAAAAGGACTACCGCTCGCTTGTGAGCTGGATCAGCAAGCGCGACGCGGTCGGCTTCTTCCGCGCCTGCGTTGAACAACCCGGCATCGGCTATGAGATCATCTACGGTGCTTCCAACAACACTTGGAAGATCTATGACACCCCCTACGCCTACAATCTACTGAATTTCACGCCCGCAGACGACGCTTTGGAACACTGGGGCAAGGACTAACAGGAGGACAACCGATGCTGACAGTTGGACACGGCGACTTTCGCTATCAGCAGGACGATTCGTGGCCCACACTGCCCGAAGGCTGGGTGATGGACCATCCCTCCGATCTGGCGGTCGATTCGCACGATCGGGTCTATGTTTTTAATCGCAACAAGCACCCGATGATCGCCTTTGAGGCGGACACGGGCGAATTTGTAACCTCCTGGGGTGAAGGCGAATTCAAGGAGCCGCACGGCATCTTTATCGACGTCGACGACCATGTGTGGACGGCAGACCGCAACGACCACACCGTCGTCAAATACACCCGCTATGGCGAGAAGCTGCTCGAGCTGGGCACGCGGGGCTGGGCCAACATGACGGTAACACCCCAGGGCACGACGCTCGACCCGCCTTTCAACATGCCCGCCGGCGTGGCCATCGCCGAGGACGGCTGCATCTTCGTCGCCGACGGTTACGGCAACCGCCAGGTCCATCGCTTCTCACCCGAAGGCGAACTCGAACTCTCGTGGGGAACGTCGGGGACCGAGCCGGGTCAGTTCGCTCTCGTACACCAGGTCGGCGTCGACACGCAGGGCAGGGTCCTGATCTGTGATCGGGCAAACAATCGCATCCAGTTCTTCGACCGCGAAGGGCAGTTCCTCCACATCTGGGACGACGTCAAGGCGCCCGGCGATGTCTACTGCAGTCCAGAGGGAGTGATCTACGTCGCCGAACAGGGTGGGGGTGGCTCCGTCTCGATCTTCAGCGAAGACGGCGAGCTGATCTGCCGCTTTACCGGCGAGGAGTCCGGTCTGCGCGGTGTGCACGGCATCTGGATCGATTCGAAGAAGAACCTCTTCATTTCGGAGCTGAGCCACCACGGCCACTGCGTGCAGAGGTACGCCAAGATCTGATTCGCGGCCCAGTCGAGACAGTTTCTGACTCCTTAGTCTTGGAATTGGTATTTTTCTGACGCTTGACATCGCCATTTGCCTATGGATAATGCACGAAGAGCCCAGTCAGGAGTCAGTCATGAAGATTCTCATCACCGGCATCACGGGAACGATCGGTAGCTTCTTGGCGCCCGCCCTTGCAAGCGACCACGATGTCTTCGGCATCGACCTGCGCCCTTCAGACTGGCCTAACGCCACGCAGGCCGACCTCTGCGATCCCGACGCGCTGCCGCCCGTCTTCGAAGGCATGGACGTGGTTATCCATCTGGCTGCCGACCCCCGCCACGAGGTCGAGATCGGCTGGGATGAGCTCACCAACCCCAACCTGATCGCCACCGCCCGCATGTACGACGCCGCCCACGACGCCGGCGTGCGCCGCGTCATCTTCGCCAGCTCGATGCACACGATGGGCGGCTACGAGTTCGACGAACCCTACCTCTCAATCGTCTCCGGCCGCCTCGACGGCCTGGACCCGGCCTCCATCCCGCTCGTCAAGGGCGATGATCCAGGCCGGCCGGACAGCCGCTACGGCGCCACCAAGATCTTCGGCGAATCGTTGGGCCGCTACTATACCGAGGGCGGCAACATCGACCGCCCCGACCAACGCCCGATGGAGGTCATCTGCGTCCGTCTCGGCACGTCGCCCCCGTGGAACGCGCCCGGCCGCGGCTACCGTTCGCTGGTGAGCTGGTTCAGCCACCGCGACGCAGCCGGCTTCTTCCGCGCCTGCGTTGAATGCCCCAACATCAACTACGAGATCATCTACGGCGCGTCCAACAACACCTGGAAGATCTACGACACGCCCTGCGCCTGGGAACTGCTGGATTTCATGCCCGTCGACAGCGCCGACGACCACTGGCGTAAGGAGTAAACCTATTCCCTGCGCGCCGCGCGTGCGCACTTCATCGGAGGACAGCCGACTATGACTGTTGGATATGGCGACTTTCGCTATGAGCTGGACGATTCCTGGCCGTCAGTGCCTGAAGGCTGGTCGCTCGGTTCGGTGCCCGACGTGGCGGTCGATTCCCGCGACCGCGTCTTTGTCTTCTGCCGCCACAAACACCCCGTCGTCGCCTTCGAGGCCGACACCGGCAAATTCATCACCTCCTGGGGCGAAGGCGAGTTCACCGAGCCGCACGGCATTTTCATCGACGTCGAAGACCATGTCTGGGTCACCGACCGCCAGGAGCACGTCGTCACCAAGCACACGCAGCACGGCGAAAAGCTGCTCGAGCTGGGCCGTCGCGGCTGGGCCATGATGACCGTTACGCCCTACGGCACCACGCTGGATCCCCCCTTCAACATGCCCGCCGGCGTGGCCATCTCCAGCGACGGCAGCATCTTCACCGCCGACGGCTACGGCAACCGCCAGGTCCACCGCTTCTCCGCAGAGGGCGAGCTGGAAGTCTCCTGGGGCACCTCCGGCATCGAGCCGGGCCAGTTCGCGCTCGTGCACCAAATCGGCATCGACTCGCAGGACCGGGTCCTGATCTGTGATCGGGAGTCCAGCCGCATCCAGTTCTTCGACCACGAGGGCGAGTTCATCACCATGTGGGAGGACGTAAACGGCCCCGGCGACGTCTACTGCAGCCCCGACCAGTTGATTTATGTCGCTGAGCAGGGCGGCTCCCTCGGCAAGGGCCCGGCGCCGATCGGCGTCTCGATTTTCCACGAATCCGGCGAACTGGTCGGCCGCTTCCGCGGGACGGAGACCGGCCTGTCGATGCCGCACGGCATCTGGTGCGATTCGAAAGGAAACATCTTTGTAGCGGAACTGGGTACCGAGGGCAACAAGGCCCGTAAGTTCGTCAAGATCTGACAGGACGCGACGTATTACTTCATCCTGTCCTCAGTCTGAATAAACGTATGGGGCCGGGCTGATTCAATTCTCTAAAGCGTGTTTGCCTTTTCTGGCGAGGAAGTAACGAGTTTATGAACTCGACTGCACCGCCGCTTGCCGGTCTCTGCACCTATGCGCACGGCGGCGAGCCAGGCTACAGTGTTGAACGCACTGTACAATTACTCCGACGCTATCTGTTCGTCGAGAGCCAGACGATGCGCTGCCTGGCCGCCCACCTGAACGCCGTGCCCGAGTGGGAGGTGAAGTGCGGCCTTTCGCTCCACCTGTGGCAGGACGCAGAACACTGCACCTGGCTGCGTAACCGGGTCAAGGAGATGCGCACTCCGCCTCTCCACCTGGACCGCATCCCTGATCCGGCCCTGGATGCATTCTTCCAGGAGCTGATCCGCTCCCGCAACACGCTTGAACTGCTGACCGGCGTATACCGGGTGCTCAAACCGGCCAGCATCGCGACCATGCAGCGTCATCTTGCCGAAGCAAACCCGCTGGTCGATCAACCAACGCGGCGCCTGCTCAGGTTCATTCTGCTTGAGGAAGAAGAGCAGCTCACCTGGGGCGATGCCACTCTTCGTAGCTTGACCCAAAATGAAGACAATAGATCTTCGGTCGAGAATCGGGATAGCTGGGCGGCGCACTTGCAGGCTTACCTGGATGCCGCCGGCGGGATCGCCGCCGATGGTGATCGCGCAGAGGAGAACGAGCTGCCGCCGGCCCGAGCCGAAGAGCCATTCAACCCAATCCGTACCCCGCAGAGAGATGAGCGCTTCACCAGGGTGTGGCAATCACGCGGGCGCCTCCCCAACGGCGACATCTCCGCCGCCGAGCGAAACTGGTTTCAGCTCTACATGCGGCTGACCGAAATGCACGTCCCTGAACTGATGGCACTGATCATCTACGACTGGGACGACCAGCCCTGGGAGTTCTACCATGACATGGCCCGCCAGCTCTGGGATGAGGCGCGCCACGCCATGATGGGCGAGATCGCCTTTGAGTTAAGAGGTCTGAATTGGACAGAAGTTCCGCACGAAATCAGCTTTGGCGAATTTCCCAATACCCAACTCGAGCCCGCCGACCGGCATTGCCTGCTGTGGGGGATCGAACAGGGGCTGATGAAACCGGAAGGAAAGCAACTTGAGTACAAGGTCGCCCGCGAATCGGGCGACCCGTTGTCGACTACGTTTCAGGATTTTGATTGGGCGGACGAGGTACTGCATACCCAGATTGGACGCAGATGGCTGCTGCCAGAATTCGAATCGATGGAGGCCATGCAGCAGCGCTACGAAGAGGTTCTGGCGCGCTTCCAGGCTATCCTCGACCAGGACCAGGCATTGCCAAGAGCGGAGTGGTGGGATGCCTTCTATCAGCAGGTACCTCGTCAAGAAGAGCAGCAGGCTCCGGATTGACGTGTTGTTCGGTGTTTTTCGCGAGTAGAGGCCTGGAGGAAAGCTCTCAGGCATTTTTCCAGACTACAAACCAGAGGTGAATCCATCCAGTTGACCCACAGGTGTTTTCTCATTTCCGCAAAGGAGGGAAAGAGATGAAGCAGACCAAATTCTCATGGCTGTTGGGGATCGTGATGGTAGTGTCTCTTGTACTTTCGGGGTGTGTCGGCGCAGCCGAGCCTGCCGAACCGGCCGAGGAGATGGCCGCCCCCGCCGAGGAGGAGGCGGAAGAGTCCGCCGAGCTACCTCAAATCGTCCCCATTGAAGGACCGGACATCATCCTCGATGAGGCGATGTGGCCCACGGAATTCAGCGAAGCGCCGTCGCTGGCGGAAATGGTCGCAGCAGGCGATCTGCCCCCGGTCGAGGATCGCCTGCCTGAAGATCCGATGGTTATTAAGCCATTGGGTGAAATCGGCAAGTACGGCGGCACCTGGCGGCGCGGTTTCACCGGCCCCGCCGACGGCGAGAACATGATGCGCATCAACAACTCGTCGCGGCTCCTCGCCTGGGACTACTCCGGTTCTTACGTCGTACCCAGCCTGCTCGCCGGTTGGGACATTCAGGATGAAGGCCGCAAGTACATCCTCTATCTCCGCAAAGGCGCCAAGTGGTCCGACGGTATGCCGTTCACCGCCGACGACTTCCTTTTCTGGTATGAGGACGTCGCCCTGAATCCGGACATCTTCCCCAGCCCGCCGCCGGAAATGGTTATCGCAGGTGAACCGGGTCTGATGGAAAAGATAGACGACTATACGATCTCCTACACCTTCAAGGAGCCGTATCCTCTCTTCCTTGACATCCTTGCCGGCCATAACATGGTGGCGGCTGCCCCTGAAGGCAGCTTGGGAACGGGCGGCGGCGGCTACGCGGCCAAGCATTACATGAGCCAGTTTCTGCCCAAGTACTCCTCTGAGGAGGAGGTCACCGCCAAGGCCAAGGAGCTGGGCTTCGAGAGCTGGCTGGATATGTACCTCTTCCACTCCTATCCCGCCCGTAACCCGGACCTGCCGGTGATGAGCCCCTGGGTGACCGAACGCCCCGTCATTGATCCTATCTGGTCGATGAAGCGCAACCCCTACTACTGGGCGGTCGACACGGAAGGCAACCAGCTCCCCTACATCGACGAGATCGTCATCAATCTTGCCGAGGATAGAGAAGTCCTCCTCCTGCGCGCCCTCGCCGGCGAAATCGACTTCCAGGGCCGCCACATCAGCATCTCGAGACTTCCCGTCCTCATCGAGAACATGGGAACAGGAGACTACCGGGTCGATATCGGTCGCGGCTTCTGCCATTCGGCCGGTTTCCACTTCAACCACAGCTACGACGGTGACGACGAGATCCAGCAATGGATTCGAAACGTAGACTTCCGTCGAGCCCTGTCACTGGGGATCGATCGCGACCAGATCAATGAGGCCTACTTCCTCGGTCTGGGCGTGGGCGGCTCTGTAATGTGTTCACCCGACCTGCCTTCGACCGCAGGAGAGGAGTACGTGACGAAGTGGGCCACGCACGAGCCCGATCAGGCCAACGAAATGCTGGACGCCATCGGCCTGACCGAGAAGGACGACGAAGGCTTCCGCCTGCGGACGGACGGCTCGGGTGAACGGCTGCGCATCGAGATTGGCATGGTCGCGGGCGGCAACGAGCCCATCGCCGAAATGGTGAAAGACCACTGGAAGGATATCGGCATCTGGGCTGACCTCAAGGCACAGGAGCGCAGCCTGTTCGAGACCGAAGCTCGCGCCAATAAGCACCAGATCGGCATCTGGGGCAACGGCGGCGCTTCCCAACTCTGGCTCTATCCCCGCCACGTCCTTCCCGTGAACACAAATGAGGCATACATGGGTCCGGAAATCGCCCGCTGGTTCGTCAGCGGCGGTGAGGATGGCATGGCGCCTCCCTATCCCGAGATGGAAAGAGCGCTCGAACTGTTCCGCAAGGGCGCTACCGTTTCCGCCGAAGAGCGCAACAAGATCGGCCAGGAGATCTGGATGCTCGTGGTTGACCAGGTGTGGAGCATGGGTACCGTCGGTCAGTCCGCCGGTGTCGCGGTCACCAAGAACAACATGGGCAATGTTCCACGGCGCGGCTGCCCGGCTCAGCACTGCCGCACGCCTGCCAGCGGCCATCCGCCGACCTGGTACTTCACCGATCAGTAAGAGCTGAATGAATCGCATCGCCCCCTGTATTTCGGGGGCGGTGCCGCCTTGCCTGGGTAAGACGCTGATCCGCCAATTCAGCCCGGAACAAGCTGCTGAATTGGCGGCGGCAGACCTGCATGAACTCTCCCGGGCCCACCCATCGGGTGTGCCCGGGAGTCCCCTTCGCTTCACTTCTACGCGTCGCGTTGTATTGCTGCATAGCGCGGAGGCTTCGGGATGCTCGCATACTTTGCTCGTCGCGCCGTCTTGGCCATCTTCACGTTATGGGCCGTCTCGGTGCTCTCCTTCATCATCATCCAGCTCCCTCCCGGGGACTTTGTCGATGCCTACATGGCCCAGCTGGCCGTCATGGAGACCGACGTCTCGGAGCAGCAGATGGAGGCCATGCGCCGCCAGTATGCTTTGGACAAGCCCATCCACGAACAGTACCTGAGATGGGTTGGCAACATGGTACGGGGCCACTTCGGCGTCTCCATGTTGTGGAAGCAGTCGGTCCGCGAGGTGATCGGAGACAGGCTGGCGATGACCATCGCCGTCTCACTGGGGGCGGTGGTACTTACCTGGGCGATTGCGGTTCCTATCGGTATCTATTCCGCAGTGCGTCAATATTCGATCGGAGATTATACGTTCACCTTTCTCGGTTTCATCGGTCTGGGCGTACCCAACTTCCTCCTGGCCCTGGTGCTGATGTACCTGGGCTTCTACCTCTTCGGGGCCAATGTCGGCGGTCTGTTCTCTCCCGAATACCAGCTGGAACCTTGGAGTTGGGGCAAAGTGAAAGACCTCCTCGCCCACCTCCCCTTGCCCGCCTTCGTAGTCGCGCTCAGCGGTACGGCAGAACTTATCCGCGTCTTGCGAGCAAATCTACTTGACGAGCTGCGCAAGCCCTACGTCATAACTGCCCGCGCCATGGGGCTGGCCGAGCACCGCCTGGTCCTCAAGTATCCCGTGCGCGTCGCTCTCAATCCCTTTGTCAGCACGATCGGCTATCTCTTGCCCTACATCCTGTCAGGCAGCGTCATCGTCTCCGTCGTTTTGAGCCTGCCGACGCTCGGGCCCATTCTCCTGGGATCCCTCATCGCCCAGGACATGTTCCTGGCCGGTACGATCGTCCTGATGCTCGGCTCCATGACCGTCATCGGCACCTTTCTGTCCGACCTGCTGCTGATGTGGGTCGATCCGCGCATACGTCTGGGCATCATTCAGTAAGGGGACAGTCGTAGCAGACATTCGACACCCGTGTCACCGCTTAAATTCCCTGCAATGACCATCGAGCAAAGCGTTGAAGTAGGTCAAGAACAGGTAGCTGTCGACAGCGAAGAGCGCATCTTCGTTGCCGGCCAGATGCAGCTGATGTGGTGGCGGTTTCGCAAACACCGCGTCGCGGTCGCCGCGACCGTCATCGTCGCCGCCTTCTACATCGTCGTGGTAGGCGCAGACTTCTTTGCCTACACCGACCCCGAATCTACCGAAGCCTACCGCTCACTGATGCCGCCTCAGCCTGTTCGCTTTTTTGACGACGGCAGGTTCAGTCCCCATGTCTACGCGGTCTCGGGAAAACGTGACTTAAGGACTTTCAAACGGGTCTACGAGGCAGATCCTGACCAGAAGATACGGTTGCGCCTCTTCGCGCGCGGCTACAAGTACGATTTCCTGGGATTCATCCCATCTGACCTCCATCTGTTTGGCGTTGTGGGAGCCAGGGTAGACGAATCCCTGTTTTTCCTGGGAACAGACTCTCTGGGCCGTGACGTCTGGTCCCGCCTCATCCATGCCACGCGCACCTCCCTAACGATTGGGCTGGTCGCCGTTGCACTCAGTCTCGTGCTCGGCGTAATACTTGGCGGGATTTCAGGCTTCTATGGCGGCGTGGCTGACAACATTATCCAGCGTCTCATCGAGATACTCCGCTCCATTCCCACGATTCCACTGTGGATGGGTCTGGCCGCCGCCGTCCCCAGAGAATGGAGCGTTGAACAGGTCTACTTTGCCATTACGATCGTCATCGCGCTGCGCGGCTGGACCGGCCTCGCGCGCGAGGTGCGCGGCCGCTTCCTTTCACTACGCGAAGAGGACTTCGTTACCGCCGCCGAACTGGCCGGCTGCAGCCGCAAACGCATCATCTTCCGCCACATGGTGCCCTCATTCCAGAGCCACATCATCGCCACCGTAACGCTGTCGCTCCCGGCTATGATATTAGCGGAGACAGCACTGAGTTTCCTCGGCCTCGGTCTGCGCCCGCCCGCCATAAGTTGGGGCGTGATGCTCCAGCAGGCACAGAACGTGGAGACCGTCGCCCTGTCGCCCTGGCTGCTGCTGCCGGCGATCCCCGTCGTTGTCGTGATCCTGGCCTTCAACTTCATGGGCGACGGACTGCGCGACGCCGCCGATCCGTATGGCATTTGAAATCCTGACCCGTGCCGCCAAGCGTAGCCCGGCCGCTGACTATCAGCCATTGATCTGATGCAAAACGATTCTCAACCGATCCTGTCGGTGCGCAACCTCAAAACAAACTTTTTCACCGATGAGGGAGTCGTGCGCGCCGTCGACGGCGCCACCTTCGATGTCCACCTTGGTCAGACACTTGGCATCGTGGGCGAGAGCGGCTGCGGCAAGAGCGTTACCGCCCTGTCCATCCTCCGCATCGTGCCGCGGCCCGGTCGCATCGTCGATGGAGAAATCACGCTTCGCCGCGAGACCGAAAACGGCCAGTCACAGGAGGTGGCGCTGACTTCCCTGGGCGAAAACAGCAGGGAGATGCGATCGATTCGCGGCGCCGAGATCGCGCTCGTCTTCCAGGAGCCGATGACCTCCCTCAGTCCTGTCCACACCATCGGCAATCAGATAATCGGGGCCGCCCGCCTGCATCGCAAACTCTCGAAACAGGAAGCCCGCGAGATGGTGATCGAGCTGCTTGGCCTTGTTGGCATTCCCCGCGCCGAGACGGCCGTGGACTCCTATCCCATGCAGCTCAGCGGCGGCATGCGCCAGCGCGCCCTGATCGCGCTCGCCCTTTCCTGCGATCCCAGAGTCCTCATCGCCGACGAACCGACAACCGCCCTCGATGTGACCACCCAGGCCCAGATCCTCGATCTCCTGCGCTCGCTGCAGGATCAGAAGGGCATGGCCATCATGCTGATCACCCACAACATGGGCGTCATCGCTGAGATGGCCGACCAGGTCGTGGTGATGTACCTGGGGCGGGTGGTGGAAGAGGGCCCGGTGAATGCAGTATTCGGGGAGTCGAAGCATCCCTATACGCAGTCGTTGCTGCGCTCGATACCCAGCATCCACTCGACGCCCAAGGTGCAGCTGCCCACGATCACCGGAACCATCCCCCACCCCTACAACCGCCCGGCCGGATGCCCGTTCCACCCCCGCTGCCCCGACGTAATTCCGGGTGTCTGCGACAAGCACGAGCCTGAGCTGCATTCGATCGGAGATGAGCACCTGGTGAGCTGTTTCCTCTATCATCCGGCACCGGAAACCGGTTCGTAGCGGTCGAATTCGACCACTGGACGACAGATTCAGTCCTTGTACGATTGACATTATGGAAAACGACCAGGTTCTGCTGGAGGTCAAAGGACTACAGAAATTCTTCCCGATAAGGAAGGGCTTCTGGCAGCGCGCGGTGGGCCAGGTCCGCGCGGTGGACGGTCTTAACTTCCACATCTACAAGGGAGAGACCTTCGGTATCGTCGGTGAAAGCGGCTGCGGAAAGACGACCGCCTCCCGCTGTATCGTGCGCGCGCTGCAACCTTCGGCTGGAGAAATCCACTTCCGCGTCGACGACGGCGAAATGACAGACATCGCCAATCTGTCCAGGGACGAACTGCAGCCCTTGCGCCGCCACATGCAGATGATCTTCCAGGACCCCTTCTCCTCGCTGAACCCGCGCATGACCCTGTTTGACATTATCGGCGAACCCCTGCTCGTGAACGGCGTGACGGACCGTCAGCAGCGCGTCGAACGCGTGGAAGAACTGCTCGCCCTGGTCGGCCTGCGACCCGAGTTCCTGCAACGCTTCCCACACGCCTTCAGCGGCGGCCAGCGCCAGCGCATCGGCATCGCCCGCGCACTCGCCCTCAACCCGAGCCTTATCGTCGCCGACGAGCCCGTTTCGGCGCTCGACGTATCGGTGCAGGCACAGATCCTCAACCTCCTGCTGGAGTTGCAGGAGCGCCTCGGCCTCACCTACCTGTTCGTAGCCCACGACCTCAGCGTCGTCAAGCACATCTGCGACCGCGTCGCCGTCATGTATGTCGGCCGCGTCGTCGAGACCGCCGAAACGCAGCAGCTCTTCGAATCTCCCAAACACCCCTACACCGAAGCCCTGCTCTCCGCAGTGCCCCTGCCGGACCCGACCCTCCGCTCGCAGCGAATCATCCTCGAGGGCGAAGTAGCCGACCCCGCCAACCCGCCTTCCGGCTGCTACTTCCACCCCCGCTGCCGCTACGCCGTCGACCTCTGCCGCGAGCGCACCCCCGAACTGGAAGAGGTCGCCCCCGGCCACGCGGTGAGCTGCCACCGCGCCCTCGAACTGGACCTGGCCGGAACCCTGAACGCGCCCGTTCCACAGACAGCGCACTCTTAGCCGGTCCGGTTACCCCTTTTGCGAATTGTCACTTAGGAATTCTGGTCGGTGCGGAGTACAGCATCGAAAGAGAAGGGGCGTGAGGTTCCCCTTCCATTAGGTGTATCCACTTCAGGATTTCATCGCCCAGCCTTCATCAATCATCTGAAACACGTCCCTGGTCGGATTGTACCCCAGCATGGCCCGCGCCTTTGCGATGCTCAGTTCCCAGTGGAGGACCTTCGAGACCGTCACCTCGACGTAGGGCCAGCCTGTTACCTTCGAAATGTATTTCAGCAGTTCGTCATGGGCGAAAGGCTGCCCCGCCATCAGATGAAAGACCTTACCCACCGCGATCTCATTCTCCAACAGAAGAACCAATCCCTCGGCCAGATTGCGCGGATCGTTCACCATTTCGGTCCCTGCCACCCCCTGCGGGTCGCGAGCGATCACAAGCGTCGGGTCTTGGGGATCAAGGTCCTCCAGATTCTCGACCGCCTCCTGCTCCTCGGGAGTCAGGCTGGGCTTGGACTTCAGCAGCTTCAGGAATCCTGGTACATAGAGTTTGTCGGCCCAGATCGATTCGGGATTCAAAAGCTCTTCACAGGCCAGCGTAACGCCAAAACGGGGAACTGTCACTGGCAGACCGCAGCGCCGCATATAGACCCAGCACATGTCCTCGCACAGGATCTTGCTCATCCCATACGGGTCGTCGTTGATACGGGGATGCTCTTCGTCTACCGGCAGATAGAGCGCCCCATTGGGATTCCAATAGACGTTGTCCGTGCTGGCCAGGACAAATCGCTTGATCCGGCTCGCGTGAGGGACGAGAGTCTCTAGCAGATTGTACGTACCGACTACATTGGTATCGAACAGCTCATCTGAGGTCCGGCCTTGGGGCAGATGAGCGCCCAGATGGTAGACCGCGTCAACCCCCTCCACTGCAGGCCGCAGGCTGTCCCGCTCAGTAAGCTGCCCCTCCACAATCTCGACGCCCGGGACCTCGACACGGGCCCGCAGAGGATCCTCCGGCATCACGAGAGCACGCACCTGATGGTCCCGCCGCAGAAGTTCGGCGACAAGACGGCTGCCGATGCGTCCGGTAGCTCCGGTTACAAGGATCTTCATCGTTCTCGCTCCAGTGTCGAAACAATGGGTTGTGGGGAGAGCATCTCTCTCCTAATGCGGCTTCAGCGTTCGCGCAGGGTAGGATCTAGCAAATCTCGCAGTCCGTCCCCGAGAAGATTGAAACCGAGTACAGAGATGGCGATAGCAATTCCGGGGAACACCGACATCTCCGGGTGCGTATTCAGATACTTGCGCCCGCCGGCAAGGATCGCGCCCCACGACGGGGCCGGAGGCTGCGCCCCGAATCCAAGAAAAGTCAGCGCCGCCTCACTCAGAATCGTCCACGCCAGCCCAATTGTTATCTGCACGATAACCGGCGCCCCTGCGTTCGGCAGCAGATGGAGCATCATAATCCGCCAACTGGATCCGCCAATTGCCCGTGCACTCTCGATGTACGGCAGCTGCGAAACCGCGATCACCGCGCCGCGCGTGACGCGGCAAAGGATGGGAACATAGATAATGGCAAGCGCGATGATCAGATTCTGCGTGGACGGCCCCAGCAGCACCGAGATTGTCAGGGCCAGCAGAAGACCCGGAATGGCAAACATCAGGTCGATGAAGGCCATGATGCCTGTTTCCACCGGCCCGCGCAGGTAACCGGCCGCCATCCCGAGCAGGAGCCCGATCAGACCGGACAGCGCCATCGACAGCAGTGCGACAAGCAGGCTGAACCGGCCCCCGTAGATGATCCGGCTGTAGAGATCGCGCCCCAGATAGTCGGTGCCCAGGAGATGGTCAAGACTTGGGCTGGCAAGCATCTGTTTGAAATCTGCCTCAAAGGGGTCTTTGGTGGCGAAGACGGGCGCGAAGACCGACGTGATGATCAGAATCAGGGTGATGATAAAGCCGGCCGTGAACAGGCGATGACGAAGAGCCCGCCGCACGAAGCTCCGCAGCGGGTTTCTCGCCGCCAGCGTCCGTTCAACTCCGGAGTTATTCGTATCGAATTCGGGGATCGAGCTGGCCATAGAGCAGGTCCACAACAAGATTCACAAAGACAAAAGCCGTCGAATAGAGCAGCAGAACACCTTGCAGTACCGGCAGGTCCCGGTTGAGCAACGCGCGCACAGTCAACTGGCCGAGCCCCGGAACGAAAAACATCTCCTCAATCAGGACCGTTCCCCCCAGCAAGTAGCCCAATTCCAGTCCGATGACGGTTACGATAGGGATCGCGGCATTCCTCAATCCATGCCGCCAGAGTACGTGCTGAGGATGGAGCCCCTTGGCGTGCGCCACCCGCATGTAATCCCGGTTGAGAACTTCAAGAACGGCTGAGCGCACGACGCGCGTCATCACCGCTGCCAGCGGGAGCGCAAGGCTCAGCGAAGGCATGATCATATGCAGCAGATTTGTCCCCAAGCCGTCGCTGATAGGCTTGTAGCCGGAAGGCGGCAACCACTGCAGCCGCGCCGCCACCACCAGAATCAGTATCGTCGCGATCCAAAAATTCGGTATCGAGATTCCGAGCTGCCCGAACTGCATCGCCAGCAGGTCAATCCACGAACCATTTCTGGCTGCCGCCACAATCCCCAGTGGAATCGCGATCGAGAGCCCCAACAGGATCGTCAGAGCCGCCAGCTCCACCGTCACCGGAATCCGCGACTTGACCAGGTCCCATACCGGGTAGCCCCCCAACAGGGAGTTGCCCATGTCTCCCCTGAGCAAATCCCCCAGCCAATCGAAATACTGCACATAAAGCGGCCGGTCGAGCCCAAGGAACTCGCGCATCTTTTCGGCCGCATCGGATCCTGCGCCGACAGTGTCGAGCAGGACGAGCACGACGTCGCCGGGAAGCGCGTGCATTAGCAGAAAAACCAGGGTCGCAACTGCCCACACGGTCAGTACAGCGCGAATCAGACGGCGACCCAGAAATCGCGACATGTAGCGTCGTCTCCTCTTTCACAAATTGGAATTACGAAGTCAGGCGCGATATCGGCAGGCATGTCAAGGCACAGCCGCGACCTCGCGCCGCCAAAGGAAGGACGCGATCCCCATTTCGGGGAACGCGTCCTCCTGTACATGACTGAAGCCCTTACCTGTCCAGCCAAACGTACTTCAGAAAACGCACTGTGCCCAGACCGTCGACCTGGTAGTCCATGACATCCGGGTGCATGCCCATGCGATCGTCATAGGTGAAGAGATAGATGAGTGGCCATCCCGCCTCATACCCAATGGTCAACGCCTCCGTATAGAGTTCCCGGCGCTGATCGGGGTCGGTCACCCTGCGCGCCTCTTCGACCAGCACGTTGTACTCGGGAATGTCGAAGTTGGGAGCAAAGCCATGCGACACGCCCTCCGGATGCATGATCCCGTAGAAGATGTCGTCCGGACTCGAAGCGTAGAGACCCTGCAGGGCGGCGGTGAACTCACCCTTGTAAACCTTCTCCACCCAGACCGCATGGTCGGTGGCCAGAAGATTGAACTTAATCCCCAGCTCAGCCGCACTGATCTGAAGGATCTCGGCGATCTGGCCTTCATCCGATGCCGCACCGTAGAAGTTCAGGTCCACTTCGAAGCCGTCCGGATAGTTGGATTTGGCCAGGTACTCCTTGGCCTTCTCAATGTCCGGCTCTTTGAAGTACTCGATACCGGTATAGTACTGGCTGGTCGGCGGCTGCGGGTCGCCTGCGAAGAAGCGGTTACAGCGACCGGCGGTATAGACATCACACATGACCTGCCTGTCCACCAGGTGCTGCAGCGCCTTCAACACGTTGGGGTCGTTGAACGGCTCCCGCCCCACGTTGAAGGTGAACATGAAAAAGATGCCGGTGTCGCCGGTAAACAGCTTGTACTCCTGCTGGGTCAGAGATTCCCAGGACGCGCCGGGCACCATCATGATGAAATCGACTGCGTCAGAGGAAAGGTTGGCCGCGCGCGCCGCATCGTCGAGCAGATAGGACATACTGATGCCGTCCAGGTAGGGCACGCCCTCCTCCCAATAGTCCTCATTTCTGACCAGCTCCGTCTTGACGCCCGGCTCGAACTCCTTCAATTTGAAAGGCCCCGTGCCAATGTATTCGAACGGCTCCTTCTCAAAGGTGCCCGCAGGCATGACCAGCACCGCCGGCCTTCCAATCACGTCGAGGAATGGACTGTACGGCTCCTTAAGCGTCACCTTTACAGTGTAGTCGTCCGTAGCTTCGACGCTCGCGACCGGTGACAACCAGCCCGCGTAGGCGGAAATCGACTCATCCATCGCGTGCTCAAAGGAGTAAACGACGTCCTCCGAGGTCATCTCCTCGCCGTTGTGGAACAGGACTCCCTTGCGCAGATTGAAGATGTATTCGGTTTCGCTGACCGCCTCCCAGGACTCGGCCAGGGACGGGTTGTTGTTGTATCCCGAATCCCAATACAGCAGTCCTTCATAGATCTGATGGAGGATGTTCCACTCGGTCGCGCCGTGCAAGCGTCCACCCCAGGGATTGATCACGGTTGACGCCTGAGCTTGGCCAAACTTTAGGATTCCCCCGTACTTGGGCCCTCCTTCATCGGCCGCCTCGGCAGCTTCCGACTCATCGGCGCTGGCGGCCTGATCGGCGCCCGTGTCCGCCGGGGCAGCAGGAGCACAGGCGGCAAGCATGGCAAGGATCACGATTAGTCCTATTATCGTGGCTGCAAAGGAGATATTTCGCCTTCTCATCTCTTGGCCTCCTCTTGTCTATGTGTTTTGAGGGTTGGAAACGTTGATGCTGGCAAGACCCGAACAATATAATTCTATTTGATTTGGGGCCGCTAGGTCAAGTTGCCTTTCCCAGCCCTGTGCGTTACTAAGGGGGGACACTTTCGTGAAACTCAGACAGTGAATAGACCATGCCCAGTGCTCACAGCAATCTCAAATAGGATGGCCAGTCACTGACCACTGATCACTGACCACTGCAGTTCCGGGCGGTCGGGCCTATTCGGCCCTCCCTTGTGCGGGGGCTCCGCCCCCGCAACGCCCCCTCTCCTACAACATGCCTCGCCGACCTGGTGTCTCTATTCGTAACAGGTGCCATGTCGAAGGGGTTCAGCCAGACCACGTCCGGCAGGCCCATCAGATCCCCGTAGGTGCCGGCCTTTGTGCCTGCCCTCGCACTCGCCCCAACTGACGGACCCCACCGTACGGCCAGGCCGGACGCCTGCACTGCGTCTCGCCCAAAGACGGTATACAACGCCAGCCGCCGCTGGCACTGATTCCCCGCTAAACTGTTCCCACCCCAAATCTGGGATGCACCCTTGCCGGCCTGCTTTCAGCCCGGAACCAAAGACGCGCAAAGTGAATTGACGTCCTCATTGGCGTCTCGCCGGGCAAGCCGTTCCCTCTGATTCAGTTAGAGTAGTCTTGAGACGATACTACCTTGTGGGAGAGGACAAGCAGCCGCCTGAACAAGGAGTGCTTGGAAGGGTAGGAAGACCGCCTGGAGTGAACACAGGATGGAGGCAGGGTGGATTGAATGGATATCAGCTGGCAGAAGAAACTGTATCTACGGCCGCCGCCACATCGAACCCTATGGCCTGTAGGCCTTAATCATATCGATCAACAGCGCGATCTGCGCTCGTCCTCCGGATGCCGGCGTGTGCGGCGTCTTCCCATTCACAATACAGTCGTGAAAATGTATCAACTCCAGCTTGAACGCCTCCTCGTAAGAAGCGGTGGTCGTCGACTCGCGGAAATGTTTCCCATCCATCCTCCACTCCTCGACCACTGTGGCCGCGTTCTTCAGAAACGGGCTGGGAAACACGATCGAAACGATGCCGTCCGGCGCGTAAACGGTCATCCTCTCGTCGAAGAGGCGCAGGTCCAGCACCGCGGCTGTGTCCAGTATACAACGCAGATTGTTCGGATAAGCCAGGATCGAGACAAACGCCCCGCCGCCATTCCAGATCTCCGTCGAGACAACGCGCTCAGGCAGCCCGAAGGCGCCGTCCAGAATGTAGATGTCGTGAATCGACAGACCCAGCATCTTACCGTAGGCGCGCATGACCGCTTCTGGTTGGACGCCGATAGCGCGTTGCATGCTCTCCTGGCGGAGCCGCCCCATCCTCTCCTTCTCGGCCGCATCAACGTCATCGACGCGCACGATGTCATAGTGCTCCAGAAACAGGTCGTTGGGGCCGTTGATATCGTAAAGGCGGATCAAATGGGGGCTTTGCATCTTCTGGATGCGCTCTCGCCCTGCCACATAACCGGGATCGTATATTTTGTGATGGCCGAGCTGGGCCACACAACCGCTCTGCGCCTGTGCGTCCAGGAGTTCATCGGCCTCATCCAGATTGTGGCACATCGGCTTCTCAATGAAGACGTGCTTTCCCGCTCGCAATGCGTCCGTAGCCGGTTGGGCATGGTCCTGCGTCAGCACCATCACCGCATCCAGATCGGCGCGTTCCAGCATCTCACGATAGTCGGAAAATGTGCGCCGGATTCCGTATTTCGCGCCCACAGCCTTGACCGTGCCCGGTGACAGGTCGCACAGGGCCGCCACCTCGAACAGCTCCGGCAACTCGAACAAATGCGGCAAATGCATAACCTGGGCGACCATTCCTGTTCCGATCAAACCGATCCGTACTGGACTGCTTCCCACGGTTAAACTCCCCTGTATGACAATGTGGAACGATGCCGGCGATCAAGCCGGTCTCAGAAAGTGGCCAGAAACGCCTCAACACTGAGATCAGCCGGCACCCGATCGAAATAGTAACGCGTCTCCTCGCCCTGAAAACCGGGCGTCCACTGGTCTTCCTCCGCCTGCAGCAGATCGTCGACGAACTTGAAGCGCGCCCACAGGACGTCCGCCTCCTGATCGCTGAATCGATCGGCCAGCGGCCTGCCCCACTGGAGGGTCATGGGATGTATGCCCGTCGCCCAATTCCGCTCCTGCTCGGGAAGGCTGTCGAAATCCGGGCTCTTGAGTTGATGAATGCGTTTGGCGCTCTTGCTCAGAAAAATGGTGGAGAGCAACCTGCCCTTTTCGCCCCGACCCGGGTGCAGCCGGTCCAGTGCGCCCTTGTACGCGGCGCCGTCACCGTCAACCACCGCCCGCAGCGCCGCCTCGGCCCGTTCGAACGCCCGCGTGCTGCGCTCGTTCCAGCGCTGGAATGATTCCTGCGACGCAGGAGACAAATGTTCAAGGTAGGGCAGCTCCTTGTGTGTCGTGTACTCCGAAAAACCGCCATGAATCGTACGCCGCATCTTTGCATTATAACGGCTGCCCCAGTGCAGAAGCGGCAAAATATAGGCCGCGCCGTCACCCGCCGCCAGATGAGTCTGGACCGCGCCCGGCACAGGCATACGCGCATCGCTGTTCATCGCCGCGTTCTCCTCGTCCGTGTTGAGACGGTTATGGCTGCCGGGCACGACCCAGAGAACGTTGTCGTCGTACAGCGGCAGATTCCACTGCACGTAACGCGGTCCGTTCTCCAGGATATCGTCCGCGTATCCTTGCAACGGCGCCGTATGCGGCGGATAAAAGTCGCGGTGCCATCCGCGATGACCGCCCGTCTCGTGGTCGCGAACCGGGTTGCACATCAGCATCATCTCGGTCACAGCCGCGTCTTCCACGCCCAGCAGTCGGCTGCTGACCCCCTGCGTGTTCTCGTGCAGCCAGATCTCGACCGCACTGACCGTCTGCGCGTCGATCTCGCCGGCCAGCATCATCAGATTGAGGCGCGGCTGAGCGTGCGTCTCCCAGACACCCCCGGGCGGGTCATCCGGCCCCCGCTCGCGCGCCCAGATCACCTTCTGCCGCTCGACGAGCTCTTCATAGGCCCGCCGCAGCCCATCAAGCTCTTGCGGCGGAATGACGCCCCGCAGGATCACATAACCATCTTCCAGAAACTGATCGCGGTTGAATTCCATGGCTGCATCCCCTTCTCCCTCTTCACAAGAAGCCGTTTTCCAATCTGACCCTCAATGTTCTTCGTGGACCAAAAAAGGTTTTCTTCGTGACCCTTTGCGGCCCTTCGTGGACAAATTAGATGCTCTCCGCGGCCCTCCGCGAAGAAAAACAGACCTTGCCCTGGCATATCTCAGTTCAAACAAACGTCAAAAAGCCCTAGATGACCCGACAGGTAGCATGCAGGCTGCGGCCTCGCTCCGAAATACTGTCGTACTCCGCCTGCGTCATCTCGATCGGCACCCGTTGACCGAACCAGGGCAGCGAGTAACAAATCACCAGCTCCGGCCGCGCATGGTCCGAGCGGTTGGGAGTGCCTCGGTGCAGCGTACGCGGGTCCTGGATCCACAGTGTTCCCTTCTTCAGATTAAGGCGTCGCCGGGTCGGAAAGTCCCCGGCCTCCAGGATCTCATCGTACCGTGTCTCCATCTCCGGGTCGGCAAGATACTGCGTGCACGGCAGTATTTCGAAGCTGCCGTTTTCCTCATACGTGTCCACCAGGGGGAACTTGACACCGAAATGCGGGCAGACCTCCAGGCCGACGTGAGGCACCAGCTTGGAGATGCCCGCGTCGCGATGCCACCGCTGATACTCGCTGCCCGGGTAGGGGTTATTCGAGTGATAGCAGGTGATGCGGTAGTCCTCAGTCCCCCAGTAACGGTCCAGAAACTCCAGCAGGACCGGGTTCTCGTAGATTTCCGGATCCGCGAACGGCTGCTCCCAGGGGACGTACAGCGTATAGCGATTGACCACCTGCAGCCGCCCCTCGAATACGAGCCGCGCATCGCTGCGTCCCTGCAGCATCACACCGTTTTCCGGTTCGCTGTGCGCTCGCACCTGCTCCAGATAGGGCAGAAACGCCTCCCGGATCCGGTCGATTTTCTCAACTGGAATCAGGTCTTCGAATAGAACAAACCCGTTGATACGAAGCTCTGCCAGCTTCAGATCAAGGTCATATTGGGTTGGCGATGCCAAGATCGGCTCCTCCATCGAAGCAAAGTTCAGTTTTGACGTTGCCTACCGGGTTTCTTTGCCGCGGCCAGCCGGGCCTGCGCTTTGGAAAGGTGACAGTTTCCTCGGTTTCAGAAATCCTCAGTCAACCGGCACCCGGTAGGAAGTCTCCTCAATCCGTTCGTGATCGGAAGCCCGTGCATTTATCATCGCTCTTTCCGTAACCGGCAGATAGTAATGGGTCTCAGCATTCAGCGAGATAAACCCCTCCGCATAGGCGACACCGCCGGACATCCCGAACGCGCCGTCGCTCGTCTCGATGCGCTTGCGCGCGTAGACCCCGCCGTAGCCCTGGCTGACCAGACAGTCCAGGCAAGCCAGCTTCTTGTCCACCACGTCGGTGATGTCGATGAAGACGTCGTTGTAATACCCCCCTTCGGACTGCCACACATTGCGCGGGATCGCGGCCGCGCCCGTGCCGAAGAAGAAGACCTGGGCCGCCTTGTGGGGCGGATTGCGGTCGCCGGGGTCCACGCCGCTTGCCAGGGCCATGGCATGTAGCACGATCTGCCCGGCGATGGCATGGGCATTGGTCAGTCCGTCCCCCTCCTTGGGGAAATGCGTCAGGATAATGTCCGGTTTCAACTCGCGGAATAGCCGCGCCAGACGCCTGACAGCCTCGTCCGTCACGAGCAGAACGGCATCGTCGGCGCCGAAAAAGTACACGTCCTCAACGCCCAACAGACTACACGCCTTGCGCGCCTCTTCCGCCTTCACGTCGGACCGTTCCGCCATCAGAGACTTCAGCTCATCGGCCGGGGGCACTTCGCTGGCATGGTGCATCTCGTCGCTGATGACCTTGTCATGCACGCGCGCGCCGTGCGTAAGCACGACACAGCCGACATAGTCGCCGCGCGCCGCATGATGGGCCATCGTCCCGCCCGACTGGTCGAAAATGTCGGCGGGATGGGCGCCGACCGAAAGAATACGTAGCGACTCGGACATGGGTCTGGCCTCCTGGTTGTTGTGGGAACTCTGTTCACCCATAAGTATAGCCTACCAACCCCTTCAGGAGTGAGGCCCCATAAAGAGGGCAGGCGGCATGCTTCTGTTGAGCCTTCTGCCTTACACATAATCCGTTCCCAGGGCCGTGTTCACGCCTCAACCGGGTCTTCGAAGTGGAACGAGAATAGTTCTGCGTCGCGCAGAAAGAAGCGCAGCTTGCGCCAGTAAGTCCTCTCCCCCGGCCCGCCCCAGCGGGAACCGACCCCCGCCGGGATATCGGGACTCCCTGCCCAAGTCACTGTGTGGGCAACTCTGTCTCCCGTAAAGTGATCGCAGCTCTCATTCAGGCAAGGCTCAAGGGGTTCGTCGTACCTGTCAGCCACCTCAACCCGCACCGAGCCGCCCGGAGCGCAGCGGGCGTTGATTACCAACTTCGTCCCCAGGCTGATAAGCGGACGCGTTACAACCATTCCCTCGCGATACCTGTTGGCGTACAGCCCCGCGTACCCGTCCTTGCGCAATGTCGCCAGCCCCAGGCCAAACCGCGCATTCAACGGATCCCGCGCCTCCGGGTGGTCCAGATTCTCACGCGCGCCGGACAGGAAAAAGTCATGGTGGTAGTTCGTGCCGCCGTGGTAAAACCACAACTCGTCACCTATCTCTATCGGCGGGCTCACCATCGAGACCATGTACGCGTCCCAGTATCCCTCCCCGCGTGGAGCCAGGAATGGCTGACGCTTGCCGGTCCGCTGCCAGCGCAGCACGTCGCGGCTCATCATCAGCTGGACCTCCATCACATTGTCAACTGCCTGGAACACGCCGACCGTTGCCAGATGTAGATTGCCGACCCTGAACTGCGCCATGCCGTAGAACGAGTCGTCCAGGTTGTCCTCCTCGTCGTCGGCCGCCGCCACCAGCACAGGCTCGCTCCAGTGCAGAAAATCGTGGCTGCGGCACTGGAAGACCCGCCTCTGGCTGTAGGCTGCGAAGTTGTGCAGTTCATTCGTGATCGTAAAGGAGCGGCGATTTTGCGGATTGCGCATGTTGACCGCGCCCGCCGCCACCATCATCACATGCCGCGTATTCTGCACGAACTCACGCGCGAATTCATCGTAGAAGAGCGCCGACACATCGTCCAGTTTGGAGCCCAGGATACCGATCGATGGCAGTTCATCATAAACGGTCCAGTGGATTCCGTCAGGCGAGCGCGCGCACCGGATATTGTGAAAACTGGCTACCTCGTCATTCCGCATATGCGAAGAGGGCCCGAAACCGCTCATCCGGCCTGGAGGGATAGGGGTCCAGCACGACGTTCATCGAGTGCACCTGCCCGAACTCGCTGTCGCCCAGAACGATGTTGGTCTTGTGGCCGTAAAGTTCGTAGACGCCCAGCTCCGGCTTTACCCAATGAATCCCATCCTCGCTTTCGGCATAGAGCTGACGCGAAAACGTCCCAAACGGGTTGTTGGGAATTGGCTCCGGCGCCGGCTTGCCCGCCATATCCTCATACCAGCACTTGAAGAGACCGTCCTGCGGGTCCCGCACCACGCAGTAGTTCGAATAAGTGAAGTAGGGCACGTGCTCCCAAGGCCGGTCCTTGCTGATAAGAGGCGCATCCAGCCGCCGCACAGGCCGGTGCCAGCGGCGCGTCACATCCTGCACCGACTCTATCAGTACATTGTCCAGAAACGTCTGCGTGAACTCCTTCACGTACAGATGCGTGCTGTCCCGACTCAAATCGCGCATGACACGCCTCCCCTGCCTTCACTCGCCTGATGGTTGGACTTCAATTGGAAGAACTGTGGTTCACCGCCGGTCAGATCGCATGGCCGATTCGGGCGCCGTCGGTAGTGGCCTCGAAGATGAAACGGGATGCGCTGGCCGCGCCGATCACATGCAACTCGGGTACCTTGCCCTCCAGCGCAGCGGCCAGCGGGTTGTAGGGCCGGCTTCTGGCGACAACGACAATTTCATCGAAAGGACCTACGGTCTGTTCGCTGCTGGTGAAGATGTTTCTCACCGTCGCGCACGACCCGTCAACCCGGACCAGATCGAAACCAACAATGAAGGCCACGCCCTGTTCGGCCAGCCGATGGCAGAGAAAGGCGGCGTCCCTCTCACCCAGGTCGGCACCGGCCCGGGCCATCGCCGAGACGACCGTTACCGACACACCCGCGCCGCTTAAATGGTCCGCCGCCACAAAGGCCGGCGCATGCCCATCGCGGTCGACAATCAGAATGTGCTGGCAAGCATCCGCCTTGCCTTCAAGAACCTCATGTACGGTCAAAGGTCTCCTTTCGCAGCCATCAGTCCTCGTCCGGACCGGCTCCGAACCCGTCGCCAGAATGACCGCGTCAGCGTTCATCGCCAGGATTTCTTCCTGCGTTGCCTCGACACCCAACCGAACTTCGAAGCGAACGCTGGCGGCCTGGCGCTGATAATACTCAGCGATCGTCGCGAACCCGCGCCGCAAGGGAGCCGCGCCAGCCAGGTTGACCTGACCGCCGACGCGATCCGCCTTTTCTAAGACGATCACTTCGTGACCCCGCTCGGATGCCGCAATGGCAGCCTCCATGCCGGCCGGCCCCGCGCCCACTATCACCACTCGCCGGCGCACCGTGGCAGGCGCCGGCACAGCCCAATCCTGCTCGCGACCGGTCACCGGATTGTAGATGCAACCGACCGGGCTCTCGCCACCGTCACAGCAGAACTGACAGCGAATGCAAAGCCTGATCTCCTCCCGCCGCCCCTCGCGCAGCTTGTTCACAAAATGGGCGTCCGCAAAGTGGCCCTTGGTGATGCCGACAACGTCAAGGCAACCCTCCGCCAGCGCAGCCTCCGCCACCTCCGGCGTGACGATGCCCCCCGCATGAATCACAGGCAGATCGATCGCACGCCGCACGCGGGCGACCCGGTCCAGCTGCGCCGCTTCCGCCATGTACAACGACCCGGTATGATGGACCGCGCCGCCCACAGTGAGGCTCACATAGTCGATCAGCCCCTTCGACTGCAGAAGCTCGATCAGGCGAACGCAGTCCTGTTCGTCATAACCGTCAGCGTGCATATCATGCGCCTTCAGCCGCACGCCGATGACAAAGTCGTCCCCAACCGCCTGCCGCATCGCCGTCAGTGAATCGACGAGCAGGCGAGCACGGCCCACGAAGTCTCCACCGTAGCCGTCATCGCGGCGGTTACATGCCGGACTCAGGAACTGCGAGTAAAGATGATGCTGATGTGCATGCAGCTCCACCCCATCGGCGCCGCCGGCCCGCGCCCGCCAGGCCGCCCGTCCACAACAGGCCGCAAGGTCCGCAAGGTCCTCCGCCGACCAGGAGGCAACATGCTCCGACGCCAGCATGGGCGGATCGATTATACCCGGCACCACGCGTGCGACCGGCGCGCTCGGCATCGGCTCGCAGAATTCAGTCAGATGCACCTGCGCGCCCCGCGGGCAGAACTGGGCAATGAACTTCGCGCCATGACGGTGCACTGCCTGCGTCAGCGTGCGGTAGGAGGCGATGAAACGATCGTCAAGATTCTGGAAATAGGCCGGGTGATCGCCTTCCCGCACCGAGGTCGCGCCCAGCGTAACCAGCGCGATGCCGCCCTTGGCGCGCTCCTCGAAGTAGGCCCGGCACCTGTCGTTGGGCACACCGTTATGGTGCATCCACGTCGCCATGTGGCCGGTGCTGCAGATGCGGTTCCGCAGCGTCATCCCCTTAATCGTCAGCGGCGAAAAAATATTTGGGTAGGCTGTCATTGGACACAGGGAATGGTCATTCGCAAGGACATTGCCCCTGGCAGGAGTCGTTCAGTGCCACGCCAGTTCCCGGAAGCCGTGAACGCGATGAAAAGTGGCCAGGTCCGCATCATGGTAGTGACCTGAACTCCTGCATGTGCGCGACAGGATCGCGAGGTCGTCGCCGTCAACGACCATCGACGGATACATGAACGACTGGCTCGAGCACGGCGCCATCGCAACGCAGCCGGCCGGCAGCCAGTTCAGGCCGTCCATTCCGCAGTACAGCATCAGGAAGCGTCGCTCTCCGTTTGGCCCGCCATCCAACTTCTGCGGCTCAGCGCTTGAGATAAGGTTGCACGCCATCCAGAACAGCCGCGTCAGCTCATCAAAGACAATACAGAATTTGGACTGCCCGCCCGGCCAGGGATAGTGCTGGTCGAACCGCAGGCTAAGACCGCCTCCTTCGTCCTCCAGGTCAAATATCGCGGCGATGCCCGGAGTCGCCCCCGTATGCTTCGGATTGACGCGACACGCGATCCTGAGACGCCCGTTTACGTCCATGACATTTCCCTCGAGATTCCAGTCGTCAAACTGCTCCGGCTGATGATCATCATGCGCAGTTCTGAACTGCACCGCCGTCTGCTTCGCCGGAATCACCTGAGAAATGCGCCACGCGCCGGGGTCCAACAGGTCTTTGGTGAGGTCGGCGGCGATGGCAACCGTCGCCTTATGCTTCTGATCGAGAACCCAATACAACTGGCCGTCTCGGATCACCATATTCGTCTGGCAGTTCCAGAAAGCCCCTTCCAACACTTTGACCGGACCGGTCCAGGATTCCCCCTCATCATCGCTGCGCATGAAATAGACGTCCTGATGCTGGCGTGGCTGTGTAAACATATGTAAATCGTCGCCGACGACAAATGGCGTACCTTCTGCAAAAGGCAGGCCAGGCAGCCGTTGCCAGTTTCTGCCGCCGTCAGCGCTTCGCGCCATCATCAGGTGGTCTGGGCCGACTCGGCGCTGCCAGCACGGGGCCGCGACGAGAAAACTGCCGCTCGGCAGCCGGGCCATCCCAGGATCGTGGATAAAATACTTCACATGGTCAGGAACTTCGGCTGCGACGGTGTAACTTTGCGCAAGTGGAGGCGAGAAAGGATTTCGGGCCGGAAAACTTGAAGATGAGGACCCAACGGATCCCGCCGTTGAAGGCGCGGCTGCGACAAGGACACACCAGGGCGCCTCCGTCGAGAGCTCGAGTCCAGGTGAACCAAAGTCGATACGCTCACCTTCCCGCAGCCGTCTCTGATAGACGGAACAATTTACGGAACTACCACTGCTGATTGCCCGCAAATGGGGAACGGCCGCCAGCCGGAATCCCAAGCGTTCGAGCTGATCCGCCCGGCTCGGCCTGCCTTGTCCTCGCGCAAGGGTGATGGCGTACGCGACACCTGCCCGGCGGCAGACCTTTCGCGTCCCGAAGAGGTTCGTGCGGATGAAGCGTCTGCCAGCCAGCGCCTCCGGCAACGCGGCGAACCTGAAATCCGCATCGAGAAAAAGGCGCACCCCTTCTTCCAGAATATCAGTCTCCCATTCGAGCGGCTCAAGAACAGCTGGCGCGCCCTGAAAGAGCGCTTCGCCACTGCGGTCGGGCCTCGCCTCGGATGACTCTGAAATGGTTGCCTCCTGAAGGAGCGTGCGGCCTGAAAGCGGTTGTGCACGCCCAAAGGGTTAGATCGGCCAGATCGCATCCATCTCCCACGCCTCCAAGGCGTGGAGGGTTGCATCGCCGCCCAGCGAAAATAGCTGCACACCAACGCTGTCAGACCGCGCCGGATAGATGCGTTTTCCCAGGTAGTGGCCGCCCTGCGCAAAGACCTCCACAATGCTCCGGTCAACGAAAACGCGCAGCTCGATCGGTTCACCGTAGGCGTGCCTGACAGTACAGCGCTGCGACTCCCGATTCTTAACCGCCTGACTCTCACTCGAACGCGTAACGTCCAGGACCAGCAGCCTGTCAGGGCTCAACCTGTCCTGCGGCTGGGTCGAATCATTCGGATTTACGTTGAATCGGATCAGCGTCTGTTCTGCCCCGTCGGGCGAACAGCATACGCTCAGGCCGAATTCCTCTGCGCCCTCCCAACTGAAAACAGCCCGGATCTCCAGCCGGTTGCCCCGCACGCCGTCTAGCGTGATCGACGAATCTCCCGCCAGTTGGATGTCCGACAACCTCACAGGGTTGCGGCGCAGCGCCTCCAGCTCCCCTACCGGGTTCAGGTGCAACTCGCCCTGCTCACCCATGGTGAGCGCCATCGGCAGACCCATGATCCCCGACCAGCCCGAGGCCCGCTGGACATAGCCGTAACGCCCTTCTGACAGCCGGCCGAACATAACGCGCCTGCCGTTGCCATCCAGCAGCGTCTGGCACTCGTTCAGAATGCCGGTCCTGTTGGAAAAGTTCGTCTCGCCGAAAGCCATTCGCCCATGTCGCTCGGGCGTAAACTTCTGGTTCGCGTAAGTACCCGTGTAATAGTGCGGCCCGCGATGATGGCTGGCGAAGAGCAGAACATGCCTGTCGCCCATCGGAAAGAAGTCAGGCACCGCGCAGTCCTCACCGACTTCCGTGTACTTACCTCCTTCATAAAGGGGATGCAGGTACGCCCAGTGCGCCAGATCGACTGACCTGTACAGGAAGGCCCTGTCCGGCTTTTGACCCTCGAACTCCTCCCGGCTCGTGTTACCCGTGAGCGCGTAATAGGTGTCGCCTTCTATCCAGGCGCACGGGGCGCCATCCACCGTGTAGCCGCTTCCGGGTTCAGGTGTCGGGATAACGGGGTTCGCTGGATGTTTTTCCCATTCAACCAGCAACTCGTCCCGGCTTGTTGCCAGACAGATCCCGCCCGGCACGCCGTGATAGATGATCGTCGGCACGCCCTCCATGTTGACGAATGCCGTGCCGCTATAGCAGCCGTCCCGGTCATAGCTGTCCACCGGCGCCAGCGCGATCGGCAGGTCCTGCCAGTGTACGAGGTCTTCGCTGACAGCATGGCCCCAGTGAATCGTTCCCGTCGCCCCGCCGTGGAAGGCGGCGTCGGGGTTGTTCTGGTAGAAGAGGTGATACCTGCCCTTCCAGAAAATCGTGCCATTCGGGTCGTTGAGCCAGTTGCACGGGGCCAGGAAGTGGTACGCCGGCCGGTACGGGTCGGACGCAAGTCTCAGACGGCTCTGGTCCGCTGTTTCAGCGCCTGCTCTGGTCATCTATCCACCTCTCCTATCGGCTGAGATTGCAGTTGGGTCCAGGGATTAGAAGGGCTGGCCGCAGTCCATCGTCGTTGAAAAAACTGCGAGCACTCCCGCAGGAGTGCTCGCAATCTACTGTCCCATTCGACTTGGGGTCGTATGGGACGCAATCGACTACTGCGAATCCGCCTCCGGGTCCCAGAGCCACCAGTTGGCCATATCGACCATCATCGGCACGATGTACACGCTAACATTGAGGTCGAGGTCTATTCCCTGAAGCCGCTTGCTCTTGAGAGCGATCCAGGACTCACCGATCAAATGCGGTATGAAGACCTCCTCGTTGAGAATGCAGTCCAGTTCCTGGAAGTAGGGTGTCTGCGCTTCAAGTTCTGTCTCGGCGAATATATTTGCCCAGAGTTCCGCGGCTTTCTCGGCATTCGGGCTGTACTCATGCCAGTGGAAGTCCCGCTCTACGTCGAGAGGCCAGTAGCCCAAGTCGACCGTACCCACCATGTAGGGCTCAAGGACATAGGGATTGGTCCCCGGCCCCCAGTTGGCGATGGCGAAGTCGAACTCCGTGCCGCGCGGCCCCCTGCCGTTGCGGTAGTCGGCCCAGGAGGCCGCGTCGATCAGATCGACGTTCGTCTTGAAGCCAAGCTGAGTGTAGGCCTCGTGCAGCATGACCGCATAGTCGACGCGCATCTTGTTGCCCGGATAGACGGTGAGTTCAAGCTGGTACTCGGACCGCTTGTCCGCAGTCATGCCGATCTCGTCAAGCAGCGCCTTCGCCTTTTCCAGGTCGTATTCGTATTCCTGTAGAGTGGGGCACTCGAACCGCGTGCCGTGGAACCAGCTGTGGCGCACCACGCCGAAACCGTGCATCACATTGTCCACGTAACCTTGGCGGTCCGCCGCATGCAGCATCGCCTGCTTGGCCTTCGGGTTCTGCCACAGTCCGTCGCCCGCATGCCAGTTCGGCGTCTGGATCCAGAAGCCCATCACGTTGTCCGCCACCAGCACGTCGATGTTGGGATCGTCCATCAGCCGCACAGCCTCTTCAGCCGGCGCCTCCCAAACGATGTCGAGTTCGCCCTTCTGCAGCATGATGATGGCCGTCTCGACCGGCGCAAACTTCACAAAAACACGCTCGGGACCGGGCTTCCCGCCCCAGTAGTCGTCAAACCGCGCGTACTCGACGTACTGCCCGGGCACGTGCTCCACGAACTGGTAGGGACCGGTGCCGATCGGACCCGTGACCCAGTAGTCGCTCGTGCCCGCGACCAGTTCATCCCGGTCCAGCGTCTCAAGCACATGCTTGGGCATCATCGGATGTTCGACATAGCCCAGGAATCCCGGGAAGAAGCTGGGGTCCCGGTCTGTCAGCACAAACTCGACCGTGTAATCGTCAACGATGCGAATACCGGTGATCTCGTCCGCGCCCTCTTCACCCTGCTTGTAGGCGAAAAGCCCCTCGACCCGCTCGGCCTCGGCCTTCAGCGCCTCCGGCGGCAGGATGCCGGGATCATACTTCAGCTCGAAGGAGTACTTGACATCCTCGGCGGTGAAGTCCTCGCCGTCGTGGAACTTTACGCCCTCACGCAGATGCACCGTGTAGACGAGCCCGTCGTCGGACACGTCATACCCTGTGGCGAGTACGGGGATGAAGCCGCCTGTTGTGGTCCAGAACAGCTCCTCCCACATCCACGTCGTCACCTCGTCCCTCTTGATGTGGTGGAACCAGTCCTTGCTGCCGTCCCAGGATGGCTGCCAGAAGTTGAGCGTGCCGCCGTACTGCCTCTCTGTAGGCGGTTCCTGCATCGCTGGGGCGTCCGTGGCCGTGTCCACAGGAGCGCAGGCGGTAAGAATCAAAGCCAGCGCAATAAGCAAATTCACTGCAAGCAATTGCCGTTTCATCGTTTTCTCCTCCGGTCCTGTCAAGAGCCTGTGCGGCTCGACTGAATTGTCCGTCAATCTACGAGAAAGCTGCGGAAACGACCGGTGTTCTTCTTCGCACCTCCTTTCGGCTCAGCGACGCGATAGCAAAGCTTTGGGCAGTTCGCGGCCCAAAGCGAGGCAAGGTAGGTGTTCCTCTCTTCTCTCTCCTCTTCACTCTCTCCTCGCCCCTCAGCCTGTCTCCATCCCGCGCGGATCAAGTGCATCACGAAGTCCATCACCGATGAAGTTGATCGAAAGCACCGAGAGCATGATGGCGACACCGGGCGGCACCCACAGCCATGGCACACGCTCGAGAATGTTCAGCGTCTGCGCCGAGCTCATCATGTTTCCCCAGCTGGGCGTAGGCGGCGGCACACCGAGGCCGAGAAAGGAAAGACCTGCCTCCAGCAGAATGGCGCCAGCCACACCGAAGGTGGCATGGACCACCAGCGGCGCCACCACACCGGGCAGCACATGCCGAAGGATGATCCGGTACGCCGGCAGGCCCAGCGAACGCGCCGCGGTCACGTAGTCCATCTCGCGCAACGAGAGGATCTGCCCGCGCACCAGGCGCGTCGGCTCCGGCCACCCCATGATGCCGATGGCAAGCATCGAGTTATACATGCTGGGACCCAGAATCGAGACCAGGAAAATGATAACGATCATGGTCGGGATCGTCATCACGACGTCCACGGCGCGCATGATGATCCAGTCCAATTTGCTGCCGTAGTAGCCGGCGATCGCGCCCAGCAGGATGGCAATCGTCTCATAGATGCCGACCGCCACCAGCCCCACACTGAGGGAGACCCGCCCCGCAAAGATCAGGCGGGTAAAGACGTCGCGGCCAAAGGTATCGGTGCCCAGCCAGTGTGTCTCGGAAGGCGGTTTGCGGTAGAGACTTAACTCCTGCTTTGTCGGGGAGTGGGGCGCGATCGCGGGCGCGAAGACAGAAAGCAGCACCAGTATCAGAATCACTCCGAGACCGAGCATCGCCAGACGGTGCCGCGTGAATCGGCGCATGGCGCGCCTGGCAGGCGTATCGACAAAAAGCTGTTGCTCAGCCTGCAGTTCGTTGGACATCGGCCCGGCCCTCAAAGGGCGCACGGTTATATGCGCAAAGTCAGTCGTAGCGGATCCTCGGATCGACCACAGCATACAGAATATCGGCTAGCAGGTTGCTGGCAAGAACGGTCGTGGACGCGATCAGGATGATCCCCATCAAAATAGGGTATTCCCGGTTCAAAGTGGCCTGCCAGCCCAGCATACCCAACCCCGGCCACTGGAAGATCGTCTCGATGATGATCGATCCCCCAAGCAGATGGCCCAGGCTCAACGACGCCACCGTTATCATCGGCAGAAGCGCATTGCGCAGCGCGTGGCGGACGACGACGACCCGTTCCCGCAGACCCTTTGCGCGCGCCGTCGTCACAAACTCCAGGTGCATCGTCTCCAACATGCTGGAACGCGTATACCGCGCCCAGACACCCGCAAAGTAGGCGGCCAGGATGAACGAAGGCATGATGAGATGGTGAATCCGGTCCCAGAGAGAGAAGGGCGCGCCAATCGTCTGCAGACCCGATGTGGGGAATATGTCCAGCTTCAGAGAAAAGACGTACATCGCGCCGAGAGCCAGGAAGAACGACGGGATCGAAAGCTGCGCAAAAGCCAGTACGGTGACGAGATAATCAATCCAGGAGTACTGTTTCAGGGCCATGACGATCCCCATCGGAACGCCAACCAACAGCGACACGATGAAGGCCGTCGCCATCAGCAGCAGCGTCGGCCCGATCCGCTGTTGCAGAAGCTCCATGACCGTGTAACCGCCGGTCAGAGGATAGCCCAGGTCGCCGCGTATCGCCCTGCTGAACCACGCGATATAGCGCTCATGCCACGGATCGTTCAGACCCAGACTCTCCCTCGCCGCCTCGATCTCCTCAGCGGTCATCTCCAGCATGGCTCTCTCGCCCAACAACATCGCTAACGGATCGCCCGGCGCCAGCGCATAGAGCGCGTAAACGATCACGGTAATGCCGAAGAAGATCGGGATCGAGACCAGGACGCGCTGGACAATGTACTTGGTCATTGCTCACTCAGCCCCGGGGCCCGCACTGGTTCGCTTCATTCCCCAGGTCTCCGCAACGCCGAATCAGCAGGAAGCCTGCACACCTCAAACATCCCAGACCTCCCGGAAGAGCCGCAGCCAGTTTCCGCCCAGAATCTTCTCGACATCACCCGCACCGTAGCCGCGGTCGAGAAGAGCCCTAGCCAGATTCGGCATTTCATCCGGCGACTGCAATCCCAGTGGGTAGCGGAGCCCTGCGCGCTGGCTTCTGGACGGGTCGACAAATTTGGCCGGAAACTTCGTGCCCTGCTGCGAGCCGATGTACCTGCCAAACGACTCCGGCTGGTCTTGCGTGAAGTCGGTGCCAAAGCCCACGTGGTCGATGCCGACTCTGGCCACCATGTCATCGATGGCGTCGATGTAATCCGCCAATGTGGAATCAGAACCGGTGCGCAGAAAAGCCGCGATCGCCGTGGCCCCGATCACACCGCCCCCTTCAGCGACGCGCTCCAACGCTTCATCGGTCTTGTTGCGCGGAACGTCGTAGTAGGACTTCGCATTGGCATGGGTGATCGCCACCGGCTTCTCCGAAGCCTCGATCGCCTCAATCGTCGAACGGATTCCCACGTGAGAAATGTCGATGAGGATGCCGAGGCGGTTCATATCCTCGATCGCGTCAACCCCAAAATGGCTCAGCCCGTCATCGCGGCGCTCGTAGCACCCGCTCCCCAGCAAATTGCGCTCGTGAAAGGTCACCTGGATGATCAGCACGCCCAGCGCGCGGAACAGGGCCAGCCGCTCGAGGTCATTCTCGATCGGCGTGGCGTTCTGAAAGCCCAGAATAACCCCGACCTTGTTCTCCCGCTTGGCCCGGAGAATATCCTCCACCGATTTGACCTGGAGGACCCTCTCCTGATAAGTCCTGAAACGTCCCAGCCACGCGGCAATGTTGTCCAGTGTCTGCGTGTAATTCTCCAGGGTGGCGACCGTCGCATTGAAGGCGGTGACGCCGCCCGCGTGCAAACTCTCGAAGACAGCCGGGCTGTCCCAGTTACTCACGTTCAGGCCGTCGATGACCAGGGCTTCCTGATAGAGCCTTCGGGCGGTCTCCTCGGACGATGCGCTCATCACGTGCTCCGTTTCGAATTAGGTTTTTTGAGCTCTTGGGATCAGTTGCCGTGCACTCAGTTTAGACGCGGCCTTAGGTCGCGAAGTACTATGCCCGCGCTTTCTCGAAGCGGTCGAGCCTGAACCGTTCAACCGGATACTCGGTCGACCCGTCCGCGGCCAGATCGGCCAGGATCTTGCCCACGAGAGTCGAGAACTTGAACCCGTGCCCCGAGAATCCTGCGGCGACCAGCACATTCGCATTGCCGGGATGCGCATCGATGATGAAATCCCGGTCGGGCGTCGAGGTATACATGCAGGTGGTGCCTTCGACGTAGGAGAAGCCGCTGTCCGGCATGATCGATGAAAGCCACGCCTGCAGTTCATCACGCTTGTCGAGGTCCAGTGTTCGATCGACCTCCGAGGCGGAAGTTTCGACGCCTAGCCCATCGTCGGCGGTCTTTACCCCCGGGCCGTAGTCGGGAAAGCCATAGAACTTGGTGTCCATATCACCAAAGACAGGCAGTTGGCCGGGTTTGTAACGGTCCCGGTCTTTGGGCCGGAAGTAGAACTCCTGCTGGCGCGTCACCTGCAATGGCAGCGCAAGATCTTCGAGGATCTGTGGGGCCCAGGGACCGGGCGAAATGATCAGTCTGTCACAGCCAATGGGGCCGGCGGACGTCTCGAGCAGGGGCGTCTCCTGGCTGATATCCACGCGGTGCACGCGTACCCGCTCCTGGACGGTCGCGCCGGCGCGCTGCGCCTGTTCAAGATGCTCCAGAATACAGCGGCCGACATTCAGAAGGCCGGCCCGGGCGGTGAAGCAGGTAACGGCATCCTGTGGTAGCCGCAATGCGGGGTAGCGAGAAGTCACCTCCTGGGGAGTCATACATTCGATCGACCTGCCCAACGCTTCCATTACGCCGACTCTCTGCGCGATCTTTTCGTTTCCAGAACGTGCAAAGTAGAGCAGTCCCGTGAAGTACATCAGCTTCTCAGCGGCACCGGCATCCAACTCTTGCCACAGCGGAATGGTCGCTTCGGCGAGCTTTATGTATTCGGGATGTTCATAAACGTCGCGGAAAATCCTGGAGAAGCCGTGTGAGCTGCCGAGGGCGTGACCAAGCTGAAACTGTTCGATGCCGACCGCGGCAACGCCTCGGCGAGCGAGGTGATAGAGAGCTGCACTTCCCATAGCGCCCAGTCCAACGACTACGATTTTATCGTTTTGCATGTTGCCTTGTGTTGAAAACTGTGTGGAAAAGGGTGGAATTTTGGATGATCGGAACGGGTTCGGCTAACAGAGATTTGGTCTGCATTATATGCAGAAGACGGCTCCGTTCCAAGTGAAAAAAAATTGCTGTTTTCTAGGGCCTGTTGAGATTTCAACCTGCAGCCCCTACCGTAGGGGCACCCCTTATGGGTGCCCTCGTGAGCACCTCCGACGTTGCACTCACCCCCGCCCTCGTGGCCGCCCCCTGTAGGGGCACCCCTTGTGGGTGCCCCGGTAATTGCCCCTCCTTCTGGCCCTTCGCGTGACTTCGCGGATCAAGGAAGGGTGTTCTCCGCGTCATACGCGGACAAAAAGGTGTTCTTCGCGACCCTTCGCGTGACTTCGCGGATCGATTGGTTTTGTTTCTCACAACCCCCAAAAGTCAACGGAGCCTGGTTGGGTTCTTGTCATCGCCTTGGCCGGCGCGGCCGCCTTTTGGATCGACTCTTTCCCCTTCCTACCTGTCGATGCCCAACATCCTGCGCGTCTCGTCAATCGTAGCGACACCCCGCCCCAAATCATTGGCAATGCGCGCAATCCGCTCCACCATCTGCGCGTTGCTCTGCGCCAGCTCACCCCGCTGGTAATGGATACAGTCCTCCAGCCCGGTGCGCACGTGACCGCCCAGCAGCATCGCCATCACATTCACCTGGATCTCTTCCAGGCCCAGCGCGCACGTCTGGAACAGCGAGTCTTCCGGCAGGTTGCGCACCATGTAGAGAAAGCTGTCCATGCTCGTGTTGATACCGCTCTGCTGCCCGAAAACCAGTTGCAGGAAGTAGGGTTTGTCCAGGGCGTCGCGCTGGATCAGATAGTCCAGAATATCGAGATGACCGGGGTGGTAGAGGAACACCTGCGGCTTAATGCCCCGTTCCCGCAGACGGTGCGCCGTACGCTCCGAGTCGTCAAAAGTGGCGAGCGTGACCTTGCTGGGTCCGCTGCCGCCGCCGGTGTAGGCCGCGCCGCCGCGAAAGGTCATCGGCCCGGGGTTGAAGGCCATGATGTCCGGACCGGCTTCGATAGGCGCCGACTTATAGTGGTGTGCCGTTCCAACGAAATCGCTGCCTTCGGTCGTCAGATCAGCGATCCCCTGCGAGTTGTCCACCAGGATCTGCGGCGCCTTGGCGCGCATCATTTCGTTGATCTCGCGATAGCGGTCCGCCTCGTGCGATGCTTGGGTCGGGTCCTCTGCCTGGCGGGCGTGGATGTGAATGATGGTCGCGCCGGCTGCGAAGACCTCGGCCGCCGCATCGGCCTGCTCCTCGGCCGTCACCGGCATCGCCGGATTCTCGCTCTTCTGATGCCCGCCCGTCACCACCGCACTGATAATCACCGGCGGCATCCCTTCGCTGATCCGCCTGACATACTCGCGTTGATTCGTGTAATCCCAGGTGATGTCCATGTCAACGCTCCTCAGTTCGGTACGATCACGCCTTTGATAAAACCGTCCAATTCGATTTCGCCGCCGGCCGCAAGCACAGCTGTCTCTGCCTCGGCCAGCGAGAAATGATGTGTGACCATCTTCTCAATGGGATAGCGCCGCGATTCAACGATCTTGATCGCGGCCTGCACGGCCGGCGTATCGTGCGTATTCACGCCCTGCACGCGCAGCTCCTTGATCGGGATCTTACTGGGTACGATGGAGACCTCCTGCTCTCCGGTGTTCGAACCAACGACCACTACACCCATCGGTCTCGCCAGTTCCAGAGCCAGGGGAAAGGAAGCCGTTGCGCCGGTCAGGTCCACGACCATGTCAGCCAGTACGCCGTCGGTGAGCTCCAGAACGGCTTCGACCGGGTCTTCACGTTCGAGATTGACGATGTGCGTCGCCCCGAACTGCCTGGACAGTTCGAACCGGTGCTCATCCTGGCTCAGGCCAAGCGCGATGATCTTCGACGCGCCCGCCTCATTGGCCGCCAGGATCGCCGCCAGCCCCTGCCCGCCCGGCCCGATGACCACCACGTTGTCCCCGATCGCGGCCCCGCCCTTCGTGCGCACCCATCTCAGCCCGTTCCCGATGTTGGCGCACGTCATCGCCGCCGCCTCGGCCGGCACATCCTCCGCAATGCGGTGCACACGCGAATTGGGCGCCAGATACATATACTGGCTGTACGCGCCCCACAGATGAGGCGGCACGCTGGACGGCGTCGTCCCTCCATAGCCCTGATGTGCCTTGCAGAACCGGTACTCGCCCAGCAGGCACCAGCGGCAGTGCCCGCACCCGAATAGGTGCTCGACGATGACGCGATCCCCGGCCTCGACGCCCCAGCGCGCCGCGGCCCGGCGCCCGATCTCCTCGATGTGCCCGACCAGCTCATGACCCATTATGAGCGGAAACCGGTGGGATTCTGTCCAGTTGTAGATACGGGGATCGCTGCCGCAGACGCCGCACATCTCGACTCGCAGCAGCCCGTCGTCTTCGCCGATGACCGGCCTGTCGAAAGCCCGGATCTCCATCTCGCGCGTGGTGACGACAACCGCGGCGTTTACTTTGCTCGACAAGGCAAGTCCTCCATCGCCGGGAAAGAACAACTCGATTGGACGCGCTAGAACACAAGAGAAACTACACCGTGGTCAGGTCGAAGATGACTTTCATCATCCCCTCCGCCCCTTCGTCTATCAGCTTGTATGCCTGCGGAGCTTCCTCCAAAGCGAAGCGATGTGTGATCAGACCGCTGACATCGAGTTTGCCTGTGTGCAACAGCTTGATGATCACATTGTGCACGCGGATGATGTCCCAGCGGCGGTGGTAGAGTCCGCTGTCGGCGTTCTCGGGAGGAAGCCGGTAGCCGCCGCTGCGCGAATGGAGGATCTGCCCGGCACTGCGGCAGAACTCTTCTCCCAGATAGAGGTCATCGGCCGGACCGTCGTACATCCCCACGGCAATGACCTTCGGGAAAGGCGTCCCACAGTGCATGGCCAGCCCGATGCCGCCTGCCTGGCCGGAACACTCAAAACAGACGTCCGCGCCCGGCCCGCCCAGGATACGCTTCACGTCACGCCCGACGTCGCCGTGATTGGGGTTGAGGGCATGGTCGGCCCCCAGGCGTTTCGCCGTTTCCAGCCGTTCATCGAGAAGATCGATCGCGATGACCGGATCAGCGCCGGATAGCTTGCACAGCTGCATCGTCAGCAGCCCGACAACCCCCTGACCGACAACCACCGCGCTCTCGCCTATCCGAACCGGTCCCACGAGAACCGCGTCCAGAGCGACCGTGCCCAGACTCACGAAAATGTACTTCTCAAGATCATCGTCAGGTGGCAGCGGATAGGGAAAAACGCTCACACCGACACCCTTGGTCGTCGCCCCGACCTTCGCCAGATCCAGGTTGAAGTTCTGGGTCTCCCGATGATGCGCCGAGCCCATCACCACGTCGCCGGCAGCCAGCTCGCTCACCTCCGCACCGACCTCCACCACACGCGCGACATCCTCGTACCCATAGGTGAAGGGGTAACGCATCGAGCGCCCTTCAGTCACGAAGCCGTCCGCCTCCACGCTGCGCCCATGCCAGACCGCTTCGCCGCGAAAATGCGAGCGCTCAGTGCCGTGACTGATCCCGGAGTAAAGATTCGCGACCCTCACGTCCCTGGGGCCAAGCGGCGGGTCGGCATATTCGCCTATTTCCACCTGTCGGGGACCGGCAAACAGCACTTCCTTCGGCATAGGCAGTTAGGGAGCAAACCCGCACGTCAGTCCGCCGTCCACGAGCAGATTCACGCCGGTAATATACTTGGCCTCATCGGATGCCAGGAACAGTGCGGCATAGGCAACGTCCCAGGCATCCCCCATCTTTTTCATTGGGCACAGGTTGTCCCGCTGCCTGATCATCTCCTCGACCCCCTCATCAGAATACGCGTCCTGAAGGCCCTGGGTGATGAATGGCGTATTCATCAGACCCGGCAGAACACAGTTCGCCCGTATGCCCTTCTGCGCATACTGCATCGCTATATTCTGCGTCAGCTGGTTGATGGCGCCCTTGGAAGCGTTGTAGGAGATACTCGGATAGCCCGTGTAACGAATGGCGGCAATCGAAGAAATGTTGACGATAGCGCCGCCCCCTTGCTTCTCCATTTGCGGGATGCAGTACTTGCAGGTAAGAAACATCCCTTTCACATTGACGTCCAGCAGCCGGTCCCAGTTTTCCTCGCTGATCTCGACCGGCCCGCCCACCTCGATTATGCCGACGTTGTTGTGCAGAATGTCAATCCTGCCGTAGGTCTCGATACACGCCGCGGCCATCCACTCGACTGCCTGAGAGTCGGTCACGTCGGCCTCAAAGGCAGTACACTCTCCCCCTTCCTGCTCAATGATGCCCTTCGTCTCACTGGCGGCATCCGGGTTATAGTCGACGAGAAAGACCTCCGCCCCTTCACGGGCATAAAGAACCGCCGCCGCCTTTCCGTTTCCCCATCCGGGACCCACCGAACCGGCCCCTGTGACAATGGCAACCTTTCCCTTAACGCGATCTGTCATTAGAACCTCGAATTCTCTATAAGCGGTCTACTTGGATTCCAATACGAAAGACGCAGCATCTTCAGGATAAACGAAATCGCCTCCGCACGCACGTACCTCGCGTGCATGCCATCGCCAAGAGGGCGCGCACTTCAGACCTCTGGTACTCTAGGAGATTGGTTGAATAGGGTCTTTGTATTTCATGGACGCTACTTCACAGCCCCAAAGGTCAGACCTCGTGTGATATAGCGCTCCAACAACAGACCAGCGACCGCAACCGGCAGGATACTGAAAATCGCAATTACAGCCATGTTCCAGTATTCGGTGCCAGCCTGGATACTGGTCTGCAGGGTAAGATAGAGAGGAAGGGTAACGGCCTTGTTGAACATGAAGGTCAGGGCAAACAGAAATTCGTTCCATGAGCCGATCATCACCAGGACAAATGCGGTGACAAATCCGGGCGCTGACAGAGGAATCGCAATCCGAAACAGAACACCTAAGCGGTTACAGCCGTCTATGAGCGCGCTCTCTTCGATTTCAACCGGCAGCGAGCGGAAGAAATCGCGCATCATCCATACCACAAATGGGATGCTGAACGCGCAGTAGACCAGGACCAAACCCTCTCGAGTGTCCAGCAGGCGCAAAGTGCGAAACAGGATCAGAAATGGAATGAGAAGCACGGCCGGCGGAAACATGCGCTGGATGAGAAATCCGAAGGCGATGCGGTCATTGTTCAACGGACCGGCCCGGAAGGGAAATCGCGCCAGGGCATATCCGCCTGCGCCCCCGATCACCGTCGAAATTGTTGCCGTGGCCAGGGCTACGACAACGCTGTTTACAAATGGGCGGCTATTTGCCAACCCCTGAATCACGAAGACATCATAAAATGCCAGCAAACTCGGTTGAAAGTCTACCCAAGGGAAATACGTTGCGCCCCGGTTAATGGCCTCCGGCCGCTTGAAAGCCGTGATGAACAGCCAGTAGGTTGGTATTCCCACCACAAAGGTCCATCCCACCAGAATGACATATGCAATAATGCGTCCCAGACGACGCTCTCCCGCCATTTGTGCAGCCCTCCCTAATATGAAATCCTCACCCACTTGCGCGTAAGGTAAAGAACCAGCGCCGTAAATACTGCCATCATGATTAACAGGAGATAGGAGGCTGCCGAGCCAAAGGCAATATCCCCTCCCTTCACTCCGGTCCGGTAGACGGTCAGAGTAACTGATTCGGTCGCCTGACCAGGGCCTCCGCCGGTTAGCGCATAGATGATGTCCACGACTTTGAATGCGTCCAGCCCCCGAATCAGAACAGCCGTGAGGGCGACAGGCCCCAAAAGCGGCAAGGAGATGTAACGGAAGCGCTGAATGGCAGTGGCCCCATCGACGACGGCGGCCTCGAATGGCTCTTGCGGCAGAGACTGAAGCCCGGCAAGAAACATCAGAATCATAAATGCCGTATGTTGCCATACATCCACCAACACAATGGTGATCTTTGCCATCGAGGGATTGCTTAGCCACATGATCCTTGGAAAACCAAGAGCCATGATAACGTCATTGATAGGGCCAATGTCCTCCTGTAACATCAGTCTCCCAATCAAGAATACGACGGCGATAGGATTGAACATCAACGGCATCAGAAAAAAGACTCGAAAAAAGGTTCGACCGACCGTGGCCGCATTCAGCGCAAGGGCCACCATCATGCCCAGCAAGAACTGCAGAGGCAAGGCCAGACCGACAAAAAAGATCGTGTTCCAGGTCGTTGTATGGATGTAGCTGCTTGTCAATACCGACGACCACATCTGAAATCCAATGAAGTTGATCGGCGCCCCCAGGTTGAACAGATGCCAGTCCGTAAATGAAGCCGCGAACGTAAACATGAATGGGAAAATCAACAGTGCTACGACCGCAATGGTAGCAGGCAAGATTAGGATCCACTTGAAGACAACGTCGGAAATGCCCTGGTTCACCCGCTCTTTCTGCGCTGGGGCCGCGGCATCCTTAGCAGTTGCATTTCGCTGCATTTTCATTCTTTCCAAAGGGAGGAGTGGAGATGGCGGCTGAGCGCCGCCATCTCCTCAGAATTGTCAGTCCAGCCCAAGGTGGGTCCTGTAGTTGTCTCGCTGCTTTTCGCGCCCACCCAGGCGCCCGGTGATGGCGTCCCATGCCTCGGCCGCTTCGTCCAGAGAAGCTTCCGGACTGGCCTCTCCTGCCAGCGCCTTGGATACGGCTAACTCCAAAGCATCCCGATACTGGGTCCAGCCCGGCATCCGAAGATTCAAAACAAGGTTGGGATGCGTCATTGTTTCGTTGAGTGCGCGCAGATAGGTTGTGGCGCTGCGCTCGGTAAAGCCGGCGATTTCGACCCAGGGAGTGGTGTCAGCTATATCACTGATTCGGATAGGATTCTTGTAGCCCTCAAAGGCAAATCTGTTGCCCATATCCTTTTTCGTGAAATGCTTTGCCAGCGCCCAGGCAGCATCCACGTTCTCAGCGCCTTTGGCAATTGATATCTCCCAGCCGCCAAAGGCCAGCGACGGCGCAAAGCTGATCTCAGACCGGTTTTCCCACTGACCCGAACCGGCATTATAGACCTCGTATGACCCCGGCAAAACGGAGAAGGAGGCTTTGCCTTTTGCGAGAGAGCCCTCCCGGTGCATAACGACACCGTCCCAGCCAACGTTCATTGCCACACGCATGGCCTGAGACGCTTCAATTACATCTCCCCAGCCCATCGAAATCATGCCGGGGGGGCCGAACTGCATCTCATCTTTCCACTCGGTGAGACCGCGTACGAATGCCGGGCTGTTGATACGCGGGGCCCCTGTCTCGACGTCAAAGAAGTATCCCGGGTCGTCCGGATGTTTCCCATAGGCTGTACACCGCGATGCAAAGCCCCAGAAAGCTGTGTCACCGCGTTTCATCATATGCGCAAAGCCGTAGTTGGGATCGCCGTCGCCGTTCCAGTCCCAGCCGGTAAAGAATTCGGCGTAGTCGCGATGCTCCTCCCAGGTCTGTGGCCCTCGATCCGCGTTCAGGTCATAGCCGTACTCGGAACTGAAATTCGCCTGATTGTCCGCATCGTCCATCAACGAATGCAGGAACATCATGTGATGGGTATCGCCGTCGTGAGGCATTCCGTAGATGACGCCGCCCCAGGCCAGCACCTTCTCTCTGTAGACCGGCAATACGTCGTCCCATGCCATTTCCGGATCGCTGAGAAGATAGTCCGGCACAGGAAGGGCCAGTCCGTTCCCCCATACGTCGGCCGCCGCATTGTTGGGTATGGCCAGGAGATCGGCGAAATAGGTGTTGGTGGCCACCGCCTGCATCAGCTTGTCGGTGATCTCCTGTTGCTGGAAGGCAGCTACGCTTAACTCCATTCCCGTTTCTTCAAGAAATGCTTCGTATAACGGCTTCGTGTTCTCCCACATCCAGGGCATCCCGGCCGCGGAAACCGTCTGCCCTTCAAACGGTCTGCTCGGCGGCGCAGAACCGGATTCCACCGGCGCAACCGGCGCCTGGCATGCGGCCAGCATCGTAACCCCGAATGCGGTGCCGGACCAGCGCAGGAACTCTCTCCGGCTTACTCGTGCGGACATTTTCATCCTCCTTTTGAGAAAGCGAATATTTCAACCGAAGGCAAGGAAGTCGACATCAGCGAGTGGAAGACGATGAACTGCTTCTTTGGCACAGACCAGACTGCTAGAGAGTTGACTGGCTAACTCGGACTCTCTCCTCGTGACTACAGGAAGAGAAAACTCTCGCTATGCATCGAAAAAGCATCACCCCCTCTGGGAAAAAAGATAGCAAGCATCAACCGCGGCCCGCGCTAAACAGAATACCGGTGCGTTGCCAAAATCTAACATAGTTAGACCGTCAGGTCAATCTTATTTTTTTGACAAGAAGATGTCGGATGTGCTCACTTCGGCGAGGCTGGAGTTCGGCCGCTTCATGCCACGGAAGCTGATGGAGCGCACAGATGTATTGGTGTTAAGGCTGACTGAGGAGATGAGTTGAAACACCCATAGTTCGCGTCCCGGAAAGCAGTCTCAAGTTTCGGCGTAACGGGGTCTCCGAGCTGCTTGGGATCGAGTGTTGCTTCACTGGGCTTTATCCGCTTCTGGCAAACTGTTCCATTCTCTCAATCCTCCCCCTTAATCTTAGCCAGCGCCTCCCGCGCCACACTCGCCCACGATTCCGGCAAGTTCTCACTTAGCCACCGGATCCGCTTCTCAGCCCTCCGTTCCTTGAACTCACCAAGCTGCCGCACCACGACCTCAGCCAGGCCGGGCCGGATAACGGTCCGCAGCCATGTGCGTAGGTAACCTGTTCAGAATCTCAAGCAGGTGCTGGCGTACCTCCTCCGTATCGGGCGACGGAATCCACACCTCGCGCCCATATCCCATTCCCGAACTGTCTCCTTCGCCTGCTCGCATGATCGGGCCGATCGGAATCGGATCCCGCTGCGGCCTCCTGTGCGGATGATTGGCGCAGTACGTCCAGAAGGGATTTTCGATCCGAACATCCCTGATCTCGCAGTAGGCTTCCACATCCGTGTCGCCAGCCCTGTTGTATCCCCTTTTACCCCGATTCCTGCGGTTAAACCAGCAGGTCCCACAGCAGTCTGAACCCCCATTGGGCATGGTGAGAATCCCCTCTGTGAAGTACAAAAAGGGCGAGAGCAGATTTCCGCTCTCGCCCCTATTCGAATCAAATGCAGCTAAGGCAGGGAAGACTACTCCTGATTCAGCTCCGCGGTTACGTCCAGATGGGCGCCCACGATCAGAGGAAGGAGTTCCTCTGCGAACAGCGCCGAAACGTTCGGGTCCGCCAGAATGTTCGCGACATCTTCCGGCAGGAAAGGCGCCGCCAGGTCCAGCGTACGCAGGATCGATGGCGAATCATAGTGAACGGTGAGGAGGACCTCCTCGTCGGCGACCACATTCAACTGGTTGGCCGATGAAGTCAGTTCCAGCTCGGCAACCTGCAGCCCATCGTAGAGAATCGAGGCAATGTTTGCAGGCAGTGAGGGCAGGCTTACACCGTTCTCCTCGAACGTGCTGGCGGGCACACCGCCGACAGACGTAATCTCCGAACCGTCCAACCTGAGCCTGAGCGCAAGCACCGGCCTGTACTCGGCATCGATGTCGGGCGGTTCCATGCGCACCGCGGTTACATCGAACGCCGGCGGCACGTCCACTGCCGCAGCCCCATTTGCCGCCGGAATCGAGAGGGCGACGCCGATATCCGTCTTCTGCAGGAATCCAATCCCTACGTCCAGCATGCCAGGCGGGACCGGAAGCAGTTCGCCCACGACCCGCTGCACTGTCGCCATCGACTCATCCGTCCACGAAATGACCGGCAAATGACCGCCGTTCGAAGCCAGATACAGGCTGGCGTCTATGATATTCAGGTCCAGCCTCTGGATGCCCAGGGCCTGCATGTCGGTGATGAAGCGCGGCTGCAGGATCGACTGGTCTCCCAATGGGATGCCCATCAACGCCAGCGAGCCGTCCGCCTTGACCTCTACGGGCAGAGAGTCCAGCTTCGTTTCGGGAGCCTCCTGACCCGCCAGCGCCAGCTGCACGTCCAGACCCGATGAGAGGACCGGAGGCAGGTGCGGCAGATACTCGTTTATCGTGCCGATAAATGCGATCTGGTCCGACAACGAGGATACCACGACCAGGAGGCGGTTGAGAGCCGCCTCGTCGTATTGCAGCGTCAGCAGGCTGCCGGCATCCCCCACCAGGTCAATGCCGCCTGCCGAAGTCGTCAGCTGCAGCGAATCCGATCCAACGCCGCCGACGATATTCATTACCAACGGCGGCAGGCTGACCGGCGGCAGCAGGCCGGCGAGGTCCGCGAGCGAAAGTCCCAGCGCCGACTGAACAAACCCATCTCTATCGATGGCTGCGCCAATCTGCAGCGCCGGTTCCATCCCTTCCGGCGCCGCCGCAAAGTTGGGGGCCGCAACGTCAAAATCAGCGGCGAATCCCGCTGCGTCCGCGCCCGGCAGGTCCATAGACAGACCGATGTTCGTCTTGGCGAGCAGACTGCGCAGCACCGTGAGACCGGCATCCACCATACCGGGCGACACACCCAGGAGGTCAACGGCGATACCGCCGATCGTGTCCAGCGACGTATCCGTCCACAGAATCGAAGGCAACGGCTCCTGATTGAGCGCCAGGTACAAACCATCAGCCTGAATGCTCAAATCCAGCCTCTGAGCGTTCGTAGCACCAAGAATGTCAAGCACATTCGACGGCAGAAGGTCCATCCCCAGAGGTATACCCCACACCCCCAACGAGCCGCCGTCGCCGACACTGACCGGAATCGTCGGCAGCTGCGTATCAGCAGCCGGTTCGCCGGTAAAGGAAACGATTATGTCCAGGTCCGCGCCCTGTAGCTTGGGGACGACCTCGCCGATCATGCCGCTCATCGACGCGTCCACAAAGGCGTTGAGGATCGGCATGAGGTTGTCCAGACGCTCGCTATCATAGGCGAGACTGGGCAGCGCTGTGCTGTCAAGCGCAAGATCGATGCCGTTCGGCTGCGTGGCAAGCGAGAACTGCTCCGCGCCCACCGCTGACAGTATGTCTAAAGCCATCGGCGGGAGCGCAACCCCAAGCGACGCGCCCAGAGCCTGCTCGATCTCCGCCAAGGGGATGCCCTCGAACGAGGCCTGGCCCTCAGCATCGAATGCCAGGCTGGCAAACTGAAGCGGTCCAATCGTGGTTTCCGATGCACTTTCCTCTCTGACCAGCTCTTCGCCCTGCCAGTAGGGAATATCATCGCCGGCCGTGGGCAAAATGATGATCACCCCCAGGCCAACGCGCCGTAACCAGGTCAAAGCATCTGCCCCCTGCGCGGCTTGGGGGACATTGGCCAGAACGCGACCCACCAGCTCCGCCGATTCGTCACTCCATTTCAGATAGGGGAGGGGCTCACCGTCCGCGTGGAGAAAAACACCGTGATACCCGATGCGGACTTCCAGGACATCAACACCTGCGGCGGCGAACTGGTCCAACATCGGCTGCTGAAGAATCGGCGCCGCCGGGAAACCTAATACAGTGCCAAAACCGTTGGCGTCAACTCTGATTGGAACAGACGGGAGGTTGAACCACGTAGATCCGCCGTCACCGCCGCCAGCACAGGCGCCCAGTGCCAGAATAAAGACCAGAACTACAATAAATTTGCGGAGTAAGGCCGGCACGAGCCGCCTCCTTTTGGGTGCGTATCAATAAAGTGCAGATAAAAGCGTACCGCGCGCCGCGGGCGCGTCAGACGATCACTGTTGGCACTGTTATATCACGATTGATGCGGAATGACAATGCCGAAAGTTTCCCTCTGTTCGTCCGCGAACAGAGGTTACACTCAATGTCCTGACGGCCCGTCGCCTGACCCGTCGGGAGGTCGCCAGCCAAACGTGTGGGGCACTGTCCAAGGTTACACACATCTTACAATAATTCATGGAGAGACACAAAACCGGCATCTGAGACACAGATAGACGCTCCGGCTCCAGAGTTACGGCGAAAGACTGACTCTTACTGTACTCAACCTGTACTCATTTGCCCTCTGCCCGGGCAACGACTAAGCCGTGGGAGGACCGCGATGGCGGATGCGGCCGGCATAGGTGCTCTTCACTCCTCTGCGCTCTCTCCTCGCCTGTCTGCCATGGCGCGCAAGGCAGACAGCATCGCCTCCTGCTCGTTCCAGGGATACTCCGTTTCGCCGTAACACATACTGCGTTCGTGACCCTTGCCAAAGGAGGCCACGACGTCGCCGGCACGCGCCACCTCCACGCCATATCGGATCGCCTCGGCCCTGTCGGGAACTATCACGTAGTAGGGAGAGGAGGCCGCCGTCTGCCTCCCAGGCGCCGCGGCGCCGCCTGTATCACTGCGCACATACGCACCCTCTCCACCATCCGCGCCTTCGACAACCTCCCGTACGCCGGCCGCGATCTCCCGGTTTATCTCCCCCAGATCTTCTGTCCGGGGGTCCTCCGCCGTGATGACGGTAAAATCCGCCAGCCGCCCGCTGACCTGGCCCATCAGTCGCCGCTTGCCCCGGTCTCGCAGACCCGCACAGCCAAAGATAGCGATCAGCCTGCCGCCGTCCTCAGCGACAAGCGGACGCAGCGTCTCCAGCGCCCGCTCAAGGCTGGCTGGGGAATGGGCGAAGTCCACCACTGCCAGAAACGCCTGCCCGTAGTCCATACGCTGCATGCGCCCCAATACCGCCGGCAGGGAGGCGACACCTTCCTGCACTTGCTCAGGCGGGATACCCAGACCAAGAGCCGTCGCCGCCGCGCACAGTACATTCGACACATTGAACTCGCCGATCAGCCGCGTCTCCATCGGCATGCTGCCGCCCGGCCAGACCAGCTCAAAGCGCGTGGCTTCAGGCAGATATTCGATCTGCCGGGCGTACACGTCGGCGTTCGTGTCGGCTACACTATATATATAGGTACTAACGCCGGCTGCCCCGTTGCGCGCACGCTCATCAGCCAGCACCTCCCGCAACGGCTGGCAGCTGCTGTCATCCAGATTGAAAACTGCCATGCGGGGCACGCCCGGTTTGGGCTCGGAACGAAAAAGGCTCCGGAATAGCTGGAACTTCGCCGCCTGGTACGCTTCGAAGGAACCGTGAATGTCCAGGTGCTCATGCGTGATGTTCGTTAGCGCAGCCACATCGTAATCGACCGCCGCCACACGTTTCTGATCGAGCCCGAAACTGGTGCTTTCGACCACCGCGTAACCGCATCCCGCCGAACGCATCTGCGCCAGAAACGCCTGTACGGTCGGCGCATCCGGCGTCGTCACGTGCAGCCCGGTCTCCTGCTCAACGCCCGCAATACGCGCGCCGACCGTTGTGATGACTCCCACATCCGCGCTGCGGCCCATTATCGCCTCCAGCAGCGCGCATGTCGTCGTCTTGCCGTCCGTGCCTGTCACCCCGATGACCGTCTGGCCGCGGCTGGGAAAATCGTATAGGGCCGCGCTCAGCCAGGCCAGCGCTTCCCGGCTGTCGGTCACCTGCACATAGGGAACGCCGGCCGCCGGGGGCCACCAGTTCAGTTCTTCCAGCCTGGATAACGGGTGGCTGCCGACCACAGCCGCGGCGCCGGCACTGACGGCCTGCGCAATGAAGCGGTGACCGTCCTGCTGCAGCCCTTCGACCGCGACAAACACCGTATCCTCCCCCGCCTCCCGGCTGTCCTCGGCAACGCGTCCCACCGCAACGTCCGGCAGTGCCTCGCCATCCTCAACCAGCAGACCGTCCGGCAACTGCGCAAGAAGACCTGCCAGCGCTTGCCCGCTCCCGATCACCGGTGGTGGGAACCCGCCCGCGGCGGCTATGGTCTCAGCTTTGGGGGCCTTTGGTGCACTCGCCGTCATAGCTCCTCATTCCCGGAGCCTCCGTCCCGTGCTACCGAAATGCCGGCGACCACAATCAGGAGGAAAAAGACCGCCGCGCCGCCTATCCAGATAGGCGGAATCTGCGCCAGCCTCTCGTTGACGTTTCCCGAGCCCACAGAGGTCGTTGTCGCTGTCGCCGTAGGCTGCGCACCGCCCTCCGACGGGGTCGGCGTGCTTGTCGGCGTGCCGTCAGACGGAGGGAGGGGCGGCGGTGTTTCGGGAACGGCGGTCGACGCAGGGGGAGTCGAAGCCGGTGAATCCGCTGTCGGCTGATCTGCGGGCGCATCGGCGTCCGGGGTCGGGACCGGTGTGCATTCGACAGGCGGCATATCAACCGGCACATTGGGATCTGGCGTCGCCGTCACTGTGCCGGTGGCTGTCGGCGTCCCGGTCGGCGCATTCGGATCCGGCGTAGCCGTCACCGTGCTCGTGGCAGTTGGCGTTTCAACGGGATGGTGCAGAGCGATAGGCAAACACTCCACTGTGGGCGTGGGGGTCGGCGCATTGGGATCCCGCGTAGCGTTCGCCGTACCGGTGGCCGTTGGGGTAGCGGTCGGCGCATTTGGATCCGGCGTCGCCGTCTCCGTAGCAGTGGAAGTTGGCGTCTCCGTCGGCGCGCCGGGATCACGCGTAGCCGTGACCGTCGGCGTCGCCGTCGGCGTGGACGTGTCGGCCGGAGGCACCGTTTCCGTCGGCGATGGCGTCGGCACCCTGGAAAGCTCGGCCGGATTGAGCGGCGTTATCTGGGCCGACGACAGAAAACTTTCGCCGCTGTCAAGCGTACGCAACACGCCGTCCTGCTCGGTCCCCGCGTACGTGACGCCGACGAAGGTCGAAGAAGAGGCCAGCCGAAAAACCGGATTGGTATAGCCGGCGCCGTTGACCGCCACCCGCGTCCAGTCCGGTACGCTCTGGGTCCACAACCCGACATTGGTCCCGACGACGACCTTCTGCCCGCTGGCCGTCACGTCATAGATGACAACCCCCGCCGGAAAGGAAGGGTCCTGGACCCAGTTGTATCCGTCGTCGCTTAGATACAGTCCTGAAGCGAAGGTACCCACGTACAGGCGACCACCCAATATGGTCATCCCCCGCGCGATGATACCCGCGGGCAGGTCGACCCGCTCCCAGAACGAGGCACCCGCAGTCAGTCGCCAGACGCCGTCGTGGGTCCCGGCATAGAGAGCACCCTCCTTGTCCGCAAAAGCGCGCACGCGCAGGGCGCTCCCTGTCAGTCCCTCGCCGTACCACGCCCAATTCAGGCCGCCATCAATGCTGCGCACGACACCGTCGTAGCGCGTACCCGCATAGAAAACAGTCACCCCGCCTTCAACGCGTGTGAAAAGGCGGCCGATGCCGCTGTTCGGTGTGAGCACCTGGTTGATCGAGAACTCCTGCCGCCAGCTCTGGCCGCCGTCTTCGCTTATGAACAGATTGCCTACCCCGCCGTCCGCAGCCAGAACACGATTTCCATCCTGCGGATCGAACCGTATCGAAGCCACAGAAGTATCGGCCGGCAGTTCAACGTCCGCCCGGCTCCACGTATGCCCGCCGTCTGTGCTGCGATAGATACCCGCCGGCACCGGCACGTTCAGCGTGCCCGCCACAACGATGCTGGCGTCATCCGGTGATACGTCCAGGCCGATAATGCTGTTCGAAAACGGCACAAAGCCGGACTGGGCAAAGACCTGACCGCTGGCCAGCGCAATCAGTGCCGCCAGAATAACGAGAGGCCGCCACAGGTGAGGTAACTTCAGCCGCTTGGAATACGCCGTTCCTGTGCGCCTTGTGCCGCACAGTTCTTGCTGGTGACGAGCGCGCATAGAGTCTCCCAATGGGAACTGGAGAGGAATTTCCAATTATACGTCACCCAAACTATAGCACAAAGGCGCCCGATTTTGCCCAACCCATAGCTTTGACAGGTGCAACCCAAAAAAGGAGACGAGCTCTCCTACACCACTGGCAACAACCAACTCACAGCCAACTCCCGCCCCAATCTCCGGAAGACGAAGCACCAATTCTAACCACTGACCACTGACTACTGCAGTTTGGGCGGTCGGCCGCAAGCGGCCTCCCTTGTGCGGGGGCTCCGCCCCCGCAAC
>JAPOVP010000166.1 GCA_026708085.1 Caldilineaceae bacterium
GTCAGTGGTCAGTGGTCAGTGGTCAGTGGTCAGTGGTCAGTGGTCAGTAGTCAGTAGTCAGTGGTCAGTAGTCAGTGGTCAGTGGTCAGGGCAGTCGCGAACCTTACAATATTCAGCCAAGTTCGCTCAATTAACTGGCATCACTCCAGAATTTGGCGCCTTTCAGGCGAGACCAGCCTAGCATATAGCCTCTTTTCGCACGGTAGTAACGGCAAACCCGCCGTTATCACGAAGTTCGCGATAGTCCTGGGTCAGTGGTCATTGACAGCGGCGCTCGACGCAAAACCGGCGAAAAGGGGGAAAAACCGACTTGCCAATCGTTGCCAACTGTTTGCCCCATCGACGTCGGCGGCTTCGTAGAATACCCTCGAGATGTTTTGCAGACGCTGTCCGTGTCGCGCTAACTCTGCACCTGGCTTCTGATTGGCGCCCAGCCAGCGGTCAGCATCCGGTCCAACTCCTCGACCTGCGCTCTGTGTTCCGGGCGTCCGGCGATGTTCACGTTTTCCCCCGGATCACGGTGAAGGTCGAAGAGTTCGAAGGCATGGCCTGACGCGGAATCGCGCAGATGCCAGAGGTCGCCTTCAGCGGGAACATCGGTATAGCGAGTGAGGCGGTAGCGGTCAGTGCGCAAGGTTTTGGCATGGCCTTGATGCATCATTGAGAACACGCCCGCTTTCCACTCTTTGTCCGGGTTCTCGAGCAGCGGGGCCAGACTCAAACCCTCCAAGTGCGGTGGCCGCTCTAGTCCGACCAGATCACAGAGTGTGGGATAGAGATCGACCAATTCAACCAGGGCGTTGCAAGTCAGACCACTTGTCAGGCCTGGTACTGACACAAGGAGCGGGATCCTGGTCGATTCCTCGAAACTGGATGTTTTGGACCACAGTCTGTGCTCCCCGAGATGCCAGCCATTGTCGCCCCACAACACAATCACTGTTTCGTCCAGTTGGCCAAATCTCTCCAACTCGGCCAAAACCTTTCCAATCTGGGCGTCTGTGAAACTCACGCTTGCCCAGTAGCCATGAATGCATTCTCGCTGTTTTGCCTCGCTCAGGAGCGGGAAGTTATCCTCACTGTATTTGCCCAGGTCGGAGTAGGTGCGGTCGATTTCCTCTTCGCCGTAGTGCAGGAAATCGCCCAGATTAGAAATGCCGATGCCGTCTTTGGGGAGAAATGGGTTTTCGGCAAGATCTACATCGTCACGGTCGTAGAGGTCCCAATACTTCTGCGGCACGGCCCAGGGTAGGTGAGGCCGGTAGAAGCCCAGCGCCAGGAAGAGGGGATCGTCCTGCCCCTGGAACTCCCGAAGTACCTCGATCGCCCTTTGAGCGATAATCCCATCAGGATAGGCGTCGTCCGGTGCATCGGCCGCTTCGCAGATAGGGGGAAGATCGAGACCGGCCTTGGCCTGGCTGAATTGCCGGCCAAAGTTTCTCAGCTTGCGCAAATTTTCGTCAAGCTGATAGCCGGCGCAGTAGCCGTGGACTGTATAGGGTTGTTCCTTGAACGTATCCCGGTAGCGTCTTGTCCAGCCTGCCTCGTCGTCGTCGTTGCGGTGATAGACCTTTCCTATGGAAACCGTCCGGAATCCCTGTGCCTTGAAATAGCCCGGAAGGCTGGGCTCCCCGGGCGGCGGGGAGCCCAAGCCCCAGCGGTTGCCAGTCGGCTGCGAAGGGCGTTTTCCGGTAAGTAGGCTTATTCGCGAAGGACCACAGACTGGCACCTGGCAGTAGGCGCGGTTGAATTGAATGCCGCGAGTCGCGATCTTGTCCAGATTTGGGGTATGCAGTTTGGCTTTTCCAAAGCAGCTGATCTCAGGGCGCAGGTCGTCAACGGCGATGAAGAGGACGTTTTTGGGCTTCGTCATGCCATGTCTTCCAGGTAGTACTGCTCCGGATAAGTTATTGCGCCTGGATATGCGACTACCCAGGGGCCTAACCAACCACCCAGAGGCAGTTGATCGCGTGTGGGCGTGTTCTTTACACGGTTGCCGATAATGGCGGGCCGCGGCAGGTCAGCGATGATGCCGAGCCAGAAGGGCCCCTCGTCGACGTGGATCTGCAGGATCTCATATACCAACTCGTCCCGCTTCTGGCGATCAGGCTCACTGCGGGCCAGCTTGTGCAGTTGCCACATTCGGTAAGCTGGATCATCAGGCGCCGGTTCATCCCATGGGGGTTGGCGATCATGGGGCGGCTTGTCGGCGTCAACGCCTTCTCTGGGTGTGCCTTCGAGGCTCATCCAAGCGCCGTAAAGAGGCGCCCAACGCCCACTGGGGCCGAAAGAGGTAAGAAAAACGGGAAAGCTAAGGAGGTCCGCCGAACCCGGGGCACCGCCGCCAAAGACACGGATGTCGAAGGTCCCTCCCCGGAAAATCTGTCCCAGTTGAGCGCCCGGCATGGCGTCTACCCTTGCGTCCAGCCCAATTGCCCGCCAGTCCTCCTTCATCAGTTCGGCTGTCTCGGTAAACGGGCTACCTGCGTTTATCTGGATCCAGATTTCAAGAGGTTCTCCGCTGGGCAGTTGTCGCCATCCATCTCCATCCTGATCAGTCACGCCTGCGTCATCAAGCAGGGCGGCGGCCTTTTCGGGATCGTGTTCAACGGCAAGGTTCAGCAGTTGGTCCAGCAGTTCTTTGCCCCGGGGCGAGCTGTGATATTGGCGAGAGTTTATCGAATCGACTGCAGTGCTGGCAGGACCGCCCAGACCGAAGAAGGTCAGTTTGCGGATTCTCTCGCGGTCAATTCCATGGGAAAGTGCGCGGCGAAACTCGACTTTGCGATAGACGGCCTGTTTCTCCGGTTCAGGGTAGTTCCAGTTGATTCCCCAAGCCGGTGCGCCGCCGGCGCCGTTGTCCCACAGTTCCAGTCGATAGTTGCCGTTTTCTTCATTGTCCTTATAAATGGCGATGTTACGCAGACTGAGGTTGGGATGGGCCATGAAATCGATTTCGCCGTTGATGATTTTCAGGTTGAGAATCTCGTTATTTTCGGCGAAATCGACGTCTACGGTATCAATGTATGGCAGCTGATTGTCTTCCACATCGACCATGTAATAGTAGGGATTGCGTTCCATCACCAGTCGCTGTCCTGCCTCCAGCCGGACCGGCCGCCACGCATTCAGTACCGGGTGCTCAGGATTGATCCACCACTCCTGTTTTTCGGTAAAGGCAGAGAAGTTTTCGGAGTCCGAGTAGTCGGGATGGAACTGTTCCATGTAGTGCCGAGGCTGAGCGTCCAATCCTGTACCTATGCCTCCACCCACCCAGGCTGCGATTTCAATATCGGTAATGGGTGAGGAGCCGGCAAATTGGATGGTCAGGGTGTAGTCGTCCACTTTCGACAACTGCATCGGCGCGTCACCCGACATGGTCCAAGAGGGCCGGGAAGACGGGTGCTCCTCGTTGAGAATCATGTCGTCCCACCAAAAGATAACGTCGTCGACGGTGAACGGTTCACCGTCCGACCAGCGGGTACCTTCGCGGTAGTAAAGGGTCCAAACTGTCGCATCTTCGTTGACTTCCCAAGCTTTGGCCAAGCCCGGACCAACTTCCTGCCCACCTTCGGTCCAATGCAGGCTGGAGTGACCGTACATGAGTTGTGTCTGATCACTGAAGGAGCTGTTGGTTGTCGCCTTACGCAGAGTTCCCCCGTAATGGCCCACCCCGGACCAGGGCAGGTCCAGAACCATTGGATCTACGGGAAGCCTTTCGTCTACAGGGGGTAACTCCCCGGCACTGACCAACTCGGCCAACATCGGTGCTTCACCATATTGTGATGAAAGTGTTGCTACTTTTTCGCTCAGGACTGTCTGGGGTTGATCGGCTTCGGGAGACGGTTGCGTCGGGGAGCAGGCTGCAGCGATAGTACCGGCGGCGGCAACTGCGGAGAGTTGCAGGAACTTACGGCGGGAAATTCTTCGCTCGAACATGGCCTTAGTTCTCCTTTGCAGTACGGTTCGAGAATCTCTATACGAGTTTCAATCTTACGTATTCAAGGACAAGGCATCTGGAATTTTAAAGGCGGGCGCCGAATCGAACGTGAAGCACACGGAAACATTGCATTCGGGGACGCTGCAGGTACTTGAAGTCAGACCGCCGAAGAATCAATATGCCGTTTACGGAAACTAAGGAAAGGAAAAACCATCGTAACACCACCCTTGACATCATTCAGCCGGTGGGGGGAGGTCATGCGACTGACTGAATGAACCGAGCATTGCCAGAACTTGCGAAAGTAAGGCAGCAACACCCACTGATCCGTGAAGGACTTAGGAGGGCCTGATGGTATCACAGACTTGGTGGTAGGCAAAAGAGATTGCAAGTGTGGGGGTGCATCCCAAATTCTTTGAGAGGTCGTTGTCTGAATCAGGATTTTCAGGATTGATTGGGATTTTCAGGATGGCAGGCGACCGGTTGTTGTCTGTCGGACGGATATTTCTGTGCGAGATGAAAGGGCGGGCTGCAGGGAGACAACGGTACGGGATGAACCCCAAGTGTGGGGATGCATCCCAGTCTTGGGGCGGGAAGGGGCAGGCACAAGGCCGGTACCTACGGGGATCTGATGGGACTGGCGGGACGTGGTCTGGCCAGACGCCTTCGATTAGGCACCTGTTACGAATATCGTGACCAGGTCGGCGAGGCATGTTGTAGGAGAGGGGGCGTTGCGGGGGCGGAGCCCC
>JAPOVP010000143.1 GCA_026708085.1 Caldilineaceae bacterium
GAGCCCCCGCACAAGGGAGGGCCGAATAGGCCCGACCGCCCAGAACTGCAGTGGTCAGTGGTTAGTGGTCAGAGTGGGCGCTCTGGCTGCCTCAGATTTGATCGCGGAGTGGGCATCGTTTGGTCTCGGCCAGAGGTATACGAGAGGTCGTCCTCGTTTTGGGATGCGCCCATGCAAACCTCTGGGGGTGGATTCGGCGCGGCTTTTGCCATTCCGTTATAATGACGGGTGCCCCCCTGATTGAATTCGGCGCGGCGTTGAACGGGCTGTTTGATTGCCGAAATTCATAGCGCCCACGCGGCGGAGCCGGCAGATGACAGCCCGCACCGTTCGCGCAGAACCATTTCACGCCCATCCACGATTTCAGGCGCGACCGCGCCAAAGGACTCATCATGACCGGTTCAGAGACGCCGACCCATTCCAACCGGCTGGCGGATGAGACGTCGCCTTACCTACTGCAGCACGCCCACAATCCGGTGGACTGGTACCCGTGGGGGGAGGAGGCGCTGGAGAAGGCGCGGACGGAGGACAGGCCGATCTTTCTGAGCATCGGCTACAGCGCGTGCCATTGGTGTCATGTGATGGAGCGGGAGAGCTTCGAGAACGAGCAGACGGCGGAGTTGATGAATGCCAATTTCGTGAACGTGAAGGTGGACCGGGAGGAGCGCCCGGACCTGGACGCGATCTATATGGATGCTGTGCAGGCGATGACGGGCAGCGGCGGCTGGCCGATGAGCGTTTTTCTGACGCCGGCGGGCAGGCCCTTTTACGGTGGGACGTATTTTCCGCCGCAGCCGCGTTACGGCATTCCGTCCTTTCCGCAGCTGTTGCTGGCGGTGGCGGACGCGTACAGGAACAGGCGGGGAGACCTGGAGGAGCAGGCGCAGCGGTTGACAGAGGCGATCGGGCGTACGGGCAGCCTGTCTGCGAGCGGCGACGCGCCGGGTGAGGAGGTCCTGAGCGAGGCGACTGCGAGGTTGCTGCAGTATTTCGATGAGCAGTACGGCGGATTCGGCGACCAGCCCAAGTTTCCGCAGCCGATGACGCTGGAGTTTGCGATGAGCCAGTACCGGCGGGGCGGGGATGCTGACGTGCTGCACATCGCCGAGCATACGCTGGAACAGATGGCGGCGGGCGGGATTTACGACCATCTGGGCGGGGGGTTTCACCGCTACAGCGTCGACCGCATCTGGCTGGTGCCGCATTTTGAGAAGATGCTGTACGACAACGCGCAGCTGCTGCGGGCGTATCTGCACGCGTGGCAGATCGACAGGCGGCCGGAGCATCGCCAGGTGGTTGAGGAGACGGTCGATTATGTGCTGCGAGAGATGACGGCGCCGGAAGGGGGTTTCTACAGCGCGCAGGATGCGGACAGTGAGGGGGAAGAGGGCAAGTTTTTCGTCTGGACAAAGGAGGAGATCGAGGCGGTCCTGGGGAAGGAGGAGGCGGAGCTGTTGGGCGGGGCATACGGGGTGACGCCTGCGGGAAACTTCGAGGGCAAGACGATACTGAACGTCAAGCGGACGGCGGCCGAGATTGCGGAGCAGACGGGTGTGGAGGCCGAAACGGTTGCGGGACGGCTGGCGGCGGCAAAGCAGAAGCTGTTTTTGACGCGGGAAAAGCGGGTGAAACCGGAGCGGGACGATAAGGTCCTGACGGAATGGAACGGTTTGATGATCCATGCTATGGCCGACGTCGGGGTCGTTTTCGGCCGGGCGGATGCACTGGAGGCTGCGAGGGCCGCGGCAAGTTTCATTGTGGCGGAGATGAGCCAGGAGAACGGATTCCTTTTCCGCAGTTACAAGGACGGACGGGCGCGTTTCAACGCCTATTTGGAAGATTACGCTGCGTTCGGGCGGGGCCTTGTGGCGCTCTACGAGTCGACGTTCGAGCTACGGTGGCTGGCGGAGGCGGTGCGGCTGACGCAGATAATGCGGGGACAGTTTGCGGATGAGGCGGGAGGCGGGTTTTTCCAGACCGGCATCGCGCATGAGGAGCTGGTGGTGCGGCGCAAGGATTTTATTGACAACGCGATTCCGAGCGGCAATTCGATGGCGGCAGAGCTGCTGTTGCGGCTGGCGAAGTTGACGGGGAACGATGCGTACCGGGGTGAAGCGGCGCGCATTTTCCAGATCATGGCTTCGGCGATGGCGCAGCAGCCGACAGGGTTTGGACGATTACTGAGTGCGCTCGATGATCTGCTCAGCCCCAGTCAGGAGATTGCGGTGGTGGGCGAGCTCGCGGACCCGCGAACGCAGCTGCTGTTGCAGGAGGTGCGGCGGCACTATCTGCCGCACAGTGTGCTGGCGTTGAAGGAGCCGGGGGAAGAGAGTCCGCTGCCGCTGTTGGAGGGCCGGTCGCTGGTGGAAGGTCAGCCGGCGGCGTATGTGTGCGAGAATTATGCATGCAGGCTGCCGGTAACAAGTATTGAGGCATTGAGAACTGCAGTGGTCAGTGGTTAGGATCCGCTGACATTTTGGGGTTGTGAGAAACAGAACCAGTCGATCCGCGAAGGAACGCGAAGGGTCGCGAAGAACACCTTTTTGTCCACGAAGGGCCACTAAGGACCACGAAGAACACCTTTTCATCCGCGAAGGCACGCGAAGAACACCTTTTTGTCCGCGGAGGACGCGGAGTACACCTTGCTTTGATCCGCGAATTCACGCGAAGGGACAGGAGGCAAATACCAGGGCACCCACAAGGGGTGCCCCTACGGTAGGGGTTGCTGGCTGAAATATCAACAGGCCTTAGTGGTCAGTAACACCAGGTGGTACACCATCGGTGGGCGGTGGTGAGCCAGTTGGGGGCAGAGATTTCTTTGAGGGGGAAGAGTGGGAGACGGGGTGGAGGGGTTCAGGGAGAGTATTGAGGCGGTCTGTCCGGGGTTGGGGTTGGAGAGTGTTGAGCTGTTTCGGGCGGGGCAGAATAATGAGCTGATTCTGGTAAACGGGGAGCTGATTTTTCGATTTCCGAAGTTTGCGGCGGGTGTTAAGGGGCTGCGACGGGAGGAGGCGATATTGAGGGCGGTGGGGCCGCGGGTTCCGCTGGCGACGCCGGAGTACATTTATCTCAATCTGGACGACGAGGTGGGGCGGGCTTTTGTTGGCTATCGGAAGCTGCCGGGGAGTCCGCTGTGGCCGGCGGATTTCAGGCGGATCGGTGATGCGGAAACGGTTGAACGCCTAGCTGCGGACATTGGGTCGTTCTTAAAGGCGCTGCACGCAGTCCCGCTTGACACGGTGGACATTTCCCAGGAGCCGTCTGACTCGCCGGCCGTTTTGCGGGAGATGCTGGGCCGGTTTGAAGAGGTCGTGTTCCCGCGGCTGACGGCAGAGGCGCGGGCGTGGACGACGGAGCAGTTCGATGCTTTTCTGGGGGACGAGGAACGGTTCGCTTTCAGTAACGTGCTGCGCCACGGTGACTTCGGGTCGAGCAATACACTGTACAGCGCGGAGGCGCGGCGGGTGGTGGGCATGATCGATTTCGGGCATGCGGGAATCGGCGACCCCGCTGTGGACTTTGCGGGGCTGTGCGTCTGTTTCGGGGATGCGTTTTTGCGGCGTTGCGCAAAGGTCTATCCGCTGATGGACCAGTGCTGGGAACGCGTCCGTTTCTATGCCGATTGCCTGTTTTTGCTGGAGGATGCGCTGTTCTGTGTGGAGCACGGGACGGAGGAGGCGGATGAGGTCGTTGCCGAGGTCAATAGGATTGGGGCGGGGCCTGGTGAGGTTTGAACGAAGTGGGATTTGCGGGATGACGACTCCGCAGCCTGGATATTTGTGCGATAGTTGATGCAATACTCGACCTGACTTCAGGGGGCGTGCATTGCCGGATGCTGCCGGGCGGCTTTCCGCCGTGGCAGGGCCTCGCGAGGTGTCTAACAAGCCTTTGAAACATGGAGAAGAGCATCCATAACGTTTCCCGTGTTATCGGCTGTTTTCCCATATTGAGCTTGGCCCCAAAAACTGGACCACGAGCTAAGGTGTATAATGGAGCAGATCACCAAGCCTGTGGAGGGGCAGCACGATGGTCAAGAAGCGGCGGCGGCACTCGGCAGCCTACAAGTTTCGGATTGCGCTGGAAGCGCTCGAAGGCAGCAAGACGATTAGCCAGTTGTCCAGTGAACACGAGATTCATCCCAACATGATACGGGCCTGGAAACGGCAGCTACTGGAAGACGGGCCCAGCGTCTTCGCCAGCAATGGTGAGCGCAAGCAACGGGAGCAGGAGGCGCAGGAAGCAGAACTCTATGAACAGATCGGGCGGCTCAAGATGGAACTTGAGTGGTTGAAAAAAAAGTTGCCCGCTTCGGTCCGTGAGAGACGGCGCATGGTTGAGAACCAACATGCGACTCTGAGTGTACGAAGGCAGTGCCAACTGCTGGGGCTTAATCGGGCCTCCTTCTACTATCAAGCGACTTCCGAGTCGGAGTTGAACCTGCATCTGATGCGCCTGTTCGCAAAGCGGTCGGTCTGCCGACATTGACGAGCAGTTCCTGCGTACGCCCTTCTATGGCTGGCCCAAGATGACCGCGCATCTGCGTCGACTTGGTTACGTCGTCAATGGCAAACGAGTCAGACGGCTGATGCGTCTGATGGGCAAGCACGGGTCGGCCCAAGATCTTCAACACCGACCAGGGCGCACAGTTCACGGCCGATGCTTTCACCGCCTGCCTG
>JAPOVP010000193.1 GCA_026708085.1 Caldilineaceae bacterium
TCTTGCATTTTGCTTCTACACTGATCTGGCTCAAACGAAATGTCAACGAGCCCTAAAAACCAAAAACCAAAAACTACCTATGCCTCACCCTTGGATCAACCATGACATAGACGAGATCCATGACGAGAAATGTGACGACCGTCAGGACGGAAAAGAGAATGACGTCGAGAAAGACGACGGGATAGTCGCGGGCCATCACCGACTGCGCCATCAGGTTCCCCACCCCCGGCCACGAAAAAACGACCTCGACCACCACCACAGTCCCAATCAAATGCGGCAGCGACGACAACGTCACCGTGATCACCGACAAGCTCCCGTTGCGCAGCGCATGCCCGAATATCACCGCCCGCTCCGACAGACCCTTGGCACGCGCCGTCCGCACGTAGTCCTGCCCCAGCGCCTCCAGCATGCCCGAACGCGCAATGCGCGCCACCGTCGCAATCAGCCCCGTCGACAGCGTCACCGCCGGCAACACCAGGTGCTTCCACGTGCCCACACCCGACGTCGGCAACAGCCGCAGCTGCACCGAAAATATCAAAATCAATATGATCGCCAGAAAGAACTGCGGCGTCACGATCCCCAGCACCGCACCCATCGTCGCCGCCGTGTCGATCATCGTCCCCCGCCGCAGCGCGGCCACGATCCCCAGCGGCAGCCCCAACGCAATCCCCAGCACCAAGGCAGCCGCACCCAACCGCAGACTGTTCGGCAGCCGCTCGAAGATCACCGTCGTCGTCGGCACACCGTAACGGAACGAGTAGCCGAAATCGAACTGCAGCGTCCGCTGCCAGAAGACGAAGTACTGGATTATTGGATGCTTGTCCAGCCCCATCTTGCGCCGGATCTCCTGGTACTCCTCCTGGATATCTTCAGGCGAGCGGTTCGGGTCCAGGTTGACGCCGAGGCTGGCGGGATCACCGGACACGCGGATCAGGAAAAAGACCAGCGTGACCACCAGCAATATCACAAGGACCGCCTGCAGCAGACGGCGGATGACAAAGGCTCTCATGCCAGGTTACCTGCGAGAAAAGAGGAGTGAGGACAAGACGCCCCACTCCCCTTCGCTCACTCTACAGTTCTCGCTATTCCGTCGGGATAAGGATCTCGAAGGACCTGCTGAAACTCAGCTCCGGCAGGTTCGGGGCCAGCGCATACAGCGCCGGGATCGTGTAGGCATGCACCGCCTGCGCATTGTCACAGATGTAGGCCGCGATATCCTTGACAACCTGCTCGCGCTCGACCGGGTCGCCGATCGTGCGCTTGGCGGCCGCCATCTCAAGGAACGCCGGGTCCGGCGCGGTATCGCCCACAGGACCCCACATCGAGGTCGTGTTGTCGGCCAGATACCAGTTGAGACCGATATTCATGATCGGCGGCAGCGTCTGGTCGATCAACTCCTGCAGCCACACCGAAGACTCCGGATACTCCATCTCGACCGTGATGCCGACCTGCGCCCACTGCGCCGCCAGCGCATCCATGAAGGTGCGGTCGCGGAAGTAGCGGCCGGTCGTGGCCGAACCCGTGATGGTGAAGCCGTCGGGATAGCCGGCCTCCGCCAGCAGCGCCTTCGCCTTCTCCGGGTCGTAAGGATAGCTCTGCACGTCCGGGTTGTAGCCGAAGCCGCCCGGCGCCACGATCTGGCACTCAAGCTTCGTGCCGTAACCGCCCGCAATCGTGCCGTACATGCCGTCCAGGTCGAGCGCATAGAGCATCGCCTGGCGCACGCGCACGTCCGACAACTGCTCGTTGCGGCCATAGATGTTGAGGCCGACATACATGCTCTGCATGCTGTCGCCGGCGTAGAGCTCGAAGCCTTCGGAAGTCAGGCTATCGACCTGGTCCGGGGGCACGTGGGCAGCGATGTGGATCTCACCGCTCTGCAGCGCGGCCACCCGCACCGCCGCCTCCGGCATGTGGCGGAAGGTCACCTTCTCGATTACCGGCACGCCCTCCGGGTGCGCCTCCCAGCGCTCCAGCGTAATGTAGCTGTCCCGCTGCCACGACGAGAACTTGTACGGGCCCGTGCCGACCGGCTCCTCGATATAGCCGTCCAGCCCGACCGCCTCCAGGTGGTCCGGCGCCAGCGGCATGTAGTTCGCAAACAGGTTCGCCCAGCGATCGATCGGCTCAATCAGGGTGAACTCCATCGTGTAGTCGTCGATCACCTCGTACGACTCGAAATCGTTCAGCTGGCGGAACGACCAGGTGAACTTCTGCGGCTCCGCCGCAAGCAGCAGCTCGAAGCTCTTGGCCAGCCCAGGCGCCGTCAGCTTCTCGCCGTTGTGGAACTCGATGCCCTCCGTGATCACGATGCGCACCGTCACGTCATCCACCAGCTCCATCGAATCGAGCAGCACCGGGTCGATCGCGCCCGTCTCCTCGTTCAGCTCCGCCAGCGTCTCGTACAGCAGCTTCGAGAAGATGCGCGACTGCAGCGAGGGCACCGTATTGCCGACCAGCGTCACAGGCAGCGCGCCCATGCCGATGATCATCTCATCCGGGTAGCCCTCCTCGGCCATTTCGCCCATATCGTCGGCCGGCATCGCCGCACCGCCGCCATCGTCGGCTGCGACACAGCCCGACATGACGAGCAGCGCCAGCAACGCCGCCAGAATCCAGACACGTGTGTACCTTCGTCCAACCATTCTGTTCTCCTGTGCGTTTGTAAAGAGGTTGAGTTGAATATGGGTACAGTTCAGGTGAACTGCCTGCCGCCGTGGCAAAAAACAGTGCAAAGTCTACACGAACAGCGCGGAATATGCACATTTCGGGGTGGGTGGATGGGGCTACGGAGAGGGGTGGGCGGCGGCGCGTCAGATCAGAGGGCTGCCGGCAGGTTTCCGGCGTTTGAGGAGGCCTTGCTGCCGAGCGAGCGCCGCTCCGAGGCTATGTGGGCGGGGAGGTGGGCGATACAGTAGCCGTCGTGGTCCGGCCGTCCGTGGCCCTGGCAAGGCTTTCCGTCTTTTCAGAGTGCTTTGCAGGGGATTTTCGGCATCTTCTTTCTCCTCGGTTTCGGGGGCGGCCGCGTGAGGCAGCGCGGCCGGCTGGCTTCGTCTTCAAGGCATGTGCTGGGTTGAGCGGGGTCTGGATGCGGGTATGCAGGGGGGCTTTGTGGACCGCCTGCCTCTGCGCAAGATGGGTAACAGAACGATTGTGCTGAATGGACTCAGATATGGCCAATCGGACAGGGGCTGATCGAAGAGGCGTGCCTGCCCGCAGTTCGGGGTCTAGATTTCATCTCCTGTCCAGGTCCAGGAGGGTCGTTGTTTGTCGTGGACCGCGGAGGGAAGGGGCGCGCTGGAAGAAGCTCAGCAGCAAGGATGCTCTTGGCGCCGGTACGGGGAGAGGGTTGTCCGGCGGCGTTGGGTTAGCCCTGACAGGGGGACCACGAGTCGGGCATTGAAAGGGCATCCATTCGGACGCTGCGACCTGCATCGGAGGCGGCGCCAGCGAATGCAAGCTCTTGGGGCAGCGGCTGGACTGCGGGCCTGATTTCAGGTTATCCGAGCGCGGCGGTTTTCGACTCGACCTACTCAGGAAGATTGACACGCTTTTGCCATGAGGAAAACCGGAAATGACACAAAGGCAACACTTTACTTTGGTATACTTTGGCGTGAGTGGCGGAGATCGAGCCTGACGCGGGGGAGGAGACGCTCTATCTGAACTGCCTGGAGGGCCCGGTTTCCTCCTCGTCAACCCCTTGACGGCGACCCGGCCAGCCCCCTGTGCGCCTTTCCCCAGGCGTGTACCCGTAGAAAAGGAACTACAGGAATCGATACGTGGAACGGAGGGCGGCCGGGCATGGCAAAGGGGCAGACGCCGCCAGCTGCGTCTGGGGGAATGCAAGAAGAGGAGGCAAAGATGAACAAGATCAGAAAGGAGCTACTATACTCGACGAAGGCGCTCCTCAGTGGGCGCGATTACGGGAAGAACCCCACACCGGTCGAGGAGGAATCGAGGAGGGAGCTTATGAAAGTGGAGGCGGAGGCCTTGCGGATTGCACTCCGTCCCCCCCCTCTCTCAAAACCTGCGGAAGCTGCTTCCCATTCTTGTCGATGCCAATGATGAATTCGTGCCCATTTCCAGGCTGGCTGAGCGCGCCGAACTGTGCAGTGAAGGGGCGGTGCGTACGGCTTTGGCCCGCTTGAACAGGATAGCCGAAGGGAGTTCTGACATGACCTGGACCAGTTTTCTGCTGGGAAACGACGAGATTGGATACCGTCTGCCGGACCATCTGCGCGAGGTGGTGCGAGAAGCCCTGGAAGCAAACAGGCCATGACTGCGGTGAACTGCGTGAACCGGATCGTGCGGGGCGATCGACCAGATCGACAGTCCGCAGCTGTTGTGCGGGGCGTACAATCGATCATAGTGGAGCGGCACGCAAGAGGAGCTGATCGCGAAGCTGAAGCAGCAAGCGGCCTATCTGTGCGCCGATTTACCTGAGCTGATGGGGACTGCGACCTGGATTACTAGGTTGCCGGCCGGATGTGGTTCGCAAGAATATGGGGTGGAAAGGGAACAGGCTCAATGGGAGAGGAGCAGAAAAGGAAGGGATGCAAGCGCGGGTTGGCGGCGGCCGGAGGCCTGATGGGCGGGGTCTTTCTGCTGGGTATGCTGGGGCTGGCGCTTGAGCTGGCCGGGTCGGGTGGGGGGCGGGCGGCGCGGGAGGATGAACAGGTGGAGCGTACAGCCGCTCAACCTACTTCGACATCTCGCCTCCGCCCTGCCAGAACGCCAAGACAAACAGCAAAGTCGACGACAGAATCTTTAACAGGTTGTGCTATTGACAATGTGCCAGAGCCTCTTTCCAATCATCTGGACTGTGAAACGTGGGAAGTGGCCTAATTGTTGATCGCCGTAGATGTGGGAATTCCGCCTCGGGGATCCAAACTCACCTGGATAGAAAGAGAAATGTATCCAGTAATTGAATCCGCTGCCCAGGTGTGCCGTGTCTCTCCAACGCTAGTTGGCGAGTTCATCTTCGTGGCTTCGGAGCAGTTGAAAAAGGAAGGAGTGTCATCAGCCATTCCAGATGTTCCTATGTCTTATCTGGTAGGCGCAACGGGTCCTCCCGTGTTTGAAGAACCTGTTCAAATGACAGGAGGATATACGGAGGCAAGCGCCTTCTTGATGAGCAGGGCCAATTGATCCCCCCGACCTTTCCGGGCGCGTCGAACGAAGAAAGCGGCCACATTCGTCTAAATGCACCTTATCTTCCCCATTTCGTGGTCCAACGATTGGGGCTCTCCATATCAGACGCTGAATGGATTCGTGGAGTTCGTGCCTGATGCCGCGAGGTCTTTTTGCGGTGGAAGAGCAGGTCGTTCGCTGAATAGAGCAGGACGGATCCGTCAGGATGCACCTTAGTTGCCCTACTTCGTGGACCAGGCCTTGGGGCCAAACCCTATACCCACCGCAACACAAAACGCCACGCCTCACCTTCATTGACCTGCCCTGGGTGTGGAGTCGGGGCGGGAGTCTCAGCGTCACTCTGTTTCTTCGGTTTTCCTCACGGGGGAAGTATCGGGTATGTGCCGTCCGCAGTACCGACAGACCACTGCTGACACAATGATAGATTTGGCACAATAAGGGCAACGTTTCCAAAACTCCCGTTGTGAGCCCGATTGTGATGACTCCACCTTGCCTGAATTCCCGTCTTCGCCAGGTGGAAAAGCAAAAATCAGGATCAAACCCAAGGGGCCTGCCACAAATCCAATGAGAGACCAGAGATAAACATTGTGTCTTCTTATCCTCGCCACAACACCCGTGACGACACCACACAGTACCCAAGGCAGTACGCCAATTTCCACTACATTCTCCCAAGAAGATTAACCATTACCAGAAAACACCCGACCAAAACTCGCCACAAAAGAAACACCACCCAAATCGCTTGAGTCGAAATGCGTACTGGGAAGTAGGAAATCTGTTGATTGGATACTTCTTACTCATCCCTCATGCGGACCGATTTCTCAGTTCGTCTCTCCATCCATTTATGAAACGGCTCGGCTATCCAACGATGGAGTCTCCTGTGTATATGTGGAGCAACCATTCCCATAGCGAATAGTACTAGCATGCCCAGGATCACATCCACCCACCACTCGAATAGGAACATTGACTCTACTTTCTCAAATGATTACAGACCTAAGTCCTCTCGACTGCCACCGACTCGCTCCAATTCTTCTAAGGCTTCAAATCTCTCTCTTTGAAACGTCCATTGCCCACCATTCGCCCTCATCGGTAGGTTCAGAACCAAATCCAGGTCTGTATAGGCTCTTGTCGAGCAGGTCGTTTTCTAGGCAGAACGACACAACTTCCTCGACTTGCTCGGTGGTATATCCAGATTCGACCAACGGATCGAACAATCGGTGACGCCCTTTCATCTTACCGGTGGTATCGAAGACACGAACGGCAAGCTTCTTGTCCATTCTTCGTCTACCATTCGCTCATTCCGGCACAACAATTATATAGTTAATTCTAGTACAAATCGCAGTTGTTGCCAAGCCTTGTCGGGATTGGCTATAGGACGCCACTGCCTTTCCGTTCTCAAAGAAATAGAGAAAGAACTGTAACGATAGCAGTAACTACAATCTGTAATGCAAATAACCCAACGGCAATGTAGACCGACGAGTGTCGTCGCCGTTTCTTGACCATCGTATAGCCCCTCCATGGGATGAGAAAGTTGCTCCACTTTATACCTTGGCTTGTGGTCCGGCTGTCGGGGCCAAGCTCAGTTCATGCCTTCCTCAAACTGACCTGCCACGGTGGGGACCGGCACGGTCTGGACGGACGAGACGCGGGACCGTCTATCCGTCCAGACGGCACCTATTCAGGGAGGGAATGGCGCTAAGAGCAATGCTGGCTGCCGCGGAGGGATCCGGGCCCTGATTGGCGTCGCGCATCGCAGAAACGCCCCTATTGTAGCGGTCGCATTCAAATTGACACAGTATTGCCGCATAAGGCCTGCTGAATTACATGCTAATGACATTTTATGGTGATATTCTTACATAAGCGCGGGCTGATGCAGCCGGCGTGCAGGCGAAAGGATTCGCGACTCCCTTTTAATATCGATCGAATGGAGGCAACGCATGATTCGCAAGTTTATGTCCCTTGCTTTCGTTGTGTTCGTAGCGGCTTGCGTACCCATCACGCCTGAGCCTGCTGCGCCTGAGGCAGCCGCTGCAACAGAAGATTGCTACGCCGAAGGTGATGTGGACGGCTATGCTTTGCAGCCGGGACAATCTGCAATCGACCCTCCAAACGAGGATGTTCCAAGCTATGTCGATATCGTGAGAGTGGAGTCAACCCTGGAGGGCGAAACTCTTACGGCCGTTTTCTACCTTGAAGAGCTGCCAGAAGAGTTAGAGTTCAATCGAAAAGGCATTCACCATTCAGCAGTTCGTCACGAAGACGCGGACAGTGAAGTTCAAGTCTCTATGGAATATCTGTGGCATGTCCTAATTGACGCAGATGGAGACAGCCACGGAAGCACAGGTTTTTCAATCTTCAAGAGAGAATACACCTTGATGGCCTACTATTTCTCAGACAAAGATTCTGAACCTGCGGTCCGACCCGTAAGAGATGCAATCGAAATCATGTTGTTAGAAAAGGATCCGGACAATCCTACTTATTCAAAAGAAGTTTGGAGGGTTTCGCCCAGCCTATCTCTTTCGTTTTCGCATGAAGAGGACACCATCACATTGACAGGTGAAGTACCTGGTATTTCAGCAGAGTCTTACCTGCAATTTGAAACAATGGACTTCCTGATGACTACCAATGTTGTAGATATTGCTGACAGCTTCGACAAGATCTCGTGTAGACCAACAGCCGGCCACCCCTGAAGAAGGAGGCCATGAGCAAAGAAGATGTGTTGGATTTCATTCTGCTCAGTGTGTTCGCAACTCCTGTCGTTGCGCTCATTTTCAGCACAGTTTTCAAGAAGCATAGAGACAAGGCAGTTCATTACACGATCCTCATCGCGGCCGCGTTGCTTGTTGTGGCGTACTTAGCTTCCTGAGAGCCTTTTACGCCCGAACCGTCCATACCTACGCCAACTTTTCCAACGGCGAACGGTCATGGTACCGGGGACATTCAGATCCTACTTGCTTCCAGCGACGGCACTTGCTTCTCAAAAGAAAGGGAGAGAGTCCAGGTGAGGGTTGCCAGGCAGATTATCTTCTCGTTTACGGTGGCTTATTTTGTATTCCTTTTTTTCAGTCATCGACTCTACGATGACGGTTATGCTCTACAGTCCACTTGGATTTATCCTGGTCGTCGCCTGGCATGTGCTTTCGATCAAATAGTAGAGTAGGGAGGTGGAATCGTGTTGGAAAACCTAACAACTATGCACAACTCTCCTGGGCGGCAGGACGGTGCGGTCGTAAGACGCTCTTCGCTGTTCTGTAGCGCCGCAGCATTTCTGAGAGACGCAAGAGTAGGAGGATTTTCCGCAGGGATCCTGGTCCTCTCTGCTGCCCTGATAGTTGCCTTGACCGCTTACAGATTCATCGACTCCTACATTCCCCTATACATTCTTGTGGCAGCGACAATGTCTGGGCAAATCGCTCACATCCTGGCGTGTAAGCGTGAGAGCGTTTATGGAGATCTCCTTGAGTTTTGCGTTCACTACGCGGTACTGGGGCTAAGCTTGTGGCTTGCTGTTTCTGATCTGGTTTTTCCTTCAATCCTGGGAGTTCTGGTCGTCTTCATCGGATCATTCGTCGGAGCCAAGGCTTCAGCGCTTCTCCGCAAGAAGCTCCGCCTGTAGTGGCAGTATTTCTATGGTTGGCCCCAATCGTTAGACCACGAAGCGGGAAAAATAGGGTGCATTCAGACGGATGCGGCCGGTTGCGATCGGCAACGGGCGTTCTTCCGCTCTCAGAGCACGTAGCGCCCTTGTGCCGGCGTTCGAAAGTTGAGTCACTGGCTGATCGGCTTGTTGCTTTCCGGCGCAATTCAAGGCTCGCAGTCTGGCGTGTGTCGTGGCCGTTTCTGGGCCACCGGACTGTCCCTCCGCAGGCTGGGTGAATTTCTCTGTTTTGCACCTTAGCTCGTGCCCCAGTTTTTGGGGCCAAGCTCAGTGTGACCCCCCAGACGTTCCACAGCTATGAAACTAACACTCAAGAGAATCCTCGTCATCATCACCATAATCATTGTGCTGGCTTCCGTTTACTTTGCCGTAGAAACTGTGGTCGCAGAAGATCAGAACGGTCGTCATATCGTCGATAAGTCAAGATGCCACGAAGAACTATACTACCAATACAACGAAACGGAATGCGATGGGTTTGTCTACTGGTACATCCTCTGTTTGCCGTTCCTAATCGCAATCTCTATCATCTGGGCGTTTGTGTGGCTGGCTCCCAAGCAGAGAGTGAGTAGCCTCTAAGGACAAAACGATATGACATTGGCCCATCCACAACTCTCACCAAGCCCCTTTGCCCCGATTGGCCGAGCCATTCGTGTCGCTGTACTGGCGATCCTTTTGCGAGCAGGAATCGTTGGGTTGCATCATCTGGAGCAAATCGACTATAGACAGTTCGGCATCCTGAATTTTTTTGCTCTTCCCGTGCTGGAGGTCATTGTCCTGGTCTTGGTCATAGCGCTATCTTTGGGGACTCTGAGAAGAGAGACGCGATTCACCAACGCCGCAATAACTGTTTTGATGGCGATGGTCATCAATGCGGCTTTGCGCATTGTGGATTTGATCCGAACAGATGAGATTTGCAACAGCCAAGACTTCTACAAGTTCGAAGGCTTCTGTGAACTAATTGTCATGCAGTCGTTTTGCAACATCCCGTTCGCCATTGTCGGCATCCTCGTTCTCTTGGTTTTGTGGGCCGATAATCACTAGGGCCTTATGCTAGTTGGGAAAGGCCAGTTTCTTGATTTGTAGATAGTCGTGTACGCCCAAGAGACGGTTGATGTAGATGCATAGGGTGTGTGCGGTCAACTTAGTGTAGGGTCGGGCACATAAGCCCCAGAATGTGTGGGCACGGTTGGTTTCGATCGAGAACTGTGCATTCAGTTGGCTGGTGACCGTTTCGATGATTTGGCGGACCGATTTGTAGAGGCGGCGGACGGAAGCAGAGATCTGTTTTCTCTGGTTTTTGCGCGGTTTGGTGAGGAGACGGATACGATTGTGTTGCCAGAGCTCCTCTGCGACGGGTGCACCGACGTAGGCCTTGTCGCCGATGACGATGCGGTTGCCGTGTTCTTGCAGGAGTTCGCGACCGACAGCCAGGTCGCCGACGCTGGCAGGAGCTAGTTCGAAATCGAGGACGAGGCCACCGAGCGTGATCAGCATATGAAGCTTGTAACCGAAAACTATCATCTTCTTAGAGGAGACCAAACCACAATTGGCCTCGTGCACGGGCCAATCGCCGCACGATTGCGGCTCCAGATGGAACTGAGCGACAGGAATGGGCAGACTATCGACGACACACTGCTCGTCCCAGAAGAGCGCCATCCGGGCCAGCATCATGCGCCGCATCTCATTGATAATCCGCATCAAGTTGCGCCGTCGCCGATTGAAGCGGCTCTGCTCCGGCAAGATGGGAAGCTTATGCCGATGTGCCTGCATATGACTGAGCAACTCTGTTTCCACATCCCAACCCAGGCACTCGCCGATGAGACAGATGGCGATCAGCTCACGATCACGACACGCCGGTTTGGGCCCCGGTCGTCTCAGCTGGCCTTCCAGTTCCCGCCACATGTCGTCAACGACCACATAGACCCATAGACAGAAATCGTCAAAGTGCGCTATCATGCAGTTGGTCCTCTTGGCGAGATACTTTGTTTGTGGCGAACTTCAAAGTTATCTCACCAGGGGACTTTGTGCCGATGACAGCGTGCGTGCATGACTCCCGCAGTTCGAATCACGAGTCACGAATTACGGCCGTTGGACGGTCGGGCCGTTCCGGCCCTCCCTTGTGCGGGGGGAGTCCCCCCGCAACGCCCCCCTGACACCACGCCAGCCAGCCGGTTGAGGAGTCTAATGTAGCCCAACGCAACCAGCGCCTCAGCGTGCCGCCCCCAAATCAGAGATCGCCGCGGCCGCGGTAGGGGCAGGCACAAGGCCTGCCCTCTGCCTCTCCCAAAGCCGGCAGCAAGATTTAGCCACCGCTTTGGATGTCTATCTAAGCAAACGCGCCTGGATAGAGGATCTCCAAGAAGGAGATGTCACTTCCGGGCATGCTCCTCCAGCTTGGCGTGAATGGGTCGAGTCAGGGCAGTATCGACCTCTTGACTTCTGAGCCCAACAGATCAACACATGACAGAACTACCCGGGCTGTACTGCTGCCGTCTTCAAGCGGCCGATGACAAGGCTGGGGTCCAGGTCGATTTCGGAGTCGGTTGTGAAGCGTCTGATGCTGAACCGGCTCGACGCGTCGAGCCGGGGTAGGAGAGTCGTTCCGTCACCTTTTCGCGCTATGGAAACTGTTCCTGTGTACTCTATAGCCCTTCGTCCAGTATTCTGAGCCAAGCCTGATGCTTGTCATATAGGATCCACTTTAGATTCAAGGCTTGTGGCAGCTATGAATTGGCGTGCACTTAAGTGGTCAGTATACTTTAGTCAGATTGCTGACAATCACTTGATATTCTAAGTGCTTGTGTACCATCGAACTATTGAGTACGTTGGATGCTTATGTCTGAGGAATCCATTGACATTCTCAAAGAAGAATTTAGAGAGGCATCAATTCACAGTCATGATTTCATCCTTTGGCCGACAAAATGGGAAACTTACTCGAAATCACACGAATGGCATTTGATCAAGCTTGTTGATTCGGAAAGAGATAACATTCCAGCCAGTCCGGGCATTTACACTTTGATTGTGAAGCCAAATGTCGCAGATCATCCGGCTAACTCATATCTGATGTATGTCGGGCAATCTACCTCTTTGCGAAGACGATTTGGAGAATACCTTAATAAAGAGCGAAAGCCATCTGGGCGTCCAAAGATTTTCATGTTCCTTAAAATGTACCCGAACAACGTGTGGTTTTGCTTTACGCAAGTCCAACCTTCCTCTCTGAATATAGTTGAATCTGGATTGAGGGATGCTCTTTTCCCTCCTCTAAACGAACAATTCTCGGGGAAACTTAGCCAAGTTATGAAGGTACTTAGGCGATGAGAAAAGACAACTCAGACGATCTCTTCCTGCCAGCTCTACGTGGTCGGATGGGTCAATGGTGGTACTTTAGTTCAGTGATGAAGATGGCCGACATCGTTGAGCGAGTAAAAACCGTAAGAGAGATTCATAAGGCTGAGTCACTGCAGGAATTACTGCAGCGACAGTTGACTGATCGTGCGACCGCAATCGCCGAATATCTCATTACCCAAGATCAGAGGTTCTTCAATTCGCTAGTAATAGGCACGTACGGTGGGGAGCCAGGATGGTATGAAGTTTCCGTGCAGAAGGCTCCATCTACGCTCCAACAAGACATTCCCTTCCAATTGGCAGGCATACTTGGTTTTCTTGTCTTGGATGGCACAGAGAGGCTTTTCGCGATCGATGGACAGCACCGCGTTGCTGGAATCAGAAAGGCTTTGGAGAGCAACGAAGAGCTGGGAGAAGAAGAGGTTCCTGTTATCTTTGTGGCCGGAGTGTCGCAAGGCCGCAGGGAAGATGATCCCGAAGGATACGAACGGACTCGTCGTCTCTTTTCGACACTGAACCGTTATGCAAAACCAGTGAACAAGAACTTCATTATTGCCTTAGACGAAGATGACGCAGTCGCCTATATCACCAGATGCCTTGTAGAAGATCATCCTCTATTTGTAGGAAAGATTTCGCTAGCTCAGGGAAAAAATATTCATCCATCAGACCAGAAAAACTTTACCAGCATAGCGGCATTGTACGATTGTCTGGACAGATTCCTGCAGGAAGAGACAAAACGCTCTTGGAACCGATTCAAGAGATTTCGCCCTTCCGACAAGAAATTGGAGGTGCTTCTTAGCAAGGCAATCAGTCTTTGGGATAACTATTGCGAGTTTTTCCCTGAATTGTTGGAACTTAGGGAAAGCTTGCCGACCGACAAGGCCGCTGCAATGCACAGGCATGCGAGTGGGGGGCATCTGCTGTTTAGGCCTATAGGCCTTTTGTCCTCAGTCTGCGTTGTACGCGACCTTATGGACTCTATGAATATTTCGGTTGGGGATGCTGTGAGCCGAGTTTCAATGGTCCCTATGCAGCTCGATCATGGGATGTGGCGTGGCATCTTGTGGAATGCTACGCTTAGACGAATGATAACAGCGCCCGAGCACCAGAAAATGGCTACAAAGCTCATGTTCTATGCGGCTGGCGGGGATCTGGCTCACCTCAAAACGGACGAAAATGTCCTAAAGTCACAGTTGGCTGGTTTACTGGACGCGGAAGAAAAAGAGATTCGTCTCGACCGTTATATGGACGCCGATAATTCTATTTGACTACTCTTGGTCTCTCGTTACCAAGGAATCAACAGCTCCTAACATTAGGCGTGCAACTCTGTTCAACTCCTCATCAGTAGTGAACCGACCAAAGCTAAATCGGATTGACGCGTCGGCCTGTTCGGGTGAAAGCCCAGTGGCGCGCAAGACATGCGACGGTTCCGGTATGCCGGAGGTGCATGCGGAACCCGTAGACGCGGCGACGTGGGGCTGTAACGCCCCCAAAATCTCCTGCGCGACGAAACCATCAATTCGCAGGTTGGCATTTCCGGGATGGCGACGGTCGCAAATCGGCCCATTGACGGTTACCGAATTGCCGCTCCCCTGCAAGCGCTCTACGAATGCATCCCGCTGACCTGCAACCCGAATACGTTCTTCCGCCCCCTCGCCCGTCTGCAGAATCTCCGCCGCCGCCGCCATCCCAACACACAGGGGAACAGGAACGGTGCCGGAGCGCAGATCGTTCTGTTGCCCTCCGCCATAAATGATCGGCTCAACGCTACCGTGCAGATGCCGCCGGATGTACAGCGCCCCGATGCCCTGTGGTCCGTATATCTTATGCCCGGACAGGCTTATCAGGTCTGCATGGACCGCGAGTCCGCTCGTATCCATAGCGCACGCAGCCTGTGCCGCGTCGCAGTGAAAGACGGCTCCGCTATCGGCGATGATTTCGGCGACGCGGGCAATGTCTTGGATCGTCCCGATCTCATTGTTGACCGCCATGATCGATACAGCCAATGTTGTCTCGTCGAGCATTTTGGCCAGTGCGTCAAGGTCGATGAATCCTTCACGGTCCACGGGGATCTCCTCCACCGTGAAGTCCTCCCGAACCTCCAGCGCGTGCGCTGCCGCCAACACACATTTGTGCTCCGTAGCGCCGACCAAGATTCGCCTCTTGTCAGCCGGCGCTCGCCGCGCAAGCCCGAACAACGCCAGATTGTTGGCTTCGGTAGCCCCAGAGGTGAAAATGATTTCATCCCGGTCCGCGCCGATCAGCCCGGCGATGGCTGCCTTGGACTGTTCGACCGCTTTGGCGGCCTGCCAGCCCACAACATGATCGCTCGAATGGGGGTTGCCAAATGATGCCCGCCAGTGGGGAGCCATCTTTTCAATCACCCGTGGATCGACCGGCGTGGTTGATTGGTAATCGGCGTAAATGGTTTCGGTGTCGTACATTATCAAATGGGCGGAATCCGCATAGAGTGGTAAACTTGGCCATACAATACAACAGATGAGTGACATCGTCTATACATTTGAACCTGGCAAACTGAAATACGATGCTGCGAGGTCCTCTCTACCACGACGACTATACTCCGCAGTTGTCGGGACATGAGACCTTTCCCCTGCGCTATGGATGGCTGAAAAAAGCTTTCGACGCGGTGCAGGACTCCAAAGACACAGAAGACAACAGAGAAGTTTTCTCCGGCCCTGATGCCATCGCCCGTTTTGGCGTGGGCAAGAACATGGTGGTCTCGATGCGCCATTGGGCAAATGCCACAGGAATCATCGAAGAGTCACCTGGCCAAAAGGGAATCTCCACTACTGCGCTGGGTCAACTCATTTTTGGCGAACAGGGCCTGGACCCCTTCATGGAAGCCCCGGCAACTTCCTGGCTGATTCAATGGCATCTGTGCGGCAAGGCGACGAAGACGACCTGGTTCTGGGCATTCCACCACCACCCCTCCATCTCATTTGAGCGCGAGACGCTGATATCGGGCATCAAGCAGCTCGCAGAGGATCGCGAATGGCCCCGAGCATCTCTTCATACGATTCGTAGGGATGTTGCCTGTTTCATTCGTACCTATGTCACGCAGTCGCCGCCCAGGAACACCAGTTTCGAAGATAGCCTCGACTCACCGCTGACCGAACTTGGCCTAATCAGACCGGGCGGGAAACGTGACGAATTCCGGTTCGTGCGCGGATCGAAACCGTCTCTCGGACCTGGTGTATTCTGTTACGCCGTGACAGACTTCTGGAATCGCTCTTTCAGCAACGCTAATACACTCTCTTTTGAGGCGCTGAACCATGAACCCGGCAGCCCCGCACGCGTCTTTATGCTTGAAGAGAACGACATGGTTGACATGCTGGCCGCCCTAGAGGAAACGAGCGACGGCATCTACAGGTGGTCGGAAACTGCAGGTCTAAAGCAACTGATTCGTAGCCGGCCAATCAGCACTGAGGAGGCATTAGTCTTCGTGGAACGACACTATTCGGCCGACCGCCACAAGGAACCGGTCCATGTTGGCTGACCGCGTGAAAGTCTCCCGCCGCTTTCAAAGGGCCATACGCATCGACACCGACCTTGGCGATCCTGACGCGCTGAAGGGTTTTGTCTGTCCCCGTTCTTTCGGCGTGCTCCTGGAAGAAATGGCTCGACATGTGTCTGAATCTGGGCACTGCGCTTTCACGTGGACCGGCCCCTACGGAAGCGGCAAGTCAAGTCTAGCCGTTGCGCTTGCTGCCCTGCTCAACCGCGACAAGGCTTTGAGAATCCGCGCGGCCAGACTGCTCGGAAAAGAAACCACCGCAGTCGTTCGGAAAGGCCTGCCGCCACGCAAATCAGGTTGGCACATCCTTCCAATCGTGGGGCGTCGCGACCGACCCGAACAAGCTACCGGCGAGGCGCTAGCCTCGTGCGGGTTCGTTAAGGGCCACGCGCCATTGCTCTGGCATGAGCAACAGGTCCTTGAAGAGCTGAATGATATCGCCGCGAGCGATCCAGAGTCCTCCGGCGGCCTGTTGATTATTGTTGACGAGATGGGCAAGTTCCTCGAAGGCGCGGCGCGTGACATCTCCGACGTCTACTTCTTCCAGCAACTTGCCGAACTCGCCTCCCGCAGCGACGGACGCCTTGTCTTCGTGGGCATCCTCCATCAGGCCTTCGACGAATACTCCCATCGTCTCTCGCGTGAGATGCGTGAGGAGTGGGCCAAGATCCAAGGCCGCTTCATCGACCTCCCCGTAAACACTGGTGTTGACGAGCAGATTGCCCTCCTAGGTAAGGCCATCGAGAGCGACCATGAACCGACGCCGCCTAGCCCGCTTTCACGAAGAATAGCGACCTTGACGAATCGAACAGCGTCTGAAGATCTGCCACAACTATTGGAGAACTGCTGGCCTCTGCATCCTATCGTCGCCTGCCTCCTGGGTCCGATCTCCCGCCGCAGATTCGGTCAGAACCAGCGCAGTATCTTCGGCTTTCTCAACTCCACCGAGCCGCGCGGCTTCCAGGACTTCCTGCGCAACGCACAAGACGGAGAACTCTTCTCACCCGACCAACTGTGGGACTATCTGCGCTTCAATCTGGAGCCCTCCATCATGGCTTCGCCCGATGGACATCGCTGGGCATTGGCCGTGGACGCGCTGGAACGATGCGAAGCGATGGGTGGTGGTGAGCTACACCTGCTTCTTCTCAAGTCAATAGCGCTTATCGATCTCTTCAAGGAACGCTCGGGGCTTGTAGCGGATGACACCGCACTGCAGTTGGCGTTGGTTAGCTACAACGAGACTGCTATAAGAGACGCGCTCGAAGAGTTGCAGTCGTGGTCGTTGATCATTTTCCGCAGATTCAACGACTCCTACAGCGTTTTCGAAGGCAGCGACTTCGATATCGATGACGCCGTCGGGCGTGTGCTGGCAACCATGCCGGAGTTGGACTTCGCTAGACTGAACGAAATTGCCGATCTCCAGCCTATTGTGGCCAAACGCCACTACCATGAAACTGGCGCGCTGCGCTGGTACGACGTAGCCATCGCGCCCCTTGCAGACGTTCAGGCAAACGTGGCCGCCTACCGCCCACAGGATGGCGCGGTCGGGACCTTCCTTCTCGCCCTGCCCACGAAAGGTGAGCATCATAGACTAGCCACTCATGTTGCTCAGAGCATTGTTCACGAATTCCAAGATTGGGACCTCGTGATCGGACTAGCGCAGGTTACGTGGAACTTCCCCATTTTGGTTCGCGAACTGCTGGCTGTCGAGCAGGTAAGAGCCGAGTCACCACAGCTGCAGGGGGATAGGATAGCCCGCAGGGAGGTCGAGTCCCGCATCGCGGCCTTGCGCGGCTTAATGGCAAGCGAGATGAGCCACGTTTTGGATTCTGCCCATTGGTATGGAAACGATCTTGGGGGCGCGCAACTCAATCAGGCCCAACGCAACGCGTTAGCGTCTGATCTGGTGGATAATCGCTTTTGCTCATCGCCTGTGCTGCGCAACGAGCTACTCAATCGCGTCAGACCGTCGGGCAACGCCGTCGCGGCTCGCAATGCGCTGCTTCGGCGCATGGCTCTGAATGAAGGTGAAGAGCGATTGGGTATCGAAGGCTACCCGGCTGAAGGCGGACTCTTTGACTCTATTTTGAAAGCCAGCGACGTCTATCGCAAAGTCGACCAGGAATGGCGTTTTGTCGACCCTGCAACCGGCATAGATCCTCGCAACCTTGCTCCGGCTTGGAAAGACGCTGCGGAGGTTTTGGAAGCAAATCGGCGCCGAACGGTCCCGCTTGCCGAGATCTTCGACATTTGGCGAGAACCCCCCTTTGGCATAAAGGATGGCCTACTGCCGGTACTGGCCGCGGCCTTCATCCTCTCCAAAAAACGAGAACTGGCCTTCTACCGCCAAAGCATCTTCCAGAGCCAGATCACCGACCTGGACATGGAGTACCTCGCCAGAGACCCGCTCTCCGTTCAATTGCGCTGGATGGGTCTTTCCGACCAGCAACGAGCGCTGCTTTCGGAGATGGTGGGCATCGTGCGCGAACTCGATCCAGCCAATACGCTACCCAATCTGGAACCTCTCGACGTGGCGAGAGGATTGGTAGCCGTTTACGATCGTTTACCCCCTTGGGTAGGACGCACACAGGGGCTTTCCACTAACGCCAAACAGGTCCGCCAGCTATTCAAACAGGCCAGTGACCCCAATAGCCTACTCTTCGACGACATTCCCCGCCATCTCTCTAGTGACGTCGAATTGGACAAGGAAGACACTTTAGGGCATATTGCTGACAACGTGCGCTCAGGGTTGATCGAATTGCAGGATGCCTACCCCGCCATGCTGCACCGCCTGCGCGAGACGTTGCTGACGGATCTGCAAGTGCCGAACGCATCCCCCCAACTGCTGGCTGAAGTGCGCGCCCGCGCTGAAAACATCCGCCAGCTTAGTGGTGACCACCGTCAGGAGGCCTTTGTCCTCCGCCTCTCTCACTTCTACGGCAGCGATCACGACATGGAAAGCCTGGCTAGCATGGCGACCAACAAGCCCTCGCCTACATGGGTCGATTCCGATATCGATCGCGCTGCCGTTGCGTTGGCCGAGATGGCGCAGCAGTTCAACCACTTAGAATCCTATGCCCACGTCAAAGGACGTTCTGACAAGCGCCACGCCATGGCAGTCACCGTCGGCATGAACGGCCAGCGCGCAACAGTGCAAGACGTTTTTGATGTGACCGACTTGGAGCATGCTGAAGTCGGTCGGCTGATCGAGCGGCTGGAAAAGACGTTGGAGGAGTGCGGTGAGCAAAGGCGCAACATCATCTTGGCTGCTCTAGCCGAACTAAGCGCCCGTTTTCTCGACGTCCCTGCCGAGATAGTAACCGACGTTGCAGAAGAACTTGAGGCTCCGTAGACATGGCAGGCAGAGAACGGCACGTTCTAGGACTGTCCGGCGGCCGCGACAGCGCCGCGCTCGCTGTCTACATGCGACAGAACCATCCGCAGCTCGAAATCGATTACTTCTTCACCGACACCGGCAAGGAACTGCCGGAAGTCTACGAGTTTCTGGTCAAGTTGGAAGGCTTCCTAGGCAAGCCAATTCTCCGTCTAAACCCGGATCGCGATTTTGACTATTGGCTCATGCAGTACAGCAACTTCCTGCCGTCGCCGCAAGCGCGCTGGTGTACGAAGCAACTAAAGCTCCGTCCCTTTGAACAGTGGATTCGCCCGCTGCTCGACGATGGCGATACGGTCTACAGCTATGTCGCTATCCGCGCCGACGAAGAGTACCGCGAAGGCTACGCCTCCAAGCACGAGAGTCTGATCGTGCGCCTTCCGCTGAAGGCGGCCGGTATCGACAAGGCCGGCGTCCTGGAGGTATTGGAAGGCACTGGGCTGGGGCTGCCACAATATTACGAGTGGCGCACTCGCAGTGGCTGCACCTTCTGTTTCTTCCAACAGAAGATCGAATGGGTGCGCCTGATGGAGCGACACCCCGGCTTTTTCGAGGAAGCCAAGAGTTACGAGAAGAACGCCATTGACCACGGCTCCCCTTTTACCTGGAGCGAGGGCGAGTCATTGGATGAATTAGCCAGGCCGGAGCGGGTAGCGCAGATCCGTGAAGACCATCAGAGACGATTGGCGAAGATGCGCGTTAAGCTACAGTTGAATCCTCTGCGTCCCGATGCTGAGCCGATCGACATGGATGATCTTTACGGTCAGGCAAAGGTTTGTTTGGCATGTCATAAGTGACTAGGGCTCGTTGACGTTTGAAGGATTCTGTCAAAGTGGCGACAATCGTAGGATGTCTACCTATAAGCTAGCCGACCATCAGTGGCAGAAACTGTACGCATTTCTGCAAGGACTCTCTCGTGCCTATGCGGGGCAAGAGGACAAGTGTCGCCGTTTCGTCGAAGCAGTTCACTGGATTCTGCGCAGCGGCGCACAGTGGCGTGAACTGCCAGCCGACCTTGGCAAGTGGAACAGTGTCTTCAAGCGCTACGCACGCTGGGAAGAGAACGGTGTTTGGGCCGACATGTTCAAACAGTTCGCCCAAGACCCGGACATGGCAGCGGTCATGCCGGACAGTACAGCTGTTCGCGCCCATATGTGCGCCGCGGGCGGCTCCAAAAAAGGGGGCGCCAGCGCGAACAGTGCCCAGGTCGGAGCCGGGGTGGCTTCAGCAGCAAGATCCATCTCCTCGTTGATGCGCTTGGCTTCCCCTTACAGTTCATCTTGACCGGCGGTGAACGCCATGACCTTTCCCAGGCTGAATCGTTGCTCCCACCTTTCCATTTTGACGCTGTCATTGCCGATAAAGGCTACAGTTCCGACCCGCTAAGAGAACTGCTCACAGCCAGACAGGTCGAGTTGGTCATCCTTTCTCGCCGCTTTCGCAAGCAACCGCGGGACTATGACCGACTCCGCTACAAAGAGCGCAGTATTGTCGAACGCTTTATCAACCGAATCAAGTGGTTTCGACTCATTTTCACCCGCTATGAAAAACTTGCTCGACGCTTCATGGCTTACCTGCACTTTGCTGCTACTCTCATATGGCTTGAACGAAACGTCAACGAGCCCAATGACCAAATTCTACACCAGGCCAATCTGGGTGACCGGCCCCAAATGTTTAGATTACGTACAGGATTGTAATGCGAAGCGACATGTCAAGGGACATTAATCGACCGGTAGGCGGCTGGTCCCTAGCGGATGACTGGCTTGAGCGTGGAGGGAATACCTACGACGGCATAGCCTATGGGCCTCCGGGTTTGGCGAAATCGTGGGGTACCCCAGGTTGTCCTTTGGTTTCGCGGGTATTCAGAAGCAGGTACCGAATGCAAGTCGCGCCCACACCATTGAGAAGGGTTCTTAAGAAACCTGGTCTCGCGGTGAGTGAATTGGATTCTGAGATTCTGAAGGAGTTTCTTTCTGCCGAAGCCTCAAACAGGCTGTTCCGAGAGATGCGCGCTCTCATTCAAAGTTTCATAATCTTGCCAGAGGATGTGGCTATTCCGCCTGGTGTTCCAGTATCTTGGTTGACTGCGCTTCCAATTGGATATCGACTGCGGAGTAGACTGCGTAACTATTGCTGGCCTCATGACTGGATTGTCAAGGAACCCTTTTATTGCTCTCAACTCATGAACATCCGTGGTCTTGGTATGAGCTCCTTAAACGAACTCTTGTGCGTTCTTGAGAGTGCTGAGTTGGGACAGACAGCATTTAGATCGATCCCTCAAAAGCATGAGACGGATGATGAGGAAACTGAACACGGAGAGCGACTGGCCGAGATTGGCGAATCACCCGCAAAGCACAATCCAGTTCAAAATAAGGAAGATCTAGAGTTTCAGACTGCCGTCAACAAAGTAGCGCGCGAGGCCATCCGCGCCGGCTTCCTACACTTCGAAAGGCATGGGACCGTTCCTGATTCTTATGGAACAGAAAGTGAGCGCGTTTGCTCAATTTCTGCTCTAGGGGATCTTTTTCGAGAATTCGCTGCCTGGGCTTTATCCGAAACAGATGTACTCACCTTCGGTGAAGCTATCTCGCTGGTAATGTCTGAAACCAACGCCACAGAGACGTGGCAAGCCTTGGCGGAATTCGAACTAAAGCAAGCCAGCCACCAGCCCAGCCAACCCTACACTATTTTTGAGTCGTGGGCCAGCCACCTTCCTGATAGAGAGCGTTACATATTTGATAGAAGAATTGCCTGCTTCGAAGTTTCACACACGCTTCAGGACCTTGGGACACATTTAGGTATTACCCGTGAGAGAGTTCGCCAACTTGAAAAGCGAGTTCGGCGCAAGCTATCAATTCTTATGCGAAGAGAAGAGGCGGGGCCGATTCGCTGGCGGGCAGAGACTATAAGACATAATATCGGTGTCGCTTCTCCGCTAGCCAATGTTGAACACCTCTTGTCCTCGCTTGTCCGCCAAGAAGACTACAGAGGAATCGTTCTTGGGATCGCTGGACCGTACGACTTTGTCAATGAGTGGCTCATCTTGAAATCCGCTATTGGTTCGGAGCCTTCTAAGAGGATTCGAGAAACGGCTGACGAAGTTGGGTTCATTGATTCTCTCATGGCCAGACAGGTATTAGGGAGTTGGGGGCTCGATAGCTCGCTTCACGAAGAATGGTTGCTGCGGGATGGCAAGGTTCGTAAGTTAAACGGTTGCCTCATACGCTGGGATGGGTCGATAGGAGACAAGTTGATCTCCGCGCTCGCCCTCATCGGTCGCCCGACTACTATAGAAGCGCTCCTTGAGTATGTTCAGGAAGATAGGACGAGAACTTCAGCACTTAATGCATTGTCAAATGATCCGCGGGCAGTGAGAGTCAGCCGAACAAAATGGGGGCTCGTCTCATGGGACCTTCCTGAATTCAGCGGTATTGCTGCGGCAATTCGTCAGCTCCTTGAACGCCAAGGACGCCCTATGCCAATCGATGAAATAGTCACGTGCTTACGGAGAGAACTGCGTCTGAGAGACAATTCCATTCGCGCGTATTGTCAAGCTCCAATGTTTATTGTTGAAGACGGTGCGGTCCGCTTGCGGCGGCGCAATGAACCATACGAATATGAGAGGGTTTCACTTCGGAATGCTATAGGTGTATTCGTGCTTGGTCCTCGCCGCTTGTCGTTGCTTATTGGAGTAGATAGCGAGTTACTTCGAGGGAGCGGGCGACCGCTAACTCACGCTGCGGGTTCTCACTTGAAGGTTGCCATTAATCAAGTGCTTACTTTCAAGGATATTGGTGGAGAATCGGTTGCTGTTACTTTTCCCGAGGCTTCTCTTGTGGGGCCGCTGATAGGTTCCTTGCGAGCGTTAGCAGAAGCCGCGGGCGCTAAAGTTGGGGATCAATTGACCGTGACTCTAGACAAATCGGATATGTCGATAAGTGCTGTAGCTACAGATCTGTTTCAACACGAACCCGGTTGGGGACTTGTTGCCCGCCTGACGGGCATAGAAGCTGACGAGGGCATGGAGGGCCTAGTAGCTGCACTACAATGCGAAAAGGGAGAAGTTCGCGCCTTCTTAAGCAATCGCGGTGATGATGTCCTCAAGGAAGCTCTTCCGAAGGGTCCGGTAAATTCTGAACTTGATCTGGCCTTAGCTGGACTTGAGGCTCAGTTGCAGCAGAACACTAGCGAATTTCAATGAGTTTTCTGAACCTGTTCGCTAAGATACGTCCCGCTTATGAAATCCCAGGTGACAATCTGGTTGGCGAGGTTCTCGTTCCAGCGATGCGAGTGTGTGACGACCTCAGAATCGAGGTCGGCTTCTTTTCTTCTCGGTGCCTTGCACAGATCGCTCCCGGATTAGCTTCGTTCATCAATGACACGAATAGTACATTAAAGCTGATGGTATCCCCTATTCTAGAAGAAAAGGATCAAGTGGCAATTCAAAGGGGAATCAGCGATCCACAAACCGTCCTCAACCAGACGATGGAACGTCTATTCCAGGAGGCACGAATATCCGAGTCGGCCATAGAACGGCATACTGTAGATTCATTAGGCTACCTAGTGGCCAGTGATAGGCTCCAAATCCGCGTCGTGCTGATGGAACGAGGAGTGTACCATAAGAAAATCTGGCTATTGGGGTTTGAAAGGCAATGGCTAGCAGTTCACGGGTCCGGCAACGCGACCGAAAGAGGTCTTCTTGTAAACGGCGAACAGATGTCGATCGACCGCGCCTGGATGGATGGAGAGCAGTCGGAAACGCGAGTCGGCATTTTTCTGGAGCAATGGGCAAGAAGATGGAATAACCAACATCCGATGTCGCTCACCGTAGAAGTAGGTCATGCGTTGGAAATACTGCGTGGCTTCACAGGGCTGATTCCGCCAACAATCGCAGACTTTTGGGAGGCCTGGTATTGTGACCATAAAGCCGGTCTCGAACCTGAACTTCCGCAGGGATACCGCCCAGTCCGTATCGATCATCGGATGAAAATTCCAGAGGCACTTATCTGGCGAGAAGGTCGTTTCGCTCACCAAGGTTCCGCGGTTGATGCTATTGTTGAAAACGGCGGAGGCATACTTTCTATGGCTACAGGCAGTGGCAAAACGCGCGCAGCGCTAATTGCCACTGCCGAGATTCAGGATAGCCGGGCCGGTCATCTGTGTGTTGTGGTTCTCGTTCCCACGAGGCCTTTGATTCGTCAGTGGGCCGAGGACATTCGTGGTTTCGGGATTGAACCAGTTGTCTTGTCAGGGAAAGGAAAGCTAAGACGCCAGCAGGAATTGGAGCAACTTACCTTTGCATTTTCTTCAATTCACTCAAGAACAGAAGTCCTGGTGGTAAGTAACTCGCTTTTTATGAGAAAGGATTCAGAAGTACGATCCTGGCTGGAGAGTTTGCCAAGTACGATCTATCGCCTATTGATTGCGGACGAAGTACACAATCTTGGCGCGCGTTCTTTCGTCGACAATCTCCCCGATTTTTTTAGTCGGCGGATTGGCCTTTCAGCGACTCCTATTCGCCAATATGATCCTGACGGAACTGATCAGCTCTTCGGTTTTTTCGGTGGAGCACCTTTGTTTGACTTCTCCATTGGGGATGCCATAAAGGCTGGCTGCTTAGTCCCCTACCGATATCATCTGCATGTAGCGAGACTAGATGCTGATGAAATGGATTACTATGAGGATCTTACCGAGCAACTGGTTAGGGCAGGTTTTCACGTTGATGACGACGGAAGGACAGTTGGGCTCTCGGACAGGGTGGCACGTCTGTTGCGGGATCGTAGAGCATTGGTTGAACAGGCCGACGCGAAATTAGGTCTTCTTGAGAGCAAGTTGAAGAGTATAGGTGCTGAGTCGGTTTCAAAGACACTCATCTACACTTCGGCGAAGCCTGTAGTTCCGGGCAAGACCAAACAGCTCATTGCGGTAAACGAAATGCTTCAGCATCTCAACATCATCTCACACCAATATACGGCTGAGGAGACCGGAAGCAGGCAGTCAAGCAAAATCCTTGCTCTCTTTGATTCGGGAGACTATCAGGTCCTAACGTCTATGAAGGTCCTAGACGAAGGTGTCGACATACCTCAGACCGACACTGCGTTCCTGCTTGCCAGTAGCACTGTTGAAAGGGAATGGGTACAACGGCGCGGCCGGATTCTTCGAAACGCACCGGATAAAGAAACTGCCAATTTACACGACTTTCTCGTAATCCCTCCTGAACTCGATTCCCCTTCGGCCAAGTCTCTTTTGCGGTCGGAATTGCGCCGTGCATCTGCATTCGCAGATCTCGCTGAGAATGAATATGACTTAGATGGCCCTAACCAGATCATTCGTAAACTTGAAGACTCACTTTGGACGGCATAAGATGGCAAACACATTACAGCTGCTCTCAGAGGCGGCGCGGGAGTCCGTGCAAGATATCAGTCAACCCTACGACTCGTACCACGCGGAGTTGGTACATGTGTTCACTAAAGTCATTCAGATTCTACAAGATGAGCCTAGTAACCGCGCACGACGACGTAGCATAGAGGAAGTTGTAAAGGCCTTTGCAGGGGAAGTCAGCACAAAACTTGAGGAGTCATGATGAGGCTCGAGAGTGCACATATTTCAAATTTTAAGTTGCTTGAGGACGTAACCTTACACTTTTCATGCGACCTACGCCGGCCTCTTTCTGTCATTCGGGCAGAGAACGGGTCCGGAAAGACCTCAATCCTCTACGCACTTCGTTGGGGCATGTACGGTGACAAGGGCATCCCACAGATGCGCCTGACTTCCGCCGCGAAGCCACCAGGCCAGCCCGTTCATGTTCAAGTTCGACTTGATTTTACAACGAACGATCCTTATTCGGACACCGAGTCCCATTTTCGCTTGATACGGACTTGCCAAGAAATCCCACAAGAAGGTGACAATTATGTAAGAGATAGGGAGAGGCGACGCCTGCTTAGACGGACTGAAAGAGGCGAGGTGGAGATAGACGGCGAATTGATAGATGGACTAATAGCGATGCTGCTCCCTCTTAGTCTGGCGGACGTATTCTTCACGAACGGCGACGATGTCCAGCGGTTTATCTCCAGTGGCCAACAGGGGGACGACAGACGTCAAGAAGCCGTTCACAAAGCCATTCGACAGATACTCGGGCTTAGTGAAGTTGAGGAAGCCGAGAAGTATCTTACATCTGTCACAAGGAAGACGAAGGGCGAGCTTGCAGGTACGGGGAGCGAGGCCTTGCAGTCAGCTCTCGAAAAGCTCAATGGAATTGAAGACAGCATCAAGGAACAAGAAGGAAGATTATCGTCTACTAGTGAACGAATTCTCCATATAAGTGAACACATTCAGCGAGACGAACGCGAACTTGACAATATCAAAGGCATAGGTGACTTAGAAGCAATTCAAGCACGGATACATGCACTTGAAAAGGATATCGAGCACTCTGAGCAGGAGGAAGTCCTCGTCCGCAAGCAGATGAAGGAGTATTTTCGGTCAGAAGACATTACAAAGCACCTAGCGAAAGACAAGCTATTAGTCGGACTGACTAAGCTTAGTGATCTAGCGGACTGGAACGTAATCCCAGGCACTTCCATCGAAGTACTAAAGGACCGTCTGCATTTGGGCATCTGCATATGTGGAGAACAGATCCAGAAGGGTGATGCAAGGCACGCTCATGTCCAGAGACTGATTCTTGAACAGGAAGAGGTCACGCCTCAACTTGACCGGTTGACAGCGCTTTGGCATGAAGCAAGAAACCGAATTGATTCGGAGTCAGTGGACAGTGAGAGTTTCATCGCTGACAAGGTAACTTCATTGAGAGAACAGTTTACTCAGTGTCGTGACAGACGGAGGCAAAAAGAAGTAGAACTTATTAGCGAGCGAGAGAAACGTGGCCAGATAGACGAAGATCGAGTCAATGCGCTTACTCAAAGGCTCCAGTCAAGTCGGGGGAAGCTAACTCAATTTCATCAGGATTACGGACGAATTAAAGGGCGTATTCAACAGTTGGAGGAAAATCGCCAGCTCAGCGAAGAAAGTGTCGCCGACGAAGAACGCAAGGCCGACCTCAGCAAAATGCTAAGGCGTCGTGTAAGTGTTGCCTCCGACTTAGTGAAGCTCACACAGGGCACTCTAGAACGACTAAAGTCAATATATGTACGCAGGGTCTCCTCGCGAATGGAGGAGCTATTCCTAGACATAGTTGGAGCCGACCCTACTGCGGATGCCACGGTGTTCACTGGAGTAACCATCAATGAAGAGTACGATATTGTCATTCAGACACTTGAAGGTAGAACGTTAGATGCAGATACGGAACTCAATGGAGCCTCTCAGCGGGCGCTTACCCTCTCCTTTATTTGGTCACTTATGGAAGTCGCCGAAAGAAGGGCCCCTCGAATTATCGATACGCCGCTTGGCATGACCTCTGGAGCAGTGAAACAGCGAATGGTCGAAACACTAACTAAACCTGTAGAATCGAATGGTCTACCTTACCAAATTGTGCTGTTTATGACACGTTCTGAACTTAGGGACATCGAACCCTTGATCACGGAACGTGCTGGTGTCGTTACAACATTGTCCTGTTCAAAAGATTACCCTAAGGACCTGCTGAACGACTGGGGCGAGGGAATTCCAGCAGTGCGGACATGCGAATGCAATCACTCTGAAGTTTGTATTATATGTGAAAGACGCAATGATGCAGACAGATTTACACTACGAGAGGTGTGATAGTGAGTTCTGATTCGAGATATCGTGATCTGGATCTCTGGATCCCAGAGACATTCCACACCGAATTCGTCAGAAGCGATACGTTGGTCAAGCGAGGCGATGATCCCTATGTTGCTTTCAATCGTCAAATCGACCTATGGTGGTATGCTGTTGCCATCGGGATTCAGAAGGGGAAGAGAACACCTTTGCCAGACCGAAAGAATCTGGTTCGCTTCAATGAAGCAGGTGTCCTTGAGTCAAATCCGTGGCGAATTACACATCTTGAGCTAGTTGCGTTAGCTGAACTAGGTGGAGGTGTAGTTACTGAACCCTCTAGAGTCATTCTGCATGCTCACGAGTATGCCATGACAGGATTCAAGATCCTTACGCAAGAACTCAGAAGTGTCGCTGACCTTCAGCTACATCTCTTGACTCTCCTTTCCTCCAACAATGGGTCCTAAGCGAGGAAGACAGGACAACCGAAACCACCACCTTCGGCCTACGTTTTACTCACCCAACAAGCCACCACCCCGCCCTCACTTAATGACGCACACCTTGCACGCGACCCATCCCCCTCCACCAAGTTTTCTCAAAAATCCTGCAACCCCCCGCACATTCGCTACCCTGTTCCCTTTGATCGCCAATCGCCCCCGCGACCTAGCCGAGCTGCCCTTTCAGCCACCAATGTCTACCAACCACGCCTAGGGCTGGACCAACGCCCAGCCCGACCCAGCCGAAGGCATGCCCCTCTCGCCGAAGCCCTCCTCCCACCCCGTACCCCAGACCAGACCTACATACCCCCCGAACCCGACCCCCATGCAAGCCCTCACGCACCGCTCCAAAGCACCGGCCAGTATTCCCCCTCAAACTTGTCCCCATACCGCTTCCCCAGCCGCTCCATCTCCTGCGAACACTTATGATCGTCCGCCTTGTCGCCAGTCCTGCACCAGCGGCACTCGTCGGCCTGGATGTGGATCGCGATCGCGCGGCGGTGCTGTCGCCGCGCCTGGTTCGGCCCCGAGCCGTGCAGCGTCAGGCAGTGGTGGAAGCTGACCCGCCCCGCCTCCAGGTAGACCGGCGCCGTCTCGTACGTCTCCCCCTCCGGCATGTACTGCCGGATCACCCGCTCCTGCTCCTCCATGTCATAGCGCCCGAAATGGCTGTACGCCGCCTGCCAGCCCCACCTGTGGCTCCCCTTCACAAAGTGCATCGTCCCCAGCTCCGGGTTCACCTCCTGCAGCGGGATCCACGCCGTCAGCATCCGCGGTCTGTCGCTGCTGCGCCAGTAGTTATAGTCCTGGTGCCAGGCCACGTTCGCGCTCACGCGGCCGCCGGCCGGCTTCATCAGGATCTGCTCGTGCCACAGCCGCACCGCCGCCGTCTCCAGCAGCTGCGCCGCCAGCCGCCCGATCTGCCGGTTGCGCACCGCCTCCGCCAGCACCGGGTTGCACCAGTGCGAGTTGTCCACCTTGTGCAGCCCATACGGGTCGTCGCCCGGGCTCCAGAAACGCGCCATCGGCTCGCGGCCCGTCTCGTAGCGGCCGGCATTGACCTCGTCCACCGCGTAGGCCAGCGCCTCCTGCTGCCCCGCGTCGAACAGCTGCGGCCCCAGCCAGTAGCCGTCCTCTTCAAAGCGGCATCGCGCCTCTTCGTTGATCCCGATCTCCGCCGCACTCATAGTCTCCTCCTCCTGAGCTGTTTCCAACTGCCGCTCTTCCGCCGCCGGCCTTAACCCTCCCGACTGGCCCCGCGCCCCCGCGCGACCCCCCACAAACCCAGTTTCCCCCAAACCAGGGCAAATGACCAGCACATCCACGACACTGGACCCTACAACCGCCAACCGCACCCGCGGCCCTGCCGCGCCATCCCGTCCACCACAGGTGCAAACCGCCCGCCCATCGCCGCCGCACCAAGAACCGCCAACCCGCGCCCAATCCATCCCCAATCCGCCCGCCGGTCCGCTCCCTCACCAACCAGTTTTTCCAAGATGCGGCCCAAATACAGTGCCGCCTCCACCGGTCGGGGCAGCGCCAAGATTGGACTCGGTCAATACGAGGCGGCGAAAGCCGACTTCGAGCAGACTCTTCAACTGCAGCCCGAAGATCCCGACTTTTGTTACAGTCGGGGCATCGCGCAATCCGTGCCTGGTCGTTTCCGGGGGGCGACAGTCGACTTTGTTCAGACCCTGCGGCTGGCGCCCGACGACGCCATGACCACTACCGTCGCGGCTTTGCCTGGGCCGGGCCCGGTCTATGCGGGGAGGCGCTTGCCGGCTTGCAAGGCCTTCTGGAACTGGCGAACGGGACGAAGAACAGTGACCTCACAGCCGGCATTGAACAGAGGATTCAGGAATTCGAGCAAGAGGGAAGGTGGTCTGGCGCGCGGCGCCGCTGTTGTGAACCTGGTTCACGCCAGTGGCGAAGCGAGCGGGTATTCTCCGCGTGACCCGATGAGCAGTTGCCTGCGAACCCGACTTTGCAGCCCTGCGATGCCGGCTTTCCAACCGGCTTAGCGAATGTCCTATATCGCTACTGTCGTGTCTGTTTGCGGCGCAAACCCTTCCGCGCTGCGCGGCAGTTCGTCTCTGTTGCCTACCTGGCTGAAACGTCGCCTCGCCGCGGCAGACGCCCGCGGCCGGCCGCCAACGCAGCCGCAATCCGGCTGTGGCCGGACTGCCGCCGGCGTTCACCACTCCCAGTGCGATGCCTCGTTATCCTGGTTGATGACGAAAATGTAGGGCTTCATGGAGCCGTCATGGCGGTTCAGATAGGTTGTGTTCACATGAACGACCTGCTCGGTGGACAGGTAGCTGATGACAACCGGCGCGCCCGATTTCGGGTTTGCGCCGCTGAACAGGACGATGTTGCCCGACCCCGGCGAGTACATTTCAGTCAGTTTCTGCACCGGCGGGAGCAGCGGCCCGCTTGCGACGCCTTCCTCACCGATGAAACGGAAGTTGAAGGCGCCGTCTTCGCCGACCGTAATATTAACGGGCGTGGCCTCGTGTCTGACGAGGCAGGTTGAACAGTTCAGCCCACCAGCTGAAGGGTCCGGCGCACGATTGATAGTGATATGAACGGTTGCGGAAGAACCGTTCCTATCACTATCAAAAACGCTGTAGACAAAGCTGTCACTGCCGACAAAGTCCATGTGTGGCGTATAGGCGAAGGAGAGAAACGGATGGAAGGCATTGTACGTGAAGGAACCGAAATCCCCGTTCTCCGGTCTTGTGAAATCAAAGCTGGCAAAGTCGGGGAGGGTATCATTGCCCAGCACCTCGATCTCCACACCCTCATTTTGGGAGATGGTGACGTAGTCGTCGACCAAGATGTTTGGGGTCTGGGCGAAGACGGGCGCGGCGGTGGAGGCCAGCAGGCCAAGGGCCAGAAAGAGGGCCAACACAACGGCGTGAAAGGGACGCGTGTTGCTATGGTACCGGTCTTTCAGGCGTAGGGCAGTTTTTTTGTGACAAGAGGTTCGCATAGGTCTTCTTTTCTTGAATAGTTGATTGGAATCGTGAAGAGCGCTACAGGTTTTCTCACCTTTGTCAGGGGGCGTGCGTCGCGTTCGGCCTGGTCAGGTCAAGGCGACGTCTGACAAAGAGCGTAACAGCGTAAGCGCGCCTGGGAAAGGTCAACGGCTCACTACTGTCGTATCGTTTTGCTAGGTGTATTTGAGCGTATCAAAGTTGCGGTCAGGGTGCAAGTCAGAAAGTCGACAGACAGGTCTGGCGCGATCGTGCCGGGCGCGTCACCGTTCTGCAGTCAGCGCAAATACTCTCATGGGACCTTCGCCGGCAGGTCAGCAGCACACCGAAAAATCTCTTTTCGATGCCCTCTAAGATGACTCTTGACCGCGTCGCCTCAGTCCGCCCGCGGCCGCAGAACAGTCCCATCCGCTGCCTGCCCCCTTACCAACCAATTTTCCCAAAAATCCTGCAAAAGCCGCGGAAATGCGCTACACTGTTCCTTACCAACGCCATTCGCGCCCGCGGCCCTGCCGCGGCTCGACACTTTGCGACCAATGAAAACCGTCTGCCCATCCTACCAATATCCCCCAACCATGCCGAGCGCACCGCCGCGCTCCCTGCCCAGCTTTGCCGCATCCGTCCACTTGCCGAACTTCCGCCAAAGCCCTTTTTTCGTACGTCTCAGATCGTCTCAGATCGTCTGGGATCGTCTCAGATCGTCTGAGATCGACCGAGCGCACCGCCGCCCATCGCCCGCCATTCCCGCAGAATTGCCGAAAGGTTCGCCCGATTCCGTCCGCCAAACCGGCAAAAAAGCGCGTCAAAACGCGTCAAACCGCGTCGTTTCGCGGCAAAATAAGCCCCGGCGCGCCCGAGGCAACACTCAGTGCTCGATCTGCTCGGACCATACCGAAATTCAATCAACCTGGCACGACCGAATTTGCACGCAGACAGTCAAGAAATGGCCATCAACGACCACCAGAAGCGCCGCGCCATCCGTGGGAAGAAACTTTTTTTCGGGGTGACATTGGACGACATTGGGGGACATTGGGGGACCTATGTCCCCCTCGCGCGCCCAGCGCCGCCCGAGAACGCGCTGCCGGGCGCGCCCCGCAAATCTGCCCCTGCCCGCAGCCGCACCGGCATCCGCCGCGCCCGGAACGCAAACCGGCTGCCCAACTCGAACACCTCGCCGTTCACCCGCGGCAGCAGCCCATCGTCCCACGCCGCCTGCAGCGACGCCTACGTCACGCTCATCCAGTCCGGCACAGCCCGTTGCCGAAGGTTGAGGTCCATGAAATACTCCGGTCTTGCGCAGAGAGAGAACGTGCACCCTGTTGGAATGGATATTGTAGCTGGAGTATACTGTTCGCGCAGCGCACGACACGGCAATGGCGAAAAAGCACCCGATGCGATAAGGATGTTGCGAGATGACGGCTGGGAGTTGGTCAGGACCAAGGGGAGCCACCGGCAATACAAACATCCAACGAAGATAGGACGGGTGACGGTTGCGGGACATGGCAGAGATGACCTGAAGCCCTAAACCTGGAACAGTATTCTGAAGCAGGCTGGACTCTGAGGAGGGAACTCATGAAAGGGCTTGCGTATGCGGTCGCAGTTGAGAAGGCGCCCGACAACTACTGCGCCTACGTGCCGGACCTGCCTGGCTGTGTGGCAACGGGTCAGACGCGCGAAGAGACCTGTCGGCGCATTACTGAAGCGATCGCCTTCCATATCGAAGGTCTGAGAGAGGACGGGCTACCGATTCCCGAACCGCAGTCATCTACAGCTATAGTGAAGGTGTAGGGAGGGGACGACATCGAGGGCGGCGTTTTTTTGGCAAGACCGTTCCCCGCCAAGTCCGATTGTCTCCGTGTTCCTCCGTCCACAGTTCTCCGCTGTTTCCCTTTCACATCAGGAACCGCAGAGTACCCGCCGGCAACAGGGTCAGCCACACTATCTGACCGCGCCGTAACACCCTGGTCGCGGCGCCACGGAGTTCTACCTTGGCAAAGCAAAACAAGCGCACCAGAACAGCCGCATTCGGCGTCAGCGGGCGCCGCAGCCACGACGCCTCCGCCTACTACGCCCGGCGCATAAACGAGGAAAACGCTTCCACCGAAAGCGAGCCCGCCGCCTACGCCGAGAACCCCCTGCCCGCGCACCTCGTCAACCAGGTTCTGCTCGACTCCAGCGTCGCGCCCGCCAAAGGCAATCGCCTCCCGCCCCGCAGCGTCCATCTCATGGTCACCTCGCCGCCCTACGCCGTCGGCAAGGACTACGACGAGGACCTCTCCCTGCCCGAATACCGCAAACTGCTGCAGGGCGCCTGGAAAGAGACTCGCCGCCTCCTCGTGCCCGGCGGCCGCGCCTGCATCAACGTCGCCAACATCGGCCGCAAACCCTACATCCCCCTCCACGCCTACATCATCCACGACATGGAGCGGCTCGGCTTCCTCATGCGCGGCGAAATCATCTGGGACAAGGGCGGCAGCGCCGGCAGCTCCACCGCCTGGGGCAGCTGGCGCTCCGCCTCAAATCCCACCATCCGCGACCAGCACGAATACATCCTCCTCTTCAGCAAAGAGAGCTACCGCCGCCCCAAGCTCGACGGCCGCCGCGACACCATCGGCCGCGACCAGTTTCTCGACAACACCCGCAGCGTCTGGCACATGACCGCCGAATCCGCCAAGCGCGTCGGCCATCCCGCCCCCTTCCCCGTCGAGCTGCCCAAACGCTGCATCGAGCTCTACACCTACGCCGGCGAGGTCGTCTACGACCCCTTCATCGGCAGCGGCACCACCGGCGTCGCCGCCATCGAAACCGGCCGCCGCTTCGTCGGCTACGAGATCGACCCCGCCTACCGGCAGCAGGCGATGCAGCGCATCAACGCCGCGCAATTCGATTCTCAAGATGAACGTACCGCCGACGCAACTGACCAGTCAGAGAAAGAGTAACCCCTTGCCATCAACGAACGAACCACTGGTCGAAATGACCGTGACTTACCACATCGAGATCGACGGGCAGCTTCTGCTGGTCGAAAACGTGCCAGCCAGGGTAAACGTCGAGACGGGCGAGCGCTTTTTCGCCCCCGAAACTGTAGAGTGCCTGCAGCAAGTCGTCTGGGGCAAATGCCGCCCCGTGCGCACCGTCCAGACCCCTGTGTACGAGTACGCTTCCTTGACTTGAGGGACCGGGACCCAGCGCTGGGAGGATAAGAAATCTCAGCCTTTTGGAGTGAGAGACGATGTCACAAACGACCGTTGATCAGAGTGAAGAAGCAGATTCTGACGCCAGCCCGCAAACGTCCCAGGCTGAACCACCCGCCTGCGAGGACGAAACGCCGGCCGGGCTCTTTTGCGATTTCCCGACACTCGAACAGCTTGCGCGCGCACAAAAAGTGCAACCCATGACCGACGTGGAATCCCTATTTGGCGCCTGGCCCGGTGACGAGGACGACGGCTTCGAGGCGGCGGTCGACGAACTGCGGCATCCTGCGCGCTTCCGCCCCTCGCCCGGTTCAGAATGAAAGAGCAGCCATGACCATCTCGCAATCAGAACTCAGCAAGGACGACGTCCGCCTCTACCATAAGCAGGGCTGGCTCGGCCCATTCACCCTCATCCCCGAACCGGAGATGGCCGCGGTCCGCGCCGCCATCGACCGCGAGATCCTCGAGCCCGGCCGCGCCCAGGGCCTCGCCGAACGCGACTACTTCCACAACCGCCACCTCGACAACCGCTGCGTCTACGAGCTGCTCAGCCACCCCAACCTCGTCGAACCCGCCGCCGCCATCCTCGGCCCACACCTCGTCCTCTGGCGCACCAACTTCCAGATCAAATGGCCCCGCAGCCAGCAGCACGACTGGGACACCGAGGTGCGCTGGCACCAGGACTGCGCCTACTTCCAACCCTCGCCCAACGTCATCCTCTCCGCCTGGATCGCGGTCGACGACACGACGCGCGCCAACGGCTGCATGCAGGTCCTGCCCGGCAGCCACAAACGCCTCTACCCCCACGAGACCGACCCCGCCGCCGAGGTCTTCGCCAAGGGCGTCGACCCCGCCGCCTTCGACGTCAACCAGGCGGTCGACATCGAGCTCAGGCCGGGCCAGTTCATCTTCTTCAACGAGAGCACGCTCCACGCCTCGCCGCCCAACCTCTCCGAGACGCGCCGCTTCGGCATCACCCCGCGCATCACCGTCCCCTTCGTCGACGTCGGCCGGCGCGAGGAGATCGACGTTCTCATGCTCAAGGGTGAAGACTACATGGGGTACTTCAACGTGGTCGCGCCGCCCGGCGAGCGCTGAACGGGGGCAGCGATGTTCAGAGATTGCACGGACCACCGGCCGCCGGCCGCCAGACGTCGTTCAGATCGCCAGCGACGGCGCACGCAGCGGCGGAACAAGCTGGGTCTCGTCCAGCTCCACCGCCTCCTTTCGGTATACCTGCACGCGGTAGGAGCCGGTGTCCGGCACGTACATCAGGCCGTCTTCGCTCACAACCACCGACTGCGGCCTGCGGAACAGCTTCTGTTCCTCCAGCTTCGCCATATCGCGCTGCCGGTTGGGAAACGCATTGGTCAGCATGAAGTTGATTGCCACCGTCGAGAGCGTGGCGTCGCCCGCAAACTGCTGCACGTAGCGCCCCTCCTGGTTGAAGAGCTGAACGCGATTGTTGCCGCGGTCGACGACGTAGATGTCTCCGTGGAGGTCGACGTCGACGCCGCTGGGGCGGTTGAACTGGCCGTCGCCACAGCCGGGCGAGCCAAAGGCCATCAGGAAGGCACCGTCGGCACTGAACTTCTGCACGCGGTCGTTGCGCCAGTCGGCCACGTAGACATCGCCCAGTTCATCCACGGCGATGCCCCAGGGCATGTTGAACTCGCCCTCGCCGCAGCCGTAGCCGCCCCACTGGCCGAGGAACTTGCCCTGGCGGGTGAATTTCTGCACGCGGTGGTTGAGCGAATCGACGACGTAGAGATTGCCCTCCGCGTCGAAGTCCATGCCGGCCGGCCGCCGCAACTGCCCGGCGCCGCTGCCCTCTTCTCCCCAGCTGTCCACGAGCTCGCCTTCACTGTCGATGATGGTGATGCGGTGCAGGGCCTCGTCCGAAAGGTACAGATTTTCCTCGTCGTCGGCCAGGATGGTGACCGGCCAGGTCATCTGCCCCGGCTCGCTGCCGTAGCTGCCGATTTCGCCCAGGTCACTGTCCTCTGTGCTGTACTTGCGAATCAGCGCGGTGCCCTCGTTGCGGCAGAGGATGTAGAGGCAATCCTCCTCGCCGATGGCGAGGTCGACGGGAAAGTTGGTCAGCCGCCTCATGCCGAGCGTCCTGTAAAAGGGGAATCCTGCCCGCAAAAGCCCGTATGGTCTGCCCACTGTTCACCTCCCTGGTACTTTCTTGGTTTTCAGTTTTCGTGACTGCAATCTGCGCAGGGGTTGACTGAAAACCTAAGGACCAGCAACTCAAGACCGGAAACTGAAAACCAGAGAACCGGCCATTCAGGACCGCAAACTGAAAGCTAAGAACTGTAGGGATGTATCTGTTCGAAGTGGCCGCCGACGATGGCGGTGGGATCGATGCCCATCCACTGCTCCAATACGGTGCCGTAGATGCCGCGGAAGTCGATGGTGTGCTCCAGGTCCTCGCCGTGGACCCAGCGGGCCGGGTCGAGCGAGGGGTACTCGGAGTAGAGCCCGCCCTTGACGCGGTCGCCGATGATGAAGGCGCCGCCGCCGGAGCCGTGGTCGGTGCCGCTGGCATTGTCGCGTATGCGCCGCCCGAACTCGGTGAAGACGAGCATGGTGACCTCGGAGGAGGCGTTGTGGGCGCGCAGGTCGTGGAAGAAGGAGGAGATGGCGCCGCTCAGGTCTTGCAGCAGCTTGGGATGGTCGGGCACCTCGTTGGCATGGTTGTCGTAGCCGCCGTGCTGGGTGTAGAAGACGCGTGTGCCCAGGCCGGTCAGATGGACGCGGGCGACGTCGCGCAGGCTGCGGGCAATGGCGTTGTCGGCGTACTCGACGGTCGACGTGTAGCCGGTCCTGGCCTTTTTCAGCTCATCCGAGCCGCGGATGACGTCGAATGCGGTCTGGGAGAGGTAGTCCATGACGATGCCGGCGCCGACTCGCGGCTTGTACATGCCCTTGAAGATTTCGAGCGCTTGCGAACGCTGCTGCGTATCTTCGATGCCGGTGAGCAGGCCGTTGGTGTCGAGGTTTTCGAAGGAGGTGACGGGGACGCCGGGCACGGCCATGGCCCTGGGCAGCCCCTTACCGACGCTGACGCCGGTCAGCACATTGTGGCCGCGCGGGTCCAGCTCCCGGATCATTCGCCCGACCCAGCCTTCGGTGCCGATCTCGATCGGTTCGCAGGTGTGCCAGATGTCCATGGCGCGGAAATGGGAGCGGTTCGAGTTGGGATAACCGATGCCCTGGACGACCGCGACGTCGCCCTGCTCATACATCTCCTGCAAGGCGGCGCTGTGCGGGTTCCAGGCCAGGGTATCGTGGATGGGCAGGACTTCATCCTCCTTGAGGCCGATCACGGGCCTGGAGTCGTAGTAGACGCCGGCGGTATAGGGGACGATCGTGTTCATGAAGTCGTTGCCGCCGCTGAGCTGCACAACTACGAGGACAGGTTCTTTCTGTCTGTCAGCCATTGTTGTCCGTCCTTTCTCAACTGGCGGCCGCCGGCGAATCGGCGGCCGGCGCTTTCAGGCGAACTGATACTCGGGCGCGGCGACGATCAGCTGAAGCAAAAGTACGATCCGGTCCGTGTTCTCGTCGGTCTCTCCGTTGGCGCTGCCGTTCGAGCCGAAGACAAGGTCTCCGCCGCTGCGGGCAAAGCGCACCAGGTTGGCGCGTGTGCTCTCCTCCACGGTCAACGGGCCGGCCAGCTCCAGGCAACTGTCGACGAACTGCTCGGGGCTGAGGCTGTCGCCCTCGGCCTGCAGCCGTTGGATAACCGATTGGATGCCCGGCTTGCAGGCGTCGCCGACCTCGTTGACGGCGAAGTTGATCCGTTCGGTCAGGATGCCGCCGTCGATCCATTCCTGCCCGGTGTGCCAACCCTCGACGGTGGGCGGGTTGAACAGCTCCTGGCCCATCAGTTCGGCGGCATCGGCATACTTGGGCATGCCCGGCACCGGTGTGCGACAGGTTCCGACGAGCTTGAGAACACCGGTGATCAGTTCGGTCGGGCTTTTGACCTTTTTGAAGCGGGCCTCCTTGAAGAAGCCGCTCTTGAAGAGCGTGCGCAGGATGTGGCGCATCTCTCCTTTCGATTCCATATAGGCGTTCGACAGGAGCTCAATCGCTTCCGGGTCCTGGGGCGGCGTCACATTCCAGGAGGAGACCTGCGGCTCGTCGGCCACGAAGAAGTTGTAGAGATGGCGGGAGATGAAACGGGCCGTGGCCGGCTGCTCGATGATGATGTCGATGATGTCGCCGCCGTTGAAGTTGCCGGTGCGGCCGAGGAAGGTCTTCTCGCCGCCATCGTGGTGATCTTGGCGGAAGAGGAACTTGGGGGAATAGAAGCCGTGGGGGTAGAGAGGCGCCGGCTGTTCGAAGGTCCAGCCGGTGAAGGCGCGTGCGCAGTTCTTGACGTCCTCCTCGGAGTAGTTGCCCACGCCCATCGAGAAGAGCTCGAGCAGCTCTCGTCCATAGTTCTCGTTGGGTTCGCCTTTGCGGTTCTCGTTGTTGTCCAGCCAGTAGATCATGGCCGGGTTCATGGAGAGTTCGAGCAGTATCTGGCGCATGCTGCTCATGCCGACGCGGCGGAACAAAGTGATCTGGTCGTTCATCGCCAGGGCATGCTGACCCTTGGCATATCCGGTGGCAAAGACATGATGCCAGAAGAGCGCCATCTTCTCTTCCAGCGGGCGTTTGCTGTTGATCATGCGGTAGATCCAGATGCCCACGTAGGATTGCGGTCCCCCGACGAAGTAGCGCTGCAAGATGTCCTCGTCCGTGGGTGGGCAGCGCTCCAGATCGACTAGATCATCGACGACTTGATCGTAACCCTGTTCGGCGTAGGCTTCCAACTCCTCTCTGCCTGCGCCAAAGCCGGCCCGGCGCAGCAAATGGGCCATCAGGTCCAGATTCTCATGAGCCATATCGTCCTCCTTGCGGCAGTGGTTAAGGGTCAGAGGTCGGTGGCCGGTAGTCAGTGGTCAGTGGCCGGTGGTCAGTGGCCGGTGGTCGGTTGCCAGTGGGGGTTCTGACAACGGTGTCAACAGTCTCGCAGATAGCTTTCCATTTCGGTGACGAACCAGAGGGACAAGGCGCCGCCGCGCTCGTCAAGACCAAAAATGGCCGGCCGGTCCAGGTAGCCGCGCAGATTCTGCTGCACGCCGGTGCCGGTGCAGACGTCGACCAGCCCGCCCCCGTCGTCGATACGCGCCGCAACGCCCTGCCAGGCCCGCGTCAGCGTCTCCCGGAAGTCCGCATCCAGCCAGCCCAGCCGCAGCCCCCGCGCCAGCGCATACCCGACCATGCAGGTCACGCTGAACTCGAGGTAGGAGCCCGGCGCGTCGATCACCTGGTGCCACATGCCGCTGCCGTGCTGGTAAGCGCGCAGCGCCGCCAGCTGCCGCCTGTGGACGGCCAACAGCTCCGCCCGCGCCGCATGGCCCTCCGGCAGGTAGGTCAGCGTCTCCGCAAAGCTCAGTGCCGCGAATCCGTTGCCCCGCCCCCAGTAGAACGGCGTCCTGCGGTCGTGCCAGAACAGCCCGTCCGGCTGCTGCACGCCGGCCTCCAGCAGGAAGCGCGCCAGGATCTGCAGATAGTCGTCGTCGCCGGTCAGCTTGAATGCGCGGCCCAGGACAGCTGCGCTGAAGAACATGTCCTCCACCTGGTAGTCGGGATGCGAGGGCGCGGGCACGCCCACGCCGCCCGTCGCGCGGTAGCGGTCCGCCGTTCGGACCAGCGCCTCGGCGTACCTGCCGTCGCCCGTGGACGCGGCCAGCTCGTCGGCCCACACCAGCCCGGCCAGGTTCGCGCCGCCGTCGCCGCCTTCGGTGAACCACGCTCTTTCGCCCGACATGTACGGCGCCACCATCGCCGCAATCTCCGCCGCCGGGTCCGCGCTCTCCGAATCCAACTCGGCCAGCCGCATCCGCCCGCTGACCGCCACGCCCTGCGTGTAGATCACCGGCTCCAGCTCGTGGCCGTAGACCGCCGCCAGGATGCGGGCGACCTCGACGGGCGTGCGCGCCGCGCGGGCCTGCAGCGCGCCGCGCGTGGGAGAGCGGGCGTGGTCGGGGACGCGCGCGAGCACCGTCCACAGCTTGGCCAGCTCGCCTTCCACCTCGGCGGTCGCGCAGGTCAGCCGCAAACCGAGGACCGGCGGCAACCGGTTGGGTTCGCCCTCCGCCAGCGCGCCCAGCAGCGAGCTGTCCGCCGGCAGTTCGGTCGCATCCAGCACCGCCCGCAGCTGCGACAAAAGCTCCAGGCACGGCGCCGACGCCTCCCACTTTGCGCCCGCGCCCACGCGAATTTCCAGCGCCAGGTCCGGCCCTTCGAAGCTGACCCAGCGCCACAGATAGTGCGCCTCCGGATCGGCGTCGTAGTAGCTCTCTCCCGGCGGCGGGTAGCCGCTGCTCGGGTTGCCGCCTGCACCGTTCCCCGGCGCAACGCCCAGCGCCAAGCCGTCCGGATTGCCGCACGGCACCGCGCTCAGCGCAAACCGCGCCGGCAGACCCGGCGCGCCGCGGTAGGCGTTCAGCGCGGCCAGCGCCGCCTCCGCGTCCTCCCGCTCGCCCGACAGCCCGCCGATGAGGACGAGATGCAACCGTTCCCCCGCGGGCGGCCGCTCCGCGCCGTGCCGCAGCACCGGGATCTCCCGTTCGCCGCGCGTAACGCCGCAGGCATCGCGCCGCCAGAAGCCGGGCGCGTCCGCCAGCAGCGCTTCGATCCGTTCGTCAAGAACCGTCTGCATGGCCCGTTACCCGCCCCGGCGGGCGCGCATCGCCGCCAGCGAGAAGCTGTCCGATTCGTAGAATTCGAACTCCGCCGCCTCCTTCTGCCTGACCTCCTCCGCCAGGCGCAGCACGTCGTCGATATCCTCCGGCGGGACCCGCACGCAGCCGTCGCCGTCGGCCAGCAGCAGGTCGCCCGAACGGATCCGCAGTCGCCCCACCGTCACCGGCGCGCCGAAGCGGTTCATGTTGAAAACGCCGTGCCCCGGCACCGTGCCCCACGCCCATACCGGCAGCCCCACCTCGCGAATGCCGATCAGATCGCGCACCGTGCCGTCGACGATGAAGCCCTCGACGCCCAGCCGCTTATGCGCCCGCGCCATGCCGTCGCCGACGCAGGCCCCCCGCCCCGGGTTGGTGTCCGTATCCTTGTACACCGCGATCAGCGGTCCCTCCTGGCTGCCGACGTAGTCGTAGAAGTCCATCCACTCGAGCGCGGTCGAGTCCTCATCGTTGGTCGTAACCTCCGCCGTCACCGCAAAACCGGCGACCAGGCCCATGTCCGGCATGAGGCAGCGGATCGTGTGGTCGGTGTAGTCGAGGTTGGGCAGCCCCAGTTTGAGGGCCACCGCGTTGAATACCGTGGCGGAGTCGTACTGCTTCAGCGCAGCGAGCTGCTCGGACAGCATAGAGGGTCTCCTGGTTCGGTGATTGGGCCATGGGATTTCGCTTCTGAAATGATAAAGAGATTCGGGGCGAACGGCAATTCGGAAAGTTGACGACGCGGCGAAGGACCAATATGCTGCGTCAGGCCGGATCGGTACCGTAAGCGGGTCCAAGAATCTGCAATGCACTGTCACACAAGGGATACGACCGGCGATCCAAGCGCAACCTGTGCAGGCAGCGAGCTAAGAAAATGGAAACAGAACTCTCTCTGGATAGATCCCTGATCGAGAAGGTGGATACGCTGGCGCGAGAGCGGAACACAACTCGAAGCCAGCTTGTCGAAACCGCAGTTCAGGAGTTCATCGAACGTATTGAGACAAGCCGCATAATGGCTGCGCTCAACGAGGTGCATGGTGATGGCCCCGATGAGGAAGAGCAGGCGATTCTGAGGGCGATTCGTGCCTATCATCGCAAGCTGATGAAGGACGAACAGTGGTAGTGACAACCGACACGCCTGCCGACAGGAAACAGACTGATTCCCACCCCGACTCCTCTCTGACGATGTTTGGCGATTTTTGCGGAACTGGCTGCAATCGAATTCGGTGAGTAAGGCGATGCCGTTAAGCAGCTTGGAACGGAGAGCGTCAAAAAGCAGCTTGAACTCATTGAGGGGCGCGAATAGATGGTGGCGCTATATACTGCCAACGTGTGCGAATTCCACTCATCCCCCCACTCATTCCCTGTTCGTACCGTCTTCGATGCGTGCGTCGGGCCAGTCCAGCACCTCCTCGCGCAGGGCCACGCCCAGGCCCGGCCGCTGCGGCAGCGAGAGCATACCGTCGCTGATGGGAATGCGCTCGGTCACCACTTCGTTGTACCAACCGTCGTAGTAGGCGCGCACCGTCTCCAGGATCATGGCGTTCGGAATGTGCAGCATCAGGTGCGCGGCCGCCCACAGCGCCACCGGCCCGGTCGCGTCATGGCATGTGACCGGCAGATAGTAGCTGTCGGCTAGCGCACAGATCTTGCGCGTCTCGCTGATGCCGCCGGTCCACGAACAGTCGGGGATGATGATGTCGGCCGCGTTCGCCTCGACGACGCGGCGAAAGCCAAAGCGCGTGAACAGCCGCTCGCTCACGCAAATGGGAATCCGGCTCGCCATCTTGAGCCGCGCATAGGACTCGACGTTGTCCGGCGGGATCATCTCCTCCAGCCACATGATGTCGTACGGCTCCAGCGCCTGCGCGATGGCAGTGGCCGCGGGCAGGTTCCAGCGGGCGTTGCCTTCGATCGCGATCGCGACGCTGCCGCCCACCGCCGCGCGAATCTCTTCCACGCAGGCGAGGCCGCGCTGCAGCCTGTCCGGATCGATGAAGTGACGCACTGGCCCCACCGCGCCCCCGTCCGCCTCTCCCGGCAGCGGCAGGTCGAAGGGCCAGATCTTCATCGCCCTGATCCCCTCGCCCAGCAGTTCAGCGGCCAGCTGACCGCCGCGGCCCTCCATCCAGGTCTCTGCGTCGCGGCAGGTGCCGTGGCTGAGACATGTGTTGTAGATCGGGATGCAGTCACGGTTGCGGCCGCCGAGCAGGTTGTAGACCGGCTGGCCCGTGTACTGGCCGAGGATGTCCCACAGCGCAATGTCGACCGCGCTGATGGCGCGCGTCTCCGCGCCGCCAAAGCCATAGGCATTTACCGCCGCGAACATGCCGTTCCACAGCCGCTCGATGTCGAGCGGGCTCTGTCCCAGCACGATGGGAGCAAGGTCGTCATGAATGAGCGCGCTGACCGCGCGCGGCGCGTAGGAGGTCTCGCCCAGCCCGGTCAGGCCCTCGTCGGTGTGGACGCGCAGCCACAGCATGTGCGGGTGCCGCCCCAGCCGGACCGTCTCCAGGCGGGTGATCTTCATCTTGGCCGGTGGCTGCTCTCAGTGCGGCGGCACGATCGAGGCGAGTTCGCTGCGCATGAAATCGATATAGCGTCGGTACCGCTGCGGCGAGGTCTTCCATGTGGTCGGCGTGCCGTGGCCCACGCCGAATCGTCTCTGCTTCCCGATCGCTTTCGCCTGGTGATGCGCGTCCTCCCGCCAGACCGCCTCGTCCCCCTGCTCGATCACGGTGATGGCGTGCGAGTTGGAGAAGATGCAGACCTCTTCGCCCAGCGCCTGGCGGACCTTGACGATATCGTTTGAGTAGTTTTTCAGCCCGCACTCGACCTGGATGCAGTGAAAGTCCAGCTTGGCCAGGTGCGGCAACCTGGGCTCGATCCAGCCCATCAGCGCCATGCTGCTGATCAGGCCCTCATCGTGAATGTACTGGAACGCCTTGATCTCGCCGGGCAGCGCGAACTCGACGTAGTGCTCATCGGAGATCATGTCGGCCGACGCGAACCACTGCATCAACTGGTAGCCGTGCACGCCCAGCATTCTGGCCAGCCGGCACTGCTGCCTGATCACCTCCTCGTGCCGCTCCATCAGCGCAAACACGAGGTCCTTCTGGAAGAACATGGCGTCGAACAGCTTGTCGTAACTGAGCATGTAGAAGACGGTCGGGAAGGGCGCCATGTCTCCCATATGGAGGAAGACCGTGCCGTCGAAATGCTCGATCAGCGTCCTGGTGAAGTCGTACGCGCCCGTCGCCAGCAGCTCCTCGGCGGTTGGCGGCGGGTCGAGGCGCTCGACGTCGGCCGCGGATTCGAAGAGCGGCTCCTCCGGCGGCAGGTCGGGCGGGAATTCGTGGTAGCGGGTCTTACTGCGCGAGCCCGTATCCACCAGCACGGGAACGCCGTCCTCCTCGGTGACATACTGCTTGCCGCGCTGGCCGTAAGCCTTGCCGCTGCCGCAGGGGATGTAGTCCAGGCCGAGATCGTCGTGGAGCACATCGTAGAACTTGAGCCTCTGCTCATCGGTGCCATGCGACAGATGGAGAAAGTTCAACCCCAGGATCTCCGGCCAGTGCGGCATCATCGACCAGTTGGGGGAGACGTTCAACGCCGGGTACATATCCATCGGTTCGCCGTTGATGGCGGCCATATAACGTTCGAGCGATGTCATTTCCCGCAAAATCCTGCTCCTTTCGAATTGCAGTGGCCAGTGGCCGGTTGTTGACTGTCGGCTCAGATCGCAAATCAATGCCCTGTCAGCAGGAACTGGTAGGCGCCGGAGCCGACCTCCAGGTCGATGTAGCCGGCGCGGGCGCGCGCGGCGGTGATCCCGTCGGGTCCGGCACGGAACGCGCCGCCCTGCCAGACGGCCTCTCCGCCTTCGCTGACGGAGACCTGCTCCAGCCCCAGCGTCGGCAGGCTCACGCGGGCGTACGCGTTGACCGGGACCGACACATCGAGCGCGAAGGAGACATCGTTCCGCTTGCCGCCGCCTCCATCGGCCGGACCATGGCGGGAACCGGATAGCCGCCAGTGGGAGGAGATATCGCCGCGCACCGTCCTTATGGTGGCGCCGGCGTGCGCCAGGTCGCCGAGCGGATGGGGTTCGATATGGAACTGGCGGAATCCGGGGGTAAAGGTTGCCGGGCCGTGGTAGTCGGGGCCCTTGATGCCGGCGAGGTCGTTATAGAAGAACTCGTCGATCGATGCCCACATGATCATGCTTTCGGCCGCGCCGACGGTGCTTTCGTGGCTCCAGGATTCCCAGATGGTGGTCGCACCCTGCTCGACCATGTAGCCCCAACCGGGATAGCTGGGGGTGGCCACAAGGTCGTGGAGCACCTCCCCCTGTCCGTACTGGGTGAGCGTGTCGATCAGGCAGGTGACGCCGGTGTTGCCGGTGTGGTGATGGCCGCCCCACACCTCGACAATGTTGCGGACGACGTTGCGGACGACGCCATCCAGGCTGGCCTGCGGCACGATGCCGAGGGCCAGCGGGAAGAGGTTGGCGGTCTGCGAGCCGGTCGCGTACTGATGTGTTGCAGAATCAAGCCACTCATTGTTGAGCGAGTCCGCGATCTGCGCGGCCAGCTTGCCGTAGCTGGCGGCGTCGTCGGTCTTGCCGAGGCGTTTCGCGGCCTGGGCGACGATGGCCGCGCCGCGGTAGTAGTAGCCGGTCCACAGAAGGGGAGGCGGTGTCTCGGAGGAGACGAACTCCTCCTGGCCCGGGGCCGCGCCGGGCAGCATGTGGTCGCCGAAATGTCCTTCGCTTACGAGATGGTTCTCGGCCACCGAGGTGAGATAGTCGACCCACAACCTTATGCCTGCGTAGTGCTCCTTGAGTAGGCGGACATCGTCGAAATACTGGTAGAGATACCAGACGAGGATCGGGTAGTTTCCGCCCCAGGCCGGGTCGGGGTCCTCCCGCTGCACGTAGTTGGGGCAGATGTCGGGCACTCTGCCGTCGGCGTACTGGGCGTCCTTGATGTCGTCCAGCCACTTGCACCAGAAGCGCGGCATGTGCTTGCGCGGGTAGAGGGACGAGGCGACGGTGGCCGGGTCGGTCCAGGCCCAATGTTCGCGGTGCAGGCAGTCGAGCGGGATGCCGAACAGCCCGTTCGTCACCGTCCAGTGCACCAGTTCGTGAATGCGGTTGAAGGTGGGATTGGAGCACTCGAAGCCGCCCGATAGGTCGACGTCGGAGAAGACGACCCGTCCCTCGCACGCCTCGATGCTGACCGGCGCACTGCTCTCGACCTGGACGTAACGCACCGGATGGTAGGTGAACCTGGGCTCGTAGCTTTCGCCGTCCGGGTCGCCTTTGAGGATGTAGATGTCGATCTCATCGCCCTCTTCATGGGCGCTCAGCCGCGAGCGGTGGCGGTAGCTGAACTCGCCCGACATCTGGTCGACGAGGCCGCTCTCCGGCAGAAGCTGGCAAGCATATCTGACCGAAACCGTCGCGCCGGGCTCGCCCTTCAGCCGCAGCCTGGCCCAGCCGCCGAACAGCTGCCCCAAGTCGTAGACGTGGACGCCGTCGCGGGGCTGGGTTACGCCTACCGGCTGCAGCGTCTTCTGGATGCGGATGGGCGGCATTACCTGGGCGACCATTTTGCCGCCGGGCGCTTCCTTTTGTATGGCCCCGTCCCATTGAGTGTCGTCAAAGCCGGGCGATGCCCAGCCGGGCTGCTCGCTGCGGGCGTCGTAGGTCTCGCCGCCGTAGAGGTCGTTGCGGGTGATGGGGCCGGCGCTCGCCTTCCATCCGTCGCCCGAAGTTATGGCGATCGTGCTGCCGTCGGAGAGCTCGACGTTCAGTTGCATGCGCAGGCGCGGCGAGTCGCCGTAGGCATGCTTCCAGCCGGGTTCGCAGTACCAGCCGTTGCCGAGCATGACGCCGACGGCATTGGCGCCCTGCTCGAGCTGCGCGGTCACGTCGTAGGTCACGTAGAGGACGCGTTGCGTGTAGTCACTGGTCGCCGGGTCGAGAACGTGGTCGCCGACGCGCCGGCCGTTGAGATAGAGCTCGTACCAGCCCAGGCCGGAGATGTGGAGACGGGCGTGTCTGACCGGCTGATCGAGTTCAAACGTTCTGCGCAGGAGGGGGGAAGCGATATCGGCATGCGCGCCGATCCACTGCCCGGCCCAGTCGCTCTCGTCGAGCAGCCCCATCGTGAAGGCGGCCGGCTGGCTGTAGTCGCTCGGCCGCCCATCCTGGTCCCAGACCCGCACCTGCCACCAGCAGTTTTCATTGCTGTAGAGGTCGGCGCCGCGGTAGGGCACGTTCGCGGAGCTATCGGACTCGACTTTGCCGCTGTCCCACTTTTCGCCGCGACCGGTGAGGAGGATTTCGCGGCTGCCGCCGACGAGGATCTGATAGGCTGATTGGGATTGGTTGCGACGGTCGGATTCGAGCAGCCAGCCGAAGCGAGGCTGAGGCGTGTCGATGTTGATCGGATTGGACGCGTACTCACAGGTCAGGTTGCGCGGAGGTTGCATTTTTGGGAGCCCCTAAAGTGGGTTTCAGTCTATGCCTCATTTTAACAACAGTTGCCGTCGTGCATCGACTGCTGGTCATCGGCCTCCGCTAATTTCAGGCTCGCCAGGGTTGTCTCTGGCTCCCAGACATCAATCTGTACCGTCGGGACCTGTGTTTCCAAATTGTAGACGACGAAGCGCAGTTCATAGTTGCCTGGGGGGAGACCAGGGTGTAGTTGAAGTGCGTGCAGTGTTTCGACGGGTTTGTTGTCGGGCCATTGGCTGGTAGGCGAGTGAGTCGTCGGTGTGCGGAGGACATCTTCGGCCTTATGGACCAGTTCGTTTTTTGAATTGTAGAGGCGGAGTGAAATGGCGTTGTCGACATCGAGGTCGAGATCGGTCTGCCACTGGAGGACGGCCCAGAGGGAGCGCTGCTGACCGAGGTTGAGCATCGTTTGGGAGGACAGCTGCTCAGGGCCATGGCCGAGGGCGACTGCGTTGAGAGTGATGCTGCCATCGAAGTTGACCTTAAACGGCTCGAGCTGTTCAAAGAATCTCCACGAGGGTTCGGAGGAGAAGTCGGCGAAGTTGTGGACCTGAAAGTCGGCGTATATGTCGCTGTTCATGTACCGTCCATATTTGCCGAGTAGGAAGGCCAGCGGCCTGACATCGTGCTCAACCCAGTGATTCAGGTGGTTCCAGTCGACGAGCATCGCCGTGGAGAGTCCAGTCTTGAAAGAGAAGATATAACCGAGTTCTTGCGCCAGATCGGGGCGGTCTATACGGATTGCAATGGCTGACGCTTCGTTCTGATAGAGGTATTGGATGCTGAAGTCGTCTCGCAAGATGGGGATCAGGTAAATTGAGCCGTTCTTTGTCGGCTGTTCGTTCAGAATACGGTTCAGGGTTGTCAGCACCTCTGACTGGCACGAATCGCAAGTGACCAGCATAGCGTGGTCCAGCATGATGTGTCCCCATTTACCTGACTCCTGGTCGAAGAGTTCCAACTGCAGCGGTCTGCCGGCGACATAGCCTAGTGGATGAACGGTCATTTTGAAGTGATTGGAGTTTCTGCCGTGCCAGACTGCGACCTCGTCACCATCGGCAAGGAGCCGCAACCCCACCCCTTCTTTTTCGCCGCCGGCGATGAGGAAGGCGAGATATTGGTCAGCCGCGGCAGTGAAGGTGGGCGAGCGCGCTCTGCCGGTCGCCTGATTTCCGAGTGTGGGGTGGTAGCTGGTCAGGTAATTGGAATCAGCGCGTGCCCAGATCAGCCTTTGATCCTGGCTGCTCTCGTGATGGGCATAGTTGCTGAAGGAATCGCTGGACAATCGCCATCCGTCAAGTCCGTTTCCGAAGTGTGCAAGAATTTGTTCGCCTATGTAGATGTGACCGTCGAAAAGAAAGTGGTTGCTGCCAGGCACGCTAGTCGAGAAAGTATTTCTGGCTACGAGATCGTGGTCGGCAAAGCTCTCAACGGCCCACTGCGCGGAGACGGCATCGAAGGGCATCCACAGGCTGGGTGCGAACTTGACGGCGTAATCCGCGCGTTCGAGAGCCTGTCCTGCGCTCGTAGCTGCGTGAAACACCTCAAGATTGACGCCCCGCTGCCTGAGGTATCCGGGTGGCGGACGGCGGTCGTGTGCTATTATGCGTTCGGAATTGGGGTGCGTGACTGGCGTGCGCGCCACCGTTGCGTCGGTCAGACCGTTGGTGTCGACAACTCTCAGGTCCGGCAAGAAATAGAAAATGCCTAGCCCACCGTTTGCAGTTAAGGCGTCATCGGGGAGGAAACCGCGCTCCATCTGTTCGTATGGCTTCCAATCCCCTATGCGCCAGAGAGAAATACGACTGTGCATGGCGGCACGAGTGCCGACCCCCTGAATTGCAGACTGTCGGCGCAGGTCGTTGGAGATGGCGACGAGCACCGGCATGCCTGGTGCGGCCAGCAGCCAGCCTGCGTTCTTGTGATTGAGTACGGCATTAATTCTTGGTTCATGTCCGAGAATGCCTTTTCCCTCGGCCAGAAGGAGGTTCTGAATCGCGCTGGAGTAGAAGAGCACGAGCAAAAAAAGGAGAATGGCAAAGGGCCGCCTATAGGTCAGTCTCAACGGGCCGTGCCAAATTCCATGCAGCCTGTTTGCGGCGCTGGCGCCGAGGAGAGCGAGACCTTCGGCGGCGGGCAGGGCGAGCAAAGGCCAGTAGAAGTCGAGGGGGCGATACTCGAAGTGGTCGCCGCCGATTGGCATGAGATAGGCCATGTGTGCGGCGATACAGAGGAGGGGGAGCGCATATATGCCATCGCGATGCATGCGCCGGCGGGCCCGCATAGCCAGGAAAGCCAGTGGCAGCAGGATGTAAAGCCCTGTTTCGATTGCGGCGGCGCTGAGGTAGCGGAAGCCGGACTCGTACCATGGGCGCACGTGTTTGGCATAGTAGGTGATTGGGAGCCATTCGCCGTAGTAGGCGTAGCGGAAGAGGAAGTGTGCTGCGACGAGGATGAGAAAAGGCGTGACGAGAAAGGACAACTGACGTACCAGTCGAGTGCTGACCTTGCCATCTTTAAGGAAGCTATGGAAGGCGAACCAGGCGAAGCAGCAGGCGGCGAGCAAGGTGCCTTCGGGTCGCGTCAATTCGGCGGCGGCGAGGAAGAGTGAGGAGGAGAGCAGGCCGCGGGCGCTGTTGGCGTAGAGGCTGAGGCAGACGACGGCGGCGACGATGAAGAAGGTGAACTGGCGGGTTTCGAGACCGCCGCCGGAGGTCCATACGGCGAAGGTGGCGCTGGAGCAGAGGAGGCCGAGGGCCATCCAGGCGACGAGCCTGCGGGAATCGAGGGCGGGGAGATGAGCGATCCACCAAAGTAGTGCGGCGATGGTGGTGGCGGTGTAGGCGACAGAGAGCCAGTTGGCAGCGTGTTCGGGTCGGATGCCGAAAAGGCCCCAGAGTGCGGCGAGTTCGAGGATCCAGAGGAAGTTGGTATAGCCTTCGACTCGTTCGCCGGGATTGAAGACGAGGCCGTGTCCTTCGAGCAGATTTTGGGTGTAGCGGAAGCTGATGAAGGCGTCGTCGGTTAGGAACCAGGCGATGCTGGTAAGCCAGGCGAGTAGAGCGAGCCAGGGGAGATAGGAGAGGAGGGACAGGGGACGAATACTGGAGAAGTTCAGCAGTTTCTTCAGTGAGTTCGACATTTTCGGCGCCGACAAATGGGCCAGGTAAGGAGTAGCAGAGGCTCCGATAGTGAAACAGTTTTACAAACAAGAACTTTTATGGCAAGAATGCACGACCCTCAAATGCGGTTCCGTGATCGTTTTGGGGAAAGTTTTCCCGCGGCGCCCTAGAAGGTGCTGTAGACAGAGCCGGAGCGCATTCGAAAGCGGGACGACTCGCCCTCGGCCAAGCTTAGAATTGCGCGCAGCCTTTTAAGCCTTGCGCGGAGTAAGGGAAACAGGGTCTTGTCGGTAACTGTGATGTAGCAGAGAGGGACTAACCGACGACGGCGTAGGCGACAATGACGGAGTTCTTCGATGCGACTTTGCCGCTGTCCCACTTGTGGCCGTGTCCGGCGAGGAGGTTTGCCGCGCTATTGGCGACTAGGATCTGGTAGACCGACTGGGACCGGCCGCGACGGTCTGATGCGAGTTGCCAGCCGAAGCGCGGTTGGCGTGTGTCGATGTTGATCGGATTGGACGCGTACTCACAGGTCAGGTCGGTTGGGGTGATCATATTGTCTGGAGCTTGTATTCGGAGAATGAAGGGTTGGCAGTGTTCAGCGTGTGACGAGCTTGCTACAAGGGCGCCCATGCGGCGGTCGAAGGCAGGGCCGGCGAGCAGCTAACAGACGACTTTCAGTTCCAGCGAGGCGATGCTGGCGAATTTTTCGATTTTGGGCAGGATGTGGCCGACACCGAGGGCGAAATGGTGGGTAGGGCCCTCCTTGCACCAGGCGTTGATAAAGTCAGCCGGCCCCAGAGAGAACTTGAGGCGGCTGTCGGTGTTGCCGATCTGGAGGACGGGGCCGGGAATGCTGGCGGCCTGGGCGGCGAGCAGTTTGAGGTTGCCCTGGCGCGTCTGGGTCATCGAGAGGACGGTGACCGGCCCGTGCTTGACCTGCGTCTCGACGCCCACGCCGCCGCCGTGTTTGCCGTGATAGAGCGCAAGGCCGCGCAGCAGCGGGCGCCCCTCGGCAATGTCGATATGGAAAGGGCCGTCATGGCCGGCCAGGATGAACTCTTCCCTGAAATCCATGGCTGTGACCTCGGAGTAGCTGCCGCCGGCGCCGAAGGCATCGACGATTTTCATCACCTGGCAGTTTTTGAGGTCGCCCTCGCCGCTGCAGGGCACGCCGCGCGAAGTGAGCAGCGAGCAGCCGAGCGCGAATCCGGCCGCAATCTGTTCATATTCGTTGTCGTCGAGGCCGCGATAGTAGTAGGTGAGACCGTCGAGGTCGAACTCGTCGACCAGGCTGTCGAGGCCGACGGCTACGCGGTAGGCCCAATCGAGCGCCTCGGGGGAGGGCCGCGTCGCCAGCGGGTCCGAGGGGGAATCTTCGGCGAGGTCGAAGATGGCCAGGGCCTCCTCCTCCTTGGCTTTGAGCGCGGCCGGGGTAACGCGCTTGACCATCTGTGCCAGGTCGCACATCTCGAGGATTTCGATATGGGTGCCGAGCTGGCCCTGGTGCTGGGTGAAGTCGCTGTACATGTCGAGCATGCCGGGGTAGGTGTGGCCGAGAAAGCCCATGCGGCTGCGGCGCAGCGTGCGCAGTACGCCGGCGGCCTCGGTCCACTCTTGGATCTCTTTCCACGCGCGGCGGGCCGGTTCCTCGCAGCCCTCTTCCTCGGCCAGCATGCCGGAGACGACATGGAAGTCGATGTCGCAGCGGTGGAAGACGGAACTGAGCTCGGGAACACAGCAGGCGCAGCAGTTGGCAAGCCACTCTTTGGTGTCGGTGTTGGCATAGTCGAGCGCGGCGGAGGGTTGGAGATTGAGGACGAGTACAGGAACTTTGGGAATCTGGACGGCTGGGAGGACCATCGAGCTGGTGGCGTAGGTGCCGACGTAGCAGTAGACCATGTCGACCTGCTCGCGCTGGAAGAGGTCGCCGGCGGCAACGCCTTTCGGCGCCGAATCGATCAGGCCGGCGCTGACGACATCGGCCCACTGGCCTACGCGGCTCTCCACGCTGGCCTGGAAGCCTTCGAGCTGTTCTTTCAGGCCGGGAAACTGGGGCCAATACTCGCCGAGGCCGATACCGAAAATACCAATTCTGGGACGAACCTTATTCCGCTGGTTGCTCATCTTCAGTTCCTGTTCGTTTTGCACCTACCTCTAGCCGCTGGTGTGCTCAGAATCTGCCTTGCGCATGAGGTTTTCGACCGCGCCGACGGCGGCGCGCATCGCGGCCTCTCCGCCTTTCGTTTTGTCGTCGCCTTCAGGGTCAATGTCGTAGCCCATATCGGCCATCAACTGCTTGGCCAGCCTGACGGACTGGCTGGCGTCCGGCCCGTAGCCGTCGGCGCCGACGCTCATGGCATACTCCCTGGTGATCGGCGCGCCGCCGACCATGACCTTGACCTTGTCGCGCAGGCCGGCTGCCTCCAGCGCCTCGATGTTGGTCTTGAAGAAGGGCATGGTGGTGGTGAGGAATGCGGAGAAGCCGACCAGCTGCGGCTGGTGCTCGTTGACGGCGTCGATCATCCTCTCCGGGCTGACGTTTACGCCCATGTCGATCACATCGAAGCCGGCGCCTTCGAGCATGATGATGCACAGGTTTTTGCCGATATCGTGAACGTCGCCCTTGACGGTCAGCATCAGGACCTTGCCGGTGGGTTCGACACCGGTATCGCCCAGAATCGGCTGGAGGATCGCCATGGCGCGCTGCATCGCTTTGGCGGAGATCATCATTTCGGGCACAAAGTATTCGCCGACCTCGAACAGACGACCGACCTCCTGGAGGGCGGGAATCAGCGCATCGAAGAGAATGTCGAGCGGCTCCATCCCGAGGGCGATGCCCTCCTGCGTGAGTTTCTCGGTGATGGGCGCCCGGCCTGAGAGTGTGTTTTCGTACAATTCTTTTTTGATCTCTTCTTTGCGGCTCATGTGGTGTGCCTCCGGATGCGACAGCAGTCTTTGCGCCCGTTCGACTCGCGCTCAGATGGCGAGGGACGGCGCATTCAGCAGATTATTCAGCGAAACAGCTTTCCATGTCGTGCAAAAAGTCGGCTACGCCCACCAGCCGGTACGGTTCGGGTCCCACATGGGCATTCCGATGCAGCGTGTCCTGTACGACCGCGGGCAGGCGATTGAAACTCTCCTGGACGATTTCCTCGGCCGGCTGGGCGGCGCTTATCTCGACAGTCGGCGCGGGGGACCTGTAGTAGTAGACCGATTTGAGGCGTCTCTTGAGAATCCGGCGCGCGTAGGCGGGCAGCGGTTCCGCGCAGTGCGCATCCTCCGCCGCGAAGTCTTGCGGCCAGAACAGGCGGTTGATTTGGAGATCGAAGACTTTGCGCAGCATGGCGGTCGGCGTGCCCAGCGCGGTGAACCAGTTCGAGTTTGGCCAGACGTCGAGCCATCCCCATGCGCTGCCGATGCCAGCATCGTCCAGCGCCAGTTCCAGGCGTCCGGCGCCGGTCGCGACGCCGCTTCGGTCGGCGCCGATGATGGCGAAATGCTGCGGATAGACGAAAAAGTCGCCCCCGCGTGCCCGCTGCGCGTCGAAGAAGGCGGTGGTCAGTGCCAGCAGGGCGTAGCCGGTATGCAGGATGCCATCTTCGAGGCGCGGCGAAACAACCGCGACGCGGTCCTGCTCATGGTAGTCGGCGCAGAAGGCGCTGAAGCCGACGTGCGTGCGCGCGTCTGTGCCGATACGCCGGTACTGAAAGTGTGTAGAGCGGAGCGCGCTGCTCGTGTGCATCTTGTCCCCCGATGGTTAGCGTTCTGCGCAGTTGAATTCCTGCTGCATGGCGGAGCGGATGCGTTCGATGTAACGGATTCCCTGATTGTCGGGGCAGAGAATGTCGGTCAATCCGATATGCTCCAGATGTTTCTTGGCAAGCGCGCCGACCAGGTAGACGCCGGGCCGTGCGCAGGATTCGAAGGTCTCGTCATCAAAGGCCAGGTTGCCGTTGAGCAGCCGTGCGCAAAGCTCCTGGTTCGGCCGGTGGCCGATAAGCATATAGCAGAGGTCGTAGCGCCACGATTTACGACCGCAGGGCGTCTGCACGACCGCGGTGTTGTTCTCCAGCGACAGGACCTGGCTTTCGGGCCATATCTCTGTGTTGACGAGGCGCGCATCCGGCTGACCCCAGATCGTCTTCTGGTCGGTCAGCATCTGATCGACTTCGTCGCTCGACTTGCGTACGGCCCAAAGAATCGTGTTGCGCTGGCATAAGGCGATGATACCGTCTGCGGAGGAGAAGCCACCGCCGATAAAGAGGATCTTCTTGCCCTTGATGTGTTCCCATTCGTGGAAATAGTGATGCACGGCCGCGTCCAGTTCGCCGGGAATGCCGGCCAGATTGGGGTTGTCGAAGGAGCCGGTCGCGAGCACGACCCGATTCGCGGCCAACCTGACGGTGCGGTCCTCCGGATCGCGCACTGTCAGGGCGAAGTTATCTCTTGATCCTTCGATGTCGACAAGCTCGTGATGGGTCTTAATGGGGAGATCGAACTTGACGGCGAAGTCGCTGTAACTCTGGATCAGTTCCTCGATCAGGGGGTGATGCGTCTCTCCCTTCTGCGCCAGGATCGCGTCGTCCGGGTCCAAGACCATGTAGGAGAGGCGCGAGTGCATCACCATCCGTTTCATATAGTGTCGCAGATTGTGGCAGATTTCCCTGCGTTCGATGCCCAGGACGCGTAGCCCCAAGTCGGCAAGCACTTTCAGGACGGCCAGTCCCCATCCGCCGCAGCCGACCACGATCACATCATAGCGGGGCGTGTCGATAGGCCTTTTGCGTTCAACGAGTTGCTCAGCGGACATCCGGAAGATTCATGTCTTGATTGCGCCGGAGGTCAGGCCTTCGACGAAGAGGCGGCTGGTGAAAACGAAGAGGATCACGAGCGGGACGGAGCCGAGCAGCAGCCCGGCCATCACGCGTCCATAGCTGGTGTAGTACTGCTCCATGTAGGAGTAGAGGCCCGGCGTGAGCGGCCACATTCTGCGTTCCGAGAGGGTCAGGGTCGGCCAGATCAGGTTGTTCCAGGTACCGAGGATGTTGAGCACGGCGACGACACCGAGCATCGACCGGGTCAACGGCAGGGCCACATGCCAGTAGATCTGCCAATCGGAGGCGCCGTCAATGCGACAGGCGTCGAACATTTCGCCGGGCAGGCTTTGGAAGAAGGCGCGCAGGA
>JAPOVP010000103.1 GCA_026708085.1 Caldilineaceae bacterium
CTCACGCGCCACCCTCTCCATCAACCCCTCAACCTCCGGTAGGTGCCGGCCTTGTGCCTGCCCTGGCACTCCCCTGCGCGTCACCCTCTCCGTCCCACCCCCTCAACCTCCGGTAGGTGCCGGCCTCGTGCCTGCCCTGGCACTCCCCTCACGCGCCACCCTCTCCATCAACCCCTCAACCTCCGGTAGGTGCCGGCCTTGTACCTGCCCTTCCTCGCCCCAATACTGGACTGCACGCCGTCCCCACCGCCAGGCCCGTCTGGCTTAACTTACCTGCCAATGGTAGGGGACATTGCCGGGCCGTGCTATACTCCGCTTTGGCCCAAAAATCCTGAATCTCATCGAACTCTTTTGATTCTCACATATCACATACTCACATCTGACCATGCCATACTCATTCCAAATCGGCTCCATCCCCTGCCACATCGTCAGCGACGGCCGCCAGCTCGTCGACGGCGGCGGCTTCTTCGGCCTCGTGCCCCGCGTCCTCTGGGAACGCGTCATCCGCCCCGACGACAAAAACCGCATCCCCGTGCAGATGCGCTCCCTCCTCATCCCTTCGTCCGCCGGCCTGATCCTTGTCGACACCGGCCAGGGCGACAAAATCACCGCCAAGGAACGGCGCATCTTCGGTATGGTCGACGACAACCAGCGTCTCGCCGCCGACCTGCAACGCGCCGGCTTCACCCCCGAAGACGTCGACATCGTCCTCATGACCCACCTCCACGCCGACCACGCCGGCGGCTGCACACACTGGAGCGACCCATCAGACCCCGAAAGCGAAGCCGTCCCCGCCTTCCCCAACGCCCGCTATCTCATCCAGCGCCTCGAAATGGCCGAGGCCGCCTTCCCCAACGAACGCACCCGCGGCACCTACTTCCCCGACAACTGGGAACCCCTGCGCCGCACAGGCCAGCTGGAGCTCGTCGACGGCGACCAGGACCTGGCAGACGGCGTCCGCTCCGTCACCGTGCCCGGCCACACCCGGAGCATCCAGGCCGTCTGGGTCGAGGACGCCAGCCAATCTCTCCTCTTTCTCGGCGACGCCTGCAGCTGGGCCGCGCACATGGACCGGCTTGCCTGGGTACCCTCCTTCGATCTCGACCCCATGGCCAGCATCGAGGGCAAACGCAACCTGCGCCGCCAGGCCGAAGAAAAGAACGCCCTGCTCGTATTCCAGCATGATGGGCAGGTCGTGACAGGACGCTTGCGTCCCGGCGCGCGCGGGCCTGTGGTGGAACCGGAAATCACTGAGGACGCATGGCCCGAGGGAGAGTAGCTACTACTTCAAGTTCCCCACTGCGCAGGCACTTTGCTTCACACTTCCAGCGGGAGCAGGACAAAATGCCGGGCCAATATGTGCCCGGAGAAGAACCAGCAAGAAGAGCCTCTATTCTGGATCACGCATTTCGCGCCGGACACTTATTCAGGACTCAACGATGCCATATTCATTCCCGGTCGGTTCCATCCAATGCCATATCGTCAGCGACGGCCAGCAGCTGATCGACGGCGGCAGTTTCTTCGGCCTCGTTCCCCGCGTCCTGTGGCAGCGGGTCATCCGCCCCGACGAGAAGAACCGCATCCCCGCGCAGATGCGCTGCCTGCTGATCCAGGCCCCCTCCGGGTTGATCCTGGTGGATTCGGGCCAGGGAGACAAAATCACCGCCGAGTATCGAACTGAATTTGGCATGGATGACAGCAACCTCCGTCTGGAGGCCGACCTGCACCGCGTCGGTTTCAGCCCTGAGGATGTCGATATCGTCCTCCTGACCCACCTGCACGCCGACCACTGCGGCGGAAACACGCGCTGGAGTGATCCTTCCGATCCGGACAGCGAGGTCGTCCCCACCTTCGCCAACGCCCGCTACCTGATCCAGCGCCTCGAGATGGCCGAAGCAACCTTCCCCAACGAACGCACGCGCGGCCATTACTACCCCGAAAACTGGGAGCCGCTGCGCCGCACAGGTCAGCTGGAAATCGTGGACGGCGACCAGGAGATGGCCCCCGGTGTACGCTCGATGACAGTACCGGGCCACACGCCAGGCATGCAGGTCGTATGGGTCGAGGACGCCGGCGAATCTCTCCTCTTCCTGGGCGACGCCTGCAGTTGGGCTGCCCACATGGACCGCATAGCCTGGGTACCGGCATTTGACCTGGAACCAATGCGCAGCATCGAGGCCAAACGCAACCTGCGCCGCCAGGCCGAAGAAAAGAACGCCCTCCTCGTCTTCCAGCACGACAGCCAAGTCGTCACCGGCCGCCTGCGCCCCGGCGAACGCGGCCCAACGGTGGAACCGGAGATTTCGGAAGTAGCGTGGCCTGATGAGTGAATTCTGAGGCGCGACCGGCGTACGCCGGACAGTGCACTGCCCGAGAAATCTGACCTTAGAGAAAGATTCCTCGCAGCCATGGCAAAAGTGGCGGATGTGGAACCGCCGGATGAAAGGGATCGAATCTAAAGCACGGGGAAGATGGTCAGAACAGCGTACTGCGGAAGCAAAGTGCAGCTGATTCGTAAAGGGCCGCGCAGTCTAGCAAAGAAAACGCGATATGCCCTTCGTGGCCCTTCGTGGACTAAAAGATGTTCTTCGCGGCCCTTCGTGGTTCAAAAGATGTTCTTCGTGGCCCTTCGCGTGTCTTCGCGGATTTGCAGCTGTCCTTCGTGGTCCAGCGCCGCTTCGACTTTCCACCTATCCACGCCAGGGAACCACGCCAGAAACTGCTCTACGGTAGCCCCATCACGCAGATTCTCAAATAGGGCGGAGACAGGCACACGAGTGCCGCGAAACACCCGTGTCCCCCCAACCATCCCAGGGTGTCGCTCGACAGCCTTACAAGACTCCCAGTAATTCATGTTGCCATCTCCCAGCCAAAACGTCTGAGTCTGACATCCTTAGCCACGTTGAAGTATGACTGCTTGACGGTCCGGCACCCTCAATCCGCCGACCCCGCCGCCGGCGCCATCGGCAGCGCTGCCGCAATCCGTGTACGCAAAAACACAGCGCAAAAAGCCGCGGCCAGTGGCATGAGGGCAGTCACGTGCATCACCGCTGAAAGCGTGTAGAAGTCCGCAATCGGACCGGCCACCCCCATCCCCACCGCCCCCGAAGCAAATGTGAAGCCAAGAATAGCGCCGCTGGCCAGCCCCTGCCTGTGCGGCAAAAATCGCTGCGCCATCACCACCAGAATGCTGTGTGGGATCCCGACCAGGAAGCCGGCCACAAAGGCAATCGGATAAAAGACCCATCCATCCACGATATCCAGCATCATCCAGGAGAAAGGCGTCGCCGCCAGCAGCGACCACAGCAGAATCTTCGGCTGATCATAACGGTCGCCTAAAACACCCCCGGCCATAGAGCCCAAAGCGATCGCCACACTCGGCACCCCGACCATGAACCCGAACTGTGTCGGCGTAAACCCCAGGTCCGCGAAGTATTTGGGCAGCATCCCGTAAAATATCTGATGCACCGACGCCCGCAACGCCACCAACACCGCGAAGGCCACCAGCGTCGCCCAGCGCTTGTTGGGCTGCGCCACACTGTTCGACACGGCGCGAGCGCGCGAAACCCGTTGCTGCAGCCGCCGCCTCTCCTCAAGCGTTGCCGGCCGCGGCTGCGGCGGTTCCTCCTCGACCCGCACCAGCGGCTTACGCAGCCCAAAAGCCATCCACACCACGAACGGAAGCGTTGCAACCGCCATGATGCGCGGGCCAACCATCCAGATCTCTTCCAGCAACACGCCCGCGATCATCGGCCCCAGGGCCAGCCCCAACTGCCCCAGCAGGAAAAAAACGGAGGTCCCCGTCGTCGCCTTGGGTCCCCCCGCCGCACCCGCATTCATCGCGCCCTGCGGATGGAACGCGCCGCTCCCCAGCGAGGCGACCGTCATCAGCGTGATCAGCGTGAAATAGTCCTGTGAAAATGTGGCCGCGTAGTAAAAGGCGGCCGTCCACAGCAGTCCCACCGCTCCCAGCCAGCGCCCGCCCAGACGGTCGGCCAACACACCGAAAAATGGCTGCGTCAGCGACCCCATCAACGCATAGGCCATCCCGCCCAACGCAATCTGGGCGTTCGACATGTTGAAGTCCACCGCCAGAACGGCCAGAATCATCGCGATCGAAGCATTCAGAATATCGATCGCCATATGGCCGAACGAGACCGCGCTGAGCCGCCTGAGATTCATCCGCTCTTTCCACGCAGGGGAGGTAAACCGGTTTAAGCTGCCGAAGGCCTTCCCAGGTACTTTGCGCAATTCTATCAGCACCTGCGCCCGAACTCAAAGCGGAGCCAGACATGTAAGGGCAGGCCTCGCGCCTGCCCTGCTACTCCCATACGCACCGTCCCCTCCGTCCCACCCCCCAATCTCCGGTAGGGGCAGGCCTTGTGCCTGCCCGCTTACACCCTCAACCTCCGCCAAGGCCAGCCCTGTGCCTCCCCTCCCACTCCCATACGCGCCATCCCCTCCGTCCCTACCCAAATCCCCGGTAGGGGTAGGCCTTGTGCCTGCCCGCGTACACCCCCAATCTCCGCCAAGGCCAGCCCTGTGC
>JAPOVP010000065.1 GCA_026708085.1 Caldilineaceae bacterium
GCGTTGCGGGGGCGGAGCCCCCGCACAAGGGAGGGCCGAATAGGCCCGACCGCCCGACTGCAGCGGTCAGTGGTTAGTGGTCAGTGAGGGCGCTTAGTCTGCCGGAGATAGGAATGGGGCTATGCGCGGCTTGGATGCGGCCCAGAGGTATGCGAGAGTTCGCCACTGTTTTGGGAGGCACCCGAATCTTGACGTAGATAGGCCAAATCGGGATCACAAGTCACAGATTCCGGGTCGGACCTAGGCTGTTGGGCGAGGCCGGCAGACAGGGTGAGGGTTTACTCCCAGACACCGGCCTGAAACTATAATCGTAGCGTCTTGGCGAAATGGAAACAGATAGGGCGCTGTCTGTAAGGTAGTCTATTTCGAGTGTATGCTGATCGGGCAAAGGCAGTTCATTTGTGGCATAATTGACGACACGCGAGCGGATACCCAACAAGAAACGCTTCCAATTCCATAGGGAGGTCTCTGTGCATTCAGAAACATACCGCGACTATTGGGAGAAGGGCTGGGCGGTGGAAGAGGGTGTGTTCAGCCGAGAAGAGGCCGAGAGGATTGCCCAGATTGCACTCGACTTGAGTCAGCAGGAGCTGAGCAGGGAAGGCGACGGATATGTGGTCGACAAGTCGGAAGGTGGAGAGATTGCACCGCGCAAGATCGACACGCCGTTTCTGAAGAAAAGCGAGTTTCAGTCGTTCATTCTGGACGAGCGTTTGACAGCTTTGCTGGCGAATCTGCTGGGCGCTTCGCCCCTGCTGTCGGGCGATCAGATTTTCATGAAACCGCCCCATTTTGGCTCGGCCAAGCCATACCACCAGGACAACTTCTATTTTCAGTGCCATCCCGGCGACCATGTGATCACGGCCTGGATAGCGTTGGACGACGTCGAGGAGGAAAATGGCTGTCTGCGCTACATTGACGGCTCTCACAAGGGTCCGATCCTGCCGCATGAAGCGGTTCCTGGGGAACCGTACAACCTGGTGCCGCCGCCGGACCTGATCGACCTGGAGAAGGAGTCGCTGGCCCTGGTCAAGAAGGGGGGCGTGGTGTTTCACCACAGCCAGGCGCTGCATACGTCCCATCGAAACGAGTCGGACCGGTGGCGCCGAGGGTATGCTACTCATTGGGTGACCGCCGACGTAACTTGCACGAAGAACACGCTCGACAAGGCTTACTTCCGCCGCGATGACTATCCCGCTTAACTTTAGCGGGCAGGGCGGCGACTCACCTCGTAGTTGGTACCACGGCTACATAGCGGTCCTCTTGATAATGCAAATTCGATTGTTCAGAATCCATCCAAAGGAGACGCCTTTCATGAATCGCTCGATTGTTTCACTCTTGTTGATTGCTTTGCTGGCACTCATTTTGAGCGCTTGTGTTGCGCCAGCCCCCGCTGCTCCTGCAGCCGAGGAGGAGCAGATGGAGGCTGAGGAAGAGCCTAAGGCTGAAGGGGCGGCCGATGCAGACAGCGAGGCTGAATTTGAACGTATTCTGGCCTGCGTGGAAGAGAATTTCCCGGCCGAAAGCTATTTCACGAATGAGCTTCTGCCATCGGTGGATGCGGCCTGGGAGCCGATGGAATGCGACAGCGTGGATAGCATCAAGGTAGGGATGCCGTGGGTGTTGAACGATGAGGAGGCTCCCTGGTACAACGCGATTGAGCTGGGTTACTTCGCCGACGTCTGCTTGGAAGTTGAGCTGGTGGCAGGCGGCCCTGGCGTGGACCATCTGCAGACTCTTGCTGGCGGCGCCGTTGACATCGCAGTCGTTGCCGGAGGCAGCCGCGTACCATCGATCGTCTCCAGCCCCACGCCAGCGGACGTCGTTGCCGTGGGTACATTCCTCAAGCACAGTCCCTATATCTGGTTGGGTCTCGACCCGGATACGCCGCAGGACCAGCGCTCTGACAAGGTATTGACGCCGCAGGACTTCATCGGCAAGAGAGTAGGTCTCCAAGGCGCTGACGACTACCTGTTCAATTTCATGTCCAACAAGCACGGCATTCCCGCTGATGAGGTCGAGTTGATGGAGGCGGGCTTCACTCCGGATCCGGTTCTCATGGGTGCGATGGACTACATCGGCGCCTGGATCGTGAACCAGCCGCGGCTGCTGGAGGAGAAGGGTTTCATGAATTGGGTGGCTTTCCGGTTCAGCGACTGGGGTTGGGACGGATACGGTGATGTGACGGTCGTGCGTCGGGAGACTTTCGAGGAGAATCCCGATCTGGTGCGCCGCTTCCTAGCCGCTCAAACGGCGGGACTGAACTATCTGCTCGAGAATCCTGATGAATCTGCCGAGATCGCGGTGGTGTACGGGATTGACGCGCAGCTTACAAAGGAGCAGGCGCTGCGCCGATTCGAGTTACAGGAAGCTCTTGTGCTCGGGAGCGACGATCTGCCCGTGTCCCACATGTCGGCAGATCGCTGGAATACGCAGGTGGCCTCGATGATCCAGTATGACCAGCTTCAGCTTGAGGCCTGCGAATAGTCGGTGCGAAGAGCTAGAATGTGCTCAGAGAGGTGTCTTCCCCAGACACTCTCCGTAGCGGATGCCACTCGACAGAATTCGTACTCTAGAGAATGACCTTCGAGAGGGAAGCCGAGGGTAGGGGCAATGCTCCTGTCCTTGGCCCTTCTCGTATTTTTTGCATATTACTCTGGAGATTTTACTACGGGTCCAGTGCTTTTTTCACCATTCAGCAGATTTGAGTGACAGATCCTCCAACGTATACGTTTTCCAGGAGGAAAAAGGAATGCGCATCAATAATCTTTATCTCTTGTTGTATGTATTGCCGGCACTGCTTCTAAGCGCTTGCACCTTTCCGGTTCTTATCCCCGAGACGGAGGCAGGGCTAGGCGCTGTCACCGGGAACTCCGCTGATATTGAGGCCGAGTTTGAGCGGCTGTTGGCCTGTGTTGAAGAGAGCTTTCCGGCTGAAAACTACACTACTAATGCGTTCCTGCCCGACCTCGATACCGCCTGGGAACCCATGAATTGCGAGAGTATGGACCAGGTAAAGGTTGGGATGTCCTGGATACTAAATGACGGTGGCGCGCCGTGGTACAACGCGGTCGAACTCGGTTTTTTCAATGATGTATGTCTGGAGGCCGAACTGGTGCGCGGGGGATCGGGTATGGGCCACCTGCAAACTCTGATGGATGGCGGTGTTGATTTCGCTGTCAGCGCCGGGGGCAGCTTGATTCCCGGCCTGCTCACGGGACACGATGGGGCAGATATTGTTGCCGTCGGCGCAATGATCAAGCACAGCCCATACATCTGGTTGGGACTGGACCACGATACGCCCCAAGACCAGCGCTCCGAAAGGAGGCTGACGCCGCAGGACTTCATTGGCAAGACGATCGGACTACACGAGGGAGAAGGCTATTTCTTCGACCTCATTTCGGGAAGGCACGGCATCTCTCCGGACCAGGTTGAGCTTGTCGTGACCGGATATTCGCCGGAACCATTGATTGAGGGGGAGATGGACTTCACCGGGGCCTGGCTAATCAATGAGCCCCGACTTTTGGAGGCGCAGGGATACATGAACTGGGTGGCGTTCCAGTTCAGCGAGTGGGGCTGGGACGATTATTCGGAGGTCCTGGTCGTGCGGCGGTCGATGCTGGAAGAAAACGCCGACCTGGTGCGGCGCTATCTGGCGGCAGTCATTCAAGGGCTAAGGCATGTAATTGAGGACCCCGAAGACTCCGCCGAGATCGCAGTCAGGTATGCGGTCGACGTGGAACTGACGAAGGAACAGGCTCTGCGAAGATACGAGCTTCAGGAGGCCCTTGTAGCCGGGGCTGACGAACTGCCCCTGGGCCACATGTCGGCCGAGCGTTGGAACAGGCAGGTGGCCTCGTTGATCCAGTTTGGCCAGATGGAACTACCCATGTGCGAGTAGGCGCAGAAGAGGACAAAAACCGCATTGACTATCGAGTTTTCGCAGGTCAGCAAAAGGTTTGGCGACATTGAGGCGTTACAGGAGGTCAGCCTAACCGTTCAGGACGGCGAGTTTGTCACCCTGATAGGCCCGTCGGGCTGCGGCAAGACGACGATGTTGCGCATCGCTGCCGGACTGGAGGAACCCAGCAATGGCGAGGTGCGGGTCAACGGGGACACGCCCAGGAATGCTTGCCGCCAGCACCAGATTGGGGTTGCTTTTCAACGCCCTGCCTTGCTGGCGTCCCGTTCGGCGTTGAGCAATGTCAGCATGACGTTAGAAATTACTGGCCGGGACGGTGCACTGTCACCGGATGAACTGCTGACCGACTTTGGACTGGGAGAGTTTCACCATCACTATCCACACCAGCTATCGGGCGGGATGCAGCAGCGGGTCAATATTGCCGCCGCGCTTGTTCACAATCCGGCTATTCTGCTGCTGGATGAACCGTTCGGCGCGCTGGACGAGTTGACGCGGGAGGCGATGGGGGAATGGCTGGGCGGCGTCCTGAGCAGGTCAGCCAAGACGGTAATCTTCGTTACGCACAGTGTTGAGGAGGCCACAATTCTGTCCGACAGAGTGGTTGTGCTGTCAGCCCGCCCAGGGCGGATTGCGGAAGTCATCGAGGTCGGGTTGCCGCGGCCGCGTTCGAGGGCTTCGCGGACAGACGAAAACTACCTGCGCGAGGTGGCGCGTGTGCGCACTTCGCTCTACCGAGCCGTCGAGTTGAGCAACTGAGGCGCTGATCAGGAACTCGCGTTGGGGACACTGAGCAGAACCAGTATTGGCCATCGCTACAGTTTCCGTTGGCATCACTAACGACAGGGTAATGCCTATGAACGATCGTCTTGCCTATCTCATAATGTTGGTCTCCGTGCCTATCCTGTGGGTCCTGGCGATACAGATTACGGGCTTTCCGTCCTTCCTGCTACCCCCTCCTGACATGGTTGGTGACGTATTGTGGACGGAGCGGGAGCTACTGGCTTCTCACACGTGGACCACGATTGTAGAGGCTTTGACCGGATACGCGGTTGCCAACGCGATCGCGATTGCCCTGTCGATCTCGTTCCTCTATTTGCCGTGGATGGAGTCTCTGGCGCTTCCGTGGACGGTAATCATCAAGAACGTACCATTTGTGACGATTGCCAGTATTCTGATCATCATTCTCGGTGACACGCCGCTTCCCAAGATCATAATCGTGGTCCTGATCACCTTTTTTCCAATTCTGGCGAACGTGACAAAAGGGCTGAAATCGGCAGACCCGGTGCTGCTGGACAGGATGCAGACTCTGGACTCCAGCCAGTGGGAGATTTTCACGAAGGTACGCTGGCCGAGTGCACTCCCGTACTATATTGCTGCTCATGAGATCGCGTTCACCGGCAGCATAATCGGTGCAGTCGTTGCGGAGTGGCTGTTTGCCCGCAAGGGTCTCGGATATCTCATTGTACAATCGATGTCACAGTACCGAGCCGACAGAGTTTGGGCGGTAACGATCGTGGCCAGCGCGCTTGCGGTGGGAGCCTATTTGCTGGTTAAGGTAATTGAGAAGTATCTTTTCCGCTGGCAGGTCGAGGACTTAAGTTGACTGCCGGCACTCCTCTTTTCGCACACTGGAAAGCAACATGTACCCGAAAATAGATCCTACAGTCGAGTACGACGGGCCTGTGGCCGAATTCGCTTCGTTCACCGGAAGTCCTCTCTGGGGATACGGTATCGAAGGCGTGCTCGAACGGGCTGTAACACAGGGATGGACAGTTTCAAGCAGGGAACGGTTGAACACGCCTTACGGGCTTTCGCCCCTGGTCGTCCATCTGGTCGCAGCAAACGGGCGCGACGTGATCTGGATTCCCTCCTACGGCGAGGTCTTGGGAGAGGACTCGCTATATCACCTTAATTTCGAAAAGTGTTTCTGGGTGATCTGGCAAGCAGGTGTGAAGGTGATGATGGTAGGCGGCACGTCCGGGATTGCCGACTGGCGTCAGGGCGACATCGCCGTTCGCCCCGGCGACGTCGTACTGCCGTGGAGTTTCTACACGCGGCCGGTGCATCGCGGATTGCCCGGCACGCAGTTCGAGAGCATGTGGTCCAAGTGCCGCTTCCTGCTGGGCGATCCCTTCTGCCCGGAGCTGCAGACGTTGATGGCGTCGAAGCTGGCGCCCTATGCTCAGAGCGGCCAGATTAGAAAGGTGCGGACGCCTGCCGACACGCGCGTCGCCATGATCGTGCCCGAATCGATAACCTTCGAGTCCGATTTCGACATCCTGCACTGGATGGCCGTCTCCAAGATGGCTTCCGAATTCCAGCCGGACCGGCCACCCATCGTTACTCTGCACGGCGACTGCCTCAACCCGCTTCTGTCCCGTTATCTTGGCATCCATGTTCTCTACTACCACATGGTAAGCAACTACGCTCACGGGTTGGAGCCGGAGCACGACATTCACAGTACCATCAACCACCTGTACACCGAGGTATTCCCTGAAATCGCACTGTCTCTGGAACTGGAACTGCTGGCTTCGATGCCGGTTCCGGACGGCGGGGGCTGCCAATGCACAAGCAGCCTGGGCGTTGCGCCGCCAGTTTTCAGTCAATCTCTTACGCAGCCGGCTTGACTGCCCTGGCTCCGGCAATTCAGTGATGAGCCTGGCAAGAATAGAGCCACATTCGCAATCAGCTGACAAGAATAGAACAGGAAAGATACAGTGACGACGATTCCAACAGCAAGCTATGCTTTGATAGGCGGCTCCGGCACTTGGGGGGCTCGCTTCCCCGAGGATCTGGAGATGCCCAATGTTGAAATGACCGACTATTTTGAGGCGTTCGACACGCCGTTTGGCCGGACTGCGCCGTTCAAATTGCTGCGTATAGGCGGCCAGAACGTCTTGCGCACGGCGATGCACGGCATGTGGGACCACGGAGGGGGACAGGGATCGCGGCCGCGGACGCCGTGGCTGGCGGCGAAACAGGTGGGCTGGGTGCTGGAACAGGCCGGGGTCCAGTGGGCGATGGTCGAGGCATCGGTGGGGGGAATACAGAGGCCGGACAAGCCGGGGGAGCCACTGCCGCCCTGGAGCGTCACGATCAACACGGACTACATGATGTTTTTCAGGCCGGAGGACGATCAGCCCTTTTTCGGCGGGCGCAAGCGGTCGGCACGGTTCAAGGACCCGTTCTGTCCTATCATGAGTGAGCACCTTTATGAGGCGGCGAAGAAGGAGCCTAAGTTTGCCGGTGTTTACAAGGACGCTATCTACGTATGCACGGCTTGGGGTCGCTTCGAGACTGCGAAGGAGATCCAGGTCTACGCTGAGATGGGCGCGCACGTCGTGGGCCATACGCTGGCACATGAGTTGCCGGTCTTCCGCAAGGCGGGCGTACGGCTTGCCTCGGTAGGCATCATCTCGAATCATGCCGAGGGTAGAGACGAATGGGTTGGCGACAATCCGGATGCGATGGCCGATTTCTATTTCAGCTGTCCTCACTATCTGGGGCCGGTGATGGTCAATGCCATGGAGGCGCTGATCGAGAGCGGTGTGGCGGCGCCCGAGGATCCGGACATTTACCTCTACGGTCTAGGACAGTTCCCGGTTGAGGGGGCTTAGATTACCTATCGTTGTGAGCCAGACAGACATGTGAATTGACGGCGTACTCCGAGGCTTACGGCTCTCCCGTCACGACATTGGGGGAGCCGACGGTCCAGAGTACGCGCGACTCGTCGACTTGGCTGCAGGTCTCCAAGGTAAGCGTGCGCCGCAGGTGACTGGGGCCGCCGGTGGGTTCGCCAGGCTCCGGTCCTACTGTCAGGCACAGTTCACCGTCTGCGGTCCACTTTTCGAGCCGGATCCGGCCGTTTTCTTCGTACCGGAATCGTTGCAGTGGCGCGTCGGAACAGCCGGCCAGTTGCAGCGTTGATCCTGCTTCCTCCCCACTTGCTTCCACACAAAGATCATAAGCGGGCATCGAGATTTGCCCCGCGGCCGGCGAGTTGAAGAGAAACATCTCGTCGTCGGCGCCGGGCTTGCAGGTGTGGGCGGTGAGGGCACCCTGCAGATTGAGGGAACGGCCGAAACCGGGTACGTCTACGCAGTAGTACTCCGGCTCGTCGAGCGGATCCCGTAATTGGATCAGGCCGACAGTAGAGGGAACGGGCTCTTGGCCAGGTACTGGTGAAGTTTCGGAAGAGCTAGGGCTCTCGTTGGCCATTGTTGAGAGTACCGGCGTTTCCTGCGGAGGAATCGCGAATTGGCAGGCGACAAGGAATATGGCAGCTGAGTACAGGCGTATGCCTCGGCAGGTTCGGCGGAGGGCCTGCGCGAATCGGGACTTCTGGAATTCCGCCATTCGATTGTACTCCTTTGGGGGAGGCAGGCCGGACGTGCTGCTATCCGAGAGAGCTGTTGCGCGCCTGTGGAATTATACATTTTACCGGCCACGTTCGTAACTACAAGCGCGGCTTGCCTCGTTCTGGACTGGGGGAAATGCCAGGGCACCCACAAGGGGTGCCCCTACATGGGGACAGGCGGTTGAAATAATATGTCAACGACCCGAAGGCAGCCGAACATCGTGCTGTTCGTGACAGACGACCACGGGCAGTGGGCGAGCGGTCCGTACGGTAATCAGGAGGTGGTCACGCCAAACCTGGACCGTTTGGCGGCGTTGGGCGTGGTGATGGAGAACGCGTTTACGACGACGCCTGTCTGTTCGGCGGCGCGCGCTTCGCTGCTGACGGGACTGACGCCTTCGCAGCACGGGGTCCACGACTACATTGCGATGGCATTTGACCGGTGGCCGTGGTTGAAGGGGGAGCGGACTCTGGCGCAGCTCCTGCAGGAGGCAGGTTACCGGACGGGGCTTGCCGGCAAATGGCATGTTGGAAACGAAGACGAGCCGGCGCCCGGCTTCGATTCCTGGTTCAGTGTGGGAAGCGCGTACCCGCTGTTACACGAGGGGACGCGGGAGTTCTGCAATCAGGGGCGGATGGAGAAGATTTGCGGCTACACCGATGAGATCATTGCTGAACAGGCGACACGGTTCGTGGAGTCGGTCGATCAGAGGCCTTTTTTTCTTCTCGTCGGTCTCACTGCTACACACGGGCCATGGAGCGGACATCCGGAGAGGCTGGTTGGGTTGTATGACGACGCTGGCTTTGGCGACATTCCAGCGGGAGAGTCCTATCCGTTTGGTGAACAGGCTCTAGAGTCGCAGAGTGTGGACCGCGGTCGCGAGCGGGAAGCGCAGGCCCAGTACTGTGCCGCGGTCAGCCATGTTGATGAGATTGTCGGGCGACTGCTGGAGGCAGTTGACGGGGTGGGCAAGTTGGACGAGACGCTGGTCGTTTACACATCGGATCACGGGCTGAACTGTGGGCATCACGGCGTATGGGGCAAGGGAAATGGGACGCTGCCGCTAAACATGTTGGAGGAGTCGATTCGTGTGCCCTTGATTCTGAGCTGGCCCGGCGTGCTGCGGGCGGGAATGCGGCGCGGGGAGCTGGTTGATCATCTGGACCTGTTCCAGACGCTGGCGGAGTCAGGGCAGGCGCAGCTATCCTCTAGCGCCGATTACGCAGGCAGAAGCATGCTGCCGCATTTGGTCGAGCCGGATGGCGGCGGGGTCTGGCGAAACGTTCAATTTGGCGAGTATGGGACGGTGCGCATGGCGCGGACGCGTCGACATAAGCTGGTCCAGCGGCATCCGAGCGGGCCCGACGAACTCTTTGACCTAGAGGCCGATCCACGGGAGTGCCATAATCTCATTGACAGTTCCTCGCACGGGGCCGTCCATTCTGAACTTTCCAGTCTGATTGAGACGCACTTCGGCCGTTACTGCAGGCCGGGCAAGAGCGGTACGCTGGGAGCAGAGTTGCCGCAGCACAACATGACTGAAGCCTGGCGAACTTAGGCTGGTTGTTCCGACTTGGTCTTCAGCGACCAGAGCAGAGTGGCCCCGATAACAACAGCTACGATATAGAATTGCAGTCGATAGGCCTGACTGATGGCCAGGGGTGAGGCGTCGGTCACGTCTACCGCGATGCCGGCAGAGCGGGCTACGTTGCTGGCAAAGACGGCCCCGAGCAGAGCTATCCCAGTGGTTTGACCAATCATACGCGTCAGCCCGATCAGTCCGGAGGCGACTCCGAGCCGGGCGGCGGGCGCGGCGGCCATGATGACAGTGCTGTTGGGGCTCATGAAGAGGCCGATGCCAATGCCCATGGGCAATATGCGCAGGAGGAAGCCAAGCTGACTGTTGTCGAGGTTGACGGTGCTGGCGATGAGGAACCCGACGAGGAGGGTAGCGAGGCCGATCAGGGTTACGCGATGGGCGCCGAGGCGGTCGGCGAGATAGCCGGCGGCGGGCGCGATCAGGGCGATTTCGATGGAGACGATGGCCATTACGAAGCCGACCTGCAGGATGGTGAGACCGAGCGCAAGCTGCATGAAGAAGGGAAGAAGGAAGGTGACGCCGGAGGTCGCGATGCCGGCGAGAGCGGCAACTGCGATATGGAGAGTGAACGGGCGACTGCGGAAGAGCTCGAAGTCGAGCACGGGGTGGGCGACGCGGCGTTCGGCGTAGAGAAAGGCCGCGAAGCCGAGGGCGCTTGCGGCAAAGAGAAGAAGGACGTAGATGTGGGTGAAGCCGATGATCTGGCCGTAGGAGAGTCCGAGCGAGAGCGTGCACATGGTTGCGCCGATAAGGGTCGCGCCGAGGATGTCGAAGCGCCGGGATGTGCCGGAGGGCGACAAGGGGGGGAGGTACTTCGCCGCCAATAGCGCGGCCAAGACTGCACATGGAACAAGAATGAAGAAGGCGATCCGCCAGCCATGGTCGCCGATCAGATAGCCGCCGAGAATCGGGCCCACGAAATGTCCGAATGAGTTGGAGCCGGCGGCGATACCGAGTACACGCCCTTTTTGTGTATCGGGAAAGATTTCGGCGACGATCGCCATTGAGAGGACGGTGACGACAGCGGCGCCGGTGGATTGAAGAACGCGGAAACCGATCAGGAAGTAGACGCTGGGGGAAAGGGCGCAGAGAAGGGAGGCCAATCCAAAGAAGAGGTTCCCGGCGATGAAGATGCGTCTCTTGCCGAACATGTCGGCAAGGCGGCCAACGCTAAGCATCACCACGGCCAGCGTGATCTGGAAACTGAGCAGCACCCACTGAATTGTGGTGAAGTTGGTGCCCAATTCCTGGGACAGGGTAGGCAGTGCAGCCTGAATTATGCTTTGGTTGAGGGCCTGAACCAGAATGCCGGCGATAACGGCCAGGAGCGCAACCCACTTGCGGGTACGGGCGGCTTCTATGGTTGAGGCATTTCTTTTCATGTAGGGCCCAGACCCGGTTGGCAGTAGGCATACCGGCCATACTTGCCGTCAAGTATGGCTATCTTATCTCCCCACATCAGGAACTCCTCTAGCCGGAACTAAAGGTTGCCGATTGCCTGGATGAGGTGGCCGGTGTAGCGGATGGACCGCATGTAATCTTCGACGAAAATGTTTTCGTTGGGCGCGTGGAGGTTGGAATTGGGGTTGCCAACGCCGCCGCCGGAGATGCCCGGAATGCCGAAGGTCCCGCACAGCTGGTACATGGGACCGCCGCCGGCTGAAGAGGGGTATACGACCGGCTCGGCGCCGAAAATGTCGCGGGCTACGGAGATGCTGGCCTGGACCCAGGGATGGTCGACCTGTGACCGGTAGGGCCAGAGCTGCGCGAGGAGCTCAACGTTGACGTCGGTGAATCCGCGGCGGTCGAGGTGATCTCTGACGAGACGCAGTACCAGGTCGGGGTTCAGATCAGGTACGAGCCGGAAGTCCACTTTTGTGGACGCCTGGTTGGGGAGAACGGTCTTCAGGCCGGGGCCTGTGTAGCCGGTCAGGAAGCCGCAGATCGTGCATGTCGGGTCGAAAAGGAGTTGCTTGACGATGTCGGGGCCGGTTGCTCCCTTCAGGAAGGAGCTAATGCCGAAGTCCTGTTTGTTCTGTTCTTCATCGAAGGGAATTCCCTGGATGTATGCCAATTCTTCTGCGGTGGGCTTGACGACGTGGTCCATGAGGCCGTCGACGGTAATGTTTTCGTCTTCGTCTTTGAGGCTGGCGAGGGCCCAGATGAGGCGCCATGCCGGATTGCCGACGATGGGGGCGTTCATGGAGTGAAGGTCGCTGCTGGCGCCGCTGACGGAGAGACCGAGGTAGGCGATTCCTTTCATGCCGAGGGAGATGACGGGTCTGCCGGCACCGTCCCTGCGGCCACCTTCCCAAAGGCAGGCGTCGGCGCCTTCCAGGAGATCGCGGTTTTCTTCGACAAAGCGGCCGAGGTTGGGGCTGCCGATTTCCTCTTCCCCTTCGACAATCCACTTGATTCGGAAGGGAAGCTCGCCGATCTCCTGCTGGTAGGCTTCAATGGCCTGGACGCGCGCCATCCAAGGGCCCTTGTTGTCGGAGACGCCGCGGGCCCAGACGCGGCCGTCGCGGATCTCGGCGTCGAAGGGGCCAGAATCCCATAACTCCAGGGGCTCTGGGGGCTGGACGTCGTAGTGGTTGTAGATCATGAGGGTCTTGTCGCCAGACCCCATTTCGCCGTAGACGACAGGCGCTCCGCCTTCGACGGAGATCACTTTGGACTCGAAGCCAACGCTGCGCAGCCGGTCGCTGACCCAATCGGCGGTCTCTTCTATGCCGATATTCTGCGCGATGATACTTGGTTTGCGGCAGAACTCCTGAAGTTCGGCGAGAAAGCGCTCCTGATTGTCCTGGACGTTGGCTTCGAAGCGGTCCATGGGGTTCTCCTCTGAGTTGATGCAGGTATCTGTTGGAGCAGGGCGGCGCGGCTGCCCTTACAGACAGGTCTATCGAAACTTTCCGCGTCCGGAAGAAGGGCTCTTGATCTTCAGGACGCGGTTCTTTTTCTTTCGCCGATCGGAAAGCTATCGATCGTCAGTTCAACGAGGGGACGGCCTCGGCTGAGACAGGGAAACGTGCGTGTCTGGCAAACGAGAGTTGAAGCTGATACTCGTTGTAGTACCTGCGCGTGGCGGCAACCATTTCGATGTACTTGAGCGCGGTGATCATCGGGTCGAGCACAGTAATGGGTACGGCGCGGGCGACGGGTTCAAGCAGTCCCGACCAGAGCGTGCAGGCGAAAAAGACGGCGTCGGCGCCATCTTCTTCGAGTGCGAGTCTGGCCTGCTCAACGCCATCTTCACGGGCGGCGCGATCCATTTCTTCCACGACGATGCGGCGCAGCTCCGTTTCATCCTGCTCGAAGAGACGCATGGCCATGTCGGCATCCGGGTGGGCGAAATGGGCCTCGCGCACTGAGGCCAGCCAGGGGGCCATATTGTATCTGTGGACCAAGTGGTTCCAAGAACCGCCGTTCTTTCTCCCGGCAATAATTGTTACCTGGCCCAGAGCGGGCGCGGTGTGAGCCAGGGCTTCGAAGGGACCGGAGACGGGGATATTTACGAGTCTCTTGGCATCTTCGACGCCCGGGTCGGCGCAGCAGCCAATCGAAATGCCGTCGAATCCTTCCTTCTCGCCTTCAGTGACCGCATGAAGGAGCTGGTTTGTGAAGTAGGCTGCGGGCGGAAGGTAGGGAGTCTTGGGCACATCCTTCAAACTGCGCACTACCAGCTCGGTGTCCGGGCAGGCGGCGGGCTGCAGGATGTTGTAAGTGTACTCGTCGTACATGTCCGTACCGAGAGGATTGATGTACAGGATTCGGGTTGTCATGAGACTGCTCCTTGCTGAAATTGGGTCTGCACATACAGCGGAACTGCCGCGTTTACCACTTAGACCCTAGTTTAGTTCATATTGTGGTATGCATTCAAGTTGAAGGGGATTGAAAGATTTCGCGCAGCCTGCTTCCATATCGTTGCCTGAACTCCGGCAGGAAAAACGAGCCCAAACCGGTCAGCGCGGCCAGAACGGCCAGGGCATACATGCTGGCGTTCAGTCCGAAGACGTCGCCTAACATTCCAATTGGCGTTACGAACAGCGCGCCGATTCCCCAGACCATGCCCATCATAACGCCGGAGGCCATTGCCATGCGGTCGGGAGCGAGCTCCTGGGCCAACACGGTGGCTACCGGCTGGCTGGCGAACAAGGACATACCGGCCACGATTAACATCAGGAGGCTCAGTATGCCGTCCGTCTTGACAAAGGCAACGATAGTGGCGGCGGAAATCAGGAGCGAGAGCGCGATGACCCACGAGCCGGAATAGCGATCAGACAGGTGGCCGCCAAGCAGTCCGCCCAGGGCGCCGAACAGGGAAAGGGCGGAAAGGCCGAGGCCGCCGACGACAAGCGTGACGGCTCGACTGTCGACGAGAAAGATGGGGAGGAAGGTCCTGAAGCCGCCCCAAATTGCGGCTCGGAATGTCATCAACACGGCCAGCAGGAGCAACGGACCGACGAAGGTCTGGGCTGCGGAAGCCAGCCGACTGCCGCCTTGCTGTTTCGAGTCGGAGGGGGTCGACTCTTTGGGAACATCCACACCGATGAAGTAGTAGATGGCAGCGGCGGCTATCAGCCCGAACGGTATCATCAGGTAGGTGGACTTCAGGCCGAAGAGAGTGACGACGCCGACGCTGAGGAGGGGACCTACGGCGATGCCGATGTTGCCGGCGAAGGCGAAGATGGACATGGCGGTGCCGTGCCGTCCGCCGGACGTGGCGCGTACCATCATGGCCGCGTGGGGATGGAAGATGGCGTTGCTGAATCGTCCGAAGACGACGCAGACCATGAGCAGCGAATAGGTGGGGGCGAGGCCGATGAAGCTCATACCCAAGGCCGCGCCGATCAGTCCGAGGACCATGAACCAGGCGCGGGGGAAGCGGTCCACCAGCCAGCCGATGAAGGGCTGTACGGGCATGAGCATGAAGCTGGTGAGGGAGGTGAAGAATCCGACGTCGGTGAGGGACAGCGACATTCTGTCGATGAGCAGAGGCCACAACGGAATCAGGGTGGCGTAGTACATATCGCCCACCAGGTGGCCAAAGGAGAGCACCCCGAGTTTGAATTTATCCAGCTTGACGGCCGGTGCGGCTGACGCTGGCGGCAGCTCACCTACCTTGACGTCGGAACTCAATTTTCGCTATCCGTTCTCGTGCAGGTCATGAAAAGGTGTATGAACAGAGCTTACTACCTAACCAAGAGGTTGCTAAGCCTTGGTCTGTGTGCGGTCTGCGTGAATCAGGCGTTGCGGATTGTCCCGATTCCTGTAATAGGCGCCGGATTGACTCGTCGACGCGTGAAAGGCCCTTGTGGCAGTCGCTTCGCCAGTCCGGCGCGGTGATTGCCTGCCATAGTTCATGCCCAGAACCAGCCAGGATTCGGGACTTGGGAGTTCGCATACGGTGGTATGGGCACCCGCTGGCTGGGCGGCACCCGGTCGGTCAGGCATGTTGTAGGAGGGGGGGCGTTGCGGGGGCGGAGCCCCCGCACAAGGGAGGCCGCTTGCGGCCGACCGCCCAAAGTAAAGGAAAGAGAAAAGAGAAGAGAGGAGAGAGAAACCAATCTCGCACCTCACTTTGGATGGCAAACTGACAAAGGAGTCGTTGATACCTAACCGGGAGTTTCGGTCCATGTCGTCAGCGTTCGCGGAAGGTGAAAGCGATCTGGGTGCCTTCGGGCACGACCTGTGTGTAACCGACGCCGCCGGTGAAGGACCAGCAGTAGCCGTCGTAGGGCATTTTGACTTCCTCGATGAGGTCGCCCCAGACGTCCATCATGTCGACGGCCGTGTCGCCCTCGCGCAGGAAGGTGCCAGGTGGATGTTTGATCCACATGAGGCCGCCTTTGTGCGAGGTGAGGCGATCGGCCATGTAGAAGTCGCCCTGCATTGGCGGCGTTGCCTGGGGAACGATGTCGCCTTCCAGCATTCCAATGGCCTTCATGGTGTTAGTGATCCCGATCTGGCCGGAGTTCGTATTGTCCTCCCAGAGGAAGAAATCGGCGATGAGCTCTGGTGTCATGGAGGGGATGCCGTGGGCAAGAGAACTGCCAACGACGCCAGTGGCGGAGCGGCCGGGGGAATCGATGACGGTGAAACCCCATGCTTCGGCCATCTTTTCCATCTCGTTGAGTACGTTTTCGTCGGGACAGGCGTCGCGGCGAATCAAGGTGAAGGGGATGGCATCGGGCGGATTGGAGTGAACGTCGATGGAGTGGGTGGCTACTTTGAGCGCTTCGCCGATCACGCCAGCCAAGCGCAGTGTCACTGTGCCGCCGGAATCGGCCGGCCACATGGGAGCGGATGACATGTTGATGCCGTCGCCGGTGGGTGCGATGACGGGGGAGAAGTAGGAGCCGACCTGGAAGGCGAAGGGGTTGCCGACGGTTATGGCAACGAGGCGCCCTTTCAGCTTCTGGGGGTCGGTGGCGCGCACGGTCTTGAGGAGGGCGCCGGTGCCGTTGATTTCGGTGCCATGGATGGAGGCGGTGACTACCAGCGTGGGGCCGTCATCTACGCCATTTACGATGACAACGGGCACACCAACTTTGTTGCCGTCGGCCAGGGTGACGTGGCCGAGGTGGCCCTTTACGACTTCACCTGGCGCGGCGGTCAGGCCTGCAAGTTCGAAGTTTGCCATTTTATATGCTCCTTTGAGTTCATTGGCGAGCGGAGAATCGTTGAGAGTAAACGGTTTGGCCCGCAGGCCAGAGTTGCCGGGATTGTATGGGTTCGACGAATCGGGCGTGCCGACTCCGGTCGCTAGTGTGCGCTGGTTGGCTGCAGGTCGGACAAGGTGTCGGGCGGCCGGCTGGCGGTGTTCAAGACGACGACCTCCACAGCATAAGCGAGAATGACTGAGGCGGTACCGACTACGACCCCGGAAGCGAGCCCGACCGACACTCCGAGAGTCAGCGCCAAGAGCATACTGACCAGGTTGACAGCCATACCAAACTGAATACTGCGGGTGTCATGCCGCTTGATGAGCCGGCCCCGGTACAGGTTTTGCCATGCCATCAGGAAGGTAATCGGTACCATGAACTGGGCGCCGAGCACGGCCAGCGGCTTGATTTCGGCGGGCACGCCCAAGAGAACGGTAAAGTAGAAGCGGTCCAAAGGCGTGAAAACGAGTATTGCCATTACGAGGCTCAGAATTACTCCCGAAAGTACGACGAAGCGCCGCAAGGCTTTGTATGAGCGCTCGTCTTTGAGGAGAGCGATTACCACCTCGTGAGAGGCGCGCATCGGGCTGGAGAAGAACATTCCCAGACCAAAGGCGACCGGGAAGGCGGCCAGAGATGAGGCCGGCATTGCTGAGCGGGCTATACCGGCGACGACAAGTGGACGGGAGATGACGCGCATGACGTCGGTTGCGGCCAGGGGCAGGTAAAAGCGCCACATGCCGGCATAAGACATGTCGGGCTGGCTCTGATCGGGGGATTCCACTCTGCCAAAGATATGGGTACGCACGATCGGCCGCGCCCACCAGGCGATTACGACCGCTTCTATGATTACGCTCAGGACCATTGCCAGACCGCCGAGGGCGGCGCCGGGCAAGCCTCCAAACCAGACGCCGACGGCCATGGTGACGGTCAAGGTGGCAAGCCGGAACATCGTTCCCCAGGTGATATGGCGGGTGTAGCCATGTCTGATGAGGACGCCCTGAAGGAAGCGGCGCAGACCGATGGCGGCGGGCCAGAGCAGGAGTAGCTGCATGGCAGGACGGGCTGCAGTCGCTACATCTTCCGAGAGGCCGAGAAGTGTGCGGGTCATGACGTGGTAGGCCGGTGTAAAGAAAAGCAGCGCGCTGGCTAAGGTCATCAGGAGCGACAGGTGAAGCATGAAGCGCCAGACCAGCTGATACATGGCGCGGTTGCGGACGAGGGCCACCCCGGTGCCCAGCATGTAGATGATGGGGCTTTCCATGAGGATGGCGATCGGTTGGGCCACTCCGAAGGCGGCCAGTTCCAATTCAGGCTGGGGCAGGCGGGTGATTCCGGCACTCACAACAGGGTCGGCGATGCTCATCATCAGCCAACTGAGCGCCAGCGGATACCAGAAGTCGAAGATATACCGCTGGCTCAGTTTTGTGGGAACCACTGGCCTTGCAGCCTCTTACAGGTCATCAAGTTGAACTCTGAACAGGACAGTGCCGGAGACGGTGTCAACTTCGTCGCAGGACTGCAAGTCTTGCAAAAAAAATGTCCCCGGCACTGTCGGTTTCTGTATTTGTACCTGTATCTCAAGAATTGAGCAGGTTGGTTCAGGTTGCCACTCGACCCGGCGACACCGCCCGACCGGTCAAGTGGCTGCGAACTACTTTTGCCATGTCCCTGGGCTACTCGCTATCGCGGTAGAGGTGCCAGTAGCGCGTGCGGGTATCGGGGAAGGCAACATAGCCTTCAATATCGGAACCAATGGCCAGATTGAAGTAACGGGCGCCAATCCAGATCCAGGAAGCATTGTCGATATGCAGGCGCTGAGCCTGACTGTACAGTTCGAAACGCGCATCTTCATCCACGGTCGTGCCGGCTTGGCGGATCAAGTCATCTGCTTCCTCCAAGCAGACACCGCTGTAGCGATTACCGTAGGAGGCGCAACCCAGCAGGATGTCCATGAAGTAGCCAGGCTCGGCCGTCCAAGGGAAGAGTGTGTCGAGCGCCGAGGTGTGCGTGCCCTGGTTTTTGCCTTCCTGATAGGCAGCGCGCGGCATTGGATTGACATTGACAGTGATGCCAGCTTCTGACAGGGCGCTCTGAATGATCTTGGCCATGCTAGCCTGTTCTGGCGTGCCCAGATCGATGTTCAGATCGAATTCCAGACCGTCGGCATAGCCGGCCTCAGCCAGAAGTTCTTTCGCCTTGGCAATGGCCTCTTCTTTGGGCAGATCGTAAGGCCAATAGCTGTGGTCATAGCCGGGCACCATGGAAGGTACCGGTCCCAAACTTCGCTCGGCGCTGCCAAACCAAACGTTCTCGATTATGTCGTCATAGGGAATCAAGTATGAAACAGCCTGGCGCACACGCTTGTCGTTGAAGGGTTCCGTGTTGTGGTTGATCGGCATAACGATCATGTCGCCGATGCGTACCTGTTTTGTGCTGACATTGGCATCGCTGCGAAGATCGTTGATTTCCTTGGCTGACAGGTCCTGGGCCATGTCCACCTCGCCGGCCTTCAGCAAGAGCACGCGGTCGGCCGACTCGGGCACGACGGTAAAGATTATGCGGTTAAAGAACGGCTCTTTGCCCTGCCAGTTCGGATTGGTGCGGAACTCCATCGACTCGTTGGGAATGCGTTCATGGATGTAGTAAGGGCCGCTGCTCGGCATGTTGGTCGTGGCCCACTCCTGGCCCCACTTGTCGCCGTCGGCTTCGCCGGCGTCCATGTAGGCCTGGCTGTCGATCAGGTAGCCGAACTGACAGCAGCTCATGAAGGGCCGCAAGATCGGCGTCCAGTCGGAAGCGTTGAAGCGGAAGGTGTAGTCGTCGATCACCTCGAACCCTTTGAGGGGCTCTTCTTTGGTGGCCAGACGGACCAGGCGGTCGAGGGAGGGCGGGACGCGCATGTTGCCGCGCCGGTCCTTATAGTAGAGGTAGTCGTTGGCAGTAATCTCGTTGCCGGAAGGGTAGTGCTTCATGCCCTCGGGCAGCTTAAAGGTCCATTGTGTGCCGTCCATCGAGATCACCATCGAATCGGCCAGCATCGGCTCGAAGTTGAGGGCATCACCGACCAAGCTTCCGTCCTCCAGCTCTATGATGGCCGGTTGCGCCCAACTGCCGAGAACATTGACCTGGGTCTCGGTCATACGCGGGAAGGCGCCGGAGACGTCCCAGTCGAGCGTGGAGAGATCCTGGCTGACGGCGACGATGAGGGTCCGATCTTCTTCTGAGGCTGTGGCCAGAGCAGCCTCGCGGCCGGTCATTCCGGACGTATCGGCGACGGCATCCCCGGTGTCGGCCGGGGCTTCAGGGCCAACGGCGGGGGCACAGGCAGCCAACAACGCCACGACAAGAAGGCTGACGACAGCCACCATCAAGGCACGGTGCGACATCGTTTTGCTCAGCATGTCTGCAAACTCCTTTTGGCAGGAAAGTTGTGGGTAGCTCCAGCTCGCGTTCCACAGTGTCTGTCGGATTGCTGATTCAATTCCTGATAGCTGGCTCAGGAGGCCGTGTTTGGGCGGCTCTACGAGGCTAGAATTCCTTTGCGCAAGTCCTCGCGGCAGAACACTGTTCATACACGTACGCCCCGGGGTCTAGGCAGGTTGCGAGTAAGTGGATAGAGCATGCGTTTCGCGATTGGTATCACTGTTCTCGACCAGGATACAGGCGGCGCTGTGGGTGTTGGCAATGTGAAAGAGGGGTGGTCCAGGCTGCAGGCAGGCGTCGCGGCGATATGGGCAGCGTGAGTACAGGCGGCACCCGGGCGGCAGGTCGATGGGGCTCGGAACTTCGCCAGGCAGTTTCAGGCGCTCCTTGCCGCGTTGCGCAGGATCGGGAATCGGGACGGCGGAGAGCAAGGCCTGTGTGTAAGGATGCGCTGGTGAGTCGAAGATTTCATCGGTGCTGCCAGTTTCCACTATGCGACCCAGATACATTACCGCGACTTGATTGCAGGTATGTTTTATGACACTCAGGTCGTGGGAGATGAACAGATAGGTCAGGCCCATTTCCTCCTGCAGTTGGGTGAGCAGGCGCAGAATCTGGCCGCGAACAGACACGTCGAGCGCGGATGTAGGTTCGTCGAGAACGATGAAATCGGGATGGGTGGCGATGGCGCGGGCGACGCCGATTCGCTGCTGCTGGCCGCCGCTGAACTGGTGGGGATAGCGCGTGAGGTGGTCGGGCTGCAGGCCCACCTGGGAGAGCAGCTGGCGGACGCGCTGGTCTTTCTCGTGCGCGTTCAGATTGGTGTGCAGATCGAGCGGCTCGCGCAGGATGGCACCGATGGTCATACGGGGTGTCAGCGAACCGCCGGGGTCCTGAAAGACCATCTGCATACGACCGCGCATCTGGGCGACCTGCTCGCTCTTCAGGTCGGTGAGGTTGTGTTCGCCCATGCGAATCTCGCCGGATGTCGGTTCGATCAGTCGGAGGAGGCAGCGTCCGGCGGTCGTTTTGCCGCAGCCGCTTTCGCCGACGAGTCCCAAGGTGGCGCCTTTAGGGATGTCGAATGAAATATCGTCAACGGCGCGCAGGCGGACATGGGAGAACATGCCGACGCGAATTGGAAAGTCCTTGCGCAGGTTGCGGATTTGTACGAATGCTTCGCCGTTGGCGTGGGTCATTTCAGGTCTTTATGTGTCAGAGTTTTCAGTGAAGGCCAGTTTCAGCATCTATTTCGAGCTCTCGGACTAAGCCGTCTCCAAGGTCCAGGCCTCTTCGAGCATCTCGCGTTCGATTCGTCCTGAGACGATGTGGCAACGCGTTGTATGGTTTTGCCCTGCTTCGACCATCTGCGGCTCTTCCTGCTGACAGAGCTCTTCGGCAAAGGGGCAGCGCGGATGAAATGTGCAGCCGCTGGGCAGATGAACGGCGTCCGGCACGGTGCCGGGAATAGTAGAAATCGGTTTATCGATGTCTACGCGAAGGGTGGAGGCGATCAGTCCCTGGGTGTACGGGTGGCGCGGATTTGAAAATATCTGGGCGACGGGTCCCTGTTCGACGACGCGGCCGGCGTACATGACGATGACCCGTTCGCACAGTTCGGCGACGACACCAAGGTCGTGGGTGATAAACAGGCAAGCGGAGCCGGCCGATTTCACACGCAGGCGGATTAGATCGAGGACCTGCGCCTGCACGGTCACGTCGAGGCCTGTTGTCGGTTCGTCTGCGATCAGCAGGAGCGGGTTGGCGCTCAGTGCCATGGCGACCATGACACGCTGACACATGCCGCCGGAGAGTTCATGGGGATAGGCATTGGCGCGGCGGTCGGGGTCGGCGATTTCGACGGCCCTCATCATGTCAACTGCGTGTGCCTCGGCGACGCTGCGAGGGCAGCTTTCGCGCAGCTGGATGACCCGGCTGATCTGGTCGCCGACGGTGAAGAGGGGATTGAGGGCGGCGCGGGGTTCCTGGAAGATCATGGAGATCTTGCGACCGCGAATGGTCTGCATTTCCGCTTCGCTGCATGACATCAGGTCTTGCCCATCGAGCCAGACTTCGCCCTCTACGATTTTGCCGGGCGCCTTTACGAGGCGGATGATTGACTGTGCGGTCACGGATTTTCCTGAGCCGCTCTCCCCGACCAGCCCGGTAATTTCGCCGCGATTGAGATTATATGACACGCTGTTGACTGCTTTGACTACGCCTTCATAGGTGTAGAAGTAGGTATGCAGTCCTCTGACTTCGAGAAGAGAGTCCGAATTCCGAACTTCAATCATTTGTTACATTTCCATACGCTTGGGATCGAAGATATCCCTTAGGCCTTCAGATAGCAGATTGAAGCCGAGCACGGCGAGCATGGCGGTCAGACCGGGGAAAAAGGAGATCCACCATTCGCCGCTGACTATACCTCCGACACCGTCATTGATCATCGAGCCCCACTCGGGCGTTGGGATGGGTACACCCAGGCCGATGAAGCTGAGGCTGGCGGCGACCAGGATTGCCCAGCCGGCATTGAGAGGCGCCTGAGCGAGAACGGGGTCGAGGCAGTTGGGGATGAGATGTCGAAATATGAGCCGGTGGGAGGGGTTGCCGACCGACCGCGCGGCCTCGGCATAGAAGCTTTCCTTCTTGCTTTTCATTTCGGCGCGAACGACGCGGAGGTAAGAGGGGAAATTGATGAACGCGATCACGGCGATGACAAGCCAGATGCTTCTCCCCAGTGCGGCGACGACGGCCATGGCCAGGATGAGAGGCGGGAAGGCCTGGAAGGCGTCGAGAATACGCATGAGAATATCGTCGAAACGGCCGCTGAAGTAGCCGGTAAGACCCCCCAGAGGGACCCCGATCGCAATCGCCATGAGTACTGATGCGATAGCGATGAAGAAGTCGACGCGCGTCGCATAGATGACGCGGGAGTAGATATCCCATCCTACCTCGTCGGTACCGAAGAAGTGCCTGGCGCTGGGCGGCTCGAACTGTTCGTCCAGGTTGGTGACGACCGGATCGTGGGTCGCCAGCACTGGCGCGAAGATCGCGATCAGGACGAAGAAGAGAATTATGGCGATACCCACCATCGTCGACCAGTTGCGGCGCAATTGGTAGAGGAACCGCTGCAGGCCGGGCGGCAGTTCTGTATCCAACCCCAGTTGCAAGGGCGTTCCCTGTGCACTCATTTCTCAGTCCCTGGTGTTCCAGTTCAATTTCACAGTAGTGCGAATTGCTGCGGACGTTCGGCGATCAGCTGGTCGTCTGCACGAACGGCAGAAAGGCTAGGCGGTTATTCTTGGATCGATGACAAAGTAGAGTATATCCACGATCAGGAATACGAGGACATATAGCACTGCGGCGAGCAGGACAAAGCCCTGCACGGCGTTGTAGTCCTTGACGACGATCGATTCGAGTGCGTAGCGACCTATTCCGGGCCAGGAGAAGATCCTCTCGAGCACAACGCTGCCGCCCAACAGGTTGCCATAGACGAGAGCGACGAAGGTCAGGGGGGCGAGAAGCGCATTGCGCAGGGCGTCGCGGAAGTAGATCTGGCGGTCGGGCACGCCGTTGGCGCGGGCCGCCTGAATGTACTCCGACCCGAGGACTTCCAGCATCGACGAGCGCATCAGGCGGGTTATGGGCGCAAGGGTAACCAGGGCCTGGGTGATGACTGGCAGGGCCAAGTGTTGAGCGCTGGAGCTGAAGGCCTTCCAGTTTCCGGTCAGCACACTGTCGAGCAGGTAGAGGCCGGTGATTCGATCCGGCGGTGAAATGAGCAGGCCGATGCGGCCGCTTGGCGGCGGGAAAATCCGCAACAGGTAAAACAGGACGTAGATCAGCAGGAGCCCCAACCAAAAGGAAGGCACTGATACGCCCATTAAGGTGATGCCGCGGCTGATGTTGTCGATCCAACTGTTTCGGTAGACGGCAGACAGGACGCCAAGTGGAACTCCGAGCGCGATGGCAAGCAGCAGGGCAGCGGTTGTCATTTCGAAGGTGGCGGGGAACCTCCGAATCAGATCCTGGGCGACGGACTCGGAGGTAAACCAGGAGTCTCCGAGGTCGCCGCGCAAGACGTTTCCCAGCCAGATGAAGTACTGCTCATGCAGGGGCTTGTCGAGCCCCAGACGCTTCGTGATCGCCTCAATTTCTTCGGGCGTTGTGTCGATCCCGACAAACAGGTAGACCGGATTGCCGGGAAGGACATGGGAGATGGTGAAGATGATGATAGAGACCCCTAGCAGGACAGGGATCAGTTGGAGCAGACGCTTGCCGACGTATTGCAGCAGTCGCATTACTTGAGGTTCTCCGGAACGATCGTACCGTTTTCCACGATTACCTGATCGTCGACGTAGATATCGTGATCGAGGCAACAGAAGTCCCAGTGCGACTCGACATCGTTGTCACCGCCGACCGGCCAGAAGATGTTGCGGCCAAAGGCCAAGAGGAAGTTGGCGTAGTAGGCCTCGGAGTCCATGCCGATAACGTTCCAGTCGGCGCGGTGCTCGGTGCCCCAGCCGACGTGGGCCAACTCGTAGGAGCGCGGGTCGTTCCACTGGGCGAACCATTCTTCGACCAGACGGGCTTCGGTTCCACCCTCGAACTTGACGATCCGGCCTTCACGGACGGTGAGTTTGACGGGCTCGGTGGAGTGGCGGCGGAACTTGAGGAAAACGGTGCCGGGGTCGACCACGATGGTGCCGTTGCCCTGGCCCGGGGCGGCGAAGAAGGTTACCAGGCCCTGCGGCCAGTGATCCCACTTTCCCGGTTCGTCGGCCAGGCTATAGAGCGTGTAGGCCTCGCGGCCCTCTTTGTTGACGGTGAAATCGGTACCGTTCTTGGAGGTGATGCGCATCTCCTTGCCGGCAGTCAACAGGGGAACGCCGGCGCGGCCGCGCTTGCGTACATCTTCGTTGGGGGAGAGTCTGCGCAGTACGTCGATGGGTTCGACTACCATGAGCGCGCGCGTCCCGGACTGACGCGCTTCGTCGTGGGCGCGGGAATAGAGCCACTGCACCTGTGACATACCGATCACGAGGTCGGCGGCTTTCCAGGCATCACGAATGTAGGCTGAAGAGATCTCAGGAAGGGTTGACGGGACGGTCATCTGGATGACTTCTGCGCCGATTTCCTGTCCCGCCGCCATGAATGCGGCAGGGTATGTGGGGTTGAAGCGGGTGTCGGTGAAGAGCAGCAGCGTCTCATCGGAGGTGAGCTTGCACCCTTCCAATACTTCGCGGAAGAGACCGACAATCTCGGTGGCGGCGTGGTAGGATACTGCGAAATCCTGCATACGCATGGACAGACTCCTCTATGGCTAAATCCTTGTCGGACGGCCGCGGCGAGACGGCACGGAAACCGATGATTTGGTTTACTTCAGTTCATCCTGAACGATCTGTCCCGCTTTCACAATCAGTTCGTCATCGAGATAGAGGTCGTGGCGCAAAAGGCAGCCGCCGGCGTGCGACGGCATCGGCCAGGCAATCGACGGGCGATTCTGGCCATGGAGGCCGTTGTAGGGGGCGAGCGTGGAGAAGATGTTCATGCCGAGGTGGAGCATGATACAGCCGTAATAGCTCTCCCATTCGGCGGTATTCCAGCCGGGGCCGCCCCAGGCGGCACTCTCATGGGTGCCCCAGCCGATATGGGCGATCCGGTAGAACTCGGGGCGTTTCAGACCGGCCAGGTAGTTTTCAAAGCGGCGGGCTACCCAGCCGCCCTCGATGCGGACGATTTTTCCATTTTCGAAATGGGTAACGACCTGTTCAGGCAGCAGATCGCTGTAGGACCCGAGGAGCTCGCCGAGCGAGTCTTCGGCATCCCAGACCACCTTGCCGTTGGCTGAGTCCTCGACGGGCGCGGTGGCGACCAGGCCGAAGCCGAAGTTGTCCCAGCGGCCCGGTTCGTCGACGATGCCGACCTGGCAGTGCCCGATACGGCCTTCGACGCTGAGGGTCAGGTCGGTACCGGCTTCGGAGGTGATGCGCAGGGTCTTGGCTTCCTGCATGCGGACGGCGCCGGCGCGCGTGCGATCGATCATTGGCTGGGTCGGGAACAGCTTGCGGAGGTGCGTTTCGGAGCCGCCTACGGAGCAGTCCCACCAGCGCGTCCCGCTCATGATGATCTCTTCGAAGACGGGGGTATACATTCCGATATCGGCCACAGCCCCTTTGGCTGTGGTCGGCCGGACGACGACATCCGCCGACTTCAGAATGTCGGTGACGAAGGAACCGCCCTGCACAGGGTTGGCAAAACTGGTCCCGTTGGTCCGCCCAGGCATGATGACGCGGACCCAGTCTGCGCCGAGGATGTCGAGGGCGTCGCTGTAGGCACGCATGGCGCGTTCGTCGTAGACGTGCGAGCTCAAGAGGGCGGCGCGCGTGCCGTCTCCGATTTTGCTCAGCGCCAGGGCTTCTGCGATTAACTGGCCAAAACTATTGGTCTGTCCTGAGGTCGACATGCTGTTGCTCCTCCAGTCGAGCTTTTGCTGCCTATATGGTGATGGGAATCTGTTTCAGCTTTACCTCAGATACTCGGGAACGATCTCCTCGTCCTCGTTGACGATCAGTTCGCCGTCCAGATAGAGGTTTTTGTGGCGGCAGCAGAGGTCGATGTGGGCCCTGGTATAGTTTGTGCCGCCGAGACCGGAGTGCTCGTGAGCAGCGTTGAAGATGTTGCGGCCAGGGGAGACCATCACCGTACCGTACAAGCTCTCGGAATCCATGCCGACGACGTTCCAGAGGGCTCTGTGCTCGGTTCCCCAGCCGGCGTGGGCGAAGCGGAAAGCGTCCGGGTCGTCGAAAGAGCTGAGGTAGTCGCGCAAGAGCTGAGCGTCGAGGCCGCCTTCGATGCTGGTGATTAGGCCGGCTTCGAGAGTCATGCGGATTTCGGAGACGGTGTGTCTGCGCTGCTGTAGTATCACGTCGCCGGCGCGAACGATGTAGGTGCCCTGGGCAGTGTCCTCAAGGGGACCTGTGGCTACGAGACCGGCCGGCCAATGGTCCCAGCGGCCAGGTTGATCTGCTAGTCCCACCTGTGCATGGCCCTTGCGCCCGTCCTTGCGGAGGGTGAAGTCGGAGCCGGCGGAGTCGGTGACATGGATTTCGCTGGCTTCGGCCATGCGTTTGGCGCCTGCGTATGTACGCCGGATTACGTCCTCGTTGGGGAACATGCGCTTCAGGTTGGCGACCGGCTCGTGGACCATTAGGGTGCGCGTGCCAGAGGCGAGGGCTTCGTTGTGGGCGTCGGTATAGAGCCAGGGAATTGAGGTCATGGCGACGACCATGTCGGCGGATTTCCAGGCGTCAAGAACAAGCTGGGCCGAGATTTCGGCGTCGGAGGGGGCGGTGATTGTAAATACCTCCGCGCCCAAAGAAGTGGCCGCGGCCATCATTGCACCTGGGTACTCCGGAAAGGCAAATTGTGCGTCAGTGAAGGCAAGAATCACTTCGCCTTTCTTAACATTACACAGGCGAAGATGCTCGGTAAACAGGCCAACAAGATCTGTGCCCTTCATTCCAGTCACCTCAGTTCCTTTCGGGGCGCAGTCGGGCGCCCTGGTACGATTCGGAAGGTATGAATACAGTGGTCGCGATTGTAAGTGCACGACCAGTCAACTGCGACAAACGGTTCTTGATACACGTGGTTCAGGATAAAGTATCGGCTTACACTGAAAGATGATGGCCAGCCAAGATGGTCAGGCGAAAGCTGATTGCTACCAGTTCGTGTACAGGGCGCCGGTTGGGAAGTGTCGACTTTTCAGGCTTTACCAGGTGGTCAAAACCGGACGAATGCTCGGTCTGAGTGCTGCCTACCTAGTGTGACATTGCCTAAGTCGGGAGGTCAGTCTTGGATATTGGGTACGATTTTAGCGATAAAACGCCTTCTGTCAAATGCGATTCATGGACGTACGGTCGCTAAGGCCGCCATTCTCTCGCGGCTTCACCTGCCCTCCTGCCTTTTGCCGGGGTTGTCTAAATCTGGCCGGTGTTGTTCAAGAATACATTCAACGCAAATGGAGGCAGGTCTGTGTTATCATTCGGCCCGATTACCATGTCATGCCCGGAATGCCAGAAAAAGGTTTCCTTGAGGTTCCAGCCTAAAGCGGTTGGGAAGTAGCTTGCGAAGTAGCTCAGAGCCTCACACTTCTAAAGGAGCAACCCATGTCCAGGAAACCCACCGTTCTTGTCGATCCCTTTTTCCGGAAGATGGACGAGATCTTCTCGGAATGGGATCTGCGACGCCTGCCCGAAATCATTGATGTCGTCTGGGGCAGGTCGGAGTCGATGCCCATGGAGGATGCTGTTGAGGCGCTGAAGGAGGCGGAGGCAGTCGTTTGCTCCAGTTGGCGCTACGGCGACGTATTGTACGAGGCGGCCAATTTGAAGGCCATTTTGACAGTTTCCGGCGCGTTTCCATTGGACCTGGATTACGGTTATTGCTTCGCAAACGGGATCCGAGTGCTGTCGGCGGCGCCAGCATTTGGCCGGCAGGTGGCGGAGATGGCGCTGGGCATGGCAATTGCTTGCGCACGGGGGATTGTTGAGGGTCACCAAGCGATGCTGGATGGCACTGAGATCTATTCGAAGGCGGGGAATGTCGGCAACTTCAATCTCTACGGCAAGCGGGTTGGGTTGATAGGGTATGGGGGACTGGCCCGAAGCTTGCATCCGTTGCTCGAACCGTTTGGCTGCCGCATCTCAGTATACGACGCGTGGCTGGGAGAACGTTATCTGCGGCGCCTGGGCGTAACGCCTCTGCCCTTGGAAGAGTTGATGGAGACGTCGCAGTTTATTTTCGTGCTAGCGGTTCCGTCAAAAGAGAACCGCGCCCTGCTGGACCGTGCTCTGTTGGAGCGAATCCGGCCGGACGCGGCACTGATTCTTGTGAGCCGCGCCCACCTTGTTGATTTCGATGCTTTGACCGAGCTGTTGCATGCGGGCCGCTTTCGGGCGGCGATCGACGTTTTCCCACAAGAGCCGCTTGACCCGGCGCATCCGATCCGCAGCGCGCCGAATGTGGTGCTTTCAGCGCACCGGGCGGGCAGCGTAATGGAGGCACATTGGGAGATCGGGGAGATGGTGCTGGATGATCTGGAGGCCATCGGCAAAGGCGTGCCGCCGCAACGAATGCAGAGGGCGGAGCCGGAACTGGCACCGAGATATGCTAGCATACGAGTCAAGGGACACAGATCGAGTTAGCTCCGTGTGTGGGACCGACATCAGTGCGCCGGTCCGCGGCTAAGAGTTCAGAGTAAGTCTCAGAGCTTCAATCAGCCCTGGCTGGAGGTCGCTGGTCAGGGTTTCTTCGCGCCGGTTGAGCCCGCTCATATAGGCTTTGAGCAGGATGTGAAAGTCGAGCAGGGCTGCGTCGAGGTTAAGGGGATGTCGCTGGCCGTCGTCTTCGAGCCAGTCGAAGGCGGCTTCGGTCATAGCGGCCTGGCCGAGGATGTCTTCGTCGGGGTAGTTGTGGCTGCCGCTTTCGCGCTTGCCGCGGGTTGAGGTTTCCCAGCCCCACATGCTCCAGTGGACATAGCCGTCGGTGCCGTAGACGGTGACCTGCTTGTGCACGTTTACGCGTTCATCACCGGCCAAAACATAGGGGCCGTTGAGGCCGCAGCGCAGGAGCGTGCTGGCACCGTCGCCGTAGCGAATCGTCGCCAAAGTTGCGTCGGGTGCAAAGTGTTGCTTGCGGCCTTCCTGCAGTCCGTTACCGCCGGAGATTTGGGCAAAGATGCTGGCCGGTTCTCCATGGGGATGAAAGGCAGCGACTGACTGCAGAACGTGGGTGCCCTGGTAGGCCATGTTCATGCGAGCGCTGGCGTCGATCAGGCGGACCGTGCCGATGGCGCCTTCATGGACCAGTGACTGGAGCTGGCTGCGCCGGGGGTGGAAATGGAGCTGGTGGTTAATGGCGACTTTGACTGTGGCGGAACCGGCGAACTTGCGGATCGCCAGGTAGTCTTCGGCCTGGATGGCGAGAGGCTTTTCGATGATGAGGGCACCGACGCCGGCGGCTTCGGCGGCATGCATGACTTCGAGGCGGACGTCGGGCGGGGTGTTGACGTGGACGAGGTCGGGCTTCTCGCGTTCGAACATCTCGCGATAGTCGGTGTAGCGGGCGTCAACGTTCCAGCGTTCGCCGAAAGCGTCGAGGTTGGCGCGGTTGCGGGTGGCGATGCAGGCGAGCTGGCCGCGGGGGATGTGGGTGTAGGCGTCGGCGTGGCCGTTGGCGCGTCCGCCGCTTACGCCGATGATGGCGCATTTGAAGGTCACTGTTGAGGTCTCCGCACTTGCATGATAGCAGGTCTCAGTACTTCAGGCAGGAACACACGTGTTTGGGCAGAGATGGCCCAAAGCCCGTGTTCGAAGATAACGGGGCGAAAAACCGCTGATCCCAAATGGATCGAACGCCCAAATTGCCCGTGAAGAGATCCCTAGGGCTCCTCAAGACGGCTAGCTTGACTCCAGCCAGAATACTTGCGAGAAGCATTACGCTCGCCGAGCTGGCAGGGGTACGCAAACTCTGGTGAATTCTGCCCGTCTTGCCCTTGCCATTGGAGCGCCAGCCATTTGTGCCGGTTTCGTATTTCTTGCGTGTTCCTCCTAGGAACAGTAGGTTACGACACATCAAATGGATGTTCGCCAGTCAGTTTTGGGTTGCCGTAGAACTCTATTTCTTCCAACTTGGGCAATTTGCCCAACTCGGATGGAATCTCTCCGGACAGCTGATTGAGTGCGACATCCAGCAGTCTCAGATTGGCGAGCCGACAGAGGGAGGTCGGGATCTTCCCAGCCAACTGGTTGCCGCAGAGAAGAAGCTCCTCCAGATTTGAGAGACGGCTTAGTTCAGCCGGTATGGCGCCGGTCAGCTTGTTGTTGGAGAGTTCCAGTACCGTCAGATTGGCCTGTTTACGCAGACTAGCCGGAATCGGGCCCGTCAACTGATTGTTAGAGAGATCCAAGACCTCCAAATTGGCGAGTCGGTCCAGTTCAACCGGAATAGCCCCGCTAACTTGTGTATCTGAAATGAAAAGCGTTTCCAGATCAACAAGGCCGCCCAATTCAGATGGAATTACACCACTGAATCCATTCTGGCATAGGCCGAGCATTTGCAGATTTGCCAGCCCGCCAAGCGTCGCTGGAATGACGCCCTTCAGTTTGTTGCCTGAGAGATCCAACTCTTCAAGTTGCGAAAGCCGGCCAAGTGCCGGGGGGACTGTGCCGGTCAGTTGGTTGAAACTGAGCCGCAGACCCTTCAATTTGGTGAGCCGGCCCAGCGCAGGGGGTATGACGCCCGTCAGATAGTTGTAGCCGAGATTTAGCCATTCCAGACTGGTCAGCCTGCCCAGATCAGCCGGAATCCTTCCTGAGAGCTGCCGATTGCCGAGGCTCACTGCCGTGACGCGGGGCCGCGGCCCGGAAGTGTCGAGTGTCACACCATCCCATTCAGTTACGGGGACGTGCTCATACCAGTTCAGGTTTACGTCACCTGAAAGCATATCCCAGACTTTCATGAGAATTTCGGCGTCACCTATCTGTCCATGGCGGGAAATCTGGCCCATTGTCCTCTTCTCAGTTCATTGTCGCAGATGGTTATTCGCTAAAGTGCCACTCTTCGGTCTGAGCTACGACTCAATTGAGTTCCTGATGATATCTCTATCAAGAAGAGGGATCAGATTGCTCTGAACTGCCAACTTGCCGGCCCAAGTAGAGCCGCACGATTCTTATCTCTTCGTAGGAAAAATCGTCCCCCAGGACTTCCTTTGCCGGCGAAAGGAATTCATCGCCTGTTTCCGTTAAGACCGCTCTGATTCTATCGAACCGCCACTTGGGAGGCAACAGTTGACCAAAGTCCAACCTTTCGCCTGCCTGGACCAGGCGGTCCAAGTGACCGGCTATCGTGCTCTGAGCGAGGCCGCGCTCTCGTGCAATCTCCTCGATGGACATGCCCTGTTGTAGCAGTTGCATTGTCTGGTAGTAAGTCGGGCCAGGGCGCCTAGCTCGATCTGTTCGCTTTCTGCTTTGCGCCGGAATGGCCCTCTCTTCCAGGCAGTGGACGAGAGCGTGTTCACGGATAACAGATAGAAATCTGTCGCCAAACTGTTCCAGTTTCGCATCGCCAACTCCTGAAATGCGTGACAAGCTTTCGCTGCTTTGAGGCAGATAGTGTGCCATCTGCTGCAGGGTGACGTCCCCGAAAACGACGTAAGGCGGCACACCTCTTTCAGCGGCCAACTGGATTCTCAGATGGCGCAGGGCGTCGAAAAGCGCCTGGTCATAGTCCAGGGCGGCGCGGCTGGCGCTTGACGCCTTTTCTTCCTCGCGTTTGAGCCTGGTAAGGACCAAGGATTCGCGACTCGTGAGGAAATGCATTCCCGATTCAGTTACACCGTATGTAGCGTATTCCTGACTGTTTTTTGCCAGCAGCCCTTTGGCGATAAGGAGGCCGGCAATCTCCTTGAGATCGTTGACGGAGTACTCTTTTGCGATGCCGTACACGCTAAGGTTATCGTGGTCCCATTTCCTGATGGTCTTTGTATTCGCGCCGCGCAGTACACTGATAACATGGTTGATGCCGAATCGCCCATTGGTACGATACACAGCCGACAGGAATTTCTGGGCGATGATGGTGGCGTCGAACTCTTCTCTGGGCACCAGACAGAAATCGCAGCCTTCGCAGTTTGCCTTGTTCCAGGCCTCTCCGAAGTAGTTGAGGATGTATTTGCGGCGACAGGATTGGAGTTGACAGAAGTCGACGACTTGCCCGAGCTTCTGGCGGGCGTTGCGGCGCACAGCCTCGTCTTCGACCTGTTCGATAAAGAATTCCTGCTTTGCTGCATCCCCGTAGTTGTACAGGAGGACGCAGTCGCCGGGCAAGCCGTCGCGTCCGGCGCGGCCTGTTTCCTGGTAGTAGCCTTCCAGAGACTTAGGCAGGTCATAGTGGACCAGCAGTCTGATATTGGGCTTGTCGATTCCCATGCCGAAAGCGATGGTGGCCACGATGATGGAAACGCGGTCTCGGATGAAGTCTTCCTGAGTTTGCCGACGCGTTTCGTTGTCGAGGCCGGCATGATAGGGATGGGCGTCAAATCCGTCTTCACGGAGCTGCGCGGCCAGGCTTTCGGTCTCCTTGCGCGAGGTACAGTAGATGATCGAAGACTCGCCTTTGTGCTTCTGAAGGTGATCGACGAGGACTTCAAAACTGTCCCTGTTCTTGGGGAGGACTCCGTAGTTGAGATTGGCGCGATTGAAGCTGGCGATGAACTGTCGCGGCTTGTTCAAGTGAAGCTGGTCAAGGATGTCGCGGCGTACTCGCTCGGTGGCGGTGGCTGTCAGGGCCAGGAAGGGAACGCCTGGGAGGGCATTACGAAGATCGCCCAGCCTGCGATAGTCAGGGCGAAAGTCGTGTCCCCATACGGAGATGCAGTGGGCCTCGTCTACTGCTACAAGGCTGACTTTGAGCCTGGCAAGGAAGGTCTGGAATGCGGGAAGTGAGAGCCGTTCCGGGGCGACATACAGGATTTTGAGAACGCCTTGTAATGCTTGCTCCTGTACGCGTAACTGTTCGGCATATGGGAGCGTGCTGTTGATATACGCTGCGGTTATACCATTGGATTTGAGGGCATCTACCTGGTCCTTCATCAGGGCTATCAGAGGGGAGACTACCAGGGTCAGGCCGTCGAGGCGTAGGGCGGGCAACTGGTAGCAGAGTGACTTGCCGCCACCGGTCGGCATGAGGACGAGTGCATCTTCGCCGTTTAAAACGCTTGTGATGATCTCTTCCTGCAGTGGGAGGAATTCGTCGTAGCCGAAGTATTGCTTTAGCAGGTCTAGCATGGGGGACTTTGCTTCCTTTCGAGTAGTGCAAACGCATGGCGCCCGTTTGGGTTTACGTGTTTATGAGATAGTCCAGATCAATTGCTGGCGTTGAGACCTTGTCGAAGATGAAACGCATTCATGCAGTCTTACGTGCCCCTGTCTACTGCCATGGCTTAAGCACCACCTTGGCGCATTGGCCGCTGGCCTGCAACTGCCAGGCATCTTCAATGCGGTCGAGGGGGAAGCTGTGGGTGATGAGCTTGTCGAGTTTGTCGGGATTGGCGGCGATGACGCGCAGTATCTGCGGTGTGTCGGCCATGTTGTAGTGCCAGGAGCCGTGCAGGCTGAGGCCTTTGCGCAGCATGTCGGTGCTGACGTGGATTGGAGTCTCGTCGGTGCCGCTTTCGCCGACGAAGCTGACGGTGCCTTTGCGGCGGGTGGCGTCGATACAGAAGCGGTGGGCGGCGACGACGCCGGAGCAGTCTATGCTGTGGTCGACGCCGCGGCCGTCGCGAGTGAGGGCCAGAACCTGTTCGAGCGCGTCAGCGTCGGTTGGGTCGATGACAGTGGACGCGCCCAACTCAATGGCTTTGGCTGCCCGGTATTTGTTTACATCGACCCCGATCACTTGAGCGCCCCGATGGGTACCGTTTATCACGCCGCCAAGGCCCACGGGGCCCAGGCCGGTGATCATGAAGGAGTCGTCGGGGCCTATGTTTGCGCGTTGGACGGCGCCGAAGGTGGGACCCAGGCCGCAGCAGGCCATGGAGGCGTGATCGTACGAGATACCGTCGGGGATCGGGACCAGCATCCAGTCCTGTTTTAGCATGAACTGCGACATGGTTGCCCGGCCTTCGGCGCCGTCAGGTTGGGGCGGGGGCTCTTCGGAGTCCAGGCAGTGGATGTACTCGCCGTCAAGACAGAGTTCGCACTGCCCGCATGGTGTTTGGGGCATCACCACGACGCGATCGCCGACATTGACGCGGCAGGGCTGCGCCACTTCGACTACTTCTCCGGCGGCCTCGTGACCCAGATAGGGGGCCTCTCTGCCGGAGACGTATACCTTGAACTCAGTACACATGGGGGCGGTATGGATCTTGACGACGACCCAGTTTTCGCCGGCGGTGGGGTTTGGCGCGTCAACAACGCCGCCCTGTTTTGGTCCGAATACAGCAGCTGTCTTCATTGTTCCCGTTCCTTCCTCATTGCTTGCCATTCCGGCTAAAAGCTGTCTTGCAAGTGCCACGCTATCCGTAAGGAAAGAGGCCGCTTGTAATCTACCAGTTGGTAAAGGAGCCGTCGAGGCGGCGTACCTGCGGCGTCTCGCGCCACTGGGACGGTTGGCGGGCGGCCGCTTCCCTGTCGAATTCTATGCCGAGACCGGGCAGGTCGGTCGGCGTGAGATAGCCATCCTCCCAGTGGTGTTGCACGGGCACGATGTCGGGCAGGATTTCGGCGGGTTTGCGGGGTTGCTCCTGTACGCCGAAGTTGGAGGTGGCCAGGTTCATCTGCAGGCAGGCTGCGGATGAAACCGGGCCGAGCGGGTTGTGAACGACCAGCTTGATGTAATGGGTCTCGCACCAGCCGGCTATCTTGCGGGTCTCGGTGAAGCCGCCGGCGATGCACATGTCGACGCGTGCGTAATCGATCCATTCCTCCTCGATCAGCTGGCGGAACTCCCATTTCGAGGAGAACTGTTCGCCGGCTGCAATGGGCACGTGGACGCGAGGCCTCAAGGTCTTGAACGAGTCCGGGTTTTCGCTGCGCAGGGGATCCTCGATGAAGAACGGTGCGTACTGCTCGACTTCACGGCATAGCCAGATCACATCAGGGAGGTCCAGGCGGGTGTGAACGTCGAAACAGATGTCGATTTCGTCGCCGATTGCGTTTCGCACGGCCTCGAACTGGCGCAGTGCGGCGCGCACGGCCTGACGGGGTTCGAGGATGTCGCCGTCCTGAGGGAGACCCCAGCGTACGAATTTCCAGCCTTGTTCCTTAGTCTCGAGGCAGCTCTCGACCAGGGGTTCCACTTCCAGGGCATGGACGTGATTGTGAGGATAGCAGACGACCTTGTCGCGGACGCGTCCGCCGAGCAGCTCGTAGACGGGTACGCCGAGCGCTTTGCCTTTGATGTCCCACAGGGCGATGTCGATGGCGGAGATGGCCGAGCTGAGGACACGCTGGGCGGGGAAGAAGCCGCCGCGGAAGAGCCATTGCCAGATGTGCTCGATGCGAAAGGGGTCCTGACCGACGAGTATTTCCTTGAAATGTTTGACAGCGCCAATCACCGCTTGTTCGCGGCTGGTGAGACCGGACTCGCCTACGCCGAAAATGCCTTCATCTGTGTCGACGATTACAAAGAGAAAGTTGCGATGGCCGGCCCAGACAGGGTAAGCGGTAATGTCGGTAATTTTCATCGGACACTCCTCGGAGACTTTAGGCGAAATGGGTTTGCCCTCGCCATTGTAAGGATGTCAACGGGGGCGAGAGGAATTTGGGTCGGACTGAAGATGGTCAATCGAAGGCAAAGCCGCCCGTCGCGACTATCAGATGCGGGCCGTCAGTCCAGGAAATTTGTACCGTAGCGGTACCCTGCAAAGCCTACACGCGACGGAAGAACTTCGCAAGCCGATCCGCTCGCGGCAGGCAGAAACTCACCAGAGTTGCTGGTATTGGTCCAGTTTTCGGCCCGCTGGCCGTCCTTAATTGCAGTTCGGGCCGTGTTTCCGTATGATGGGGCCAGATTCAAATTCAGAACTCATATGGAGGACTTTGATGCGAGCGCTCGTGTGGACTGCGCCGGAAGTGATGGAGATGCGGGAGCAGCCCGATCCCATGCCAGTAGCTGATGAAGTGGTCGTTCGCGTGGCCTACGCGGGTATCTGTGGCTCGGAGTTGAGCGGGTTTCTGGGCCACAATGCGTTGCGTACGCCGCCGCTGGTGATGGGGCATGAGTTTGCGGGCGAGATCGTGGAGGTGGGACGGGAGGTAACCGGACTCGAGGTAGGCGACGCGGTGACGGTGAACCCGCTTACGTACTGCGGGCAGTGCCGCACTTGTCATATGGGTTTGACACAGCTCTGCCCGGAACGGAGGCTGGTGGGGGCGCACAGGCCGGGCGCTTTTGCCGAATACGTCAGTACTCCTGCGTTCGTGACGCACAAGTTGCCGGACGGGATGTCCTTGCGCACGGGTTCTCTGACGGAGCCGGTGGGCGTTGGTGTGCGCATCGGCCGCCTGGCGGGCGACGTGGAAGGGGAGTCGGCGCTGATCATTGGGGCGGGGCCGATTGGGTTGCTGGCCCTGCAGGCGCTGAAGCTGGCCGGCGCCGACCAGATCTTCATCACGGACCTAGATCCGGAGCGGCTGGCGATGGGCGGCGCGCTCGGCGGCATCACAGTTACGCCGGCTGGAAGCGGCATTGACGGGGCCGGCCAGGGGTCGGACGTGGTTGAGACGGTCAAAGAGGCCACAGGCGGCGAGGGGGTGGCGGTCTCGGTGGACGCGGTGGGGACGGGGGGTACACGCAGCCAATGTGTGGACGCTACGCGGAATGCTGGAATCCTGATTCTTTCAGGGCTGCATGAGGAGACGAGCCCGATGCCGGCGGCGGCGATAATCCGGCAGGAGTTGACGGTGCGGGGCAGTTTTGCTTACGGCGCGGCTGACTTTGAAGACGGGCTGGAGGCGTTGCATGCAGGCCACTACCGCCTCGACCCGTGGATTGTTGAAGCGCCGCTGGAGGAGGGTGGGGACTGGTTTAAGCGTCTCATCCACAGCCCGGGCAATGTTTCGAAGGTGCTGCTGGTTCCGGACCGATGATGAATTCGACGGGGAGTTGTCACGATGGCAAAGCCAAAGACGAAAACTCCAGATGAAAGCGCTGAAATCATCGTAAATGAACAAGGCGTCCCAGTACTCGCTGGCGCCGATTTTAAGGTCCGGCAGATCGCCACAGACTATATTGAGATGGGCGATGATGTTGCAGGAATCCAGCGACAGCATCCAATTCTTTCCAGGGCCCAGATACGGCTGGCGATTTCCCACTATCTTGACAATAAGAGGTCGTTCGACGCAGAGATTGAAGATAGCGCGCGCGAATATGAAAGGCTGCACCGGGAATCTGCCGCATCACCCATCCGCCAGAAGTTCCGTGAGCGGCGAGCAAAAAGTTGAGCCTAGCACTATACATGGATCATCACGTATAGGGTGCCATAACCGAGGGCCTTCGCATTCGAGGTGTTGATGTTCTGACTGCGAGCGAAGACGGTGCATCGCGAATTGATGACGAAATGCTGTTGCGACGGGCCACCGAATCGGGTCGAGTTCTCTTCAGCCAGGATGCTGACTTGCTCAGATTGGCTGCCAGTTTTCAAAGACTGGGTATCGAGTTTGCCGGCCTCCTGTACGTGCATCAGTTGCGGCTGAACGTCGGCCAAGTAGTAGAGGACCTCGAAGTCGCGGCAAAGGCGCTGGACCCTGAGGAGATCGCGAATCGTATTGAATTCTTGCCGCTATAGGTAACCAGCTGCCACCGGCAAGGGACTTTCACTCAGTCCAACCTGGCACATTTCCATTCCTCACTCTTTCCCAGGAGAATTCCTATGTCAATACCTCGCCCGGAGTACCCGCGGCCGCAGTTTGTGCGCAAGGACTGGCTTTGCCTGAACGGCGAGTGGGAGTTTGAGATCGACCAAGGGGACAGCGGCCTGGAGAGAGGGCTGCTGGGGCGTCCGCTCGCGGGTCGGATCACGGTTCCTTTCTGCCCGGAGTCGAGGCTGTCGGGGGTGGAGAACCACGACTTTCTGGAGGCGGTCTGGTACCGGCGGGAGGTGGGGATTCCAAGCAGTTGGGCGGGTCGGCGGGTGCTGCTGCATTTCCAAGCGGTGGATTACGACGCCACTGTGTGGGTAAACGGCGAGGAAGTTGGCCGCCACCGCGGCGGATTCAGTCCCTTTACGTGCGATGTGAGCGACGCGGCACGGCCGGGTGAGCGGGTGACAGTTGTGGTGCGGGCTCGGGACAACCACCGGGATCCGCAGCCGCGGGGCAAACAGGCGCAGACGTTTGGGCCGCGGGGCGCGATATACGTGCGGACGACCGGCATTTGGCAGAGCGTGTGGATGGAGCCTGTGCCTGAGTTTCATTTGGGACGGCCGCGGCTGACGCCGGACGTTGCCAACAGTGTCATCCGCGTGGAGCAGCCGCTGGTTCTGCGACGGGCGGCGGCGGAGCGGTTTCAGTCTGCGAAACTGGATGGAGTTCGACTGCAGGCCCAGCTTCTGGACAGCGACGGTATTGTGACAGAGGCAGAATGTTCAGCCGAACTCGACCTCTGTCCGCAACTGGCGTTGTGGATTCCGGAAGGGCGGCGACGGCTGTGGTCGATCGAGGACCCACATTTGTATGATTTGGTGCTGAAGCTGGTGGATGGAAAGGGAGAGGTGGTTGACGAGGCGCGCAGCTACGCCGGACTGCGCAGCGTGGCAATCTGTGGGAAGGCGATCACGTTGAATGGACGGCCCGTTTTTCAGAGGCTGGTACTGGACCAAGGCTATTACCCGGACGGCATTATGACGGCGCCGAGTGACGAGGCCCTGCGCAGGGATATCGAGTTGAGCAAGGAGGCCGGGTTCAACGGCGCGCGGCTGCATCAGAAGGTCTTTGAGGAGCGTTTTCTGTATCATGCCGACCGTCTGGGGTATCTGATTTGGGGGGAATTCGGTGACTGGGGTTGCCGTCATTACGGTGAAGAAAAGGATCACCAACAGCCGACGCCTTCTTACATAACCGAGTGGCTGGAGGTATTGGAGCGGGACTACTCCCATCCTTCGATCGTGGGCTGGTGTCCGCTCAACGAGACCTGGCAATCGCTGCACGACCGGATTACTACACTGGATGCGGTGACGCGGGGGCTGTACCTGGCGACGAAGGCACTGGACAGGACGCGGCCGGTGCTGGACACAAGTGGGTATTCGCACCGGGTAGCGGAGGCGGACATTTACGACTGCCACGACTATACGCAAGACACTGATTTGTTTGCCGAACACCACGCGGACGTAGGGAAAGGCAACCCGTACTATAACGGACGGGACGGGCAGACCTGGTCGATTCCTTACAGGGGGCAGCCGTTTTTTGTGAGCGAGTTCGGCGGCATCTGGTGGAACCCTGATGTAAGGGAGGGAGAAGAGTCCTGGGGCTACGGAGAGAGGCCAAAGTCGATCGAAGAGTTCTATGAACGGTTCACGCGCTTGTGCGGAATTCTATTGGACGACCCCGATCATTTTGGCTATTGCTACACGCAATTGACCGATATCCTGCAGGAACAGAACGGGATTTACGGTTTCGACCGGTCGCTGAAGTTTGATATGGCGAGGATACGGGCTGCGCAAGAGAGACCGGCTGCGATTGAAACGAATAGCTGTCGACATAGCGAATCGTAACTGTTGGGGACCGGCTTCCGGTCGCTAATCCTCTTTCCCTCGCATCATTTTCCGGACCGGCAGAGCGCCGGCCTGTGTTGCCATGAGAAACGGACCGGGCTACGTACCAAGATCAACCCCGACCGGAGATTGCGGTTACGATGTTATCTCCCTCGGTGGGACGTTCGGGCTGTTCAGCCTGCCCGGCTTTGGCTGCCATGAGCGGGTAGGCGTCCATCGGTTTCAGGCCGGCCACCGGAGGCAGGTCGGGCACGCGCAGCGAGGCCCTTTCTATCGCGGGTTCCAGCTTTTCCAGTTTTCGCTTTTGGCGGTCGTCGTGGCGGTCTTTGAAGGCGGGCATCACCTGATCGGCGAAGAGTTCGAGCGACTCGCAGATGTGCTCGTGGCGGTTGTTGCCGGCCTGTTGGACGAAGACGACCTGATCGACGCCTGCGTTCTCGAGAGCCTCCAGATTCCGGGCCACCTGGGAGGGTGTGCCGATTCCGGCGGAGGGCTCGTATTTCTCCGGCATATTGCGTTGAAAGTCCTGCCACAGATCGAATTCGCCGGGTAAGTGACTGCCGGTGATATAGAAGTGACTGAGAGCGTAGCCAAAGAACTGGAAGTTGCGGGCGCCGCGTCGTTCGGCCTCGGCGCCGTCTTCGTGGAGCATGAATCCGGCTACGATGGCGAGACTGGGATTGACGGCGCGGCCGATGGGGTTGCACTCGCGCTCGAAGGTCTCGTAGTACTCATCCACCCAGTGGGCGGCGCTGTCGGGATCGATGAAGGCGAAGGTCAGCGCGCCCATGCCGTAGCGTGCTGCGATCTTGATCGTGTCGCGGTTGGAACAGGCCAGCCATAGGGGCGGGTGCGGTTTCTGGAGGGGCTTGGGGACGACGTTGCGGGGCGGCATGGAGAAGCTCGCGCCGTCGAAGCCGGCGTACGGTTCCATGACCATCATTTTGGCCGCCTCGCGGACCGACTCCTCCCACATCAGATGCTTTTGCTCCGGGTCGATGCCGAAGCCTTCGAGCTCGCTGCGGCTGCTTGAGGAGCCGGTGCCCCATTCGACGCGGCCGTCGCTGATCAGGTCGAGGGTGGCGATGCGCTCGGCGATGCGGGCGGGGTGGTTGAAATTGCTGGGCATGAGGACGATACCGTGGCCGAGGCGGATCTGGCGCGTGCGCTGGCTGCATGCCGCCAGGAAGACCTCGGGCGCGGAGGAGTGGGAGTACTCTTCCAGAAAGTGATGCTCGACTTCCCAGGCGTAGTCGATGCCGAGTCGATCGGCGAGCTCGACCTGATCCAAAGCCTCCTTGAGAAGACGGTGTTCGCTGTCCTCGGCCCATGGGCGGGGGAGTTGATGTTCGTAGAATATGCCGAATTGCAAGAGTTGATCCTTTGAAATTGGCTAAGAGTCGAATTCTTCTGTCGGAACCGACATTTTCAGGTCCATTATACGGTTATTCGATGGAGGAGACTAAGTTTTGCCAGGCGCGTACTGTTGAAGGGCTTTGTGGGTGTAGCCACCAGGGCACCCACAAGGGGTGCCCCTACGGGTCGTGGTCGGTTGGGGCGACGAGCACAGAAGATGAGGGAAGAGAATCAGTCGTTTGCGGGGTGAAATGCGCGACTGGTATCGATTCAGACTGTTCAGTTTATCAATGTTGACGGGTTTGCGGCCAGGCCTGATCGTTTGCGCGATATTGTTTTCATCTGGCGACCGGCGGCCAAGGGGACGCAACTGTCAGGGCACCCACAAGGGGTGCCCCTGCGGTAGCTTAGGTGTTGTATTCGTCTGCCAGCCAGCCGCCATGGCAGCGGCAAGCAGAAGGGCACCCACAAGGGGTGTCCCTACGGTTTGTGGGGCTGACTGGAATGATGTGCCATTGCAACTCAGGGACCGAAGAGCAGGCAGACGGCCATGGGCGCCCAGACCATGTCGCCGACGGGTGTGAGCTGGCCACTGTCAGCATCGCGGCTGAAGACGCAGATGTCGTCTGAGTCCTGGTTGGCGGCGAGAACCCAGGCGCCGGTTGGGTCGATGGTGAAGTTGCGGGGCGTCTGACCGCGGGTCGAGGCATGGCCGGCGGCGGTGAGGCGGCCGCTGTCCTGGTCAACGGAGAAGATGGCAAGCGTGTTGTGGTGGCGGTTTGAGCCGTAGACGAAGCGGCCATCGGCCGAAACGTGAATGTCGGCGGTGCTGAGTCCGGTCTTGTCGTCGACGTCGTCCGGGAGGGTTGAAATCGTCTGGATGGCGTCGAGAGCGCCGGTGCCGGGATCGAAGGCGCATACGGTTACTGTCAGGTCCAGTTCGTTGATGATGTAAGCGTTGCGTCCGTTGGGGTGAAAGTCAAAGTGGCGGGGGCCGGCTCCACCTTGCACGGAAATGTGGTCGGGGTCGTTGGCGACGAGTCGTCCGTTGACGAGACGATAGATCATCACCTTGTCCATACCCAGGTCGGCAACGTAGACGCGGGTGCCGTCGGGGCTCATGGTGGTGGAGTGGGCGTGTGCCGCTTCCTGACGTTCCTGATTGGGGCCGCTGCCGTGGTGCTGGATATTCTGCACGGGATCGCCGATGCTGCCGTCGGCTTTCAGGGGGTAGACGGCGACATTACCGCTGTAGTAGTTGGCCACCACGAGTGTGCGGCCGCCGGGTTCGACGACCAGGTGGCAGGGCGCGGTGCCATGGGTCGGCTGCCGATTGAGGCGGGTCAGACCACCGGTTGCAGGGTCAATGGCATAGCTGTTTACGTGCCCCGCCTCATTGTCTTCGCCCACGGCATAGAGTATGTGGCCCTGGGGATGCAGTGTCAGAAAGGACGGATGCTCTTGTTCGGCAGCGAGAGCTTCATGCCGAAGAGCGCCAGTCTGGGTATCAAAGCGATAGATGTAGATGCCTTCACTGTCTCTGTGCGTGTAGGAACCTACATAAAGGATACGTTCCGTCATTGTGTGTCTCCTGGTGGGTTCGAGTCCATTACGTAAAGGGTAGACCTAACCTGCAGCCCGTCCTTGCACGAGGAGTATATGGCGCAGGCAAATCGCGGAGGATGGCCTGCGCCGGCTTGACTGCCGCCATCAGACCGATGCAGGCGTAGGCGCGGGAAGGTCGGGCACGTGCTGGTAGGCCGGGTCGGATTTCTGTCTGCGCATGATGGCGATGATCTCGATCCAGGCCGGCAGCAGCCCGCGTTTGCATTCCGGCATTTCCGACTTTATGGCCCGGTGGAGCTTGGGCAGATTGTAGCAGGGCACACCGGCGTACATGTGATGTTCAGTGTGATAGTTCATGTGCCAGTAGAGAAAGCTGGTGAAGGGATTGAGGTATACAGTGCGGCAGCAGAGGCGGAAGTCGGGCACGTTATCCTGGAGCCCGGCGTGCTGGAGGTTGTTGCAGAGGTAGCGCAGCCAGCCTCCGTAGAATGGAGCGAAGGTCGTCAGGACTGGTAGGAGCCACCAGCCTGTTGCGAAGGCCAGTGCCAGGATCAGTCCATGTCCTAACAGTAGGATGCGCGACCAGGCAAAGAGCCGGCGCCGCTCTTCTACTGCTTCAGGCGGAAAGATCGAGTGCTCCCATTCTCCTTCCAAGCGGCCGAGGCTGAGACGAACGGTTGACTTAACCGTGTCATAGAGATTCCAGGGACTGACCACCGCGTTCTTGAGAAATCCGACCAGAGTCAGCTCCATGGGCAGTTCCACCTCAAGGTCGTCGGGTGGATGCAGTGTGTATTTGTGGTGCTCGACATGGCTGGTGGAGAACATCAGATGGTTGCGCCAGACGAGGAAGCTAAGAACGTACAAACAAATGATGTTCAGTGATTTCGTCTTGAAAACGGTATAGTGACAAAGTTCATGTGTGCCGTTGTAGAGAAAGACGTAGAAGGTCCCATGGAGTAAGAGGATAAGAAGCAGCAAGGGCAGGGGCAGATTGCTGACTGCATACAAGGCGGTGAGGCCCGTAACAACTATCAGGCCCAAGTGCCCGGCGACCTGAAGCGCTCCTTGCCAGTCGTCACGTTGATTGAGCGCGTTGAGTTCAGCGCGCGCGACGGGGACTCGATACCAGTTGATCCTGACGGGTTTCCGATCCTTCGGTTTCGTCTCGGCGGCGGGCATTTTGTACCTCCTTCAACGGCTGGGGACAGCGTTCATTCATCAGCTACAATCGTCTGCCGGTCCGGAGTGGAAAACAAGATCGTCATGATGGCAACGTCGTCGCCGTCATTGCTGGCGTTATGGACGACGTTGGCCGGGATGACGATGGTGTCACCGGGTCCCATTGGGAAGAGCTCGTCCTCCAGGGAGTGAATGATGTGTCCGCTTAGGACATGCAGGATTTCTTCACAGTTGGGGTGGGAATGGCGGAAGTTCTCGTGTCCGGGTTTGAGGACGGCACGCCCAAATGTCATGGTGGCGCTGTTGCCCATTTTGCCATTGGCATACCAGACCAACTCACCCCAGTCAAACTCCTGGACAGTGGCGTCGGCGGCGTGAAGGACTGTTTCCTGGGTCATTGTGTTATCTCGCTTTGCTAAATGTCGAATCGGCCAAGCGGCGGCTATGGACGGGAGTCGAGTCAGGCTATTCCCGGTGCTTTGCGCCATCTTACCATAGACGGCGGCTGGTGTCATGGCTACGGCAGTGAGGGGTGCATCCCAGAATTGGGGCGGGTGCGAGGGCAGGCACAAGCCGGGAACTAGGGGGATCTGATGGGACTGGCGGGACGTGGTCTGGCCAGACACCTTCGATTAGGCACCTGCTACGAATATCGACACCAGGTCGGCGAGGCATGTTGTAGGAGAGGGGGCGTTGCGGGGGCGGAGCCCCCGCACAAGGGAGGGCCGAATAGGCCCGACCGCCCAAATGATCACAGGCAGTAATGGGATCAGGGGTTGAGTAGCTGGATCAGTTCGTCGTGGATTGTGCCGCCGGTGGCGATGACGCCGCTGCCGTAGAGGGGGTCGCCGCCCTGCCAGTCGGTAATGCGGCCGCCGGCGCCCTCAATGATGGGGACGAGGGCGGCGCGGTCCCAGAAGTTCATTACGGGGTCGGTCATGACGTCGGCGCCGCCTACGGCGACGAGGTAGTAGCCGTGACAGTCGCCCCAGGTGCGGTATTGGGCGGCGCGCTGGGCGACCTGCTCGAAGGCGGGGCCGTTGTGGAAGTTGGCGACGTTGTAGTGGTCGGTGGTCAGGAAGACGGCGTCGTCGATACTGGGGCAGTCGCGTACGCGTACGGGGTCGCGGTTGAGCCAGGCTGTTTCGCCGTCGCCGATGAGCAGGTCCTGCAGGATGGGCTGGTGGATGGCGCCGAGGAGGGCCTTCTGCTCGTGGACGAGGGCGATGAGGGTGCCGAACAGGTAGCCGTGGCTGATGAAGTTCTTGGTGCCGTCGATGGGGTCGAGCACCCACTGGAAAGGGGCGTCGGGCTGATGGTGACCGTACTCCTCGCCGAGGATTCCGTGTGAAGGGAAGTGCTGGCCGATGAGCTCGCGCATTCTCTCCTCGGCCTGACGGTCGGCGATGGTCACGGGCGTCTCGTCGGACTTGCTGTCTACGGTGTAGCCACTGCGGAAGTAACGGCGGATGATGGCCCCGCTCTCGTCTGCCAAAAGCCGAATGAATTCGATGAGGGCGCTGTGTTCTGAAGGCGACAGGATGGATTTGGGCATGGAAGATCACCTGCTGTTACAGTATAGTATCGTTGGGTAAGGTTGGGATTGACTGCATGGACTATTGGCGGAAAGAATTACAGGGTATGATAGCTTCTTTCGGGCGGATGGCGAAAAGTTGAAGGGCAGGCCATGCGGCCACTTCAAGTGCGGAGGAAAGGGATGTCGATTCTCGATAAGTTCAGATTAGACGACCGTGTCGCCCTGGTAACGGGCGGAAACCGGGGACTGGGCAGGGAGATGGCCCTGGCGCTGGCGGAGGCGGGGGCGGCGGTGGCGCTCACGAGCAGGGATCAGGAGCGGGCGGACGAGGCGGCGGGAGAGATTGCGGGGTCGTCCACGGTCAGTGCGGCGGTGCGAGGATACGCGTGTGAAGTCAGCGACTATGGCCAGACTGCGCGGGTGGTCGAGCAGGTTTTATCGGATTTTGGGGGTCTGCACATACTGGTGAATAACGCGGGCATTAACATTCGCGGTCCTATCGATGAGTTAGAGCCGGAAGAGTTCCAGCAGGTCATCGATACCAACCTGACAGGTGTATGGAACATGTGCCGGGCTGCGGCCGGTCATTTGAAGGCGCAGAGGTACGGGCGGGTGATCAACGTTGGGTCGACGCTTTCGATCATCGCATTGCCGGAGCGCACTCCTTACGCATCCAGTAAAGGGGCGGTGTGGCAGCTGACGAAGGTGCTGGCGCTGGAGTGGGCTCAGTACGGCATTACGGTCAACGCGATGCTGCCGGGCCCGTTTTCAACGGAAATGAACGTAGCTCTGGAGCAGGACCCTGAGCAGTACCGGCAGTTTATCGCGCGGATCCCGCTAGGTCGCTGGGGTGACCTGGATGAAATCGGCGGACTGGCGGTTTTTCTGGCGAGCGACGCGTCCAGCTTTGTGACGGGTGCAGGGATGACGGTGGACGGGGGTTGGACGGCGCACTAGCTCCGGGCCGGCGCAGCGGGGAGCCGGGAAGAGGCGTGCGTTTGGCTGGGAATCGAAACAGGGTAGCGCCTCTTGCGTCTTTCAAATTTGGACAACAGACTAGGAGGAAGTGTAAGCCGTGAGAATCGTTTCTATCTCCACATTGATCGTACATGTCAATCACAGAGGCGACTGGCTGCACGTGGTCGTAGAGACCGACGCGGGGATCACCGGTGTGGGCGAGGCGAGTCACAGCGGCAACGACGTGCTGTGTGCGGCGGCGGTCGCGCAGTTTGACGGGATCCTGGAGGGTGACGACCCCAGGGAGATTGCGCGCATACGTCAGGCGTTGCGTCGCAAGGATGCCGGGCGCGCCTACAATACGGCGCTCAGCGGACTGGAGCAGGCGCTGTGGGACGTGCTGGCGCAGTCGCTGGGGGTACCGTTGCATGTCCTTTTGGGCGGGGCGGTCCGCGACCGTCTGCGGCTTTACGCCAACATCAACCGGCACGTGACGGACCGCTCACCTGAAGGGTTTGCGCGGGCGGCGCGGCAGGCGGCGGAGGAAGGCTTTACAGCGGTCAAGATGGCCCCATTCGACGAGATGCGCCACCCCTATCGCTATCGGACGGGCCCTAAGGCGGACTGGCGTCCGGGGGTTGAGCGTGTGCGAGCGGTTCGCGAGGCGATCGGTGACGGGGTGGAGCTGGCGGTCGACTGTCATGGCCGGATGGAGGTCTCGGAGGCGGTTGTGGTGGGTCAGGAGCTGGCGGAGTTCAATCTTTTCTGGTATGAGGAGCCGGTGACGCATACGCATCCGGAAGGACTGGCGGCGGTGGCAAGAAGCGTCCCGCAGCCGATCGCTTCGGCGGAGAGCGTTTTCGGTATTGAGGCATTTCGTCCGTTTACGGCAGGGCGGTGTGTGGACGTCATCATGCCGGACGTTAAACATTGCGGCGGCGTTCTGGAGCTGAACGAGATTGCGGCTTCGGCGCGTATGCGGCAGGTCCTGGTGGCCCCACATAACCCAGCGGGGCCGCTCTCGACGGCAGTAACGGCGCAGGCAGCGTCGACCTGGTCCAACTTCTATATTTTGGAGTATGCCTGGGGCGAAGTCGACTGGCGTTCTGAGCTGCTCTCGCCTGCGGAGCGGATCGAGGAGGGTCATCTGATCCTGTCGCAGGAGCCGGGGTCGGGTCACCGGCTAAACGCGCAGACGGTGGAGACGCACCGCGTGACGGGCGCAAGCATGGCGGACTCGTCGAAGGTTCAGTTTGGTTAACCTGCGACTTTGTGCAGATGGTGAATGGTTCAAGTCGTTAGCCGCTTGATAAACTCGGTTCAGGGCGACTTAGCCACTTACTCGACGGCCAGCCAGTCGATTTCCAGCCACTGGGCCTCTTCCTTTGGCACCAGACCCCAACGGATGCGACTCCAGGGGGCAAACTGCAGGAACTGGTTATCGATCCAGATGACCAGCCCCAGCGGACCGGCCGGTGCGTGGTCTGATTCCAATAGCAGTCTTCCATCCAGATAGAAACTGACGCCGGCGCGCTGCCAGTCGATGGTGTAGAGGTGCCATTCTGTCATGGGGGCGGGAATGAGCTTCTCGGCGATCCCGGCTGCCTTTTGGACGGAAGGCCACAGGCTGCGATAGAGGCGGGGGGCGCGAAGGAGGGGCGAGGTGACGGCGAAGAGCGGCGCGCTGGCCAGGAAGCGGCTGGAACGGGCGTCGATTGTCGAGGCCTTCCATCCCCAACCCGGTTGGTTCATTGCCAGAGGCATGTCGGAATCCGGGCCGGCGTAGAAGAACCAGAGGGCTTGAGGCAGTGCGAGACTGCGCGGGCGGGCCAGGCGAAGCGGGTGGTTCCAGAATCCGAAACCGGCGGTTCCGGTGAGGTGACCGCTGTTGTGGGAAAAGCGGGCCCGGATAGACAGGCGCAAGGGTGGGCGCCAGGGAAAGTCTTGCCGGGAGAGCGCCAGGTAGTCGTCGATCTGAGCGTTTGTGTAGTCCTGACTCGATGCCCGATGGTTGCCAAGGAGAATGCCGGAGGCCCGAGTTTGCAGAAAGGCGGAACCGCTCGTTGTCCGGATCCAGTATGGGGACAGCCCGTCAGGAAAGCGGGCGTGGACGCCGGTCCGGGTCATTCTGCTGCCAGCTTTTCGGCGACGATGACGAGGGGTCGGACCCTCCCGTCGCCCACGACATGCTCCTCCCGGCTGAAGCCTGCATCGCGTACCGCCTTGTCAACCTTTTGAAAGGTGTCAGCAGTGGTCGGGAACACCAGGTGGAACAGCAAGTTGAGCAGAGGTCCGGGCTCGGCCAAAGTGACTTCGACGATGATGGTCCGTCCTCCGGGACGGAGACAGCGAGCGAATTCCCGGTGCGTGCGGGGGTCGAGGATGTAGGATGCCGGGAAGGCGCAGACGATGGTGTCGAAGGCGGCGCGGGTGAAGGGCAGTTTTTGCGCGGCGCCCTGGACGAGGGGGAGCTGCAATTCCCGGCTGGTGAACTTTGCCGCTGTCAATCGCTGCATGGCGGCGGAGGGTTCGATGCCGACGACGCGGCGCTGCCCGCTCGAAAGGAGGGGCAGCAGCGCGCCGGTCCCGAAACCAACTTCGAGGATACGGTTGCCGCGGACATGGGGAAGAGCGGCGCGGCGCCAGTCATCCCAACGACCGAGGCTGACGGCCCAGCTCACGGTGTCGTAGGCCCAGGCCAGCTCATTGTAAAGGAGCCGGTAGAGTAGCAGGTAGATCTGACGCATCGGGCCGCGGATTCGGCGGGCGAGAGCAGTGCTTCGCCGTCGCGGTCAGGCGAACAACGGCGTCATACTCTGTTCGGCGACCATGGCGGCCATCTCTTCGTCGCTGGGGCCCTGGCCGTCGAAGCGGCTGGCGGCATCAAGGACGTGGGGCAGCAGGTTGATATCACCTGGCGTGTTCAGGAAGAGATCGCCCTGGGCTAGAATCCAGTGGACGGCGCGGTCGATGTCCGGTTGGTTCTCCAGGGGCTGGTACCAGGTTGTGCGGTTTTTGGGCGTAGTTCCCCAGGGGCCGCGCAGAAGGGACTTGATGACCTGCACGGCGATGCCCCGCTCGCGGGCAAGACCGACGACGCGGTCAAAGTCGGCGGCGTACTGAGGATTCTGCTTCATCTGGATGTTCCAGGGGAGCAGGATTGAATCGAAGTCGAAGGCCTGCAGGCTGCGGTTGTGGAAGGCCGCGATTTTTAGGCCGTGGCCGGTGACGCCGATGTGTTTTACGAGCCCCTGGTCACGGGCCTCTTTGGCGGCTTCGAGGGCGCCGTTTTCGCCCATTGCGGTATCCCAATCATCGGGATGGCCCAGGTTGTGGAATTGGATCAGGTCGATGTGGTCGACTCGCATCCGCTCCAGGGAAAGCTGGATTTGGGCCTTGGCTGTGTCATATTCGCGTTCATTGGTCTTGGTGGCCAGGAAGAAACGGTCGCGGTGCTTTTCGAGCCAGGGACCGAGAAGGAGCTCGGCATCGCCGTAGCTGGCGGCGGTGTCGATGTGATTGACACCGTAGTCGAGCAGCAGTTCCATGGTGCGGTCGGCGTCGGCTTGGGTGACACGGCCGATAGCGGCGGCGCCGAAGAGGGTTACGGTGCTGTTGTGGCCAGTGCGGCCAAAGGGTCGTTGCTGAATCATGGAGTAATCTCCTTAGAATAGTCTGACGTTGACATTATAGCTGTTCTTCTTCCTGCAATCGCCGGCGGAGGAAGAACAGGGCACGTTGAAAGTCGGCGTGCCAGCCGCGGCCGGGCGGTTCATTGAGGCGGTGCCAGAAAAAGTCGAACAGGCGCCCGCCGCCATCCTGGGTAAAGAAGGACCAGCGATCGGGCAGGTCACCGGGAACTTGGCACAGATAGAAGTGCCAGTGCTGTCTAATGCCTCTGAAGGAGAGCTGGCCGAGGGCTTTGACTACGTTAGCGTTCTCGATGCCGGATTCCTCGGCCAGTTCGCGCAGCGAGGCATCTTCCCCACTTTCGCCGTATTCCCACGTACCCTTTACCAGTTGCGTACCGGCGCGGGGATGGCGGAATGCAAGGATTTCCAGCTCTTCTCGCCGCCGCAGGACGACTGGCGCTACCTTCCGCACGAATTCATCCATCGTGGGCAACTTCGCCTCCTTCCTCCTTGACGTGCAGACCGGAGGGGTGGTCGACCAGAGGCGACGCGGCGGCGAGAGCGGCGGCATACACGGTAGGCAGGGGCGTGCCGGTGGCTTCGGCCAGGGCTTGACAGTCCTCGAACTCAGGTTTGGCGCCGACGACCTTGCCTTCGACGCGTTTCACCTTGACTCGCACAGGGCCAAAGGAGGTCGCGACTGTCTTCATAGCGCGTTCGGCTACGTGGCGGCGTACTGGATATACGCGGACGCCGAGCGTGGTTGTTTCGCGCAGGAGGAGCGAGGCGAGATTTGATTCATCGGCAGGCGCGGCGAGGACTTTGAGAAGCGTGCCCGGTCGGGCTTTCTTCATTCCGATGGCTGTTGTCCAGACGTCGAGGGCGCCGGCGTCGAAGAGGCGGCGCTGCACGGGTTCGTAGAGCTCCGGATTCATGTCATCGATGTTGGTTTCGAGCACGAGGAGAGACTCGGTGGGTTCGCGGGCAGGCTGGTGCGGCGCTTCGGCCTGTTCTTCTCCCAGCCAAAGACGGGCGACGTTGGGCCAGTCGAACTGTTTTTGACCGGCGCCGTAGCCGATCGTGCGCAGACGGATTTCCGGCTGACGGAAGAGCGCCAGCTCTGCGAGGAGCGCGGCGCCGGTAGGGGTCACCAGTTCGCCGGGGCCAGGCGCGGGAACTGTAGGCGCGTTTACGGCGGCCAGCAGTTCGAGAGTGGCCGGTGCGGGCAGGGGGATGCGGCCGTGCATTGAGTTCGCCCATCCGGGGCCGAGGGGGAGCGGCGAGGCGTAGAGAGCAGTTACGGCAAGCTCATGCAGTCCTGTGCAGACGCCGACGATGTCGATGATGGCGTCGAGGGCGCCTACCTCGTGAAAGTGGACGGCGTCGGTTGTCGTGCCGTGGATGTGCGCTTCGGCCTCGGCCAAACGAGTGAAGACGGCGCCGGCGCGGCGCTTGACCTCGGCAGGCAGTGTTGAAGCGTCGATAATCTTCAGCACGTCGGCCAGATGGCGTTCGGCGGTCTCGTCACTTACGTCGACGTCAACGCGCGTGGCCCGGATTCCTCTTTGCATTGCCGGTTGGGTTTTGATGCTCCAACTGCCGGAGGGAAGGTTCAGGCTGTCGACGGATTTGTGGAGTGAGTCGAGCGGCCAGCCGGCGTCTACAAGACAGCCGAGGAAGATATCGCCTGAGATTCCTGATGGGGTGTCGAGGTAGGCGACAGGCATTGCGGGGAGTAGTCTAACGTCAGTGGTTAGTGGGGTAATACAGTTTACTGGCGAAAAGACATCAGTTCGTCGACGGATATGAGGGTGGTATCGGCATGGCCGTTGGCGGCTGCGTTGAGGCCGCCGCTGCGGAAACCGGCCAGGTCGAGGGTGACGTAGCGATAGCCGGCGGATTTGATGCCGGCGTCGATTTCTTCGAAGTGAGCGAGGACGGTTGGAAAGTCTTCGGGCGGCAGTTCGAGGCGGGCGATCTCGCCGTGGTGGCGGACGCGGAACTGGCGCAGACCGAGGGCGACGAGGACGTCTTCGGCGGCTTCGATCTGGCGGAGTAGTTGCGGGTCGATCGGCGTGCCGTGGGGCACACGGGAGGAAAGACAGGCCATGGCCGGCTTGTCCCAGACCGGTAGGCCCAGGTGTCTGGCAATGTCGCGGACTTCCGCCTTAGTGATGCCCGCCTCCAATAGAGGGGAGCGCACGCCGCGCTCGCGCGCAGCAGTCATGCCGGGACGGTCATCGCCCACGTCGCTGGCGTTTGTGCCGTCGCAGACGATGCCCCAGTCCTCTTCCTGGAGTATTTCGTGGAGCCGATTGTGGAGCTCCGACTTACAGAAGTAGCAGCGGTTGTTTGGGTTGGCGGCGTAGTTGGGATCCAGGTACTCCTCAGTCTCCACCAAGCGGTAGGGCACGCCGATTTCGTCGGCCAGCGCAACGGCGTCGCGCATTTCGCGGGCCGGGTAGCTGGGGGAGACGCCGATGCAGGCGAGAGCGCCGCTGCCGTTGCTGGCCGCGGCGGACCTTCCGCCCAACTCCTGGAAGGCGACGGTCATGACTACAGCGCTGTCCACGCCACCGGAATAGGCGACGATGACCGACACGTAGGCGCGCAGGGTTGCGCGCATCGCGTCCAGTTTGGCGGCTGTTTCGGCAGTGAGGGTGGGTGGGGTCGTATGGCTTGCGTATTGATTCATTTTGTCACTCTGGCCCTGACTAGGGTCCGGCTGCTGTGTGAACGTCGTAACTGGCTGGCGCGACACCGTTTGTCGAAGAAGGGGAGTTGTTCTCGATCTTGTCGTTAATCAGTGCGGCCATGTGGGCTGCGCCGTAGCCGTTGTCGATGTTTACCACGGCCATTCCCGATGCGCAACCGTTGAGCATGGCAAGAAGGGCGGCGACGCCGCCGAAGTTGACGCCATAGCCGACGCTGGTCGGCACCGCGATGACCGGCGCCTGGGTCAGCCCGGCCACGACCGATGCGAGTGCGCCTTCCATGCCGGCGATAACGATGACGACGTTTGCCTGTTGCAAGGCCGGGATGTGGGGAAAGAGGCGGTGGAGACCGGCGACGCCCACATCGGTGACCTTGTGGGGGTCATGTCCCATCAGACTCAGCGTCAGGGAGGCTTCTTCGAGAACTGGCAGATCGCTCGTGCCAGCGCAGACAACCATGACACCGGGCTTCAACTCGGAAGGGGGTTCGCGATCCAACCAAAGACAACGCGCCTGTTCATGCCACGCCAGATCGGGCACACGCCGGGAGGCTGCTTCAAACTGCGCCTCCGTTGCGCGCGTTCCGAGTAGCCGGGTAGACTGGGCTGCCAGGCGTTCGGAGATCAAGGCGACCTGCTCGGCGGTCTTGCCCTCACAGTAGATGACTTCCGGGAAGCCGGTACGGAGCAGGCGGTGATGGTCCAAGGTCGCCACGCCTTCCAGGGTCTCGAAGGGCAATGCCCGCAGCCGGTTGAGGGCGGCATCTATGGTCATAGATCCGCCGGCTACTTCGGATAGCAGAGCTTCCAACTGGGAGTCATTCATGGAATCAGGGTAACTACTAAGCCTGAGAGGTATCAGGGATGAAGGGTTGTTCTAGAAAGGCGTTGTGGATGGCATCAATGGCGTTGAGGCCGTGTTTACGAGCAGTAG
>JAPOVP010000057.1 GCA_026708085.1 Caldilineaceae bacterium
CATCGCTTACGTCATCTAACCTATTTCTCAACCCAATTTAGATGCAATTGCCCTGGGGGTTGTGACGGGTCTTGAATTGAAGTGTGGGAGGCGATACGAGTTTGGATGCCTGTCTTGACGGTGATGAGGTTGGAGTGACAGGGCCGTAACCCCGCCACCCCAAGTGAAGTCGTCACTATTCCTCAGCCAGCAACAGAATTACTCTCCACTCCATCAACTGATCGCAGGAGTTGCGGCGAGGGTTATCTTCGGAGTACTGGATCAACTCATACAGCAGGTTGGTCCTGGGCGCATATTCGTTTCGGATGCTAAAACCCGACTCGTCCACGATAGCCCCGTACTTGTAAATCAGTTCTGTCATTTCATCAACGGACAGATCGCAATAATCTGCTGTGACCAGTAAGAACGTGCCCATCACGTCCACGACCTCCGCCTGTTTGGCCGTGCTGGTGTTCTCCCAAGATTCCAACCTCCCGATAGACCTCTGATCCAACGAGACGACAAAGTAAGCAAGTTCGTACAACTCGAACTGTACCTGAGACGTTGAAGTGGGAACCGCTGTGGGCGTTGGCGGCACAGGTGTAGGTGTCAAGGTTGGTGACAAGATAAGTGTTGGTGTCGGTGCGGGCGTTCTGGTTGCGGCGACGCTTTCAGGCTGATCGCGCTCGCCTTCCAGCAATGCCACGCGAGTTTGCAAGGCCGTGACTTGTCCGTTGTCCGCCAAGATTTGTTCGATTCGCTCCACTCGATTCAATATGTCGATCATGAGTGTCAAAGAGGCACTCATGAATTCGTCTAGCGTCATGTTGTCCTGACTCTGTGCCTGGACGTTCATGCGTCCGAACGCAAACGCCAGAACAAACGCAACTGCAAACCCAACAAGGCTTCGTTTGAATTTCATGGAATTGCCCCCATGTCGGAAACAGTTTTGGGTGGCGGTTACCGCCACCCAAAAGGTCGTCATCCACTCTTACTGCCTCTCCCTATCTTTGATACACTTCCGACCTATCGCGCAGACAATCGGGCAATCGGAAGTATTCTCTGACTCGCTGCCCTGAACTGGATGAATCCAAGTACAGTACCCATGTCACGATTATTTCGTGCTGAACCGGATCGTAGTAGGCATGACGAAAACTGGTGGAAAGCTCCCTGTCCGGGTACTCATCCAATGCCTCTCGCATTGACGCGGAATCAATTCCGTCTTGGGAAAAGATGAAGCATGGCTTTGGTGACTCCTCGGTTGCCCCACAATTGCGCCACAATCCGACGTTGCCTTTCTTGCTCTGACTCTCCGCATCCTCTATCTGTTCACTGTATGAGGTCTTAATCGTGTCGTCATATCTGGCATAGCCAAACAGAACCATGACGTGATTCAGCAAAGTTCCGTCAGCAAGATGGACGTAACCTGCCCCCTTGCCATCCTTGATTTCGCCAACCAATTCAATTGAGATCAAAGGGCTGCTTTGGTACGCCTGCGTTGCGTATTCGGCCGACTCCCTCCCAAAACATTCTGTCGCTAGAACAGATTCGGGAGCGTCAACATTCGCCAGATCAATGGTTGCGATCTGTCCGCCATCGACAAACACAACCTCGATGGAATCACCGTCGATCAGCTGCTTCACAACTGCTTGACGCGTGCTGAGAACAATTGACGGCGAAGGGGTCGGCGTTAGATTTTCTGGAGTTTCTGTGGACGGTGTGGCCGTTGGCGACTGCGCATAGATTTGCGAGGCCAGAAACACAAAGAGAAGTACTGCAACTGCGCTGGTGCCTACAATCTTCCTGTTGGGAAACATAGCGGTGCCCCCTCAATGGATGCGGACGATTGGAAGTCACCACAACAACCCATCAGCCTCAGTGCCCAGTGAGGGGGCGCAATGCGCCCAATCGTTCAGCATCACAAGACACTGAAGCCATGCGGGTTGTTGTGGTGCAATCAGTCTAAATCAGGCGGTCAGAAGGAGCCAAATTACAATACCGGAAGGGCCGACGAGGAAGGGGCGACGGTGCCGCCATTGGAAGTCAGATGTGAATTGGCTGTGGGTTGTGGTCGTCGCAAGCGAAAGGGAAAGGCGCGCGATTTGTCGACATCTGCGGGGAATACTGAGTCGCGGCGAAACCGAATCCCGGAGAGGTGGATGTTGCGTGACGACCGTTCTGCGTTGGGTCGCATGAGGAGCCCCCTTGCCGCTGGTAGGATGCAGATGCCACCACCGGAAGTTCTTGGGGGGTAGGTTAAAACCACAAACATGGGTACTCCGCAATGAACCGCGTTTTGTACGCCTCTGACTATTTGATAGGGGCTTATATCGGAAAGTCACATTGACGATTTGACGCCTCACATTCGTCCCTTTATGACACTTTTTTAGGGAACTTGGTTGATCGCTCTCCCCACAGGGCACGAGCAACGTTCTCTGGCGTGTCGCCTATCTTGAGGGGCTTTTGGTGTCTCCTGCGCCGACTCTTTGTCGGGCTGGATACGTCATTCTGAGTCGTCTTCGTATCCTTGATCGTGGTCAAGATAGTACACTCCACCTCGTCTTTGTCGTACTTGCTTTTTGGATTTGTTGAACGCCCAAATGGCCGACACCACAATGAAAACTGACAAACAAATCAGGGCTTCCATTTGTTCCTCCGGGGTGTGGCTTAGGTTGCTATCTGGAGTCTGCTTTGCAGGTAAGCCATACCGCGATCTCCCTTCGTCCGGTTGCAGTATGAACAGAGCAGTTGCAGATTGCCAATATGGTCTGTGCCGCCTTTCTTTCGAGAAATGATGTGGTCAACCTCCAAATGCTGTTGTTGAAAATGTGTCTGGCAACCCGCACAATACCCACCTTGTTCGCCGTACAAATGTTTACGGTTGAAGAGTGAGTTGTACTTCCGAACCTTGCCAATGTCTGTGCGATCTGGAATGTCTGTCCGATGGACAATATCGCGAAACAACCCTTGTCGCTCTTCGATGCGTTCTACGACCAGTTGTGCTGCCTTTTCGGATATGTCTATCCCAATCCAGTTGCGCCCTATATCATCGGCCGCCACACAGGTAGTAGCGCAGCCACAAAACGGGTCTAACACAACATCACCTTTCTGGGAACTTGATTCGATGATCCGACGAAGAAGACCCAAGGGTTTCTGTGTGGGATATCCTAACACTTCCTCACTGCTGTCCAACCACTTCACATCCCAATCAATTTCGCCTTCTGTGCCGTACAATGTTCCATCTGTTCCGGGCTGATAGGCCCAAATATCCTGATAAGGCACTCCTTCGCCAATGCGTTGTTTGTATCTGGGCTGTCCGCCTTCTACTTCTGGAAAAACAATTTGATTTTTAGAATACAGAAAATCCAACTGTTCTTGAACTGTCATTCCGGCACCATTTTCAGGAAGCCATTCACGAAGTGCCTTCGGTATGGCCCAGTGCCTATTCTTGATAGTTGGGTCATACCCTCGCCACGGCAAACCGCTATCACCTTGCCGAGTTCCCGATCCAGTCAAGACGTTTTTTTGAAAAGGCCCTATTTGATCTGAATGGTTAAAATACTTGTCAATGTACGCCTGTGTGTAGGGAGTTCTTCCTGGGTTAAACGTGAATTTGTCGGAGGCTGAATAAAATAAGATGTTCTCATGGATTGGGCCGTATTTGCGGGACAGTTTGTTGTGTGAATTGGTTCTCCGCCAAATTATTTCGCTCCTAAAATTCTGTTTTCCGAATATCCCGTCCATGACGATTTTAAGATAATGGCTCATGGTGGAATCACAGTGAAGGTAGATAGAGCCAGTGGTCTTTAGAACGCGTTGCATTTCAAGTAACCGAGCAGCCATGTAGACTAGATAGGACTTGTCGCTCTTGGTCGTGGCCGCAAGCAAGACGCGGTACAGGTGGGGGTGCTTTTGCTCAATGAGGTTGATCCACTCAACATCAATATCGGTAAGTGTCCAAGTGTCCTTGAAAGCCGCCCCAGCCGCTTTAGAACCGATAGGGGCGGCATAGTCTGCTTTTGAGTTGAAAGGAGGATCTAGATAAATGAGATCAATCGAGGCGGAGTTCATGCCTCGCATTACGTACAAACAATCGCCTGTCCAAATCGTCTTGTTGGCCCAGTTAGGATTACCGACAGAGGTTGGCATAGCCCGGCATCTCCTAGTGTGTGGTTTTGGGGGTTGCCCATTTTCCCACACGCCTGGGGACGTTGCAACGCGTTCGTTTGTTCTACCCCATGACCGTTCCGGCGAGGAACTGGTCAAAGGCTTCGGCGTAGTTGCGGTTGTTGTACTTAGTGCAAGTTTCAACAATGTAGGCTGCTGGGTACTTTTTGCTATAGTGATGGTGCTGCCCAAAGATTGCTCTCATTACGACGCTCCAAAAGCCTTCAATCGTGCTGGTGTGTACAAGCCCCTGTGCGTAGGCTATGGCGTCATTGATAGTGAAGTGCGGCACCCATTCCCTCATGCGATTGTAGCCCGGAAATTCGTCTGTTTTGAGTACACTGTCATCACCCTACCACGCTGTCCCGAAATGCCTTGAGCGTCTTGCCAGTAGCCTTTTCAGACGGCTTGGCTACGACCTTGCCACCGCGAGCGAGGGCACCGAGAACGGGCTGCTGTTCTGTTCCACGTCCACGCCTGAGCGGAACGTCCTCGTCGTGCTGTCTGCTGCCAGCCGTCACGACAAAGGTTTCGTCCGCTTCTACAATGCCGCTCAGAAACACGCTATCATCGGCCATGCCTTCGTGAATCTTCATGCCCATGCGCCAAGTAGTGGGCGGTGTCAGGTCGGGAGCACGGGCAAGCTGCAAACTGGATACGCTTATCTTGGCGTTCAGCAGAATCGCAATGCCCCAAAAACCACTTCTGCTTCTAGCGTGCGTTCACCAAAATATCCGGTCGCCGCAGTGGTGCAGTTATGAAAACTGAGTCGATTCCGGTGCCACCGCACTGCCTGACAAGCTCATGAACCGGTATGGGCTCTAAGGGAATGTCAAGATTCCTACCATCCAGTCTTGAACGGTCGGAATCTGAGACGGCGACAGATTTCGGAAATCCCAACACCGACTTCAAAAAGGCAACACCAACCCCGAAATCCTACCCAAGCCTGACCGAATACTTCGGCTGGTCGTAGCACTACTTGCCATAGATCCCGTCTCTAGCCTCATCCATCTCCGCTAACCTGACCAAGTGCCGCTCCCGCCAACAGAACGGCTTTCAACGCCTTGAGATTGTGCGTGCTGTCTTGTGCCGTGACGGTCTTGACGGCTTCGGCCCATCTGGCTTCGTCCTTGGCGGCCGCCAGGAACTTCTCGCCAGCCGGAGAGAACCACACGGGCCAGTACCGCAACTGACCTCTGGTCCAGTTCATGGCGGTTTTGATCCGCACCAATTTGGCATCTCCAAGTTGTCGGGCATTGTAACTGATGATTTCGGGGCCGTGACCGTCGAAGTCGTAGTCGCTTGGCAGACTGAGCCTGCCGTCAAGCAGAATTTGGTCGAGCCTGAACAGCATTTGGCGGCACAGCTCGAAGTCTAGTTCAATAACATCTGTTGCCATAGAATGTCCTGTGTGTAGTGTTTGTGAAACAGTTGCTTCGCCTCAAGCCCCTCTCTCATCAGGGCCAAATCCACACCTCATCATATCAGACCGAAAACCGGATTTCAAGCGAATTTCAAGTAAATTTGTATTACATTTAAGTGTGCTGGTGGTCTCTGCGGGCCGAAACGGCAGAAATTCTTTCCAGAATGGAAAGAGCCACCGAGGAATTACGGTGGCTCTTGGTTTACTTGGTCTTTGGAATTTGTGTCGGAACTATACACCCTTCGGGTACGGTGGGCCTCCAGCGATCAACTCCTGATACCGCAACCTTTTGTCAGCCGTTCCCTGCGCAACCCTCTCCATCTGCTTCAAAGTGTCCATCGGGCGACTATTGTGCCGGCCCTCAAATTCATCCACATACCGATGCAAATGCTTCGGACTCATTTTGTGATACACGCCTGTAAACCCGCGCTTCATCATGGACCAGAACGACTCCATACCGTTCGTGTGCGCCTGTTCCCGGACGTATTCGCCTACGCTGTGATTTAAGGGTATGTGATGTCGTGCAATACCCTGATAGGCACTGGCTTCATCTGAGTAGACCACGGATTCTTCGGTTGTGTTTTCCACAACAAACCCTTGCAAAGTTGCTTTGTTGGTGGCGGGCACGACTTCTGCCTTTACGAGATTGGTCTCTCTGTCTTTGATGCCCACCACTGCGGTCTTGCCGACTGTGCCACGTCCCGCCCGAAGTTTCTTGCTGACGTGCTTGTTGGCTTCCTTGCCGCCAAAGTAACTCTCGTCTACCTCCACCTCGCCATCGAAGGGTCCCTGGGCGTCGTCCCATGCCTCGCGAATTCGATGCAGCATGAACCAGGCGGACTTCTGCGTGATGCCCAAGTCCCGGTGCAGTTTCATGCTGGAGACGCCCTTGAGATTCGTTGTCACTAGGTAAATCGCAATCGCCCATTCTCGATAGCCGATGTTGGAGCCGTGCATCAGGCTGTTGGTCTTGACGCTGAAATGCTTCCGGCAATCCCGGCACCTGTACGGCATGGTCGGATGCTTGACCTCTGAAATGCGCTCACTTTCGCAGTGAGGGCACACAACGCCGTCTTCCCATTTGGTCTGCTCAAACCACTTTTCGGCCGCGTCGTTATCGGGAAACATCTCGAACAATCCTGCCAGTGTGATGCCCTTCCGATAGTGCTTGCCCGGCGCCTTCTGTGCCATTTTTGTCTCCTTGTCGGTATGGCCACAATATGCTGCCAGGCATTCATTTAAGAACAATAATAGCCGAAAATGGGCGGCTTGTCAAGGGCAACTCGACAGGAGAATGCATTCCAAAATTGGGGAGGGTTTCGGGCTACCTCTAGGGAGCTATGCTGGCCTCGTAAGTCTGCTACTTTGGAGAAATCCAAGACTTAGTTGCATGCGACAGGTCGAGTGTCCCAAATGATTGTCCGCCAAGTGATTCTGAATCTTTGATCAAGCTGAATTCAACCCTGACCAGAAGGGTCTCGAAAAAACAAAGGATGCACCCAGCAGGTAAGACCATTTGCAAGAAATGAACAATTGTGCTAATATTTTGGTGACATAGTCTTACTGCTGCTTTGCCCAGTCGCAGGATGGTTTCAAGTGGCCCATTGTAACTTAGGAGCTTTGATGGTAACGCTACCTTGGAGGTTTGCCGCTGGCCATTTGGACCAACGTAGGTGAGATTTCTTGTGGATCATACTGTTTTGGGCAAGAGAGTCACACACATTTGTAGAACAGAATTGAACTTTAGGAGTGGGGTGGAAAAATGCACATAGAGAGAATTCAGGTTGACGGCGGTTTCCTCAATGACCTAGATCTTCACTTCAGATTGGGTCTTAACGTGTTAATCGGTGCAAGAGGAACGGGGAAGACTTCCCTCATTGAACTCATCAGATTTGGCTTGGGGGCGAAGGCGTTCACTCAGAATGCAGAGGTACAAGGTTTTCACCAAGCAACTAACGTTCTGCAGGGAGGACAAGTCACAATAACGCTGCGGGACGGAGAGGATCGTTGGGTGGTGACTAGGAATGAACGGGATGAATCACCCAGGTCCATAGGCCAAATTCCATTTGTAACGGTACTTGCCCAAGGCGAAATCGAGGCGGTGGGTGCTCAGTCCAATGGAAGGTTACAACTAATTGACCGATTCCGTCCTAATCGTGCAGAAGCAGAAATGCGTCACAAAAGTCATATCACTTCACTTCGCTCACTTACTTCGGAAATCGGTAGCCTTCTAAAGGAATATAGTTCTATTGTTGACCAGATTTACGAGATGAAGGGGGTTCGAGAAGAGAAAAACGATGCGCTTGCCCGTCAACAAGACCTACTAAGGTCGATTGAGGCAACTGCCGACCAACGCCAGAAAGTTGAAGACCTCCGTGTTCATGCAGCCACTCTCTCAGTGCGAGACGGCATTTACGACCGGACCACTGAAAAACTTCGGGACTATAGTGAAAGCCTCAAAAAAATTGAAGAGGGGGTAAGAGAGATAGAGGAATGGCCCTCCAGTGCTGGGGATACTGATCTCTTAGATAGAGTTAGAATAGAGGTAGAAGAGGCGGCGTTGGCATTGAGCAAAGCACTAGGAATCATTAGGAATGCTAAGACCGAGGTCGATGCACTAAAGAAAAAGAACAGTGGGGATCGAATAAATGCCGAAGAAACGGCTCGGTCACTCCGGGGGGAACTGGATAAATTGGATGATGGGGCCGGAGAATTAACCCGGACGGTAAACGCTCTTGCTGAGCGCGAAGCGCAGCTGGGCGTGCTAGAGGAACTGGCAGAAGACCGTTCAAGGAGAATTGCGGAACTTCAAGAATTACGTCGCCATGCGTTCCAAAACTTAGAGAAAGACAGAAGAAATCTGTTTGAATCGCGCAAAGAGATTTTGAATGATCTTAGGAAGTCGCTCAGCCCTGAAATCAAGACCGAAATTACCCAGTCAGGAATGCAGGATGAGTATACCGACACTCTTATAGCGGCTCTACGTGGAAGCGGACTACGCTATAACTCTCTCGCTCCCCACATGACAAGTAATATGACTCCATTGGAAATAGTCGAAGCTGTAGAGTCAAACGATTCCCAGGCGATTACGGATGCTACTGACATCAACACTAATCGCGCGGCTAATGTGATTGCTCACTTAAAGACTCGAAATCTTTCCGACCTTATCACGGCTCCGGTAAACGATGCTGTGGAATTGTTTCTATTGGACGGAGCAAATTACAAAAAGTCTGACAGCTTGTCAATTGGACAACGGTGCACTGCTGTTTTGCCTTTCCTCCTTAGTGGTCATGGAGAGCTACTAATCATAGACCAGCCTGAAGACCACCTTGATAATGCTTTCATCGCTGATACTCTAATCGACAACCTTCGCGCGAGACACAGACACTCTCAGTTCATATTTGCCTCACACAACGCGAATATCCCTGTTCTTGGAGAAGCTGATTTGGTTGTTCGATTAGGCTCCGACGGGAGTCGTGGCTTTGTCCAGCACAAAGGACAATTGGATGAACAAGAGACGGCAATAGCTATCACATCTCTCATGGAGGGAGGAGCCGAGGCGTTTAGACGACGTGCTGAGTTTTACGGACGTGTACTGGATGACGGACATGGATAGAGAGAAGGCGCTCATCACCCTAGAACAATCACCCCCATTGCTCCCCAGCCAGCGTCTTCGTATTGCCCGTTTTCTTGCACAAAATGCGACGGACGCCGACCGGGGTAGAATTATTAGAATCAGACAGACCGAATACGATTCGTGGGTTCAGAAGGCACTTGACAAAGCAATATCTAGGACTGAAGCACGTAAACCCAAGGATTCGACTACGGATGAGGAAGAAAAAGAAGATGATCCTTCTAGCAGGCAGTTGTACGAAGATATATATGCACAAGCTACGAGAGATTGTTCTGCAATGTTTTTGCATGAATTACGCCCCCTTGTCGGCTTCTTAGAGGCAGACGCAATTGATGAAGTAAACTGTTACAATTGCAGCAATACCAAGAAATCGGTCATGCGAATTCTATCTTGTTTGGACACAATAGACATGCTGCGAAATGCTTCCATGACACCAAGCATAAGGGATTTTGATTTGACCGACCTTGTATCTCAAGTTTCAGAAGTGGAGACTAGACGCAGCCTTGTGGTTTCAGGAATTCTGTCGGAGGAAGAAAACGATTTCCGAATTTTAGATGACCACATTAGACAGTTTTTCGAGTCGACAGGCACGGAGATAATTCTCACTCGAAGAGAACCAGTACTATGTTCTGGCGCACCTAAACTCATTGAGTTGGCGGTAGGAAACGCTATCCGTAACGCAATCGAAGCAGTTCTTGCCGTTCGAGACAAAGACCATTGTGAAATCGTCCTCAATTGGGGCGTAACTGATGTTGACAATTGGGTCGCTGTCCTCGATGAAGGGGGTGGACTGCCAGAAGGATTTAATCATCTCATGGAACCAGGCGTTAGCACGAAATCAAAAGAAGATAGCAATTTCGGGATGGGTTTAACGATAGCACAAAGGGCACTTCGTTCAATAAATGGAACGATAAGACTAGCGCCACGACCTACTGTAGGAACTCTGTGTGAAATTCGGTGGCCACAAAAGGAGAAAATGAAATGAGGATCCTGAGTATAGAAGACGAACCGGCCATTATCAAAAATCTCCGTAAGAAATTGAGTGGTTTGAGCCCCAATTTAGAAATAATTGCCGCGAAGAGTAAGTCTAGTGGAGTTTCCGCAATCCAGAAAAAAGAATTTGATTTCATCATCTGCGACCTACGGATTCCGCCACACGACAATAGTGTGGCAGTAGACGAAAACCATGGTCTGGCAGTGCGTGCCATGGCGAAAAAGCTCTGTCCCGGCACTCCTTGTTTATTCTTCACTGGATACGCTACCATCGACAATATTTCAGACGAACTCTCGCATGGAGAAATGTATGATATTCTAGGCACAGGCAAACCCTATCCCATGACACGACTTCTGACCAAAGACAAATTCTCGCAATGCATAAAACTCTTAACGGAGTTTAATTCCGAATTGGCAACTTTAGATTCCATAAATATTGATTGCCTTGGGGATAAAGTAAACCTTGACAAGATGGAGAAGCGCGCATTGAGACTATTGGCAAGACCCCTCGAAGGAACAAGTGTCGAAGTTCAAGAATTGAAGGGGCTTTCTGGTGCTCGAACATTAAGAATAAACGCCAAGAATCAGAACGGGCAGGTGGTTGCATCCCAATTTGCAAAAATCGGCGATCGAGAAAAACTAAGAAAAGAACAGGAAAGATATCAACGGTATGTTGAACCCCTACTTGGAGTTGGTCATTCTCCGACAATGGGACGCAAGATTGTCGCGGGAATTGGTAAACGAGAAGCACTTTTTTACCAATTTGCAGATGATTACCCAGACACCCTGTTTGATGTCTTGCGTGTGAGTGAATGCGACGCAACGACTGTTGTCGAATCACTTCGGGAAATTCTCAAGCCGTGGACGAAATTAAGCGAAGAAAAGATGCTTAGCTTGCATGAATTACGAGAAGAACGAATCAGCAAAGCAGAACTGAGTCCGTTTCTCGAAGCACTTGGGCCAGTCGAAGCCCAAGAGGAAGTTGAGCAGCAAGTTAGGACAAGCTGTCAGCACGGCGACTTGCACGGATTCAACGTACTCTGCAACGCATCAGGGGGAGCAGTGGTCATAGACTTTGGGAACGTGGGACCCGCACCAGCCTGCGTAGACCCAGTCTTACTCGAACTTTCTGTGCTGTTCCATAAGGAAAGCCCGTTTCGGAATGGTTCTTGGCCAACGATAGAGCAAACGGAATCATGGTTTGATATTGAGGCATACTTGCGCGGGTGTCCTTTTCCAAAGTTTATCAAGAAATGCCGTGAATGGGCTAGTGAGAATGGTGGGTATTCGGGTTTGCCAATGGTCGTTTACGCAGAGGCAATTCGACAGTTGAAGTATGAAAGCACAGATCAACATCGGGCCTTGGGAATAGTTCGTGCCGCGATTCGGGAACTTACGTGACCGATCACGCAAGTGTCAGTGTACTGAAGTAGGATGAGCTAGAAGCGAGGTGCTCAATATGACTTCAAGACGGCAATCTACAGATTCCAAAGAAACATCATTGAAGCGGATAGAGACACGCCCACTACGTCCCTTTAGTCGCCCTCCGTTTGAACTCCCCGAACCCGTCCCGGACACGCCAGAAAGCATCGCACGGGTCGTGATGAACACGAACCCAGGAGGCGCGGTGAGTGGCTTTTCGAGAAACGACGCGCGCGAAAGAAAGACAAGTAGGGGTGTCTGATTTTCCCCTTGCTCGCCGCTCATTTGAGGGGTTGGCTACTTAGGTATATAAGCCCCTTTCATTAATCAGTTGGGGATACTCACGGCGCGACCCGTAGCCGATGACGCCTTGGCCGCCTCGATAATCTCCAGCATATGCACTGAATCCTCGATTGGCGCCGGCGCCGGTGCGCCGCTTCGTGCAGCGTCAAAGAAATCGCGGAAAAGCTCTTCCGCCATGACGCCACCGTAAACCGGTGAATGGGGAATTGAAAAGCGTTCCTTGCGCACGCCGCCTGTATTCCAGCCGCGCGCTTCACTGAAAAGTGAGTAAGTTGCCGTATTCTCGACTTCGCTGCCTCCCGACGTCTCCTCCTGCGGTTCTAGATACGGCAGGATCGCAAAACCTTCTGTCCCGCGCATGCCAATGTAGAAGTCGTATGTGGCCCTCCCGCCCAGCAGATGATAGCCGGCCTGGAAAGTACCCATTCGTCCGCTCTCAAACTTAAGAATCAGGAACCCCGTATCCTCTACTGCGACTTTATCCGGGTTGAGGTTGCCTACCATGGCCATTACCTCGACCACCCTCTCTTCCATCAAATAGAGGACAAGATCGAGGCAGTGGCAGCCGAGCCAGGAAAGAATGCCGTGTCCGGCCCTCTCCGGATCGAAATAATAGGTAGAGGTGTCCCGGTACCGCAGCAGGCCGTTCAGCATCTTGCCTTCGACTGTCATTACTTCGCCGAGCGCGCCTTTGTCCAGCGCACGCTTGAGGCTGAGCGTCATCGGATGATAGCGCCACTGCAGCATGGCCCCGGCGGTAAGGCCTTTCCGTCGAGCGATCTCGGCGACCCTGCGCAAGTCGGCAGACCGGGTCGAAGCCGGTTTGTCGTAGAGGACCGGCAGGCCGGCGCTTACAACCTTCTCCATGATCGGAGGCGCGTGATCAGGGCGTGCGCACATGATCACAGCGTCAAGGTCGGTGCGTTCCAGCAGCGCATCCACGCTGGTATACTTGCCGACCACCCGCGCAGACTCGCCCGCAAGTGCCTCCACGTCGACCAGGTCCGTGGCCGCACAGACGTGAATCGACCCGACCTCCTCTAACTGTTCGAGGACGCTGACGTGACCCAGTTCATGGCCGTGAGACGAAATTGCGCCCACGACCAACTGTCTGTCTCTTGACATCGTGCTCTACCTCATTCGCGGGGCAGCGGCAACTCGATCTTCGCGCTCCCCTTCGTCTGTGAGATTAAGGCCGCCAGCATGATCTCCAGCGTGTCCCTGCCTCGGTAGGCGGGGGAACTGCTGGGGCCGTCATGCAAGACCATCTGGGCCATTTCCTGAACTGCCGGGATCAGGATATCGCCAAGCGAACTGGTGTAGCTCCCTCCTTCAGGAGGCGTTACCTGAACGGGAGTCCCTTCGCGCTCCTCCGTTTTCCAGGCCGTACAATGCTTGTCGGTGAGCCAATAACGGCCGTTCGGGCCCTGCAAATCATACTCAAACAACTGGGGCGTCAACTTGGCGCTGTTTACAATCCCGCGTACGCCATTTGCGAATTCAATAATGATTGTCGAACCGGGATCATACTGCGGGTCCTTACCCCCTTTGCCATCATAGACCGGGCCGTATTCCTCAAAGCCCTGCTCGTGCGCGGCGATCACCCAGACCGGCGCGGCGTTGGCAAAAAAGCAGACGCCGTCGATCAGGTGCGTGCCGTTGCGGAAGAGCATCGAGCGGCGCCCGCCCATGTGGGCCACAATGCGAGTCAGCCCGCCGATCTCACCGTCGAGGACAGCTTTCTTTACGGCCTGAAAGGAGGGTACCCAGCTGCGGGAGTGGTCCACCGACAGCTTGGTTCCGTTGGCTTCGATCGTCTCGATGATCCGGTCTGCGTCCTTGACCGTTGTCGTCAGCGGCTTCTCACAGATGACGCCGCGGACGCCTGCATTCGAGGCGTCGCAGACCGGGTCTGTGTGCAGGTGGTCCGGCGTTGCCACACTGACAACGTCCAACCGTTCCTTTTCGAACATCTCGTGGTAGTCGGTGTACTGCTTGATGCTGCCCGGGGGCAACTCGGCTCGCTCAAAGAAGCGTGGAAACACTTCGGGATTGATGTCGCAGATGGCCACCAACTCGTACTCCGGCGCATGTGCATAAGCATATCCGTGCGAACCGCCCAGTCCGCCACCGATAACGGCCGCGCGCAACTTTTCCTCTGCCATGGTAACTCCTTAGTAGTACAGTTAATTTGTCTGACGATGGGGATCTTGCTGGCCCTGAATTCTGGAGATCTTGAACTAACGCTGCGATATCAGTCTGGGCGCATTGACCTGGCGCCTTGCACATCCGTCCCGGTCAGTGACTCGTCCGTCAAATCGATCGTTTCGACCTGGGGTTGAGGGCGTCATTGAGACCGTCCCCCAGGAAATTGATACCCAGAGTGACGATCGCCAGCGTCAGCGCCGGTACAGCCACCAGCCACGGCCGGTAGGACCAACTGCCGATGTTGGAAGCGATCATATTGCCCCAACTCGCCTGGGGCGGCTGAACGCCGATACCCAGGTAGCTAAGTGAAGACTCCAGAACCATCGCGCTGGAGAAGCTGAATGTCAGGGTGACGATGACCGGTCCAATTGCATTTGGCAAGAGATGACGCAGCGCGATCTTCAGTTCCGAGACGCCAACCGACTTGGCAGCCTCTATATATTGTTCCTCACGCAAGGAGAAAATCTGCCCCCGGATCAAGCGAGCATAGCCGGGCCAGGAGACAAAAGCCAAGCCCCCAAAAACAACCAGCAGATCCAGCCAGGTTGTATCTGCGAAAAGAGGGAAGCCAGTCGTATCGTATATGTTTTCTGCCCAAGATACGACCGGCTCCTTAATGGAAACAGCGATCAGCGCCGCCAGAAGCAAGCCCGGTACGGACATTACGATGTCGATGATTCGCCCGGTAATGTTGTCGGCCAGCGCACCGCCGTATCCCGCTATGGCGCCAATAATGACGCCTATGATAACACTGATAAATGTCGTAAAGATCGCGACGAGCGTCGCCGTGCGCGCGCCCCACAGCACGCGGCTGAAGAGGTCTCTGCCGATTTCGTCTGTGCCGAGCCAGTGGGCGGGGCTGGGCATTTTGGCTACATTCAGCAGGTCCTGCTCGGTATAAGTGTAGGGAGCGATGTATGGACCGAAAAGGGCGGCGATAAGCAGGAGTATGGTGATGACTAGCCCAATCACGGACAGACGATTGCCCAGAAGCCGTCCTACCGCATCCTTCCACAGAGACCGCGTCTGGAGAGCGCCTTCCTTTGCAATCTCCTCTCCCAAACTCGCGTTCGATTCCGTCTCTCTGCTCTCGCTCATCTACGATGGTCCCGGGACTTTGGTATTGGACGGCGATCAGTGGAATATGAGCCGGCATCTCGATGCAAAACGTACTACCACCTGCTATTCGATCTTTATACGGGGATCGAGGAACGGGTACACTAGGTCGACCGCTAGGTTCGTCAATATGATCATAATGGCGCTGACCATCGTAACGCCCATTATGACTGGGTAATCAAATCCCCGAAAACCGGCTTCAGCCACACCTCCGAATCCGGGAATGGCGAAGATGCTGTCCAGGAAAATACTGCCAACGATCAGACCCTCAGCCACGAAGCCCAAGGTGGTGACGACAGGGATAAGAGCGTTGCGCAGAATGTGGCGAATAATGATGCGCCACATCTCCAACCCTTTCATCTTGGCAGTGCGAACATAGTCCATTGAGAAGACTTCCAGCACGGCGGCTCGCGTCTGGCGCACTACGACAGGCAAGGGCCCCAGCGCCAGAATAAACACTGGTAAGATTACCTTGGTCTGGAAGAGGCCGTCCCAGCCGCGCGGCACCCTCATAATATCAAGTACAAGGACAAAGAGGACCAGAAGCAGCGGCGCCAGCACAAAGACCGGCACGGTTCGAAAGCCGAGCGTTCCTCCGACAATCGTATAGTCAATCCATGTATTCTGTTTGAGCGCGGCGATGCAGCCTAGAGGTATCCCCAAAATCGTGGTCACCACAGCCCCCGCCAGCCCCAATTGGAAGGAGATGGGAAAGGTTTTCACGATCATGCGCAGTACATTGCGTTGACCGTTGATGGAGATACCCAAATCCCCCTGCAACAACCGACCAATCCAGCGAGTGAACTGGACCCAGTAGGTATCGTTCAAGCCGTACTGGTCCCGAATCTTTTCAATGACCTCTTCCTTGGCAAGCGTGTCGAGCGTCCCCTCAAACTGGGTCATCATCATCTCTACAGGATCGAACGGGCTGACCACGGTGAGTGTGAAAGTGATGAGGAGGACCGCGAAAAACGTCGGAACTGCTACGGCAAGTCGTTTCAGCGTGTAAACGAACATCTCAACCGTCCTTGGTAACGGTCCAGAAAAAAGAGCGAAAACGAATAAGGAGCGAGCCCTCCCGCTCCTCATTCGATACTGAATGTCTAGTGCTCGGCTACGTAGATATCGAGCAGCGTGGACCAGTTATTGTCGACATTGGCGTCGAAGTTCTTGATGTATGGCTGCACGACATATTCGTACAGGTCCCAGATCATGGGCAGGAAATAGTAGTGGCCGAGCAGCCGCTTCTCTGCCGCAGAGACCTTTTCGCAGTACTCAGCGCTGTTGGGATCGAGGGTGGGAAGCTCGGCCATCATGGCGTCCAACTCATCATCCACCAAGGCGACATGATCGGGATTCGTGTAATACTTCCACAGACCGGTGATCATGGCTGCAGGATCGGGAATTGTCGCGCCCCAGCTATTGCGCTGGACGTTAACAAGGTCCGCCTCCTGGCCCCAGGCATCGCCCCAACCCGGCCGGATTTCGACATCGGTAATGCCCAACACGTTCTTCCACTGCTCCGCCATAATCTCAGCGGTGCGTAAGTAGTTGGGCGACTGGCCGCCGCTGGAGATGCGGATTTTGGGCAGGTCTTCGGGTCCGCCATACTTGGAAGCTGCCAGTTCCTGCTTGGCCAGTTCCGGATCGTATCCGAAGTCGGGCCAGTTATCCGCTACGAAACAGGGCAACTCGGGTGTGATGTGTGTCTTCATCACGCGTTCGTCGCGCGAGCCTTCGTAGGCAGCGCTAATGGCCAGATCCCAGTCTACCGCGTGCAGCAGCGCCCGCCGCACGTTGAGGTCATCCAAGGGCGGCTTGGAGGTGTGAAGCGCAAAGTAGAAGTTCGTGGCATAGGGGATCAGCACGAACAACTCAGGGCTTTCGGCCCGCAGCGGTTCGCGGATGTTTGTGAACCAGTGGGCGATATCGGCCTCGCCATCCTGCCACATAATGTAAGTGATGTTCTCGTCGTTGGACCATTGGGCAACGATGCGTTCGATATACGGCTTCCTGTCTCCCCACCAGTTGGGATTCTGCACGATTTCATACTCGCGCTCATCCAGATCCCAGACCTTAATCTGGAAGGGGCCGTTGACGCGGGTGTTGGCATCAGCCGCGAATTCATCGGCGTTTACGTCCTCCATCTTGACGAAGCCGGTGTTGTAGTGGGCCATTGCCGCGATGAAAGTCGGGCTGGGGTCTGCAAGCGTGATCTGAAGCGTCTTGTCATCAATGGCGGTCAGGCCGGAAATCGTGTCAGCTTCACCGTCGATTACTGCCTGTGCGCCCTCAACTACGCCCAGCCGCAGATAGGTCCAGCAGCTTATGCAATTGGGGCTGAGCGCCCATGACCAGAAATCGATGGCCTCTTGCGCCACAACAGGAGAACCGTCCGACCAGGTGGCATCGGGATTGATGTGGATCGTGTAGACTGAATTGTCGTCATTCACCTCCCAATCGGTCGCCAGCCAGGGATGCAGATCGTGGTTGCGATCGCGCAGGAAGAACGGCATCCACATATGCGAGATCCAGGGACGGCCGAAACCGGACTCCGAAGCCGGATTGAGCCGGCTGAGATCACGGGTCACATAGCGAATAACCTGCTCTTCAGCCGCGTCGTCCGGCAGCGGCCTACCGGCCATTTCGCCGCCTTCGTCCGCCATAGCCGCGCCGCCAGAGTCAGCCGGGGCCGCCGGCGCCGCGCACGCGCCTAGAACAACCGCAAGCAATAAGAGCGCGGTAATTACATTGCGGGGATGTAACTGCTTCATGTGTGTCTCTCCTCTTGAAGATGGTGGAACAGTGGATTAGTGTGCCGCCTTTGGGGCGGCAGTAGACGCGACAGTCCCAATTATGCCGGTCAACTGACAGGTCAATTGTTACTTACCCGTGGATTTTGGGGGCCATTGTGACAATCGGAAGCGTCTATGGTTGTCCGCTCCTGCCAATTCGCGCCCTGGCGCGCACGCCGGCGTGGGGCGCCCTTGCGAACGCCGCTACTATGCCAAACTGACCCCGTTTTGTCAAGGTTGGTCAGCCGCTACGCGCTGCCAAATCAATGACGCCGCCGAAGAGCTTCGCCCTGAACCACAGTCGTTGCCAGGTAGGCGTCCGTTTCCTGAGCCGAAAACCGAACCGGCGAGAAGGAGGAGACATCAACGCTCGGCGATTCACCGGCCGCAAGCTCCGCCAGCAGCAGACCTGCCACCGGACTGTAGGCGAAACCACCCGAATGGAATGCCGCCCCTACCACCAACCCGGGCAACTGAGACAGCGTCCCCAGAACCGGCTCACCGTCCAGTGAGAAGGAGATCAGTCCGACCTGCTCAGTCTCCCAGAGGGTCTCGGCCAGTCTTGGCACAAGGGGTGTCAGATTCGTCGACAGCTGGCCGCGCACACTCTCCGGAGCCGACAGCCCTGTCATGCGGAACGCAAGATCGTCGACGCGCTCCTCTTCTCTATCCTCGGTCTCCCCTCCAGCCAGTATGCGGAAGTCGGTCGTACCCAGCCGCGCAGGCCGGATATAGCCTCCGTAGGGATTGGCATTGATTGCCGGAATCGATGCCCGCTCTGGCAGCTTCGAAGAAACGTACCGCTGGTGAACAAACGACTTGATCGGCAGCCGCACCCCGCAACGCGCCATGAATGCCACCGTCCACGCGTGCACCGTAGAGATCACCACATCGGCTTCCAGCACACCCATCCCCGTCTGCACACCGACCACGCGACCGCTGTCGATCTGCAGACCGTCCACGCGCGCGTTCTCACGAATCTCCACACCCAGATCGCGACATCGTCTGGCCAGAGCAGGCACGAACTCATGCGGCTCGCTGTAGCCCCCCAGCGCGTCGTGGAGCCCGATCACGTCGGATTCGGGCGTCAAATCGGGCCAGCGCCTCCGCATCTGCCCAGCGTCGAGGATTTCGTAGCCAAAGCCGAGGCGGTCATACAAGGGGAGCAACTCTTCACGCTCCGTCCAAGATTCCGGGTCAAAAAGATTCAAGCAGCCGACGTCCTGGAATCGGTAGCCGTATCTCTCCAGGTCTGCGCTCAACTCCTGGTAGAGGCGAAGACTGATCGTCCGCGCCAGCACCCCTGTCTCCGACCACAGCAGTCCTGTGATGATACCCCCGGCACGGCTGCTGGAGCCGTCTCCAACCAGGCCCTTTTCTAACAATGTAACGCTGCCGGACCGCATGCGCGCCAACTGGTAGGCGGTGTTCAGGCCGATCGCGCCTCCGCCGATGACGATGTATCTGGGCATTATTTCGGTTCTGCCTTCCTCTTGTGGTTTGGTTTTGTGAGTTGTACCGAGCCAAGAACTGCGGGGACAGAGTATCATGCAATGACCCTCCAGCCAACTAAGTCCAGTCGGGTCACTCCCCAATCAGTGCCGCTCAATCGTGACCCTGGGTGCATCCCAAAATGGGGGTGAACAGTCGCATACCTCTGCAGGCAATCAAGCCGCGGTCAGTTTCCATTCCAGTTTCCGCCAGAACAAGCGCCGTCTGTGACCACTAACCACTGACCACTGCAGTTCCGGGCGGTCGGGCCTATTCGGCCCTCCCTTGTGCGGGGGCTCCGCCCCCGCAACGCCCCCTCTCCTACAACATGCCTCACCGACCTGGTGTCCATATTCGTACCAGGTGCCCAGTCGAAAGAGTTTCGCCAAACCACGTCCCCCCAGTCCTATGTATTCCCCGTAGGTGCCGGCCTTGTGCCTGCCCTCGCACGCTGACGGACTCCACAGTACGGCCAGGCCTGGGGCCTGCACTTCGTCTCGCCAAAAGACGTTAAACAATTTCAGCCACCGCTGGCATGGATTCCCCGCCCGACTATCCCCACCCCAAAACTGGGATGCACCCACACCGCCCATTCGGGCAGGTGCATCTCAAATTGGGGGCGAACTTGCGCGCGCCTTGGGTAACCACTAACCCGGGTTCTGCCTCTGAGGCTGAATGAGGCGAGCGAAGTTATCTCCCTCCTAACTCCTCTTTCCCCACTCTTCAAATACACAAGTGACCCCTCGTGAATTGTCAGGTCGCATTGGAAATCGTAAAATAGAGAGTACCTGATTCGCCGGAAAACAGACCGAATGCCGGTAGCCTTCTTCGGAATGAGAAAGAAAGGCAGGAAATTGAGCGAGTTCGTCGTCAGTTCTTCCAGAACCAGGGTCTGGAGACGGCCCGAATATCATCCTTTACTGAGACAGACCGATACTGCCCACCCGGCCTTTCAGAGTAAACTGACGGAGAGGTTTCCGCCGTCAATCGCGGAAGGTCTGCCCAAAGTCCTCAGCGAGAACTCCGAGGATGCCCGCACCTGGCACTACTTCAGCCCGCTCCTCAACGACGAGCCGCAGAGGACACGCGTTCTGACCCAGCTTATTAGGCAGTCATTCTTTGGCGCAGTGCCGCCCCAGGTCTTCAAGGACATTGCTGCTGCATCACTGAGGTTCTGGCCGAAACTCGCCGCACCTCCAAACCGACCGCAAGCAGAAGGGGACTTTGAACCGGATCTATTGATTACACTGGGGAAGAGCGCGGTCGTGTTCGTGGAGGCCAGATGTCAATCCGGAGTCAGCGAATTCACCAATTATGATCGCAAAAGAGACCAGATTATTCGCCTGATCGACGTCGGTTCCTGGTACGCCCGCCAGCAAGGCTACCAGTGCAGCTGCTTCCTCGTCTTGCAGTACGGTGACGCACAAATAAACGCCGAAAAGATTGTCAACCGTTACGCCGGGCACCCTGAATCGATTCAGAAAGCGCTACCCTATCGGGACGACCTGACAGAAGATGACTTCAAAATACTGTCAGGTGCACTGGCCTTCGTTCGCTGGCCTGATCCCTTGTTCTGAGCGTGGGTGCGGAAGGGCCGAGAGAGGTTTGCAATGGATCTTCAAGTAGGACTAATCGGTTACGGCAGTTGGACCCGCATGGCCTACATACCTGCACTGCAGAGGGACGGCCGCGCCCAAATCGTCTCGGCAGCCGCGCCCAGCGCCGCCACGCAACAACGCATCGCCTCCGAGATCGGCCCGGATGTCTCCGTATTCTCAAGTGCCGTCGATCTGCTGAGCGGACCGCCTGTTGACGCCGTCTTCGTCGCCGTCTCCGACGCCGCCCACGAAGAGGCGCTTACCGCACCGCTCGACGCCGGCGTGCCCATGTTCTATGAACCGCCCCTCGCCAACCGGCGCCAGCGAATTCGCCCGATGGTCACCAAGTTGCTGAACGCCCCCCAGGTTACCCACGCCGACCTCGAAATCGGCTTCATTCCCGTATTCACTGAGGCGGCCAGGCGCGTCCGCGACGGGGTTGTCGGCCAGGTCCAATCTGCATCGGTTCGACTACAATCAAGCTGGGGCGCCGACCCGGAAGCGGACCTGAGCACGCTCAATCACATCGCACCTTGGTACGTGGATACCCTTAACCGCATCCTCGACGCTACGCCTTCGCGAGTCCTGATTCTTGAAGGGCACGGCCTTCCCGGACGCGCCCAGCGGCAGTGCCAGGGACTCTACGACTACGGCGGCACGTGGGGTACGGTGCAGGTCAATCTCAACTGCGTCGTCGATCTGGAAACCACTGTAGAAGTGAACGGGGAAGACGGCGATCTAATAGTTGACCTCTTCTCCGGCGAACTGCGCCTGCGCACTCGCAGCCAGAGCGACTGGTCAGTCGAGCAGGTGGCGGAGTCTGAACCGCGCGCCGGCTGGCCCGGCATGAACGAATGCGTCGCCACATTCCTCGACGCCGTCACCGGTGAGCCCCTGACTGAAACACCTACCGCTGCCAGCCCCGTCGATACGCTCAGAGAATCGCTTGGGACCGCGCCGTTGCCCGCAGACGCAAAGTCCGTCGCCCAACTTCACATGATTGGGATGGCAGCCGAAGCGTCAAAGGACAGCGGCGGCTGGGCAAAGATCGAGGATATCGACTCGCTGTAAACTGCACTCGCCCCCCAGTTCCTTGACACTCACACCGTCTGATGAACCGGGAACACGTCAGCCGCGATCCTTTCCATCTGGTCCAGAATGCCGTCCGCCGTAGGCGTCGTGTTGAAGTCGAACAGCATATGCTCGACCCCCACCTCGGCATAGCGCCCGATGAGATCATTGACTTCTGACATCGACCCTCTGATCAACGAGACCTCCGGGTCCGCCTGATCGCCCAGTTCAGCGCGGGCGTGGAAAACGACCGTACGCGGCTCGCCGCTTGCCCAGGCGTTCATCTTGGCCACGCCCGCCGCGACCTCCTCCGGCGAAATCTGTATCGGATGCCAGCCAATCGCCTTCGTCGCCGCCCGTCGGATAGCCGCATCGCTCAACCCGCCTATCGTAAACGGCGGCCCGCCGGCCTGCGCCGGTTTCGGCTCGAACGCGCTCTCCTCGAAGCTGATCCACTCACCCTGGAATGAAGGCTCATCCTCGCTCCACAGGACGCGCATCACGTCCATCCACTCATCCATCATCCTACCGCGCTTGCTGAAGTCGGTGCGCAAGTAGCGGTACTCATCGTCCATCCATCCCACGCCCAGCCCCAGGATCAGTCGCCCGTCAGAGTACTGGTCAACCGCCGCCGCCTGCTTGGCCGCCAGGATCGGGTCACGCTGCGGTAGCACCAATACGGTCGTGCCTAGTGTGATCGTCTCCGTAATGGCCGCCACGTATCCCAACGTCACAAACGTCTCGATCATGCAGAAATCGCTGAACCTCTGATGTACCAGCACGTGATCCGCGGCCCACAACGAATCATAGCCGGCCTGCTCCGCCGCCTGCGCCACCTGATGGACCGACTGCGGCGACTTCGCCGGCCCGTGGCTGGGAAGAAAGACACCAAATTTCATCGTTGACCTCCTCTTTATCCTTTAGTTTTCTTCAATCGTGTGGAAAGGGTGGTTCGATCTCTGTAACGGCTCTGTGTGTCGCCCCAGTGGTCGCAGACTAAGAGTTACCGGGCAGAGGGATCCCTCGAATAACCATCTCGTGTTCCGGCTTCAGCAAAAAAACATGGGCGTCACCGGTACGCCTCGCCTCGGCCAGGAGATAGTCGAAGCACGCTGCGCGCACCTCATCGCAAGCAGGATCGTAGAATCGGTTTTCCAACTCGTGAGGGTCGTTCTCCAAATCGTACAGCTCGCACAGGTCCGTCAGATTCCAAACCAGCTTCCAGCGCCCGTCGGTCACCATGCGGGAAGAGTAATGACCCCACGGGTCCCCGTGGTACTGCGCGTAATGCATCGTACGCGGCCACTCCGCCTCCCCCGCCGCCAGCGACAGGAGAGACTGCCCGTGAAGGCTCCGGCCCGCCAAACTGTCCTGTTCCCTCCCCGTCATCAGGTGCAGGCACGTGGCCGTCACGTCCATCAGGTGAACAAAGGAACTGTTGCGTGATGCGCCGGTCGCCCCAGGCCTCTTGAGAAGCATGGGAATGCGATAGATTTCGTCATACATGTAGGCGCCCTTGTTCATCAGCCCGTGCGACCCCGCCATGTCACCATGATCCGCTGTGAAAATGATAGCGGTATCTTCATAGAGGCCGAGCTCCTTGAGAGTTGACACGACCTCGCCCACCATCTCGTCGATCAGCTCTATGTACGAGAAGCAGCAGGCCAGCAGCTCCTTGAGCTCCTGTTCCTGCTCCTCAGCAGAGAGACCACCGGCGTTTGACTCGTTCAGTACGCGGATTTTCCGCTGGTTGATCGGCTTTCCCTCAAACGTGTCATAGCGGTTGGCCCACATCTCGATGTCAGCCGGGTCGTAGCGAATGCCCCACTCCTCGGGCACCATCCAGGGAAAGTGCGGACCCGGGAAGGAGCAGGTAGCAAAAAAAGGCTTCGTCTCGTCGCGAGAGCGCAGAAACGCCTGCGTGTAGCGGGCCGCGACCACGTCCGGAAACCCCTCCATCCCCACGTCCAGTGTACCTGCGGTGCCCCGCCCCACACTCTGAACCAGCGGCGCGATTCTCGTGTTCGGGTGCCAGTGCGAACTGTCCAGAAAGACGGGCCCGCCTTCGTATGGCTCGTCGTGAGTATGATGGAAGCGGGAGTCGAACAGGTCCTGCGCCGGACCAATATGCCACTTGCCATACCAGGCCGACTCATATTCGCCTACATCGTCTACCCAGTCCTGCAGCATCGTCATGTCCGGCCGCAGGTGTTCACAATAGGAATAATACTGGGTCGAGTTGTTGAACATGTGGTGGCCGTGCGGGTAGAGTCCCGTGAGCAGACTGGCGCGCGCCGGCGAGCACAGTGCCAGTGGCGTATAAGCCCGTTCGAAGAGGCAGGAGTCGTCGGCCAGGGCGGTGATGTTAGGAGTCCGCACCAGAGTCTCCTGGTAACAGGTCAGCAGATCGATCCGCAACTGGTCACAGAGGAAGATCAGGACGTTGGGTTTGCTCGTGTTGACCATATAATCTGCCTTTCAAGCACTCTGCGTCCAGTGAGCACAGGCGGCAACAATTGAAGCCGTGTCGACCGCACTGGAATAGGCCCGCTATCAGACCCGGAGCCCCGCCGTTCCCTGCGCTTCAATTTCGACCTGCGGCTTCAGCAACCGCAGTTGGCCGTCGCCCGTGCGTTGCGCCTCAGTTATAAGACATTCGAAATAGGTGGCACGTACCGCCTCCGGGCCGGGTTCGTAGAAGCGGTTGTGCAACTCGTATGGATCGTTTTCCAGGTCGTACAGCTCACACAGATCGGTCAGATTCCACACCAGCTTCCAGCGCCCGTCGGTCACCATTCGCGCCGAATAGTGACCGTACCAATCGCCGTGGTACTCGGCGTAATGCACTTTTCGCGCCCACTCCGCCTCCCCCGCGGCCAGAGACAGAAGGGACTGCCCGTGAAGGCGCCGCCCCGACAAACTGTCCTGCTCCGCTCCCGTCATCAGATGCAGACAAGTGGCCGTCACGTCCATCAGGTGCACAAATGAACTGTTGCGTGATGCGCCCGTCGCCCCGGGCCTCTTGAGAAGCAAAGGGATGCGGTACGTCTCATCATACATATAGGCGCCCTTATTCATCAGTCCGTGTGACCCCGCCATGTCGCCATGGTCCGCAGTGAAGACGATGGCCGTATCCTCATAGAGGCCGAGCTCCTTGAGAGTTGACACCATCTCGCCCACCATTTCGTCGATCAGCTCCATGTAAGAGAAGCAGCAGGCCAGCATCTCCTTAAGCTCCTGGTCCTGTTCCGCAGCAGAGAGACCGCCGGCATTTGCCTCGTTCAGTAGGCGGATTTTTCTCTGGCTGATCGGTTTCCCCTCGAACGCGTCATAGCGATTCGGCCACATTTCGATGTCAGCCGGGTCGTAGCAGATGCCCCATTCCTCCGGAACCATCCAGGGAAAGTGCGGACCGGGGAAGGAACAGGTAGCGAAAAAGGGCCTCGTCGTGTCGCGCGAACGCAGAAACGTCTGCGTGTAACGGGCCGCGGCCACGTCGGGAAACCCCTCCATCGCCACGTCCAGCGTGCCCGCGGCGCCGCGCCCCACACTTTGAACAAGGGGGCCGATTTGTCTCTTATTGTTCCAGTTCGTGGTGTTCAGAAAGACGGGCCCGCCTTCGTATGGCTCGTCGTGTGTACGGTGGAACCGGGAATCGAAAAGGTCCTGCGTCGCGCCAATATGCCACTTGCCAAACCAGGCCGACTCATAGTTGCTCTCGTCGTCGATCCAGTCCTGCAGCATCGTCATGTCCGGCCGCAGGTGTTGGCAGTAGGAATAGCGCGGGGTCGAGTTGTTGAACATGTGGTGGCCGTGGGGGTAGAGGCCGGTGAGCAGGCTGGCGCGGGCGGGCGAGCAAATTGCGCAAGGAGTATAAGCCCGTTCGAACAGACAGGAGTCCCCGGCCAGCTCCGTGATGTTCGGCGTTCGCACTGGCGTCTCACGATAACAGGTCAACAGATCGAGCCGCAACTGGTCACAAAGGATAATCAGGACGTTGGGCTTGCTCGCGTTGGCCACACAGGTTGCCTTTCACGCATTTGTCGTCGAGCGAGTGCAGACTTGTACTCATGCAGCAGTGACGACTGTGTTGGAACTTGCCATTCGCTGGAATCAGAGGCCGGCCGTTCCATGTGCCGCAATCTCGACCTGCGGCAGCAGCAGTCTCAACTGCGCGTCGTCCGTGCGTTGCGCCTCCGCCATCAGATAGTCGAAGCAACTGGCCCGCACATCTTCGTATTCGGGATCGTAGAAGCAATTGGTTAGCTCGTGGGGATCATTCTCCAGGTCATAAAGCTCACACAGGTCCGTCAGATTCCACACCAGCTTCCAGCGCCCGTCAGTCACCATCCGCACCGAGTAGTGACCGTACCAGTCGCCGTGATACTCGGCGTAGTGCATCGCCCGGCCCCAGTCATTGTTCCCCTGCACGAGGGGAAGCAGTGACTCGCCGTGCAGGCCTTGCCCCATCATGCTCTCCAGTTTGTTCCCCGTCATCAAGTGCAGACAAGACGCGGTCACATCCATCAGATGCACAAACGCGGCGCTGCGTCTGGGTCGGGGGATACCAGGGGCTTTTACCAGCAGGGGAATGCGGTAAATCTCGTCATACATGTACGCGCCCTTGTTCATTAGGCCGTGGGATCCCGCCATATCGCCATGATCCGCCGTGAAGACGATCGCAGTCTCCTCATATAGATCCAGTTCACTGAGCGTTGCCACCACTTCTCCTACCATCTGGTCGATGAGCCCCAGGTAGGAGAAGCAACAGGCCAGCAATTCCTGCAACGCCCGGTCTTTCGTCTCCTGAGTCTGACCGGAATCCCTCTCCGGCAGCGGGCGCGCGGCGGACTGCAAGAGATCCTTCCCGCGAACCTCCTGCATTAAGCGCAGCTTTCTCTGGTTGATCGGCTTTCCTTCAAAATTGTCAAAGCGATTGGGCCACAATTCGATGTCGGCCGCGTCGTAACGAATGCCCCATTCGTCTGGGACCATCCAGGGACTGTGCGGCCCCGGGAAGGAGCAGGTCAGGAAAAAGGGCCTCGTCCCGTCGCGGTTGTGCAGGAACTCTTGCGAGTAACGGGCCGCAACAACATCGGGAAACCCCTCCAGCCCCACATCCAGCGTTCCTGCAGTGCCCTGCCCGACGCTTTCCACCAGCGGCGCGATGCGCGTGTTGGGATGCCAGTGAGAACTGGTCAGGAATTCGGGCCCGCCTTCGTAAGGCTTTTGGGTATGATGGAAGCGGGAGTCAAACAGGTCTTGAGCAGGGCCGACGTGCCACTTCCCAAACCAGGCCGACTCGTAGTTGCTCTCCTCGTCAATCCAGTCCTGTATCATCGCCACGCCGGGCCGCATCTGCTCGCAGTAGGAATAGCCAGGGGTCGAATTGTTGAACATGTGGTGGCTGTGGGGGTAGAGGCCAGTGAGTAGGCTGGCGCGAGCAGGCGAGCAGATCGCGCAGGGCGTATAGGCCCGCTCAAAAACACAGGAATCCTGCGCCAGGGCGGAGATGTTCGGCGTCCGCACAAGCGTCTCCCCATAGCAGGCCAGTAAGTCAATGCGCAACTGGTCGCAGAGAAAGATCAGGACATTGGGTTTACCCTCGTTTGCCATGTACTTGCCTTTCTCGTTCAAAGGGCCGAGCGGACACCGTTAGACTCTGTTCGTGGAACGAAACCCAAACTATCGACTTTCCAGAATTCCCGGGCCCTCTAACGATCCCACGGAAAAACGCAGGTGGGCCGGTTGGCGTACCGCTCCATTCGGATCTGCAGTCGGCTGCCGCAACCCGGCCCTAACCGCACGGTGAAGTTATCGCCATCTATGGCGGTCGTTTTTCCGTCTCGGGTGACGCTCACAAACTGATGCTCGGCGTAGGCCCCCCCTTGGACGACAACAGTGCGCGACTTGAGTTGGTCGGTATTGACCAGCGTCAGCGTCATCTCGTCGTCACTCATGTTTTCGACCAGCGCGCCAACATCCTCCGGAATGCCGGCCCTCTGCCGCGTCGGATTGAAGTAGCGCACACGACTGTGGAGAGGAAAGCCCAGCCGCTCCGTCGGCAGGCCGCCCAGCATGAGCTCGGTCAGCCGGCTCACCATAGCGGGATTGTACCCGTTCATGTCGTCCGACATGCGCGTATCCGGCGAACTGCTGTCGGCGCGCACCTTGCCGATTCTCTCTCTCACCTCTTTCAGATCCTCCAGCAGCGCGTTGACCGGGTAATCTGGGTTGTCTCCTTCCAAAAAGCGCACCCACTCGTTTTCCTGCACGCGCGGCAGGTCCGCCCGGTCCATCGACCAGTAATACACTTCCAGCGCTCCCGTGTCGAATGGCTCCGGCCTGTAGTCATACCAGCCTTCGTCCCCGTACATGTGTGGGTAGAGCGTCTGCCCTCCCTCCGTTCTGCTGTTGGCGTTTACCTTGTCGATGACGCCGCGCCACGTGTCCACATAACCCTGGTCGCCGGTCATCAACAGCCCGTTGCCAAAGCCGTAGTGAACCCTGTGCAGGAAAAACGGCCGGTGCGCCAGCTCCCCCGTCTGCGGCACCGTCACCGTGAATCCCCAGCCATACACCCCACCGTACCACTTACCGTCACAGGCCCCCCCGATGCTGCCGTCCAGCCCGATATTGGTAGGGACAATCCCGTTGTTGTCAGCAGTGCGCTGCCGCCAGACGTCGATATAATCGACCAGCCATTCCTTGTACTTGGCGTCTCCTGTCTGCATGTAGGCGTTGAAAGCCAGCGTCGTCGTCGACAAGTTGAGCGGGTGGTCGCCAACAACGTCATTGTACTCCTCAAAATGGGCTATCATTTCCGCATAGTTCCGTTCACCGTGCCCCGGCTTGAAGCGCCCTTCGATCTCAAGCGAATCGCCCGCCCAGTCGAGGCCGGTCGACTTGCGCATCAGCGGGCCGCGGCTGCCATTGAACATGCTGCGAATGACCTTGTGCTCAGGGTCATAATTGTGGGCCTGCGGATCCGTTCCCATATAGAAGCCGGCAAAGCGTTCCATTCTCTGCCGCGCCAGGTGGTTATACGGGTCCGACAGCGGCTGCAGGAAGAAAACCGAGAAACCCTCGCCGTTGTGCATCCAGTCGAACATGACCGGAAACTCTTTGTAGTACATCCCGTCGCGGGCAAACGGCACCTCGACAGTCTTGGTTTCGGTATACTGACGCAGATGACCCTCCCAGCCCTGCTTATAGAGATCCAGCACGACATCGGGCGCGCCTAACGCGTGCAGAACGGTCCATCCGGCCAGGTTCTCGGCCGCGTCATCCGGCCCATCATCGCCGCCCCAGCGGGGAACACAAAGTAGATAGCCGCGCTCGTCAAAATACCGGGCATAGAACTCCTCGACGGCCTCAGTCTGGCTGCGGATCAGCTCCCACTCCAACAACGCCCAATAAGGAGGAGGTGTCGGTGTGTCGATCGAAATAATAGGCGTCCGGTTGCTGGTTTCTGACATGATTGGTTCAATATTCCTCTCTGCTGTTTAGACCTGAGGTGCAAGGTGGTCCAGTGCGGTTAGTAACTGCTCGACTTCCTCAGCCGTATTGAATGCGGCAACGCCAATACGCACACCGCAAATCTCTGGACGGTACTTTACGACGATCTGGTATTCGTCCAACAACCGCTCCACGAGTTCCATGCAGCGGCCTGGATAACCATCCTGTAGTTGAACCGTCATCACGCTCGATGAGTGTTCCCACATCTCCGGGCTGGCGACGCGGATCCCTGGTACACCGCGCAGGCCGGATCGCAACCGCTCAGTCAACGAACGACACTGCTCTTCTATCTTCTCTAATCCTATTTGCAGCGCTGCCTCTATACTTGAGCCCGCACCCATCCGTAAAGCATAGTTCTGCGTACCCAGTTCATTCAAGGCCCCCGCCGCCATCAGACTGCCGTCGGGTTGGCCCCCTTCGCCCGTTGGCAGAGGAAGCTGAAAAGGATTGTAGTCCCTTTTGCCCTCGTCGGAAACAACCAGAAATCCGATGCCCGGCGGCCCCATCAGCCACTTATGGACCGAGCCGCTGAAAAACTCCGCGCCGATCTCCTTGGCGTCGACCTTGAACATGCCGATCGACTGCGCGCCGTCCACCAGCGTCTTCACCCCCCGTGACCGCGCGAATCGAGTCGCTTCGACCACCGGCAACCGGCGTCCGTCAATGTTGGAGACGTGGCTGATTACCAGCAACCGGTGCGCAGGCGCCAGCATCTTGTCCAGTTGATCCAGGAAGTACGCGGGCCCCCGGTAAGTTTCCTCACGTGGCTCTGCCGTGGGAATGACAGTGACCTCCACGCCCCGACTCTGCTCCAGACCCCTTGCCGCTCGGTGCGTACTGAGATGCTCGACGTCCGTAACCGCCAGCTTATCGCCCGCCTGCCAGTCCACGCTCAGGATCGCCAGCCGCGAAGCCGTCGTCGTATTGTAGACCCACGCAACGTCCGCCGCCGAGACACCCAACAATTCCGCCGCGCTCTGACGCGCCTTCTCAGCGCGTTCATAAAAGCGAACGCCCGCCTCCTTCCCGCGGGTCGCGATGATCTCCTCGTTCTCCTCCCGCAGCGCGTCCGCCATGCATCGTTGGACCGACCGCAGCACGGGTCCGAACGTACAGCTGTTCAGATAAATGTATTGGCTGGCCAAAGGGATATCCGCGCGCAGCTGGCTAAAGAGGCAGCCGTCGGATCCGCCCTGTTCGCTGTCCATTGAAATTCCCGTTTGAATGTGGAAGGGGGCTGCTCTTGCTGCTGGGAGACATACCGCGCTTTCGCGCCTCGTCCGTCCGGCTGTAGCCTACTTGGTCGGATCCAGAGCATCCTGAAGACCATCTCCCATCAGCGTGAAAGCGTACATCGCCAGCGCGATCATCAGGCCCGGGAAGAAGGCCAGATACCAGTGCGACTGGATCGCGCTGAGGTAGTCGTTGAGCATACGCCCCCAGCTGGGAAGCGGCGGGTTGATGCCTATCCCCAGAAAACTCAGGCCGGACTCGCCCAGAATCGCGCCGGGGATGCCCAACGTCACGCTGACGATAATCGGAGACAGGGTGTTTTGCAACAGATGGCGGATGATGATGCGGTAATTGGGTACGCCAATACAGGTCGCAGCCAGTACATAGTCCTGTTCGCGCAACGAGAGGAATTGGCCGCGAACCAGGCGCGCAATACCCATCCAGCCGGTTACTGCGAATACAAAGAGAACGTTCCGAAAGCCCGGCCCCAGCACGCTGATGATCAGAATGCCCAGCAGCAGATTGGGAACGGAGTTGATGATTTCAATGATACGAATGAGAACAAAGTCGACCGCGCCGCCGTACCAGGCCGCGGCCGCCCCGTAAGGGAGCCCGATGGCAAGAGCGATGATATTGCTGATAAAGCCGATCGCCAGCGAAATACGCGCGCCGTAGATGACGCGCGTCAGAATGTCACGACCGAAGGGGTCTGTGCCCATCGGATGTTCGAGCGAGGGGAAGAGCCATGTCTTGTCGTATTGCTGGAAGTCGTAGCCCTCCGGCGCCAGCACGTTTGCGAACAGGGCCAGAAAGATCAGTAGCACGACGAAAGACAGGGAAATCATGGCCAGCAGATTGCGCGAAAATCGTCTGGCCGCGTCCCCCCACAGGTTTCGAGGCTTTGAGTTCACGTCGAGGGCCAGCGCGGCAGCCCGCGCGGCGGCGCTTTGGCTGTCACCATTCTGCTTCGCTGGAGATGTGGAAATGGTAGATCTCCTTGGCGCCTGTTCCGACCTAAGGCGCGTTTTACATGGTGCCGCCGACACGTATTCGCGGGTCGACTACGCCGTAGAGCAGGTCGGTGACGAGGTAGGCAATGGCAATGGCAAAGGTCCACAGCAGAATCAGCGCCATGATCACCGGGTAATCCCGGTTATAGAGGGCCAGAGTAATCTGACCGCCAATGCCTGGTATGCGAAAAATCGCTTCAATGAAGAAAGACCCCAGGAGTAGGTTTACTACCATCGGCCCCAAAAGAGTGACGAGCGGCAGAGACGCCGAACGGAAGGCGTGCCGCATCACCACCGCGCTCTCTCGCAGCCCCTTCGCCCGGGCCGTACGCACATACTCCGCCTGCATCGCGTCTACCATACTGGCCCGCGTGAAGCGGGCCATGCCTCCGATCTGGCCGACCGCATAGACGAAGGTGGGCAGGATCCACTGCTTGGGTTCCCCCCATCCACCGGACGGCAGCCACTTCAATATCACCGCGAAAATGATGATGCTCATAATGGCGATAACAAAGACGGGTGTGACAAAGGTGGTGATTACAACAACGTTGGTGAGGTAGTCCAACCAGGTATTGGGTCGCAGCGCGGCCACGATTCCCAGGCCGATGCCAATCGGTATGCCAATCGCCATGGCCGACAGTCCCAGTTGCGCAGTCGCAGGCCAGGAGCGGCTGATGAAATCCGTGACCGGCTCCCCATAGCGGAAGGAGATGCCGAAGTCGCCGCGCAGCGCGGCCCACATGTAGCGGAAATACTGCACATAGAGCGGTTTGTCGAGGCCGTACTTGGCCATCAGCTTCTCGCGGATATGTTCAGGAATTTCTCGGAATTCGGATGTCGTCGGCATGGCGTCGAACGGGCCGCCCGGAATGGTGTGGATCATGAGAAAGATCATGATCGATACAATAAACAGGACACCAATGATGCCGGCGAAGCGTCCCAGAACATAGCGCGTCATTCGTGCTTCCGTCCTTGAGAAATAGTGGGCGAAGAGAAATGTAAAGAGGAGAGGTGAGAGGATCCGCTCCTCCCCCCTCTCCTCGTCAGAGATTTAGTTTTCCGTGATGTAGGCGCTGTCCAGGAGCATCATGTTATAGACGCCAAGGGTGCCGTCGTCTGTAAGGGTCAGCCCTGAGACGTAGTCCTTATACAGGACAGCCTGTACCGGGTTCATTACGAATACGCCGATCGCGTCACGCGCCAGGATCTTGAGGGCCTCGTGATAGAGGTCGCAGCGCTCGGTCGACATCGCCATCGGCCTGGCCGTGTCGATCAGGTTGCGGTACTCTTCGTCGGTCCAGCCGGTGAAGTAGGAGGCCGCGGGATCGTCCCACCAGTCCACGAAGTTGCTCGGATCGATGAAGTCCGCCCCCCAGCGATTGAGGGCGACTTTCAACTCGCCGTTGCGCATCTGGTCGACATAGAAGGCGCGCTCGACGTTCTGCGGTATGAGCTTGACCCCCAGGTTGTCGGCCAGCATACGCTGGATCGCCTCGGCTTCGCGGATGAACTCACCCTCCTTGGTGTAGATCGTCAGCTCGGGGAAGCCCTCGCCGCCGGGGTAGCCGGCCTGCGCCATCAGATCCGCAGCCATTTCAGGATCGTATTTCTGGAATGCGATCAACTCGGGATCGTCGTTGCGCTCGCACGGGAAGTCCTTGGGCAGGAAGCCGTGCGCGGGAATGCAGGTACCCCGCATGACGTTGTCGCACAGGGCCGTGCGGTCAACCGCATGCGCGAACGCCTTACGTACTAGCATATTGTCGAAGGGCGGAGTGCGCTGGTTCATGTAGATGTAGACGCCGCGGTTCATCACACTGATGTAGGCTTCTTTACTCAGTTGCGGATCCGCAAGCACCTGCACCAGGTCATCACCGGTCACGCCCACCCCGCCGTCGATATCGCCGGCCTGATACATCTGCAGCAGAGGCGCGCCGACCTCAGGAATGATCACCTGAATCCGTTGTTCAAATGTCGCCGGGTAGCGTCCCGTGTAGTAGGGATTGGGCGTGAAGATCACGTTTTTGCCCCGGTTCCACTCGGCAATGCGGTACGGGCCGTTGCTCGGGGCCGTAGCCGGATCGTTGGCCCAGTCGTCACCATGCTCTTCCACCATGTGGCGGGGAACCGGCGCCGCGTGCCAGTTGATCTTGAACATGTAGTAGGGAATCGGCACCTTGGTTGTGAGCGAGAAGGTATATTCGTCGATCAGCTCGACGCCCAACTCTTCTACGTCAACCTCGCCCTTGTTGTACGCCTCACCGTTCTCGAGGTCAAACAGGAACCAGGCGTAAACGTTGGCCATCTCCGGGTTCAGGTATCGGCGGAAGCTGTACACCCAGTCCTCGGCCGTAACCGGCGTGCCGTCGCTCCACATGGCGTCCTGCCGCAGATGGAAAGTCCACGTGCGGCCATCATCCGAAAGCTCCCAGCTGTCGGCCGCGGCCGGGTGCCAATCGCCTTCCGGACCCATCTTGGCCAGCTGCTCGATCGTCGCCTCATAGGCGAAGCCTTCGTACTCATTGCGCATGGTGTCGAAATGCTTGCCTTCAATACCGGCAGAGCGGAACACCTGCTGGTCCAGAGGCGCAGCGTCGTCAGGCAGGGAAACGCCGCCCGTGCTGACAACCTCCATCATTCCCTCTTCGGCCATCCCTGACGCCGGCGCCACGGGCGCACAACCGGCCGCGGTTACCATGATCAGGACTGCCAACAGCGCGATCAATGGGGCAAATCTGTACATAACTGTAGGTCTCCTCAATGGGTTTGGGGTTGGAAAATATTTGGTTGTTGTCGTTGGGGTATTGCGAAAAACCGCAGCAAGTATAACGCCAACGGTGGCTACGGTCAAAAAATTGAGGCCCTCGCGCAAAGCTTATTTGCGCGCCATTGACCGACCCCATAAAACGCCCGCAACTTCCGCTATTCGCGAGGCGAGAGTCGCTCCCTGGATTGAGCGGCCATCTCACTTCATGGCAAGCAGACCACCGACCAGCCGCTCCAGATCACTCTCGTTGTTGAAGACGTGCGTGGACACGCGAATCATGCTCCCGTCCAACTCAAGCGGCGCCACCAGGACCTTTCTCTCCTTCAAATGTTCCTGGATCTGCGCAGACGTATAGTTGCCAAGACTGAAAGTGACAATGCCTGACGACTTCCCGTAGGCCGGCGGAGTATGCAACCTCAGGCCCGGGACGTCCCGCAAGGCCGCCTTGAGCCGGTCCGTGAAATCGGCGATGTAAGCGAACACCTTCTCCCAACCGATCTCTTCCCAACAGTCGAGCGCCTTCCCAAAACCGATCTGGTCTGCCAGATTCCGCGTCCCGAACTCGAACCGCTTTGCCTCGTCCAACAGCGTGAGCCCGCCCACCAGGTCGAAGTCCTTCTGCGAATGCGAGCCAATCCAGCTCGGCTGAACCCAGGGGATCATGTCCTGCCGTACGTAGAATCCGCCGGTGCCTTGCGGCGCCATAATATACTTGTGCCCGCTGAAAGCATAGAAGTCGCAGTCCAACTCGCGCATGTCTACCGGAACTGCGCCATAGGCCTGGGCCCCGTCCAGTAGAACTGGAACGCCGCGCCCATGAGCGATGTCAACCAATGCCCGTGCCGGCAGCCGCTGGCCCGTCCGACGGCAGACATGGCTGATCGAAACGACCCGGGTTCGCGCATCCAGCAGCAGCTCAAACTGCTCCAGCATCTGCTCCTCGTCATGTACGACCTCCAGGAAGCGCAACTCGATGCCATACCGGTGCACATGACTGTACCAGGTGATGCGATTCCCCGGGTGCTCCTTGTCACTCAATATAACGTTGTCACCCGCCTGCCAGTTTATCCCATTGGCCACGATATTGATGCCGATCGTCGTGTTCTCACCCAGCACAATCTCGTCGGCATCAGCATTCATCGACTGCGCCACTTTCTCCCGTGTCGCCTCAAACCCTTCCAGCATCTTTTCGTGAATCCCGGGCGCGGCCCCACCGGCGTTCTGAAACTGCGCCCAGCGGTTAGTCTCCTCGATCACCGGCTCCATCTTTGGGGAGAAACCGCTGCTCTGAAAATACGCGTACTCTTGCGTTATGGGAGTATGCCGGCGGACGTCGGACAGTTGCATTTCTATTTCCTCTATAGCTTTCGCAAAACGATTGTGCTCTCGGCGAAATGATTCTCCGGGCCCTGCAAGTAAAGTAGCAGTCGGCCATCCTCCGACTCCAGTGGCTGCCTCTCCACCCCGTCCACCTCGACGTGAACGCGGTCGCCCGGCGCGTATCCCTGCACTACCAGCCCGTGATAGCGAATCACGTACGCGCGGACTATAAGCTCGCCCGACCCCGGCGCGAAGCTGACGTCGACAAAGCGCATACTCTTGCTGTTGGCCTGGGCTACAAAAGGATGTTGGAGGCCGCCACTTTCCAAGCGGATCGTACAGGATGCCCCCGGCGCCATCCGCGGTAAGGTAAAGAACCGGTTCCTGACAATGTGCGCCAGGTAGCGGGTTTCACCATCCAAGCCATCGCCCCCCTCAAGGCGCAGCGAAGAGTACTCCACCTCCTGCGCAAATTCGACTTCATCGGCAACCGCGCCCGCACCCAGCGCGTCCGGCCCCTCTTGCTCAGGCGCCCCCAACAGGACCGACGTTTCGACCATGAGCTCTTCGATTGTGCGTCCGGTCGGATTGTGCGCCTGAACGGATCTTCCACCGTCGGTCACGCGGAACTGGATATCCTCGTAGTCCTGTAGCCGCTGATAGATCGCTCTCTGCGTCGCCTGCCACAGATTGATACGCTCGGCCCGCCTGATGCCATAACACATCCAGTCAAAGGTGCCTCGGCCGTTGTTGTAGCTGGGATCAACTGTGAATAAAGGGTGATACTGCAACTGGTAGACGCCGTCCTGTAGAGCGGTTTCGGGGTCCTGGTCCCTGCTGTTTGGCCGGTCGTAAAGTGCGTCGATTACGTCTGGAGGTGGGTCGTACTCATGGGTCATGTCCCAGCCGCGCAGCTGTCGGCACTCTTCAGTTGTACTGACAACGCCATGAAAGGGAAACCAGAATCCGGGGCTGGCAATCGTAGGTGAGGTTAGCGTCTGGTAGGTGACCACCATGTCACCTTTCTCCGGATCGGGCGTCCTGTCTCCATACTCGGCCATCAAGTGAAAGTGGAAGGTGCCCAGCCCCAGGAAGTGCGGCACGTTCTGGTATAAATAGTCCATAGCATCGATCATTTCCGGATAGACGCTGTAACCGCCGTGGCGCCCGCCGGTGTAAAGTCGAACCCCCAGGTTTTTCTCGGACTCGATCACGTGCCGGGCGAGGTTAGCCCCCATCATCCACTTGGGCGGACTCTCCTGGATAGCATCGTTGTGCAGGCCGATCTCAATGAACGGGAACTTGGAAATCTCCCGGACCCACTCCTGGTCCATCTCCGGTGTGGTCGCCTCGGGTGAAATGTTTGCATCGAGCAGCGTATGCGTGGCTGGGATCAGATGCTCTCCCTGGTAACGCAGCATAGCCATGTCCACCGACTTGTCCGGATCGTGGCGGATGTTCATGACACCGTCGTAGCTGCCAAAAGTCCGCAGCCGCGTATCCCACCGGCCCTCCTGCCCGCAAGCCCACAGTACGCCGCGCAGTTGGTAAAGCAACGTCTCGGCCCAGTTGAACGGGTTGAACCAGCGCCGCACCTCCTCGGCATTCAGGTGCGCCTGCCAAACGCCCCCCATATACTCGAAGAGTGCGTTGGAAATGAAAAGACTCTTATCCGTCTGGACAATACCGGCGCCAATACGCTGACGTGTAGCGGTTTCCGGTCCCGTCAAGTCGCCACCGATCTCCATCAGGTCGGCAAAGACCGTGGCGCTGGCCTCTGCTTCAGCGATGCAAGAAGAAAATCCCTTGTAGCCTGAAATATACCATTCTTCCCACTTGGAGGTGTCGCCGAAAAGACTGTCGCTCCGCCACTGCCAGGCAGTATAGCCCTCCGTCCGCCCCAACTCCAGGCTTGTCAGGCCGAGCAGTTCAGGTGGCAAATTGGTGGGCCCTGTCACGCACAGGAATGCGTCGTCCCTCTCCAGCCAGGAACCGATTGCCTCGATCGCCGCTGACGCCAGGCTGTGTGCACTGGGCAAAAAGAGGAGCGAGACCTCTGCCAGGCGGTCGACCAGCCCTTCATCCCCGATAAAACTGTGTTTGAGGTTGAAGCGGTTGAGGCAGGCTGAGACCGTGCTCGGCGCCAGATAGGCGAACTGCCCTTTGAGCCAGCTCTTCTCTTGGCCCCAGGCATCCTCAAAGGCGTAAACGGCTCCCGCACGTTGCGCCTCTTCGGCGTTGGCGCGCCGCGTGCGGTCGCTCCACAGGATTCCGATGTTGGAAAAGAGATCGGGTCGTTCGGAAGACACTGATGGGAACTCCTGTAATGGACTTGACGCCCTCGAGCGTCTGATCGGCGGACTGAATTGCTAATTGGTGGCGAGTGAGAGGTGCCTTAGTTCTGCAGCGTCATCTTGGGGTCAAGCGCATCCCGCAGCCCGTCGCCAAGAAAGTTGATGCACAACAAAGTCACGAAGAGAAAGAAACCGGGAATCAGGGCCAGCCACGGTGCGGTCTCCATGAACTGTTGCGCGCCGATCAGCATCTGGCCCCAGGTCGGTGTCGGCGGCTGAACACCCAATCCAAGATAGCTGAGACTCGATTCTGCGATGATTGCGAATCCAAGAGTCAGTGTGGCGTTTACAATCACGGGAGCAAGCGTGCTGGGCAGAATATGGCGGAAAACAATACGCCAGTTGCGGGCTCCGGTCATGCGAGCCGCCTCCACAAAGTCCCGCTGCTTGATCGAAAGAATCGTTCCTCGCACAATACGCGCCAGCCCCATCCAGCTGAACACCGAGAGGATCAGGATGATGCTGAACACCGATCCGCCCCCGTAACGGGAAAGTATCAGCAGAAGAGGCAAACTGGGGATCGATAGCATGATGTCCGTGAAGCGCATGAGCACGCTGTCGAGATGCCCGCCAAAGTACCCCGAAGTCGCGCCGATTAAGACCCCGATCAGCAGGCTGACCAGCGCGACACTGAATCCGACAAAGAGCGAAACGCGTCCGCCTACCATGATGCGTAAGGCGATATCTCTGCCCAGTTCATCTGTCCCGAAGTAATGCTCCGAGGATGGCGCAATGAGACGCGATCTCAGGTCCGTCTTGGACATCGAGTAGGACGAAAATAGTGGGCCTGCCGCCGAGTAAGAGATGATCACCCCAAACACGATTAGCGCCACCAGCGCAACGCGGTGACGCCGAAGACGCTGCCAGACATCCTGCCAGTAGGTACGTGTCTGCTGTTTTTGGATCAACTCGCTTGCCATATCAGTCCCCGGTTACGAAGAATCTTGGCGTGCAGACCATGGGTAGGGGAAACAGCCAATTCGCTGAGACCAGGCCGTCACTGCTCATGTGTAGACCACTCTGGGGTCGATGAAGGCGTAGAGAATGTCGGCCGCGAGGTTGAATAGAGCCACGAGAAAGGCGAAGATCAGGAATACCGCCATCGCGATATTGAAATCATTGTTGATGAGCGAATCGTAGATCAGGCGCCCCATGCCCGGCCATGAGAAAATCGTCTCGGTCAACACTGCGCCGCTGATGAGGCCGGGAATACTCAACGCAATCAGCGTCACCATGGGAATCAGAGCATTCTTGAGTGCGTGGCGGACGACCACCCTGCCCTCCGCCAGGCCTTTGGCGCGTGCGGTTCGCACATAATCCTCGTGGATCACCTCCAGCATCCCCGACCGCATATACCGCATCCAGCTCGCCATGCTGAACAGGCTGAGCACAATAACCGGCATGATGGAGTAGCGCAGGACGGTAAAGACACCTACGTCCTGTTCCAGCGAGTAATGGCCCCCTGGCGGCAGCAATTTCAATTGAACGGATAGTAGCAGTATCAGGATCAAGCCAAACCAGAACACCGGCATGGCGATCCCGAAGAAGGACAGAAATGAGAACAGGTAGTCCAGTAGCGAATACTGGCGCAGGGCGGTGTAAACGCCGATGGGGATGGCAACCAGCAGGCTCAGCAGGAGGCTCGAACCGGTCAGCACCAGCGTGTTAAGTAGCCGGTCCGGTATGATCGAGAGAACGGGTCGGTGATAGATGCGCGAGTAGCCCAGATTACCCTGCACCACCTGCCACAGCCACCTTCCGTACTGCTCATAAATCGGTCGGTCGTAGCCATACAGCTTCTTGATGTGTTCGACGTGCTCTGGTGATATGTCCGGGTTGCCGGCCAGGAGTAGGTCGAGAGGATCACCCGGCGCCAGTTTCAGCATCCAGAATACGGCCACTGTGATGATCAACACTGTGGGGATCATCTGCAGAAAGCGGCGCAGGATGTACTGGCTCATGGGCGGTAAACTGTGGCGGCTTCGTTACCCGTCGGACGCATGTGGACGCGGCCGTCGGCATAGTGCCAGGAGCAGAGCAGGCGGCGCCAAACCACCTGCCCTGCTCGTGAGATACGAGTCTTACTCCAGTTCCCAGGTCTCTACGTTCCAGCCGACCATCGCCTGGTCCGCAGGCTGGTAGCCATCCAGTGCGGTGTTCACGGTCGCCACGCGTACGTGCCAGTAGATCGGCAACACGGGCAGCTCTTCCGCCCAGATCGCCTGCTGTTCCTGCAACAGCGCGTAGCGCTTATCCTGGTCCAGTTCGGCGTCGATCATGTCGATCAACTCCTTATTGCGCTCATTCTCTGCCCAGGTGTTGCCCTCGGCGAAGAGCTGGTCCAACTGCGCAGCCGACTCGCCGGGGTACCAGAAGCCGCGGGGCTCGACTCTGGCGTTGAAGACCCAGCGCCAGATCGCGATGCCCTCGAAGTTGGGCGGATCAAACAGTGTCTCGGAGAAAAGTAGGCGCGCCGAAACCGGCTTCACCTCAGTCGTGATGCCAATTTCCTGCCACTGCGCCTGAACCAGCGCTGATACCTGCTCGCGAGTTCGGTCTCCGGAGATCGTAATGATGGGGATCTCCAATAGGTTGCCGTCGCTGTCGGCCAGCTGACCGTCTGCGTTGGCAGTGTATCCGGCCTCGGCCAGTAGCCTCAGCGCCTCGTCAGGATCGTAGTTGTACTGGCGTACGTCCGGGTTGTACGCGGGATGCGCCGAGTTGATCCACGAATGGGCCGGCGGTTGCTGCCCTTTGAACAGGGCTTCGTTGATACCGTCACGGTCAATGGCGGTCAGGACGGCCTGGCGCACCAGCTTGTCGCTCAAGGGCGGTCGGTTAACCTGGATCGTCGCGTGTTCCAGCCACAGCGCCGGCACAAAAATGGGGTCGACCTCTGGGGCCGATTCCATGGCGTTGGCCTGCTCCAACGAAAGCCAACCGTCGGTCAAATGCACCTGGCCGCTGGCGACGCTCACCGCCAGACTGTTCAGGTCGGGGATGATGCGGTAAAGGACCTCATCGATCGAGGGCTCTTCACCAACGTTGAAGTGCGGGTTGCGGACCAGGCGGATATGGCTGCCCGGCACCCACTCTTCCAGCATGTAAGGGCCATTCACGACCGGCTTGATGGCAACCTGTTCGATGTTGCCGAAGTTTTCCCACACATTGCCGCCCTTGGCCTTGGCCTCTTCCCACAGCGGCCGGTAGACATGCTCAGGAATCACGTGCGTTCGCACTTCCTGGTCGGGGAACAGATTGATGCCCTTGTAGTGGAGAATTGCCGTGTAGTCGTCAACGATCTCGATACTTTCGACCGGGAAACTCTCCGAAAAGTAGATGTAGTTGGGGTCCGAGGTGATCTCGAAAGCCATGGCAAGGTCGTGAACGGTTATCTCCTCGCCGTCTGACCATTTCAGCCCCTGCCTGAACTTGTAGGTTACCTGCATCTTGCCCGCTTCTTCGTCAACGACCCAGGTGCCGTCTGCCTGGCTGGGCAGCGACTCCAGGATTTCGGCGAAGGGCTGGTTATCCCCGCCGAATGCGATCGGCTTGCGCCACATGAACGACATCACGTCCGAGCCGGTGCGCGTCGAACCCCACATGACGAACACGTTTTCCGGCTCCTGCGAGGTGCCTACGACCAGTACTTTAGGGCCCTCGTCTTCCATCATTTCGCCGGCAGGCGCCGCCGCGACACAGCCGACGATGAGCAGGCTGAAGATGAGGATGGCCATCCAAACTGAGTATCGCTTCATGGCATGTTCTCCTGTTGAAAGTGATGTGTTGGTTGGTAAGCTGCTGGATATGAACCGACGCGCTCCATAGCGAGGATCGGATGGGACGTTCGGTAAGAAAAACTGAGCCGCAGGAGATGGCGGCCGGAATCGTGCGGATTGTAACCCAAGCCCAGTATTCAGGAGAAATCTGGCCGACCCTAAATCGGAATTAAATTGGAGAAGGCTGCGGGTGGAAAAGCTTAGACGGGAACTGTTAGGTGAAAGGGGAAGTTCAGCAATTGGCTTGGCACTGCGATTGCTTACATCCCCGGCGCCACCTGCAACACCGTCACCCCCATCTCAATTAGCCTGTCCCTCTCCTCTTCAGTAGTCGCCCCCAAACTCACCTGCACCGTACTGTCCTTCATCTGCTCCAGCACGTGCCGGATGCACTCGTCCACCGTCTTGAACGGACTGTGAGGCAGACTCTCCATACTGAATCGCAGGTCGTTCGGCCCAAAGGCCAGCAGGTCGACGCCCGGCTTGGCCAGCTTACCTGCATTGATAACAGCCTCTACTGACTCCAGCTGAAGCGCCAGAAAACCGTTGCTGTTCCACCAGTCGGCATACGCCAGCCGGTCGATCGACGCCGGGTTCGTCGGCTCACCAAACGCCGCCAGATTGCGCCGCGCCACCCCGCCCGAGCTCCGCCGCCCTACCTGTGCATAGTAGAAATACCTGATCGCCTCGTCTACCTCCGCCATATTTTCCACCTCCGGCACCATAATGCCCGTCGGTCCCAAATCAAGATAGCGCCCGACCAGGTAGGTGTGGCGCGTGTGCGGAATGCGCAGCTGCACCGGAATCCCCAACTGTTCGGCGTGACCGCAAAAGTTCTCCAGGTCGATTTCGCAGAACGCCGTGTGCTGGCTGTCCACGTACACGAAACTGTAGTCGCCCTGGGCCATCAGATCTTCCAGCTGAGTGCGATTGAAATACACCTGCGCGCCCACGCCAAAGATCACTTCGCCCCGGTGTATTCGCTCTTTCAGATTGGAAACTTCCGTCATACCTTTTCCTCCCTCAGAACTCCCTGTCCAACATCCCCACCGGGACCTCGATCAGCACCGGCTTACCATTCTCCCCGGCGACCGCTGCCTCCAGCGCCCCCTGCAGCGCGTCTGCGTCCTCTGCCAGCACGCCGTGCGCCCCAAAACTCTGCGCCATCGCCACAAAATCGGGATTGTGCAGCCTGGTGCCAAGCACATGACCGTCAAACTCCTCCATCTGCGCCCGCAGAACGTTTCCGTAGGCATTGTCGTTGAATACCACCGCCACCGCGTTGATCCCGTACTGTACAGCGGTCGAAAGCTCCTGCACGTTGTAAAGAAACCCGCCGTCCCCCGACACCGAGACGACGACCCGGTCCGGACACCCCACCTTCGCGCCCAGCGCGATTGGGTACGCGCACCCCAGCGTCCCGTGCGAAGAGCTGGTCAAATACGAATGCGGACCCTTTGCCCTGTAATAGTTTCGGCTGTAATAGCCCATCTGGTTCATGCCTTGGATCACGATCGCGTCGTCCGGCAGCGCCGCGTGGATCGCCTCCATGAATCCCCACTGCGGCTGCAACTGCCGGGAAGGATCGAAGCGCGCGCCGTTGATTTCCATAACCTCCGCCTGCACCCCCTCTGCCTTGTCCCCACGCACCGGCCCTGCAGCGGCTACCGCACGGTTGAGCGCCATCATAACCGGATACGCGTCGCCCTGGATCGCCACCGTATAATCGCTACCGCCGATCTCCTCCTCGTCGACGTCGATGCGGATGACCTTCTGACCGTCCCTACTCGTGAAGTGGCTCGTCCCCACCGCCAGGATCAGGTCCCGTTTTGTCAGCCAGTTGCGCAACGGCTGAAAGCGCATCTCCGCCATCCCTAGGGAGAGCGGATGGAGTTCCGAAATAGCTCCCTTGCCCTGTCTCGTGGTCACGACCGGGATCTGCAGATAGTCGGCCAGTTCGGCAACCAAGGTGGCCGCCTTGGCGCGCATCACGCCCCCGCCCGCCCAAATGACCGGCCGCCGCGCCGACGTGAGCAGCTCCGCTGCCCGCTGCACTGCCTGCGGGTCGGGTCCAACAGAGGCTGCCGAACCGCCTGCCGGCTGGACGAGGTTAACCTCCTCACTTGCCGCAAACACAGCCGGCGGTACCTCGATCCCGACAGGGCGCGGCCGCCCCGAACGCAACTGTACAAACGCTTCATGAACCAGGGAGGGAATCTCCGCAGGGCTCTTGGCGCGGCCAACCCATTTGGTCAATGGGCCCATCCATGCCTCTTCGTCAAGCTCTAGACCCTTCTTGCGGTGGTGGTGTCCTCCACTAACGACCAGTATGGGTGAAGACGTGGCATAGGCAGTGGCGACGCCCGATAAAGCATTGAAGAGCCCTGGTCCCTCCACCACCAACGCCGCGGCAACCTCCCCGCTGGCGCGGGAGTAGCCGTCCGCCATGTAGCTGGCCGCCTGTTCATGCCGCACCGCGATGTAGCGGACGCTAGGCGTCGTATACAGCGCGTCGATCGCCTCGTACTGCCCCGCGCCAGGCACGCCGAACACGACCCGCAACCCTTCCGCGGCCAGTGACCGGACCAGTGCCTCCCCTCCATTCATTCTCGGCATATATCAGTTTTCCCTGACTGTGTTTATTGGAACCAATTGCGTTTCTGATGCAGGGAGTTGACCCGGTTCAAATGGGTCTTCAGGGAAGTGCAGGCACAATCTCGTTGGCAAGCGTTTCCATGCAGGCCAGCCACCTCTCCTTGTCGTCCCAGTCGTGCGCGATCATGAGCAGCGTGCCCCAGCCGCCCGTCTCTTCATACAGTTCATGCAGCCGGCGCAGACACTCATCCTTGTCGCCGATAATGCACAGCTTCTTCAGCATATACTCAACCGTGACATCGTCGTCAGACATCTCCGGGTCTTCCTTCAGTACCTCGACCATGTCTGCCGACCCGATCAGCCAGCGCAGATAAGCCATTGATCCTGCCAGCGCGCCGGTGCTGGCCCGCTCCCAAGCAGCTTCAGTGGTCTCGTCAATGAAGATACTGCGCGACACACGCCAGATCTCGCGGTCCGGCTCCGGCCGGCCGGCATTCGCGGCGCCTTGGCAGTAGGTCTGCCAGTGTTCGGCGAGCGTCGAGCCGCTAACCACGTTCGTGCTGATGGGAATGTAGCCCCGCTCGCCCGCCATGTTAGCGGCGCGTGACCGGCCGCGAATAATGCTCATCCCGACCGGCGGATGTGGCTTCTGGTAGGGCTGCAAAATCACGCCGATTCCAAGCTCTGGGTTTCCACCTTCAAGCTTGATATTGTAGAAGTCGCCCTTGAATTCGAAGGGCGGATCGGTCTGCCACAATTTGAGGATCATGTCGATGCTCTCGACCGTCATCAGCCCCTGCGTACCCGGATCGGGCAGGTCGAAGAGGCCCCAGTCCGTCGGCACACCCCCCTGGCCGAAACCAGCGTTAATGCGTCCCCGCGAGAGATGGTCCAAATAGGCCAATCGCACCGCAACATTGACCGGGTGATGCTGCGGCAAAATCGAGACGCCACTGCCCAGACGGATGTTCTTCGTGCGCGGCAGCACGTTGGCGATAAAGACATCGTTCGACGGGATCGGTTCCCACGCCAGCGTGTGGTGCTGGCCGATCCAGGCCTCCGTAAAGCCCAACTCGTCCGCACGCACGACAAACTCGATATCCTCTTCAAATCCCAGCGTGTAGTCCTTTTCCGGCGGATGAAGCGGCATCATGAATGTGCCCAGTTTCATTTTCTTCCTCCCTCACTCATTGCGTGATCCTTTGGTGCGGCCGCGGACCCCTGCTGTAGGTCGGTTTCAAATCGAGAGCCAGCTCTCGAAACTTCTTGATGCAGTGCAATGTCACCAGGTTCGTGTCATGCTGGTTGAATCCACCCTGCGATGTGCGCGAGATAACCAGCAGGTCCTCGCCCCGGATCAGCTGCGAGGCGTAGCTGAACGCTTCAAAAATCCTGCGGCTCATCGCCACACAGCCGGCCTGGAACCAGTTCAAAGCATCCAGACTGTACATCAACATCAGGATGCGCCGCTCGTTGCCCGGCGGGCTGGCAAAGCCGACCGCGCGCAGCGGCTCCCGCTCCTGCCACGTGTCCGTCGGCAAGCACACCGTCGTCCAGAACAGGTCGCTCTCCTCGTCATGAACAATGTGAAACTTGCACTGCGCACCCGGCATCGGATAGAACTGCACAAATCTGTAGTCCAGCCTCTCGCCGTCGTCCTCCAGGCTGCATACCGAGGCAATGCCACCCGTGGTATGCCCGTCAATGATCGTGCGCAACAGCACCCGCATCTCCCCCCGCACATCGATGATGTTCCCCTCGATGAAGCAGTCCTCCACCACCTTATCCGCCGCACTCGCCTCGTAGCGACGCTGGCTGAGTACGTCTGGCACGCCGGGAAAATGTACCTTGTTCGACATTCGCCACGCCGCCGGATCCAGCAGGTCACGCGACAGGTCCCCCGCCACCACCAGCGACTCCCACTGGCTCCTGCCAACGGCGTCGTCTCCGACAGGGCAGGTCTCGAACGCTCGGTATACATGCCCATTCCGGAAAAGAACGCTGGTCGGCGCGTTGTGATGACGTCCTCCAAATAGTTGCGACGGCTCGCTCCAACTCTCGCCCCCGTCCTCCGACCGGGCAATGACGATCTCCCGGCTCAGCCTGGCGTTCCCGATACAATACAAAGTCTCTTCCACGGCAAACAGCGACGGCCAGATGATGTCCAGTACCGCGGTCCTTCGCCACCGTCCCCCGTCATCGTCATTCACCAGAATCTCAAGTTGATCGGGGATCTTCTCAACCAGCGGCTGAGGGCGGAACCACTCAAAACTGGCAATCAGTCGGCCAGACGGCAACTGCGCCAGGCACGGCGACCCGGTATACACCGTCTCCGGGTCGGGCGACTCCGCTAGAATCTGATAGTCGCCCGCAAGAACCCTATTCATCTGCCAGCCTGTTCAGTTAGGTGAGGGAAGGGTGGAAAGAGACAATCGCAGATTTCCAGTCTGTGTGCCGCTGCCAGCAGGTATGTTTTGCGAGGTCTGGTTGCCAGTGGCGATGCACGTGCTGCCAGCCTCCGCTCTGTCATACGGCGTGGCATGCGACCCAGTGACCGGATTCTACCTCCCGCCACTCGGGCACCTCATGATCGCACGGCTCAAAGGCAAGCGGACAGCGGGGGTGGAAGCGGCAACCGCTGGGTGGACTGATCGCGCTCGGCACGTTGCCCTGAATGACAGTGTGTTCGCGCTGCCGTTCCTGGCGAGGGTTGGGCACAGGCACCGACAACAATAGCGCGTTTGTATAGGGATGCAGAGGATTGTCAAACAGTTTCTCTTTTGGCGCCATCTCTACCACGCGACCCAGGTACATCACCGCCACCCTGTCGCTGATATGGCGCACTACCGCCAGATCGTGGGCGATGAAGAGGTAGGTGAGATGATACTCTTCCTGCAGGTCCTGGAGGAGGTTGATGATCTGCGCCTGGATCGACACGTCCAGCGCCGAGATCGGCTCGTCGCAGACGATAAACTCCGGTTCACATGCCAGCGCCCGCGCAATGCACACACGCTGCCGCTGGCCGCCCGAAAACTCGTGCGGGTAGCGGAACGCAAAGGCCGGGTTCAGGCCAACGTCGTCGAGCAGCTTGGCGATCCGTTCCTGCGCCTCCTGGCCGCTTGCCAGTTCGTGCAGCCACAGCGGCTCGCCGATCGCGTTCCCAACCGTCATACGCGGGCTGAGCGTGGAATAGGGGTCCTGGAAGATGATCTGCATCCGCCTGCGCAGCGGCCGCAAATCCTTGTCCGAAAGCCCGGTAACCTCGCTATCGTCGAAGAAGACCTTCCCCGAAGTCGGGCGATGCAACTGCAGTAGAGTCAACCCTGCGGTCGACTTGCCGCAACCCGACTCACCCACCAGCCCCAGCGTCTCACCCCGCTTCACGTCGAAAGAGACTTCGTCCAGCGCATGCACCGTCGCCTTGGTCTCGCCATACGCGCCAATCCGCACCGAGAAATGCTTTGTCAGATTCTCTACCCGGACAAGGGCGTCGCCGTTACTGCTACTGGTTTGGCTCATTGTTAAGACCTGCGAACTGGTGTCGAAGAACTCGCTGTCGGCGTTCCCCTAACTGCCGGCGTTGGCTCCAATTGACTGGACGTCCACCTCACGGATATCAACCCAGCAGGCCGCCCGGTGTCCCCTGTCACTGGCGTCAGCGACCGGCTCCAGCATCGGGTTTTCAGTCCGGCAGCGGTCGATGACATAGGGGCAGCGTGTGTGAAAGGGGCAATAGTCGGGAATGTCCCCCAGGTCGGGCGGCGATCCGCCGATCGTCGTCAGGCGAGTGCCCGTCACTCCCTCCAAACTGGGCAACGCCCCCATCAACCCGACCGTGTAAGGATGCCGCGGATCTTCAAACAGCGCGTCGACCGGCGCCTCCTCAACGATGTAGCCGGCATACATCACGATGACCCTGTCTGCGATCCCCGCCACCACGCTTAGATCGTGCGTAATCCAGATCACTGCTACACCCGACCGGTCACGCAACTCCTTGACCAGCTCGACGATCTGCGCCTGGATCGTGACATCCAGCGCCGTCGTCGGCTCATCCGCAATCAGGACCGCCGGTTCGCACGACATCGACATGGCGATCATGACCCGCTGGCGCATCCCCCCGGAGAACTGGTGCGGGTACTCGCGCAACCGCGCCTCGCCGTCGGGAATGCCCACCATTTCCAGCAGTTCGGCGCTCCGGGCCAGCGCTTCCTTCTTGCTCATTCCCCTGTGATAGATCAGGGGTTCGGACATCTGCGTGCCGATGTTGATGAACGGATTGAGCGAGGTCATCGGGTCCTGGAAGATCATGCCGATCTGGCCCCCGCGCACGTCGCGCAGTTGGCGCAGGTCAAGCTGTAACAGATCTTCCCCCCGCAGCAGCACCTGCCCGTCCTCAATGCTTGCCGCAGGCGGCAACAGCCGTACCAGGCTCAGCATCGTCACGCTTTTGCCGCAGCCGCTCTCGCCGACAACCCCCAGCGTCTCGCCCTCTTCCAGGCTGAAGGAGACACCGTTGACCGCGTACACGTAGCCCTTACGCACCCTGAATCGGGTCTGTAAGCCCTGCACGTCAAGTAGAACGGACATGGTTGCCGTCGTCGATTCCAGTGATGGTAGTTACACGAATGCAATCAAAGATCGGAAATTGGGCCGGCCTCCAACCAGGAGGACTATCCGCCCCACTGCCGGGGGTTGAGGGCATCGTTGAGGCCGTCGCCAAGCCAGGCAAACGAAACCGTGATTATGGCCATCATCACCGCCGGTCCGGCCAGCAGGTGAGGATGTGTTCGGTACATTCGCAGACCGTCGCTAATCATCTTTCCCCAACTGGGGATGGGCAACTGTACACCTACGCCCAGGAAACTGAAGGCCGATTCCAGCACCATCGCGCCCCCTAGCCCGGCACTGACCGCAACAATCAGCGGTCCCATCGCGTTGGGGATCACATATCTTGTAAGGATTCTCCCGGTTGGCATGCCCAGCGCGCGCGCCGCCAGCACATAGTTGCGGCTGCGAATCGAAAGGATCTGCCCCCGAATCAGACGGGCGTAGCCGGGCCACTGAATCAGTGCCAGAGCCCCGAACACCAGCACCAGGTCCACCCACATCGTTTGGCGAAAGAAGCCGTTCTTCGTCGCCAGGTACATCTCCTCCATCCACGCTTCAAGCGGCGTCTTGAGCGTCAGGTTGATCACGATCGCCAGCAGGAGCGCCGGCATCGAGCGCGTCACATCGGTCAGCCATACCACCATGAAATCGACCCGCCCACCCAGGTATCCGGCCAGCGAGCCCATCACCAAGCCCACGATCAGGCTGATTGCGGTCGATACCAGACCGACCGAAACTGCAGTGCGCGCCCCGTAGAGAATGCGGCTAAGGACGTCCCTTCCCAGCTCGTCGGTGCCCAGCCAGTGTTCACTCGATGGCGCCGCCAGCCGTGCCGTAAAATCCTGAGCCAGGAAATCGTATGGCGTCAGATAAGGCCCGAACACGGCGAGGAAAAAGAGGAGAACAATCGGGATAATACCGATGACCGCAAGTTTATTGGCCACCAGACGCGCGACGGCGTCCTTCCACAGGTTGGTGCGGCTGGCCTCTACGATATCGACTTCGCTGCCCGCAGTAAGTTCTTGGGTCGTCATGCTTGGTCAAGAGCCTGTCTGTTTAGTGCGAACTGATCCGCCATGCAATGGGTTAGGCTCACCCTTTCCTCAGTTCGCCTATTCCTCTACGCCGGTCATGGCTTGAGCCGCACGCGGATCCAGTAACGGATAGGTAATATCAACCGCCAGGTTCAGCACCATCACTAGAAGGGCGCCGATCAATGTGATCGCCACGATGACAGGGTAGTCCACACCGTAAGTGAAGTCGATCGTCAGGCGGCCGAGGCCCGGTATGCCAAAAATCTTTTCAACAATAATCGCCCCGTTTACGATGCCGATCAGCATCTGACCCAAAACGGTGACAACCGGCGTCAGCACGGGCCTCAACATGTGGCGCACGATTACCATGAACTCCGGCACGCCTTTCGCCCGCGCCGTTCGTACATAGTCCTCAGACAACACCTCCAACACGCCCGACCGCGTCTGCCGGATAATGATTGCAATCGAGCCAAACACCATAACGAACATAGGCAGGATCGCCTTCGAACTGAAAAGACCATCCCATCCATAAGGTGTCGTCTTCATGATGCCCAGCCCCAATACCATAAAGACGATGAGCATCGGCCCCACGACATAGCTGGGAATACCGCTGATAAACAACGCGGAGCCGAGTATAGAGTTGTCTATCCAATTGTTGTGGTTGAGCCCGGCTAATATGCCTAAGGGGATACCGATGATCGAGACCAGGATCACCGTGGCGATCCCGATCTGGAACGAAACCGGCGCGGTGGCGCCCACCATGTCATTGACCGAACGACCTGAAATCACCGACATGCCCAGGTCGCCCTGCACAAGATGCCAGGTGTACTCTCCGAACTGCAACAGGAAAGGCCGGTCCAGTCCTTTCTCACGGCGAATGGCGTCCAGTCGCTGAGCGTCATAGGTCACATCACCCTCTTCGCGCAGGAACATCAGCTTGATCGGATCGCCGGCGCCGAAGAAGGCCATCGCATAGACGGACAGCGCCAGCAGAATCAAAGCCGGAATCCAATATACAATGCGCTTCAGGATGTATTGACCCATTGCTCTTCCCTCGCCCTCGGAGCCGGCAACCCAGGTCCGAAACCCTTCTCAGAACAACTGCGCGCCGGAAGTGAAAACGCGCGCCTCTGAAAAACAACGCGAGCAAAGGCGCCAAATCAATCTTGACGCCTTTGCCGGATTATCGCCGCAACCTTCGCGACGGTAACCTTCTATTCATCATGCACGATATCAATCGTCCACGTCTCCAGGAACTGCGCATCGGCGTTGCGCCGCGTCCCCTTCACCCATGGCATCACATTGCCCTTGGCCGAGCCGCCGCAGCCAGTGCCGATCGGAATCACCATCCACTGGTCGTGATACAAGCGCTGGGCCTGCTGTGCCAGCGCAATGCGGTCCGGATCATTGGCGCCCTTGGTGACCGCTTCTTCGATCAGCGCGTCCACCTCAGGATCGTGATAACCGCCCATGATGTTGCGGGCCAGGTTGGAAGAAGAATGCAGCGAACCGAGCAGCATCAACGCCGCATCGGGAACGCGCACGCCCGCGCCGTCACGGAACAGCGCCGGCGCGCCCGGGCCTTCCCAGCTGTCAAACTGCGGGCTCATCTCGATCGCCTCGATGCCAAACAACTGCCGCCACTGCTCGGCCATGTACTGCGCCAGCACCTCCGTGCCGGGGCTGCTGACGCCGGCCATGATCATCTTGGGCACATCCGAGACATCGGCATAGGTGGAGGCGGCCATCGCCTCTTTGGCAGCTTCGGGGTCGAAGGGATGCGGGACAAAGTCCGGATCCTGTCCCGGCAGCGCCCGCAAAGGCTCGCCTGTCGGAACCCAGCCGCGGCCGTCAGGGCTGGACAGATTGAAGATTTGCTCTCTGTCCACCGCCAGGATCAACGCCTTACGGAAGTTGATGTCGCTGGTCGGCTCGATCGTCGGGTTCAGGAAGAATCCGCCAATGCCGGGCGCCAGCCCGCATTCGAAGAAGTCCTCACCCAGCAGCGCCTGTGACGTGGCGTCATTGGGCGGCCAACCCTGGTCCAGCTCGCCATTGGCCAGCATCGTTGTAACGATCGTTGTATCCTCAATCGACGTAACCGTTAACCGGTCCAGCTTCGGCTCTGCGACCCAGAAGTTGGGATTCTTGACAAAGGAAACAACGCCTTTGTTCAAGTCCATCGTATCCGGCATCAGCGGTCCGCTCGTCACAGGATTGTTCTTCGGGTGCCACCATTCCGCCACCTCGAACCCGTCCTCGCCGATGGCCACTGAAGCCTTGACCGGGCCAATCAGGTTGGTCGCAATCTTCTTGTGGAATAGCGGATCGGAACCCTCAAGCGTTACCTGCACCGTGCTGTCGTCAAGCGCGACCACACCGGGCATCGTCATCGCTTCACCGTTGAACACGTCCTCAAAGCCAACGACGCCCGTGAGGAACAGAGTTACGCGCTGGTGCGTGGTGGCCGGGTGCGCGATCAGATTCCACGTCGCCACAACATCCTGCGCCGTGATCGCACTGCCATCCGAATAGACCGCATCCGGATCGATCTTGAACGTCCACTGAGTCATGTCTTCGTTGGGCGTCCACTCGTTGAATACATAAGGATGCAGTTCCCCATGCTCATCAATATACATGGGTCCGGCGTTCCAGAATGCCAGATAGTGCATATTCCAGCCGCCGCCCCGCAGCGGTGACCAGTCCTGCGCGAAGAACGGAATCGTCGCACGGAAGTGCTTCTCTTCCATCATCTCGCCGTCGCCGTCTGCGGCCATCTCTCCCGAATCGGCCGCCGGCGCCGCTGCCGGTGCCGCACAGGCCGAGACGGCAAGGACCATCGCCATCAGCGCCATCAGAATGATCCACATCTTGGGGATCTTGCGTGTCGACATCATCTACGTCTCCTCCTTGAAAGTGCTGTTAAATGAGAAAAAGGAAGGATTGCCTCTAAATATGGTCGAACTGTACCGGCGGGGTACAAGTCAACGCTGACCCAATGCGCAACACGGGGCATCAACTCTCTTCAGAATTGGCAAATCGGTCAGGGACAGGCTGCTCAACGACGTGATTGGGCGGCACTATAGCATCACAAACGGCCCATGTCAAAACACCGCAGTCGGTAGGCGCATCCCAAATTGGAGGCGAACTTCCCCATACTTCTGGGCCCCAACCAACCCCCGGTCGATTCCCGTTCCAACCTCCGGCAAGGGAAGCGGCCCCACTAACCACTAACCGCTAACTACTGACCACTGCAGTTCCGGGCGGTCGGGCCTATTCGGCCCTCCCTTGTGCGGGGG
>JAPOVP010000130.1 GCA_026708085.1 Caldilineaceae bacterium
ATGACCATCGAGAGCCCGCTACAGAAATGCTGACGGTACATTCCCCCCAGGCAGACCGTACACAGAACACGGCTTAGTAGTTACCCTTACGTTTTGAATGAGCGCAGTCGGTTAAATGCCGCCGCCAACTCGTGGCGTCGAAACTGGGCAAACTCCCCGGTCCGGCGGCGCTCCAGCACATCCAATCCTTCTGCTTCGATATCGGCCATGATCAGGTCCAGAATCTCAGACAGAGAACGACGCCCATCGATGTACCGGCGCCGGGCGTAGTCAAGCGCCGCCCCGATTGCCCGCGTCTGACCCCAATGCACGATCTGCTCCACTGCCGCCAGATCCAGCGTTTCCCTTCCGAACTGGATCGTCTGTATGCCCCTCGTCCTGATACTTGACTCTCTTCGCCCTTTCCTTGGGTCGACACTCCCAGGCCGCGGCATGCGTTCTAGGCTGACATCGAACCGGCTGTTTTCCTCGATGATCCGGCCGGTGGGATATTCCGCGGCAACCGCCGCTGCGCGCGCAGTCACGTCGTGGGGCCGAAAGGTCTCCATTGCAACAACCGTGTCGGCTACATCCAGATAATCGCCGCTGCCGCCAACCACGAGCACGGTACTGACGCTAAACTCATCGTACATCCGGGTCACTCGGTCGATATACGGTGTGATCGGCTCACTTTCCTTCGGCACCAGGGCCTGCATCCGCGCATCCCGGATCAGGAAGTTCGTAGCGGCCGTATCCTCGTCAATAAGCAGCCCGCTTGCCCCCGACTCCATCGCCTCAACGATCGCTGCCGCTTGGCTTGTCGAGCCGCTTGCATTTTCGCTCCTAAAACGGCGCGTCGACTTCCCCAGCGGCAGATCCCCGATGAAGGCCGAGATATCAACCCCGCTGACCGCACGCCCATCCTCCGCCCGTATCTTGACCAGGTCCGGCGCGCTGACAACAAGCTCGCGGCCGTCACCCGGGCGGTGGTTGTACACGCCCCGTTCAATCGCCCGCAACAGCGTCGACTTGCCGTGGTAGCCGCCCCCGACTATGAGCGTCACGCCCTCCCCAACCCCCATACCCGCCACCGATCCCGCATTGGGAAGGGAAAACGCGATCCGCAGGCTTTCCGGCGAGCTGAAAGGAATGACCTCTTCACCGCCCATCGGGCGGTCATCGACCCCGCTCGAACGCGGCAAAATCGAGCCATCCGCGACAAAAGCAATCATGCCGCGCCCCGCCAGCATCGAACGCAAAGCGTCTGCATCCTCGTTCGCGGCTGCATGCCGCCACAACTCATCCTCCGCATGACTGCGGGCCGTGAGGCTGCTTTCTATGATCCTGGGTACCTCCTCCAAAAGCAGTTGGCATGCCTGCCTCCCCAGCACCCTCCTGCCCTGTGCAGGCAATCCGACCGTAAACCTCGCCTCGACAGTCCCGTCGCCACGGACCTGCACCGCTGTGTTGGCCAGCACCTGCTGACCCGGCGCCTCGATTCGAATCTCGCCGCTCTTGCCGCTCCCTCTCCGCATCGACATTCTGTGCGTCTCCGCCGCAAACGCCCTGGCGAGAAAGCAACTCAGCCCGACTGCCCGGCTTCCATTTGCGTAGAGCCGATCAGGAAAACCGGCCACCGCAGGTGGGATCAACGCCCGCAACCGGCTTGGCGCAGCGAATGGGTCCCCCTGAACGTAGTCTACGGCGAGAGTGAAGTCGGCGAATTGGTAGGTGCCGGCTATATCCTTATATGACTTGTATCCCCTGCCGTTGATGCGATAGAGAATCTGGCGCAATGTTTCTGATGTGGCCACTTCCGAGAACTCCCCTTCTTGTCTCTGATCTCCTTTTCGCCGCGATTCACGCCGCCCCTGCGACAACCTCCCACCGCGAAGGAGCCGCCCCAGCCAGTTCAAGTTTCTCCAAGACTGGCGCCCGCCATAAATGGCTGCCGAGGAAAATTTTACATCGCTTCAATTCACTTGTACACTGTGGACGCAGCGCGTCCGGCTAAAATTCGTCACCGGACACATCGATACCCCACGATTCCAAAACCGAGGAGCTCAATGGAGTACCGTGATTTCGGCAGGACTGGTATGAAAGTCAGCCCTCTTTGCTTGGGCTGCATGAACTTCGGCAGAAGAACCACGCCGGAAGACTCATACGACATTATCGACAGGGCGCTGGACGCAGGTCTCAACTTCCTGGACACAGCCAACGTCTACAGTCGCGGCCGCAGCGAAGAGTTTACCGGCGAGGCCCTGAAGCGCAACGGCAGTCGCAGCCGCATCGTATTGGCCACCAAAGTCCATGGCAGAATGGACGACGACGACCCCAACGCCGCCGGCAGCAGTCGCCGCCACATCATCGAACAGTGCGAAGCCAGCCTCAAACGCCTGCAGACCGACTACATCGACATCTATCAGATTCACCGGCCCCGCCCGGAAATCGCCATCGACGAGACCTTGCGCGCCCTCGACGATCTCGTCCGATCCGGCAAAGTTCGCTATCTCGGCACCAGCACCTTCGCCGCCTGGCAGGTCGTGGAATCCCTCTGGGCCGCCAAGGAGTTGGGCCTGAACCGCTTCGTCTCCGAGCAACCGCCCTATAACATCCTCGACCGGCGCATCGAACGCGAACTGATCCCGATGGCCCAGACCTACGGCATCGGCCTCATCCCATGGAGCCCGCTGGGCGGGGGCCTTCTGACCGGCAAGTATACGCGCAACCGGCCGGCCCCTGAAGGCGCCCGCTTTTCCGATAAAACCCTTGAGGCGCGCCTGGCCCGACGCTATACCGAAGGCGTCTTTGACGTGACCGAAGGCCTCCTGCCACTGGCACAAGCCAAGGGGTGTACCTTGTCCCAGTTGGCCTTGGCCTGGTGTGCAGAGCAGCCGGGCGTCACCAGTCCAATAATCGGCCCCCGCACAATGGAACAGCTGGAAGACAATCTCGGCGCCCTGCATGTTGACGTCACCGCGGAGGACCGGCAGCGCATCGACGAACTGGTCCCGCCGGGCCGCATGGTCAGCCCCTTCTACGAGGCCGACTTTGGCCCCAACCAACATCGAGCGACTGTTTAGCCTCGGTTGACCGCACTGAGATTGGACTTAACAACGACCCAGACTGCCTATACACTGTAGACTGGATCGGAATTCTCAATCTGCAAGCCAAGGCGTTGAAAGCCTTCTCTACCTGCAAAGGATTTGTTGATGGAGTACCGAAACTTCGGCCGCACTGGAATGAAGGTCAGCCCGCTATGCCTGGGTTGTTGGAACTTTGGGGAGCGTACCACTCCGGAAGACTCCTACGCAATTGTTGACCGTGCCCTGGACGCCGGCCTCAACTTTCTCGATACCGCCAACGTCTACGGCCGCGGCCGCAGCGAGGAAATCACTGGCGAGGCGCTCAAGCGCAACGGCAGTCGCAGTCGCATCGTTCTCGCCACGAAATTTCACGGCCGGATGAACGACGACGACCCCAACGCCGCCGGAGCCAGCCGCCGCCACATAATCGAACAGTGCGAAGCCAGCCTCAAACGACTGCAGACAGATTACATCGACATCTATCAGATCCACCGGCCCCGCCCCGACACCGCCATAGACGAGACCCTGCGCGCCCTCGATGACCTGGTGCGCGCCGGCAAAGTCCGCTATCTCGGCAGCAGCACCTTCGCCGCCTGGCAATTCGTCGAGTCTCTATGGGTCGCAAAGGAGTTGGGCCTGAACCGTTTCGTCTCGGAACAGCCGCCCTACCATATTTTGGACCGCCGTATAGAGAGAGGGTTGGTCCCAGTAGCCTTGACTTACGGCGTCGGCCTGATCCCCTGGAGCCCGTTGGCCGGTGGCCTACTGACCGGCAAGTACACGCGCGGAGGTGTTGCGCCCGCGGGGACGCGATACGCCAAACCGGAAGATGTGCCACCCCAGCTGCGTCGCCTGAACGATACCGTCTATGACGTGAACGAGGGGCTAATGCCACTGGCCGAAGCCAAAGGCTGTACAGTTTCTCAACTGTCACTGGCCTGGTGCATTCATCAGCCGGGAATCACAAGTCCAATACTTGGGCCCCGAACTATAGATCATTTGGAAGACAACCTCGGCGCACTCGACGTCACGGTCACCGACGAGGATCGCCAGCGTATCGACGAACTGGTCCCGCCCGGCCGCATGGTCAGCCCCTTCTACGAGGCCGACTTCGGTCCCAGTCAACATCGCTCCTTGGTCTGATCGACTTTTCCCGGGCTGGCGAGCAATTCAGGTGCTAGTATATGATATTTGTTGCCAGAGCGCGGTCGGGCAAGACAATCGCAGCCACTGATGCCTGGCTGACGCGTTTCCAAGCTGATGGTCGAACTCTGATTCTCCCGTGATTCGTAACTACTAAGCCTATGTAACGAGAAAGAGCTAATGTGCGATTGCTCTTGGATG
>JAPOVP010000109.1 GCA_026708085.1 Caldilineaceae bacterium
GCGGAGCCCCCGCACAAGGGAGGGCCGAATAGGCCCGACCGCCCGGAACTGCAGTAGTCAGTAGTCAGTGGTTAGTGGTTAGTGGTCGGTTCCGTTGACATTTTGGGGTTGTGAGAAACAGAATCAATAGATCCGCGCAGGTACGCGAAGGGCCAGGAGGAGGGGCAAGTACGAGGGCACCGATGAGGGTTGGCCCTGCGGTAGGGGTAGCTGGTTGACATGTCAATAGGCCCTGGTGGCGGGGCAACCTCTGATTGAGAGTTGATCGCGAGATGGGAGAGGCTGCGCCGCTATCCGAGGCATGGGAATGTTTGCCAACATTTCGGGATGCAACCTGTCTCCAAGGAGCGGGTTGCATTTTTGTTGAGAGATGGGTTATATTCTGGGCGGACGGCGTTCGCGCTTGCGTCCCCGCCGTCCCTCCTCAGGATCCTCAAAGACTGAATCGCCAGATACATCGGGAGGAACCTCATATGTCTGCGCATGAGCCGATCTACTTGACCGACTTGGGATTGAGCCAGCCTCAGCTAGCGCTTTCGACCGACAGACGGAAGTATCACTGGCAGGTCGTTCCATACGAGACCGCAGAATTCAGTGGCAACATGCTGATCGCGGGACCGGAAACGGAAGCGCCGCCGGTGGCGCTGCCGCTCGGCGTGTCCGGTTGGCACCATATATATATCGGTCTCTGGAGCAACTGGACGGAGGATTTGGTTCGCGTCAGGCTGTCAGGGGACCGGTCGTTTGTCAAGGTAAACCGCGAATCGGAGCCGGGAAAGTTTGCGGACAACTACTCACTGGACGAAAGATATTGGAAGACGGCCGATCTTACAGGGCAGGACGTGTTATTCGGCCAGCAGACGGCCGGCATGTCACAGCCGGCCTATATCGCGTATGTGAAGCTTGTGCCGCTGGACGACGAGCAGGTTGCCAGGCTCCTTGCCGATCGAGGTGAAAGTAGCAACAAGCGTCTGATCTGTATGAATGACGGCTTCAGCGACTTTGGTCGCTTCCGGCCTACGAGCCGGGAGGAGATTTGGGAGTGGCTTGAGCCATTCAGGGACACTGATTTTCAGAAGATGTTCTGGTGCCCAGGCGCAGGCGGGGATGTCCTCACTTATCCTTCGGCGATCGGGAGTTTGACGGGGAGCAGGACGAGGGATTACCCAAGGATTGTTGACCGCCACATTGGTGAGTCGATGCAGATTCTGGCGGGAGCGGGGATAGACACGGTCGAGACGGTGGTGGAGTACGGTCACAGTGTCGGGCTGGAGGTCCACATCAGCCAGCGGATGGAGGCGTTTCAATGCTGTCCTCCGTTTGAGGACTACTTTACGGGTGATTTCTACCGTGATCACCCGGAATGGCGCTGCGTAGACATTGACGGGCGCGAGATTGCGAGGATGAGCTATGCGTTCCCGGAGGCGCGGGAGCTGCTGATAGGCGTTTTTCAGGAATTGGCGACGCGCTACGACATCGACGGAATCAACCCAATTTTCAATCGCGGCGCGCCTTTTGTTCTGTATGAGGGCCCGCTTGTGGACGGGTTCCGGGAGGAGACCGGGCTTGAGGCGACGCAGCTGGCGGAGGACGACGGCCGATATTTGCGCTACCGTGCGGGGGTGATGACGGAGTTTATGGCTGAACTGCGCCGGGCGATGGATGAGATTGGCAGGGCGCGGGGGCGTCCACTTGAGATTTCGGCGCACGTGCTGAACAGTGCCGAAACCAACCTATTCTATGGATTGGACGTTCCGGCCTGGGTAGAGGGGGGACTGATCGACAATCTGATCTCCTATCCATGGCGCGATGAAGAGATCGACGTCGACTACTTTGGGCAACTGACGGCCGGTTCGCCGGTCCAGTATTATCCCGAGATCATGCCGAGAACGATGCCTGCGGAGGATTTTCGCGTGCGCGCTATTCAGTATTACGCCGCGGGGGCCGACGGCCTATGTTTCTGGGATACGAATGGGCGTCATCAGCGGTTCAAGGAATGGAGCATGATACGCCGGCTGGGGCACAGGGACAGGCTGGAGGATTGGGATGACGGCGATGGAGCCCTGTACCGAACTGTTCCTTTGCGCAGCGTTGGCGGGTACGTGCTGGACAAGTATCCCCCGCATTGGGCTTATTGATGGCAACGTATATTGCGAACAGGCTGCTGCTGGCAATTCCACTGATTCTGGGCATCACGCTAATCACGTTCAGCTTTATAAACGTTGCGCCGGGCGACCCGGTGATGGCGATGATCAACCCGGAAGAGGATATGTCGGCGGTTAATCTTGAGCGGCTTAAGGAGGAGCTGGGACTGAACAGGCCGATCCCAGTGAGATACGCGATCTGGCTGGGGCAACTGGTGCAGGGCAACTTCGGGTACTCGTACCATACCGGGGAACCGGTCCTGCGCCGCATTGCTGTGCGTCTGCCGGCCACGCTGGAGCTGATGGGTTTTGCCCTGGTGGCGTCCTCTATTCTTGGGATCAGTCTGGGGGTACTGGCGGCACTGAAGCAGTATACGATCTGGGACTATGTATTAACCCTGTTTGCGTTGCTGTCGATCTCGATCCCTTCCTTTTTTCTGGCCCTTCTGGCCCTGTATGTCTTTGCACTCAAACTGGGGTGGTTTCCGACGTTTGGCATGCGCTCGGTGGCGTTTGACGCGCCGCCGGCGCTGCTGGACAATCTGCATCACCTGGTGCTGCCAGGTGTGATACTTTCGCTGGACCTGACGGCGGGCCTGACGCGGTATATGCGGTCGGGCATGCTGGAGGTGTTGGGGCAGGAGTATGTGACGACGGCGCGGGCGAAGGGTCTGAAGGAGACGCGCGTGGTGATCGGGCACGCACTGCGAAATGCGCTGCTGCCGGTAATCACGATCATCACATTGCTGCTGCCGATTCTCTTTGGGGGCACGGTCATTATCGAGACGATGTTCCAGTGGCCGGGCATGGGGCGTATGGCGATCCAGGCGATTTCGCAGCGCGATTATCCTGTGCTGATGGGGCTGACTTTCATTGCGGCGGTGCTTGTCCTTTTCAGCAATCTGACCGCGGATATCCTGTATGCGGTGGCCGATCCGCGCATACGCCACGAGTAGGGTTGACATTATGAGTTCTTCGCAGGAGTTGCGCTCCAGGTTGACCGGGCCGGTGACGTCGCTGCACACGCCGTTCTTTCGGGACGGTGTGATTGACTTTGACAGTCTGCGGGGGCTGGTGGACCGGGGAATCGAAGCCGGCAGCACGACGATGATGTTGACGTACGGGGACAGTCTCTTCTCGCTGCTCACGGACAGTGAGGTGGCCGAGGTGACGAAGGTGGTGGCCGAACATACGGCGGGGCGGGCGGCGGTTATTGCGGCCGACCGCATCTGGTGGACGGGCAAAACGGTTGCCTTCGGGCGCTATGCGCGGGAGGTGGGGGCGGACCTGCTGATGGTTCTGCCGCCTGATTGGGCGGGTTCGTGTACGGCCGACAGTTTTGTTGCGCACTATGCGGCGGCGGCGGCGGAGATTCCGGTCATGGTGGTGACGAATGTGTTCAGCCGTTCGCATGCGCTGGGGCTGGAGGTACTGGGGAGGCTGCGGGACGAGGTGCCAGGCGTAGTTGCGATCAAGGACGACCTTGTTGGCGCGTTCGCGCGGAAGATGGCGCTGTTGCTTCACGGCCACTGGGCGATTATTTCCGGCGGGCAGAAGGAGAACCATTTCGACCTGGTCCAGTACGGGTGCGACGGCTATTTGTCGACGCTGCTGACGTTTGCGCCGCAGATTACTCGGGCCTACTGGCAGGCTGTGCAGGCGGAAGAGTGGAGCGCGGCGGCGAGCATCATTCGCGAATACGACATGCCTTACTTTGAATATGTGCTCGGCGTAAAGGGAAGCTTTGACGCGGCGCTACACGGTACGTATGAGCTGTTCGGACTGGCGGAGCGCTGGCGGCGGCCGCCGTACCATTCGCTGACTGATGAACAGATGGAGCAGCTGTCGCAGAAGTTAGCGGAGATGAAGCTGCGCTAAGTCTTGATAGTTTGACAAGAGGCAACTACTAAGCCATGTACTGTGAGCGGACTGTCTGGGGGGAATGTACCAGCAATATTTGTGTAGCGGGCTCGCGATGGTCATGGCGGTGAACGTTGGGCATATATGAGAGCTGCCCGACCTGCCTTGCCAGCGACGGCACATTTTCGGAATCTACCAGGAGGCGGGGGGTAGCGCGAGCCGACACGGGACGGCAATTTCGTATTGCCCACTCACTGGCTACGGCGCGAGGTTGTAGGAGAGGGGGCGTTGCGGGGGCGGAGCCCCCGCACAAGGGAGG
>JAPOVP010000182.1 GCA_026708085.1 Caldilineaceae bacterium
TGCGGGGGCGGAGCCCCCGCACAAGGGAGGGCCGAATAGGCCCGACCGCCCAGAAAAGCAGTGATCAGTGATCAGTAGTCAGTGGTCAGTGGTCAGTGAAAGCAGCGATTGAAGAAGGACAGGAGCGAAGAGGAGAGAGATAACTTCGTTGGCTTGGGTCGGCGTCGCGAACTGACTGTGGCTGAGTAGTCATGTTTTCTTTTTCGCTCATGCGGCTTACCGGCGTTAGCGGGTCCATTCGGTTTTGGCGGTCTTCTGGCTCACGGCAGCGGGGCGCGTTTCGGCGACGATACAGGCTTGCAACTGCGTGCGGAGGGCCTCAACGTCCAGCCCGCCGTGCGAGGCGATCATCACAATCTGCGTGCGGGGCGGCTCATCGCCCCATTCAGCGGCCAGCGTGAGGCTGGCGCGTTTGCCCACCATTTGCAGAATCATCCGGTTGTCCGGCATATCGTGGAGCTGGATCACACCTTTGGCGCGGTAGATGGTATTGGGCAGTTCCTCGAAGATCCCACGTAGTGCTTTCAGCGACAGCGGTTTATCCGCCGTCCAACTCCAGGTGCTGAATACCAACGTATGGTCGGTATGTTCATGGTGGTGCCCGTCATCGTGATCGTGTTCCTCGTCCACGCCATGCACATGCACATCGCGCTCGGCACGCCGGTGCAGGTGATCCGGTTCATACCTGCCCACACCCAGCACCAGTTCCAGCGGCACCTGTCCATAAGTCACTTCCAGAATGCGCGCTTCCTGCGCATTGCGTCGAGTCAGATCGGTCTGGATGTCCACTACGTTGAGGGACACCTTTCTCATCGTCATTCTCGGCACAATGCGCCGCATCAGATCGGTCCTGACGTTTTCCAGTTCCTCTGCTTTGACGAGATCGACTTTATTCAGTACCACGATGTCGGCGGCGGCGATCTGATCCAGCGCCAGCCCGAGGTTTTCTTCGTCCAGTGTCAGGATATTATCGGCATCGACGACGGCCAGAATGCTGTCGAGCCGCACCAACGGTTTGATGTCAGGGAGCAGGAATGTATTGGCGACAGCGATGGGATCGGATACACCGCTGGTCTCGACGATGATGTATTCGGGGGGGTCCTGCCGCTGCAGCAGTTTGAGGGTTTCCTTCAGCAGATCGCCACGAATCGTGCAACAGATGCAACCGTTGGACAGATTGACGGTTTCGCCTTCGACACCGACGACTAACTGGGCGTCGATGTTAATTGCGCCAAAGTCGTTCACGAGCGCCGCGATCTTCAGGCCGTGATTGCCGTGCAGGATGTGGTTAAGCAGGGTGGTTTTGCCTGCGCCGAGAAAGCCGCTGAGAATGGTGATTGGCACCGGTATATGATGGTTTTCCATATCAGGTGTCCCGCCTTAAACGCAGTTTATGATGTGCCGGGCAGCCGCTGGCGCAGCCATTCAATGACGGTGCGCGTGACATATTCCCGTTCTGATTTGGGGGCATTGACCGCCAGACAGTTTTCCATGCGCTGGTTCAAATCATCCCCGTTTACACTCCCCTCTGCACCAATGACGACGAGCTGCGAGTGCGGCGCTGCATTTTCCCAACCATCCTGAGTTAAGGTCAGGCTAGCGCGTCTGCCCACTACGTGCAAGACCCCTTTTTGACCGGTGGCATCCGCCAGAAAGAAAATGCCTTTGGCGCGATAGATCGTTTGCGGCAGGCGGTTGACCATCCTTTGCAGGGCGCGAAATGAGACAGGCTGCGAACTGCGCCAGCTCCAGGTGCTGAAAACCAGCGTGTGGTCTGTATGTTCATGGTGGTGTTCGTCGTCTTCATGTTCATGTTCTTCATTTTCGGCATGAACATGAATATCATGCGGCTGGCGGCTGGCCAAACGCTCGACTTCAAATTGGCCCACATTCAGCAGCAGTTCAAGCGGCACGTTGGCGTGGGTTGTTTCGATGATGCGTGCCTGGGGAACGATTTGCCGGATGTAATCCCGCACCGATTGAAGCTGAACCTCATTCACCAGATCGACTTTATTGAGGATGACGATATCGGCCATGCCGACCTGATGGATGGACAGCACCTCATGGCGCTTGTCGAGGCTCAGGACCTGTTCGGCATCCATTACGGTCAGGATGCTGTCGATCTGCACGCGCTGGATCACTCGAAAAGTTTGCGCGACTTCGAGTGGGTCTGAGACGCCACTGGTTTCAACCAGAATATATTCGGGGGGCTGTGGCCGCTGGATCAGGTCGCGTGTGGCTTTAAGAAAGTCGCCGCGGATGGTGCAGCAGATGCAGCCGTTGGCAAGGCTGATCGTGTCTTCCTCCATACCCACAATGAGCTGCGTATCGATATTGATGGCTCCAAAGTCATTCACCAGCACAGCCACGCGCAGGCCATGCTCGGCATGAAGAATGCGGTTGAGCAGCGTGGTTTTCCCAGAGCCCAAAAATCCGGTAATGATGGTCACGGGAATGGGTTGGAGATCAGATTTCGGGTTCAAAACACACTCACTTTCATTTCCTCTTGCTAATTCAGTTGATACTCAGCACAGTGAGCAGACCGGCGGGCATCAGATCACCGATAGGCGGTTACAACTTTTCGCCTGCGCGACCTGTCAGTGACCTGCCGCAAAAACTGGTCCAGCCAATAGGTTAGTATGGGGCCGTAGAAAGGGGAAAGGCGGCCAAGAGGAGACATACGCGGGAGCAGGTGATCAACAAGCAAGGAGTGGCTGGAGCGGCAATAGGCGAGGGCGGCACGGTTCTCTGTCCCAGCGGGCACCGGCGCCGCCGGGACAGACCAGGCCGACGAACTGGCGGGGATGGCGGTGCAGATTGATGTCAGCCAGGACATTCATGGCGCCATAGTCGAAATTGACGCCAGCAGATCTGATGGGTGGCTACGTCAAATCTGCCTTTGGAGGAGAGAGTGAAGAGGAGTGAGGAGAGAGAGGAACCTCTCGCCCCTCACTCCTTTTGCACATTGCTCTCCTGCTTTGCTTCTTATTCGCTGTCGGGCACGTTGCCGACCTCTACGCCATCCATGAGGGAGGGGTCGCCTCCCAGCGCAGTCGCCAGCGTCCTCATGTTTTGTACCATCATGCCGATGTAGGTGTGCTCGGGATCATCGGGCCCGCCGGGCAGACCGTCGTCCAGCAGAGTGCTCACGGTTACGCCGGTCTCGGACGCAATCTGGTCGATTACGTCTGCGGGGAAGAGGATTGAGCCAAAGATGGCAGGCACGCCCTCCTCGCGCAGCTGGTCGATCAGTGCGGCCACCTCTTTGGCAGACGGCTGGGACGTGTCGTTGGGCTGGATGGCGCCGATGACGGTGTAGCCGTAGCGGATGGCAAAGTAGCCGAACGAGTCGTGGTAGGTGAGCAGCCGACGATTCGATTCAGGAATGGTTGCCGTCACGGCCACGATGGCTTCGTCCAGAGCCACGAGGCGGGCAGTGTACTCGTTAAAGTTGCTCTCGTAGTAGTCCCTGTTGTCCGGATCGAGTTCCGCGAGGCTGACAAAGATTACTTTGGCGTAGCGGATAGCGAAGTTCGGATCGAGCAACAGGTGCGGGTCGGGCTCGCCTTCTTCGCCTTCGTGGTCGTCCTCATCGGCGTGACCGTGCTCGTCATCGTCGTCGTGGTCGTCCTCATCGGCGTGACCGTGCTCGTCATCGTCGTCGTCGTGGCCATCCTCTTCGGCGTGGCCATGCTCGTCGTCATCGTCGTCGTGGTCGTCCTCTTCGGCGTGGCCGTGTTCGTCTTCGTCGTCGTGGTCGTCCTCATCGGCGTGACCGTGTTCGTCGTCATCGTCGTCGTGGTCGTCCTCTTCGGCGTGACCGTGCTCGTCTTCGTCTTCGTGGTCGTCCTCTTCGGCGTGGCCGTGCTCGTCGCCTTCGTGGTCGTCCATTTCGCCGTGGCCATGATGGTGTTCCTGGCCGTAGATGAGCTCATCGGGACCGGCAACCACGGCTGCCAACTCGATAAGCTTAGCCCCGTCCTTCAGGTTAGCTTCGGCCAGCCTCATTGTTGTCTCATCGAGGTGCATGCCGTTGACAAAGATCAGGTCGGCCTGCGCCAGTTTCACGGCATCGGAGGGCCTGGGCTCGAAGGTATGGGGGTCGGTGCCGGGCGGCATGATGGCATCGAGGTCGATGCGATCACCGCCGATGTTGTAGACGATATTTGCAAGCGGCAGAATAGAAACGACAACGCGTGGGCGCTCTTCCTCGGTGGGGGCGGCAGTCGTTCCCGGCGCGATTGGGGTGCAGGCGGCGATGAGGAACAGAATTGCCAGGAGCGAGGACAGAGTTCGGAGTGAGTGATGCATCTGCGGGTGCCCTTTCGCCGGATAGGCGCTGTGTGCCCCCACAATTGGCGTCAGGCGCCGGCAGAGTTACGGCAGTCGGTGCAGTGCCCAAAGAATGAGACGTGACTGACGTCGACCTCAAAGTCGTATTGGGTATCCATCGCCCGGCGAAACGCCAGCAAGACGCTGTGCGGCAGCTCGAGCAGGCTGTCGCAGGAGCGGCAGACGAGGTGGTGATGCGGCTCGGGGCCGGTCATCTCGTAGGCAAGGCGGCCATCGGCCATATGCACCATCACCAGGATGCGCTGTTCCGTCAGAAAGTGCAGGACCCGATAGACGGTGGCCCGGCTCAGCGTGGGAGCAGTGCGGTGTACATGGTCGTACACGGCTTCGGGCGTGACATGGTCACCGAGTTGACAGACGGCGTCGAGGATGAGCTGGCGTTGGGGAGTTACCCGGTAGCCGGATTTGCGTAACTGTCGATTGATCTCTGTGGTATTGTGGGACATGATAATTTTGTTTGTTGCAAGATTTTGCAACGGAACACAGCTTAGCACCGGCCGACGGCGGTGTCAACACCAGTTTCCCGTCAACTGCTTACTCGCTTCCAAACTACTCCTGTTGACTGTACCACCTTGCCGGCGAGGCAGAAAATCGCCACATGCTCCACAGGTCTCCTGCATCGAGGCAAAACGTCTCACCAACCGAGGGGAATGTTTCATATGAAACACTTCTCTCATAGTCGCTGCACTGCCGCTATCGACAGGGTACCACTCTCATCTGACACCGCGATACGGCGATCATCCGGTGACCAGGCCAGGCCGGCAATCGGGGCCTTGAACACTGCATCCACCAGCAGTACGGATTTCTTCTTCTCGACTTTCCAGATTGCCAGCAGACCATCTTTCCCACCGGAAGCCAGCAGCATACCCCGTCGTTGAAACTTCAGGTGCTTTATGAGGTCTCGATGCCCTTCCAGCATGACCGGTTTCGTGTTTTCCGGCCCCTTGCCGGAACAGTCCCAGATCACCGCCTGAGTCCCGCCTCCGGTCGCCAGATAGCGACTGTTGAAGCTCCATGCCAGTTCCAGCACCTTTGTTTCGTAGCCCCACATCTGCAGGTCCTGCCCGGACTCGACGAGCCAGAAGTGCACCGTCGAGTCCTGGTCGCCAGTGGCAATGTGCTTGCCATCGGGACTCCACTCCAGAGTGAGTGACGAACCCTGCCATTCGAAACGGCGGAGTGGCTCCGCTCTTGTGGGGCCATACAGCACGACGCCGTTGTAGGCAGTGACGGCGAACCGTTTGCCATCATGGCGCCACTTGATGTCGGTAATGGTGCTGTTGGCATCGGGAAATTCACAGCTCAACTCCCCGGTGGCGTTCCACAGCCGCAATTTGCGCCCGGCGGCTGACACCAGCCAGTCGCCCGCAGGGCTGAAAGCGACACGCTCCACCCAGCTTGCGCCGCCTGCCATTTCAGAGGTCTGTGTTCCTGTCTTGGTATCCCACAGCCGTACCTTGCCGTCCTGCCCGACGCTGGCGAGGAGACGACTGCCTTTGTGCCACGAAATCGCCATCGTGCCGAGGGAATGGCCGGGCAGCTTGTGCTGTACCACGCCGTCTGCACCGTTAAACAGCGTGATTGGCCCAGACACACCCGCCACTGCCAGCTTTTTGCCGTCCGGCGACCATGCCAGCCCGATCGGATGATCGTCAATGTGGGTACGCCAAATTGCCTTGAGCGATGGCTTTGACGGTTTGCGTCTGTCTTTGCGCCGCATCATGACACGAGACATGCGCGAAAGCCTTCTTCCAGTGCAGACCGGTCCAGGTTACGCCCGATAAAAACCATCTTGTTATGACGCTGTTCATTCCCCCACGGACGATCTGGGCGGCCGTCAAAGAGCATATGCACCCCCTGAAATACGAAGCGCTCATCTTGGCCGCGCAGGCTCAACACGCCTTTCATACGGAAGATGTCCTGGCCCTGTTTGACCAGCAGTTGACCTAACCAACGATTGAGCCTCTCCAAATGAAAGTCACCGGGGAGGGTGATGCCAACGGAAGTCACCTCTTCGTCGTGTTCATGATCGGGCTTGTACTCGCGGGTTTCGAGTGGGGCCAGCACGGCATCGGTACCGCACAGGTGCGCGTCGAACTCATCAGGGTGATGTTCGGTGAACAGCATGTAATGGCCCGGCTGCTGAATCACGAAGTTGAAGACGGTCTCGCCCTTTCCGTTCAGCACGAGCTGGTTGTGCTGTCCTTTGCCGAGGCGCAGCGTCTCGCCAGCCTGTACTGCCTGCTCATCTTCAGAGAAGGTCAGTACGGCGCCCATCAGCGTCGCTTCCTTCGCCGCCAATCCATTATTTGCCAGCGGTAGCAGCGCGGCCCCCATCACCGGGTCAGGGCCTTCACCCATCACCCATTCGTACGTCCCGGAGTTCAACTCATAGATACCCGACCATTCAAACGGGTATTCCGGCTCCATGAACTTCGGGTCGATTTCCAGTGCCCGGTCGAGGTTGAAGCCGCCCACATTGAGGATACTGTCCATCTCGACGACCGCGTCGCGGGTGCGGAAGATTTTCGCCATGCTGTTCATGCTCTTGATGCGTGATTCGAGTCTGTCGAGGTCTTCCGAGGCAACCAGGTCAATCTTGTTGAGCAGGATCACATCCGCAAAGGCTACCTGTTCTTTGGCCTCATCGCTGTCGTCGATATGTTCCCAGATGTGTTTGGCATCGACCACCGTGACAATCCCATCCAGCTTCAGTTTTTCCTGCATATCATCATCCACGTAGAAGGTTTGCGCGACGGGACCGGGATCGGCCATGCCGGTGGTCTCGACCATAATGTAATCGAACTTATCGCGGCGCTTCATCAGATGACCGAGAATACGAATCAGATCACCCCGAACGGTGCAGCAGATGCATCCGTTGTTCATCTCGAAGATCTCTTCTTCCGCGCCAATGACGAGATCGTTATCAATGCCGATCTCGCCGAACTCGTTTTCGATCACCGCGATCTTCTTACCGTGATTTTCGGTCAGAACGCGGTTGAGCAGCGTGGTTTTGCCTGCCCCCAGAAAGCCCGTCAGAACGGTCACCGGCACTCGTGCTTCAAGTGTGTTCATCATGTTCGTGTCTCCTCTATTCAACTGTCGTTTTCGATTTCGGCGGACTTCTTTTCAGTAAGCGCCCGCGCCAGCGCGGTTTTTGGCTGATGCAGCATCCCGCAAGTAGCGATCAAGTGCACGGCTAAACTCCGGCTGCGATGGCTTCATCCAGCGCAAACAGCGGGCGGTAGGCGTCATGCCCTGCGCCATAAGTTCGATCCATCAAGGCAGCGTACTCGGCAGCATAGGCGGGATTGGTGCGCCAGCGCACACCGAGATATTCCGCGGCTTTGACGATGCCCAGCACACCGTGTTTGATCTCCTCAAAGGTGTAATCCGGACCCACCGGGACGCACATCCAGCGGGCGAGGTTCGCTGCCGTTCCGCGGTGATCCGGCGCGCCGTCAGCACCAAGCGCGGCATAATGCAAAGGTCGAATCTGGGGCAGCCAGCGCACGGGCGTGTTTTCCTGCACAACGTAGGCGTAAAAGGTGGCGGCATCGCTCTCCAGCGGGATTTGCACGGCGACCGCGGTCGCCAGCGCCAGCCTGTTCGGCTCGTGTGTCACCAGCCCGGCGGCTTCACACAGACCGCGCCGCACCTCCGCCAGATTCGCGCTTTGCTGCTCTGCCAGTTCCGGCAGACGTTCACTCTGTGCCAATGCCTGCGCTGCATTCGGGCAGTCAACCGGTTGACGCAATGCTCTCACCTCTGCGTAGAGCGCCTCATCACTGAATACCAGCAGCGCGCCGGGGCGTTCATCAGCATCGGACAGATGCAGGCCGTACAGCGTCACCGCCGGGCGCTCTGCCGCGCCGGGTGCGGGCAGGGTGTCAGCGCAGTCGAGCCATGTAGCGTTGTGCGGCTGCCACAACCCGCGCACCACCTGCGTCCAGGTAAAGCGCGTACCGGACGGCGCGAGGCGTAGATGCGCGTCAAAGTCCAGAAAGCTGGGTAGCGCCTTATGATGCTTGATCGACTCTGCCAGGTCATGGCTGGCATTGGCGGGGACACCGACCCAATCGCCCGGCTGAACTCCCGCCGCCTGATGCAGTAAGCGGCGAGCGCGGTAAGCGTCGCGCACCAGCACGACCCAGGCGCCGCCCAGGCGCTCCGACCATGTCGCCTCTGCCTCTTCAAGCGTCACCCCGGCATGTAATGCTGCGTTCGCAGGTAGGGTCAGCCGCTCATCCAGCGGGGGGTGCGCGGCATAATCTGCGCCACGAACCGGCAACCCACCGAGCGCCTCCACCGGGCAGAAGCCCCCTAACCATAACGATCCCCAATCAACGGGCAGTTTCAACATCTTTGTCCTCTTCATTTTCTTTATGTCTACGGGTGCAAGTGCTCTTCATGGGCGTAGATGACTACCTGCAAATCAAGAAACCAGCCGTCCCTAACCAGGGATAAGGCCCTCACAACCTTCGGCCAGACACAGCCCCTGAGGCTGTTCAGGTTGGGGCGCCGGGCGGTCTCCCGCGACGGCTCCGGACGAGCGCCTCTCGAGAAGGGGATGTTCAGACAGGGGCTCTTCGCCTGAATGCGACTGCCAGTGCGAATATCGCGCTTGCCACCAGGGTCATGGCGGGACCGGCGGGCAGGTTGAAGTGGTAGGAGATGTAGAGGCCGGTCACGGCGGCCGTGGTCCCAATTGCCGCGGCCGCTATCATCATCGAGACAAAACGTCTGACCAAAAGATAGGCCGTGGCAGCAGGTGTGACCAGCATCGCCATGACCAGAATGACACCGGCCGCCTGAATTCCGATCACGATAACAAGGGCAAGCATGACCAGGAACACGTAGTCGACGATGTTGGTACGCCTACCGAGAACCTGGGCCCCCACGGGATCGAAGCTGGCGAACAACAGCCAGTGGTGCAGAGCGAACAGCCCCAGGATGACCGCCACGGTTATCCCAAGGGACACATAGATGCTGGTCGGAGATATGCCCAGGAGCTGCCCAAGGAGCAGGTCTTCCATGTCGACCCGAATCGTGGTTGAAGTCGACAGCATCGCAAGTCCGAGGGCAAACATGGCCGCAAAGAGGATGCCAATGGAGGTATCGGTACTGAGGCCTGCGCGCCGGCTCACAATCCTGACGAGCACGGCAACGGCGACGCCTGTAGGGACGGCGGCGATGGCCGGGTTGATGCCTGCGATGAACCCAAGCACCATGCCCGGCAGCACGGCGTGGGCGAGAGCGTCCCCCATGAAGGCGAGGTTCCTGGTGACGACGTAGGCGCCAACGAGGGGACACATCACGCCCACAAGCACCGAGCCGATCAGGGCCCTCACCATGAAGCCGTACTCAAGCGGGGCGACAAAGAACTCTATCACGTCCTCTTGCTACCGCTCCCCGTCCATCGTGAGGCGCACACCGTGGGCACCGTACAGTTGCTCCATGACCTCGGACGTAAACACTTCGTCGGGAGGGCCGCAGGCGCAGACGCGGCGGTTCAGACACAGTACCTGGTCGAAACGTCCGGCCAGGTTGGTCAGGTCGTGGGTCGCCAGCAGGACAATGCGCCCTTCATTGCGCACTGTTTGGAGGACCTCGACGAGGCCCTCCTGGGCGCCGGCGTCAACACCGCTGAAGGCTTCATCGAGGAGAAGCACACTCGCCTCCTGGGTGAGCGCCCTGGCCACGAATACCCTCTGCCTCTGCCCTCCCGAGAGCTCCGTCATCAGAGCGGAACGATGGTCAGACAGGCCCACACGGCACAGGCAGTCGTCGACAAGCTCGCGATCTCTCTTCCCGGGACGCCGGCACCATCCCAGTCTGCAGCAGCGGCCCATCATGACAACGTCCATGGCGGTCACGGGGAACCGCCAGTTGACGCTCTCTCGCTGAGGCACGTAGGCCAGCGCTCCACTTCCCTTGTCCACACGGTGAAGGGTCACCTTCCCCTGGCGAACCGGGAGGAGCCCGGCAATCGCATTGAACAGCGTGCTCTTGCCGGCCCCGTTCGGTCCTACAACGCCCATCAGGGTCCCCGCGCCTACGTCGAAGCTGACGTCACTCAGGGCCTTGTGCCCATCGAACTCGACGGTCACGTCCTGAAGCGACATTCTGGCGGCGTGCGGGTACGGAGTGGTGTTCATTTCAAAGCCTCAACGATGCGTTCCACGTTTGTACGTACCATGCCAAGGTAGGTGTCGGCGCCGCTGCCCTCGGGCCCAAGCGAACCCGAAAAGAGCCGGAACAGCTCTGCGCCGGTCTCGGTTGCTATGGTTTGCGCCAGCCTCTCGCTGACCGTCGTCTCGCCAAACAGGGCTGGTATTTCATGCTCCCGAACCACCTCGACCACGTCCGCGATGTGCTCCGCAGACGGCTCCACGTGCGTCGCAAGTGACGGTATGACGAGGCCAACTATCTCGAACCCATACAACGCTGCAAAGTAGGAGAAGGCGTCATGTGACGTGACCAGCAGTCTGCGCTCCGGCGCCACGGCACTGACCTGCTCCTGGACCCAGGCGTGAAGCTCGTCGAGCTGCTCCCCGTACTCTGCGGCGTTCCGAAGGTAGGTCTCCGCGCCTTCAGGGTCGATAGCCGAAAGCCGGGCGGCCACTTCGTTGACCGCGACCTTCACCCGGATCGGATCAAACCAGAAGTGGGGATCCAGAGGGCCGTGGTGGTGCCCTTCATGGCCGTGCTCGTCCTCATCGTGCTCGTCGTGGCCGTGCTCATCCTCTTCATGCTCGTCATGGCCGTGCTCGTCCTCATCGTGCTCGTCATGGCCTTCATGGGGTGCGCCGCCCGCGTCGACGAGTCCGACGAACGCCAGGCTCGACGGCGCGCCGCCGACTTCCCACTCCTCCTCGATCTCCATCTCTTCAAGGTGGACGGCCATGACGCGGCCGCTGTTGGGGTCGGCGACGTAGAGCCACTCGCCAACAACGATGAACGCGGGACGACCGGCATCACCAGGCCCGACCAGCTCCATGGTCTCGAGCAGTTCGCCGTCATGCGCGTCGAGCGCGTGCAGCACGCCGTCAGTGCCGAGCACATAGAGCAGCTCGCCATCGCTGGAGAACTTCGTGGAAACGCTCGGCTCGCTGAACACCTGGCGCATTTCGCTGTGGTCCACGTCAATCAGCCAAATGCCATCGTCGGCGAAGCCCTCACCGTCGAAGTAGAAGGCCTTGCCGAAGAAATGCTCGACGTGGTGGTGACCGTAGACCGAACCGATCCGAGAGTCTGCGCGCATCTCCGCCGGATTGGCGATGAACTCGTGCTCGTACTCGCCATCGTGAACGTGGAGGTAGAGCACGCCGCCGGTGCATCCAAGGGCGACGCCATGCTCATTGTGGGACTCACCGTGCATGCCCGGGCATGAGCGATTGCTGGCGTCGTAGACGACCTGATCACTGAAGTCGCGAACTTCGGCGCCAACAGGCAGGCTGTCGTTGGAATTCTCGGGGTAGTCGGGATTCTTCGTGGTAACGACGACGTGCTCGTCGGAGATGACAAGCGCGGCGCCATGCTGCGGTCCGGCCTCAAGCACGACCGGATCATAGTCGCCGCGTGCGTTCGCCAGGTCCGCCTCGTTGATCAGGATGGCATGACCGCTGATGTCTGCGAAGATCGCGGTCCAGCCGTGGCTGTTGACATAATGGATCGGCTGCTCGTCAGCGATCTCCAACGCATGACGGGAGACGGGTTGGGTGACGAGGTCGTAGTGATCGCCGTGCTCGACGAGGAAGACGCCGCTGTCGAAGACGTGGATCCGGTCGTCGCCGTCCTCCGGCCCGCGGGCGAGGACGATGGCGTAGCGGTGAGTTGGGCTGGGGTACACGGTCGCGCGGGGCGCAGCGACCTTGAAGATTCCGCTGTCAACGTCACCGGTCGATAGGTCGATGACGGAGAGGTGCGCTTCTACCGCATCGGCAACGAGCAAGCGCCCCGTGATCATCTCGTCTTGGTCACCATGGTCGTCGTCGTGGTCGTGCCCTTCATGGTCATCGTCGTCATGGGCCTCGTGGTCGTCGTCGTGGTCGTGCCCTTCGTGGTCATCGTCGCCATGGGCCTCGTGGTCGTCATGCATATCGACCATGGTGAACTCGATCGGATCGACTCCTTCACCAAGCGCGACGATCCTGGACTCGTCTGCACTGGCGTTGTGCAGGAGATCCTGCAGCCAGTCGGCCTCCAGGCCGAGACCGACAGTCAACACAAGATCGGCGTCAGCTACCCTGGCAACGTCGCGGGCGCCTGGCAGAAAGGTGTGCGGATCGCCGCCCACCGGAAGCAGGCTGAAGACCTCTACCCTGCTTCCACCTACTACCCGGGCCCAATCGGCCACAAAGTTGGTGGTTGCCACCACCTGGACCGGCGTGCCGGAGGGTGAGGCCTGCTGGCCTGACTGCGTACTTGTCGGCGCGACTGGGGTGCAAGCGGCGAGGAGGAACAGAATTGCCAGAACCGAGGACAGAATTCGAAGTGAGTGAAGCATTTGCGGGTACCTTTTCGTCAGGCTGGTGGCGTGTGCCCCCACAATTGGCGTCAGGACAGTTGGCGTCAGGCGCCGGCAGAGCTGCGGCAGTCGGTGCAAAGCCTTCCGTCGTATTGTGGGATTTGGTAATTTTATTTGTTGCAAAAATTTGCAACAGCACACAGTTTAGCACACGCCAGCGGCCGTGTCAACCCCAGTTTCCCGAAAACTGCTTTCTCATTTCCAAAGTGCACCCGATGACTGTACCATCTTGCCGTCGAGACAGAAAATCTCCATATGCTCCACAGTTTTTCTTCATCGAGGCGCGTCTGCTGCATAGCAGATTTACTCTGTGTCCGGCACGTTGCGGGTGTCGAAGTGGTCGGCCAACAAGACGTCGCCGCCAGACGCTGCGGCCACGCCGTGTGTGGATGGTTCAGAGAAGGCTCTATTCGCGCGTGTATGGGGGAACCACCAAGGGAATCTTCAAACGCTACCCAGTACAGGGCCCCAGTGGTTCGTGATCCGCGGTCAGTTGCGTCAGGCGTCTGTGCGCTCAATGCGGGCGCCGAGGGCGCGCAGTTTTTCGTCGACGCGCTGGTATCCCCGGTCGATCTGTTCGATATTGCCGATGAGGGTGCGGCCTTCGGCGCTGAGGGCGGCGAGGACGAGGGCCATGCCGGCGCGGATGTCGGGGCTGCTGACCTCCTGGCCGACGAGGCGGGCGGGGCCGACGACGACGACGCGGTGCGGGTCGCAGACGATGATCTGCGCGCCCATGGCCGCGAGTTTGTCGACGAAGTAGAGGCGGCTCTCGAACATCTTCTCGTGAATGAGGACGGTGCCCTGGGCCTGGCTGGCGACGACAACGGCGATACTCAACACGTCGGGCGGAAAGGCGGGCCAGGGGGCGTCGTCGATCTTGGGGATGGCGCCGCCGAAGTCGGGGCGGACGCGCAGGTCCTGCTCGTCTGGCAAGAGGAGCGAATAGCCGGTGAGGGCGGCATTGGGGTCCTCCTGCAGGTGCATTTGTACGCCCAGGCGCTGGCAGAAGACCATTTCGAGCATGCGTAGATGGTCGGGGGCGACGTTGGCGATGCGGAGGTCACCGCGGGTGATGGCGCCGAGGCCGATGAAGCTGCCGACCTCCATGTAGTCGGGGCCGACAGTGGCGCTAGCGCCGTGGAGCCGCTCCTGGCCGTGGACGTGGAGAGTGTTGCTGCCGATGCCGTCGATGGGGCAGCCCATGGCGACCAGCAGGCGGCACAGTTCCTGGACATGGGGTTCGCTGGCGGTATTGCGGAGGATGGTGGTGCCCTGGGCCAGGGAGGCGGCCATAACGGCGTTCTGGGTGGCGGTCACGGATGCCTCGTCGAGCAGGATATCGGCGCCGCGCAGTCTGCCGGAAGAGGTCAGCTCGAAGCGGCCGCTGTTGGGGCGGGCGAAGGAGGCGCCCAGCTGTTCGAAGACCAGCAGGTGGGTGTCGATGCGGCGGCGGCCGATATCATCACCGCCGGCTGCGCCCTCGACCCGGAAGGCGCCCTGGCGGGCGAGGAGCGGCCCCATCAGGTTGAGGCCGCCGCGGATGCGTCCGAAGAGCTGGGGGTCGGGCGCGTGTCCGTGCAGTTTGTCGGCGCGCAGCGTGAGCCGGTTGCCTTCTTTGCGCACGTAAACGCCCAGACCTTCCAGAATGGTGAGCATGGCGGCGACGTCGTCTATCTGCGGGACGTTATCCAGGGTGACGGTCTCGTCGGTGAGCAGAGATGCGGCGATAAGGGGGAAGGAGGCGTTTTTGTTGCCGCTGATGTTGACAGTTCCCTCGATGCGGTGGCCGCCCTGGATGGCAAATGAGGCCATGCTTTCTCCTTTGGTGGTTGTACAGTGGGACGTTGCGTCAGTTGATTCCTGCGGTACCCGGATGCGGCTGCGGGACAGTTGCTGGCAGGCAGGCGAAAGACCCTGCGATTCGGGTATCAATTTCCCGATTTGTCCCCAGATATATTGATCACAGGTCAGTCAATTGTAGAACGGTCTACCCTTCCCGTCTAATCCGTTTTCAGAGCAATTTTGGAGGCATTGTGATCCACGAAGTGGGTCCCTGTCGTTCGCCATTTTTGGGCGTATGTGATAAAATCAGAAGGCTAAACTGTGCCGCAAAAACGCCAATTTGAGGACGGAATCGGGATGGGTTTGTCCGGCCGAAACGGGACGCGTTTGTGGGTATCATAGACAGTATTTCAACCGGCTACCGCTTCGTGAGCCAGCGTCCCGCCCTGCTGTTGTTGCCGCTGCTGCTGGACGCGCTGTTGTGGGTTCTGCCGCGCTGGAGCATCAGTCCATTGCTGGGCAGGCTGGCTGATTTCTATACTGAGCTGGCTGCCGATCCACAGCTGGCGGAGGAGAGTCCGTTTGCGCTGGACCAGATGAGCGAGCTGCTCATGGTGTTCGGCGAGACGAGCAATCTGGCCCAGTTTCTGGTCAACGGTCTGCTGTATCACGTGCCGAGCCTGCTGGCGACGCTGCCGGGCATAAAGGGAAGCCATCCCAGCGTTGAAGTCGACTCGATCGGCGCGGCGGGCCTGCTGTCGCTGCTCTTTGGCCTGGCTGGTCTGTTGATCGGGGCGACGTATATGAATCTGCTGGCCCAGAATCTGCCGATCGGGGAGGGGCCGAAGGCGCTCACTCTCAACATACTGGCGGGCCGAATCGTGCGCCACTGGCTGCGGACGATCGGTTTCCTGGTGTTCTTCGCCCTCGGCCTGTTGATGATCTACATTCCGGGTGTGATCGGGGTCACGGTACTGGCGCTGATCAGCCCGGTGTTGGGCTCCGGGGCGTTGTTTTTGTTCGGCGGCCTGATCATGGTGATCCTGCTCTATCTTTATTTTGTGACGACGGCGCTGGTGCTGGACGATCTGGCGATTGGGAGCGCGGTGCGCCGCAGCATCCACCTGGTACGGAAGAACTTCTGGCCCACTGTGGGGTTCGTTCTGCTGACGACGCTGATTTCGACGGGAATGGGGTTGCTTTTCCGCCAAATCACCCAGTGGCATACGCTGGGCGTGGCACTGGCCACGTTGGGGAACACGTTTATCGGCACGGGGCTGGCGATGTCACTGCTGGTCTTTTACCGGACGCGCATTCTGGCGATGCAGCAGCAGGAAACGGACAGTTTTGCCTGACATATAGTCGACGTGAGCGTAGGGTTGCGGACGCTCTCCGATCACCGACCGGCTCGGTGACTAGCTCGGAAGGGGGTATCTGCAGCCAAGGACGATGTAATGGGGTTGCGTTCCCGGTTGCGGGCAGCAGCCCCGTCTGAAATGACCGGAGGTATACGTGGCAGAAAAGATGAACAAGCAGGATTTCGTTTACGGCGCCGACCAGATCCAGGTGTTGGAAGGCTTGGAGGCGGTACGGAAGCGGCCGGGCATGTACATTGGCGGGACCGATACAAAAGCCCTGCATCACATGATATACGAGGTGGTGGACAATGCCATCGACGAGGCGATGCAGGGCCGCTGCGATAAGATCGTGGTGACAGTCCACAAAGATGAGAGCGTCACAGTGGAGGATAACGGCGCCGGCATCCCTGTGGATATCCAGAAGCAGACGGGCATGCCAGCGTTGACGGTGGTGATGACGATGCTACACGCCGGCGGTAAGTTCGGCGACGTTGGTTACAAGGTTTCCGGTGGGCTGCATGGCGTCGGCGTGAGCGCGGTCAACGCGTTGAGCGAATGGATGATTACGGATGTCAAGCGGGACGGGAAAGTCTGGCGGCAGGAATTCAGACGCGGCGTGCCGGTGACCGATGTGAAGGCAGTGGGCGAGTGTGAGCCCGGCGAGACGGGCACGATTCAGCGTTTTCTACGCGACGATACGATCTTCGACGTTCTGGAATTTGACTGGAATACGCTGGTGACGCGTTTTCGGGAGATGGCCTTCCTGACGCGCGGAATCGATATTCATTTTATCGATGAGCGGGGGGAGGAGCCACGCGAGATCAGCTTCTATTTCGAGGGCGGCGTGCAGACTTTCGTGCGTTATCTCAACAAGAACCGGACGGTGCTGCACCCGCCGATTTACGTTGACATGCAGGTCGATTCGACGCACGTGGAGGCGGCGATCCAGTACACGGACGGCTACAATGAGTCGATTTTCGCGTTTGCCAACACGATCAACACGCCCGACGGCGGCAGCCATCTGACCGGTCTGCGCGCGGCGGTCACGCGGCAGATCAACGACTATGCGCGCAAGCAGGGGATTCTGAAGGACAATGACGCCAATTTCAGCGGGGATGATACGCGGCAGGGGATGACGGCGATCATCAGTGTCAAAATCGTAGAGCCGCAGTTTGAGGGCCAGAACAAGCTGAAGCTGCTCAACAACGAGGTGCGCTATCAGGTCGAGACGGCAGTGGCGGAGGGCATCAACAGCTGGATGGAGGAGAACCCGCGCGAGGCCAGGCGGATCACCGACAAGTGCCAGGTGGCGTTTCGGGCCCGGGAGGCGGCGCGCAAAGCGCGTGAGCTGGTGATCCGCAAGAGCGCGCTGGAGAGCCTGACCCTGCCGGGCAAGCTGGCGGACTGCTCCAGCCGGGACCCGAACGAGAGCGAACTCTACATTGTGGAGGGTGACAGCGCAGGGGGCAGCGCCAAACAGGGCCGCGACCGGCGCTTTCAGGCCGTGTTGCCGCTGCGGGGCAAGATCCTGAACGTGGAGCGCACGAGCTTGGACAAGATCCTGGGCAACAAGGAGATCCAGTCGCTGATTACGGCGATGGGCACAGGCGTGGGCGATGATTTCACGGTCGACAACCTGCGCTATAACCGGATCATCGTAATGACGGACGCGGACGTGGACGGCGCGCACATCCGTACGCTGCTGCTGACGCTGTTTTTCCGGTATATGGGGCCCCTGGTGGAGAACGGACACCTGTACATTGCGCAGCCGCCGTTGTACAAGGTGCAGATCACCGAGCGCCAGAACGGCAAGGCGAAGCGGTCTGAGCAGTATGTGTACAACGACAACGCTCTTTCCCAGATTCGCAAGGAGATGGGGACGGAGAATATCAAGCTGGAGCAGCGTTACAAGGGTTTGGGGGAGATGAACCCGGAGCAGTTGTGGGAGACGACGATGAACCCGGAATTCCGGACGTTGCTGCAGGTGCAGGTGGAGGATGCGGCGGAGGCCAACCGCACGTTTGATATGCTGATGGGCAGCAGTGTGCCGCCGCGGCGCCGGTTCATCCAGACGCACGCCCATGAGGTGCGTAATCTGGACGTATAGGCTGGGAGACGGCTGACGAGAGGCCCGACTGATTGGTCGGGCCTTTTTTCTTTTGTCAGTTTTTAGTTTTTAGTGAACACCGGTGGATAGCAGGCGCTAAAGTTTGAGGAGAGAGTGAAGAGGAGAGAGGAAAGAGAGAGGCATGGCGACGATCAGTTTTGGGAAGTATCAGACGGAGTCTCGCAAGACCTGGAGCCTGATTCACACCGATCATGCGATCGTGTATCCGACGTTGGGGCTTGTGAATGAGGCGGGTGAGGTGGCGGGTAAGATCAAGAAGATTTTTCGTGACAAGGAGGGTGTCATTGCGGAGGACGACAGGGCGGCGCTGAAGGACGAATTGGGAGATGTGCTCTGGTATCTGACGCAGATCTGTACGGAGCTGGACCTGTCGTTGGAGGAGGTGGCGGAGCAGAATATTACGAAGCTGTTCGACCGGTTGGAGCGGGGCGTTATCGGTGGGGAGGGGGATGTGAGGTGAGGAGAGAGCGAGGAGGAGAAAGGAGTGAGAGAATTTCGCTGGCTTCCTCCAGTCTCTCACTCCTCAACTCTCTTTTCTCTCTACTCGTTGTTAGAGGTAGTCGCGGAGGCGGCGGCTGCGGCTGGGGTGGCGCAGGCGGCTGAGGGCCTGGGCCTCGATCTGGCGGATACGTTCGCGGGTGACGCCGAACTTTCTGCCGACCTCTTCGAGCGTATAGTTGTAGCCGTCGACCAGTCCGAAGCGGAGCTGGAGGATGCGCACCTCACGGGGGGTCAGGCTCTGGAAGATCTCGTCGATCACTTCGCGCAGGATCTGACGGCCGGCGGAGTCTTGCGGGCTGTCTGCGTCCTCGTCCTCGATAAAGTCGCCCAGGTAGCTGTCCTCTTCCTCGCCGACCGGCATTTCGAGACTGAGGGGCCGCTGGCTGACGCGCATGATGTGCTCGACCTTGCGCGGGGTGACGCCCAACTCCTCGGCGATCTCTTCGGTGGTCGGGTCGCGGCCCAGTTCCTGCACAAGCTGGCGGCTGGTGCGGGTCAGGCGGTTGATCTGCTCGTACATATGCACGGGCACGCGAATGGTGCGACCCTGGTCGGCGATGGCGCGTGTGACCGCCTGCCGGATCCACCAGGTGGCATAGGTGCTGAATTTATAGCCACGGCAGTAGTCGAACTTTTTGACGGCGCGGATGAGACCGATATTGCCTTCCTGGATCAGGTCGAGGAAGGGAACGCCGCGGCCGACATACTTTTTGGCGACGCTGACGACCAGGCGGCTGTTGGCCTTAATCAGGTGCTCCTGAGCGGAGCGTCCGTCGCGTACCAGCCAGAGCAGTTGTTCGCGCTCCTCCCATTCGACCTGTTCCTGGTTGAGGCGGTGGCGTGAATCGCGACCGGCCTCCATGCGTTTGGCAAGGTCGACCTCTTCGGCGGCGGTCAGCAAGGGAACGCGGCCGATCTCCTTGAGATAGAGGCTGATGGAGTCGTCGATCTCGATCTGGCTCAGATCGAATTCGTCCTCTTCTGCGCTTTCGGCTGAATCCTTCTTTTCTTCGGTAGGAACTTCCTCTTTGGCCTGCCCGACAGAGATGCCCTGTTCGAGGAGGGATGCAAAGATGTCATCCAGTTGCTCAATATCGTTTTCGGCTTCGGGCATGACCTGCAGCACTTCGTCGTAGCTGACAAAGCCTTTTTCGCGGCCGAGTTTGAGCAGATGGGCGAGGGTCTCCTGCGGACTCGAAAACTGCAATTCGGCCTTGGCGGTGCCATTTTCAGACACAGATGTCTTCGAATCCGCATTGTACTCTGGCGTAAGTTCCTTTGTCATAAGCATTTCTTCAGCCATCGTCACCTCTTTTCGTGAATGTATGAGCGCTGTTCGCGGCAAGCCGGACACGAAGCGGCCGGGCGACGTCGTTGGCGCGTAGTCGTTTTCAAGTATTGATCAACTTACCATAGAGAGATGTAACTCTTCCGTAGAGAACATCTCAAATGGCCCAGGTACGATCAGGGTAGATCGTGTGGGGGTTCTCCCGCGATCCCTGACCAACTGCGTGCGAAAGGTTCACGCCGGGAGTTTGAAATCCCAGATGCGGTCCGTTTGCGCATAAGTGCGGTTGCAGGACGGACACTGAAGCTGTGACGGGCCGAGGGCAGCCAAGGGATGGGCTGAGCAGGACGGGCACCGGAACAACTGGGCCGGACCGGCTTCGACCGGGCTGGAATCTCGTTGCGGCCGCTCTGCGGCGCCTGGCGCAGCCGCGCGCATGAAAACGCTGGGCGCGATGGGGAATCTGCCGCCGATGTGGAAGAGGCGGCTGTCCAGGCGAGCGAGCAGGCGGGCCGGCAGGTTTCTCTTGAGCGCCGGGAGGCGGAAGTGGGATGCGCCAAGTCGTTCATCCACGCGCAGGCCGGCGTTTTTCATTTTTGCGGCCATCCAGCCGGGATGAAAGTCGAAGTTCATGGCGACGAATTCGAGCGGCTCCGGGTCAAAGGGCGACCAGGGCTGCCGGCGAGCGAGCCAGCGCAGGACGGCTTTCAGGTTGCGCTTGTTGGCATATTCGAGCACGGCGGTGCTGTCTTGATGCAGAAGCGACTGCATCTGGGCCAGTGCGGCCGGCACATCGGCCAGATGGTGCATCACGCGCACAATGACGAGTGCGTCCAGGGTGGCGGCGGCCAGGGGCATCTGGTAGATATTGCCGGCGACGAAGACGAAGCGGGGGTCATGCCCCCATTTGCGGACGGCGTCGGCCAGCATGGTGCGGCTGTAGTCGAAGAGCACGATCTGATCGTAGCCGAGGTAGAGATCGGCGAGGCGGCCAAAGCCGGCGCCGATTTCGGCGATCCGTTTGCCCTGCGGGGGCAGAAGGCGTTTCAGGGCGATCCGTTCGACGGCGTCTTCGTACTCGCGTCCCTGGCCTTCCCAGAAATCCTGTCGGTAACCGCTGCCTTCGTAGTCGATGACGGCGATACCGGCTGGCGAGGTGGCGTCTGCCTGGCTATTCGGTTCTTTGATTGCTGTGCAGTTCGCTGCAGTCAGATTGTTTGCCGACATGCGGGCCGCTCCAGGGCGTTCCGGGATCGAGTACGGTAACAGATGCACAGGTTCGGCTTACCTCCTGGCGCATCCCGATGCAGGGTCCAAATACGGAGTCCTAATACAGAGACGGACACGAAGTGGTGAATGTTTCATGTGAAACATTCACAGAACCTGGATTCGAAAAACGGGAAGAAAGCATGCGCCCCGCGCGCATTCGTACAGTATAGCACGTGGATTGACTAATTTCAATACCTTTTTGGGATTTTGCCAGGGCAATCGCATCTAATTGGGATAGAACTCTCCAGAGATAGTCAGTTTCCAAACGGCACGGTAACATTCGGTAGAAATGCCGGTTTGGGCACTTTTCTGTCTGCGTAGGAGGTTGAGAGCTATTCGGCGCAAAATGGTCAAGTTATGCTGCGCATGAGAGCCTTGGGTGCTGATGCGCGCATTTCATTCATTGTGGACCGTTTGTCTTGATGGTGGGTCACTGGCTTTCTCGTCCGTGTGTTGGACGAGAGTCTATGAGCGTTTACGAGTGTTTGCGTGATGTCTTAACTACAGCACATGAAAATTGTTCGATGGGCTGTGATAAGGGATTCGCTGGCGCGCGTGGGCGCGTACGAGGTCAAACGAGAGATGTACAAGAGTTGTACGTCCGGCGATATGGCGGGACGCAGTTGGCGTCAAATGTCGGGTGAAGTCGGGTAAAGTCGGGCGAAAATTTTTCTTTCTGGTTATTGTTGTGGTTACGCTTTTGCATCAGTTTTTGCGTGTCTGGCGCCTGTTCCCGGTTCTGGCAGGTTCTTTACGATGCTCATCCACCACTCTAACAGACGACAGCCTCATGCCGGTTAGCTGGCGTCGGGGGCATGGTGTCGTGTCAGGACGGTTGGAGTCGGGTAAAGTCGGGTCAAAGTCGGGTCAGAGCGGGCAGTTTTCCTTGTTTTGGTCTTTTGCGCTTGACTTCGCGCACGTTTCCTTGGTGTCTTTGTTGGGTACTGGGCAGCTTACACTTTTGCAAGGGCCCTGCTTCGCCTTCAGATTCCCCGCTAGCGGGCGTCACGGCTTCATGACAGTACGCTCTCAGCAATGCCTATTCGTATCTTGGCTCAGGGCTATTATATCACTGTTTTTGGTGCGATTGCCCGGGGATTTTCCGTTACGGAATGTTTGCAATCGGCCGGTGTGGACTGTGCCCGGCGGGGCGTTGCGTGGAATTTTGAAGTGCGTCGACCCTTGCGGAGAGACAGTTTGCCGTCCGGAACCCCTGCGTCTACAATATGACTCCACTGGAGGACTCCATTGTATGACAACATTGTATGACCCCATTGTGATGGTTCCTGATGGTCAGGTTGGCGCATACAGGCGTTGATTTACCGGCCGTGTACAGGAAACGACCTCCGTGGGGGATCCGAAAACGTCAATTCGAGGAGAAAGAAGATGGGAGATGTCGCGTATCGCTCGAAAGTGCGGATTGAGCGGATTAAAGGGCCGCTGCGCCGAGCGTTTCTACCGGCTGAGGAGGGACACACGAAGTTCGGCGTCCATTCGGAGGTGGCCGAACATTACGGCGTGGACACTGCTGTCCATGAGCCGCACGCCACCACGCTGGACTATATCAATGCAGCCACAGGGGGCTGACTGACCGGAACCTTCGGGGGCGCGCTGGAGGCGCGTAAGATACCTGCGGGCGACGGCTACCTGTCAGCCGACGTGGAAGCTGAGATCGAGAAAGACGGCAATGTATTGGTTATCAAGCGGATTCACGCCACGTACACGTTGAAAGTAGTCCCTGAGCAGCGGGAGACGGCGGAACGGGTACACGGGTTCCATGCGCAGTTCTGTCCCGTGGCGCGCAGTCTCGAGGGCAGTATCGACATTTCCACCGAGCTGCGCATGGTCGATCCCGACTGAAAACCGGGATGCCGGTTGTTCGTACCTGTTTCTGAACGCAGATCGAATGCATTTCGGATACAGTTGCGTTTGACAGCGTGAAAGCTGCGTGCTAGACTGTCGGTCAGGTAGTGTTTTCCACTGAAGAAGCAAGCATGAACCCAAACAGCACCAGCAGTACCCAGTTGAGGAGGCGTCCCCGCCAATAGCCAGACAGCCGTCTGGGCATTTGCGCGTGGGCCCGGTTTCCTCAGCGGGAATCAGCCGATTGCAAAGCTCCCCGGACGGGGGGCTTTTTTTATTTGTAGCGCGCTCGCAGAGCGGAGCGGCAGCGCAATCGACAGACCGGAGTGGGTCGAGTTCCGATTGGGCGCCGGCCCACGCACGAATCGGAGTGGGATGCGCCTTAGACTCAGAGAGCGAGAGGGAGAGAGAAGATGCATAAGGCAGGAATCGCCGGCGCAACAGGCTATATCGGGTATGAGCTGATCACACTGATTCACCGGCATCCGGAACTTGAGGTGGGCTGGCTGACGAGCGAGCGCAATGCGGGCAAGCGGTTCGACCAGATCTTCAGCACGCCCTGGGACTATTCGCTGATCAACCTGGAGAGTGCTTATTTGCGCACAGATGAGGTGGATGTCGTCTTTCTGTGCCTGCCGCATGCGGAGTCGATGGAGGCGGTGAAACGCTTTTACGCGGAGGGCGTGCGCGTGATCGACCTGAGCGCCGACTTTCGTCTGAAGGACGTCGACGTCTATAAGCGCTGGTACGGCATCGACCACACTGTGCCGGAGCTTTGCGCCGAGGCCCGATACGGCCTGTGCGAGCTGTACCGCAGCGAACTGGACGGCGCGCAGCTGATCGCCAACCCCGGCTGTTATCCCACGAGCGTCAATCTGGGCCTGTACCCGCTGGCCAAGGCGGGGTGGCTGGGAGAACGGGTGATCATCGACAGCATGAGCGGGGTATCGGGGGCGGGCCGCAAGACGAATCTGACCTACCAGTTCGTTGAGGCCAACGAAAACATTACGCCTTACAACGTTGGCCACCGTCACCGGCACATCGCGGAGATGGAACAGGTGTTGGGCGCGGCCAACGGAGGGAAGCGCGGCCACAGGTTTCTCTTCACGCCCCATCTTGTGCCACTGAACCGGGGCATCCTGAGTACGATGTACGTGGACGTGCCGGCCGGCGTGACCGAGGAAAGTATCCGCGAGCTTTACGCGGAGAACTACGCGGGTGAGCCGTTTATCCATCTGCTGCCCGCGGGTACGCAGGCCAGCGTGGCCCACACGGCGGGCACAAATCGCTGCGCGATCGGCATCACGCCGGCTGACCCATTGCTGCCGGATGGGAGCGAATATGTCATCACGGCCTCGATCGATAATCTGATCAAAGGCGGCAGCGGGCAGGCGGTCCAGAACTACAACATCGCGGTGGGGCTGGACGAGACGGCGGGATTGCAGTAGGTGCCATTCCGGGTCGTCGGCAGGTCTCAGTTTCCGGCATCGGCACACAGCCCTTAAAGATGGAATTACCAGGAGACGGTAAGCTGCCAACGGCTGGGTTGCATGTCCCTGGGGCAGGCGGAATCGGGCCAGGCGTTGAGCGAGCAAGATAGCATCACATACCTAGAAGGCAAGATCTCGGTGGCGGCGGCCCTGCGTTCTCCGTATCGCGCGGTGCACCGTGTGCTGCTGCGGGCAGACCGGCAGGACCGGACAGCGCGCTGGCTGCAACACCGGGCGCGAGAGGCCGATGTGCCGGTGGTCCAGGTCGACGCTGCGGAAATCAACGCCGTTACCCAGGGCAACACCCACGGCGGCATTGCGGCAGAGGCAGGGCAGCGGCAGTTTGTCAGCCTGGAAGCGTTGCTGCCGCGTGGGAATGACCCGGCATTTGTAGTGATGCTGGACGGCATCGAAGACCCGTTCAACTTCGGTCAGGCGCTGCGGGCACTGTACGCGCTGGGTGCGCACGGTGTGGCATTGCGGCCGCGTAACTGGATGAGCGCGGCGGCGACGGTGGCGCGGGCCTCGGCGGGCGCGTCGGAGCTGATGCCGATGGCGGTGGCGGAGACAGTTGCGGAGGCGGCGGAATTTTACCGGGGGCGGGGGCTGACGGTGGCCTGCGCGCAGAAGGAGGACGCGCTGCCGATGGATGAGGCCGATCTGACCACTCCGCTGTTTTTGCTGGTAGGCGGGGAAAAGCGTGGTGTTACGCGGTCGTTTACGAAGCAGGCCGACCTACGCCTGCAGGTCCCGTACGACCGTGTCGGTTACGAACCGTCTCTGGGCACGACTGCGGCGGCGGCGGCGCTGGCATACGAGGTAATGCGGCAGAGAAAGCATGCGCGGCGCACAGTGTGAAGGCTGCGCCCGTCCGCTCTTCATGCGGGCATCTGTGTTCCAACCACGGCACGAGGCAACTTTATGAACCGGAGCGAATCCGACACGCTTACCGTTAACCTGAAGCAGGAAAAGGGCCGCCACGTCGTCATCCTCAAGATTGGCGGAAATGAACTGGACGACGAAGCCTTTCTTTTTGGCCTGGTTCAGGCGGTCAAGAGTCTGCAGCAAGACGGCAAGAGTCCGATTGTCGTGCATGGGGGCGGCAAGACGATCGCCGACTTTCAGAAGCGGCTGGGGCTGGAGCCCCGCTTTATCGAGGGGCTGCGGGTTACGGATGAGCAGAGTCTGGACGTAGCGGAGATGGTGCTCAGCGGGCTGATGAACAAGCGGATCGTGCGCCAGTTTGTGAACGAGGATGTGCGGGCCATCGGCATCAGCGGGGTGGACGACGGCACGGTCTTTGTGGAGAAGATGTGGCATCCGCAGGGCGACCTGGGCCGTGTGGGCGAGGTGCAGGACGTTGACACAGGGCTGCTGACGACGCTTTTGGAGGCAGCTATCGTGCCGGTGATCAGCCCGATCAGTGTGGGCGCATTCGACGGCCTCAGCTATAACGTCAACGCCGACCACGTGGCGGCGGCGATTGCGGCGGCAATGGGCGCGATCAAGCTGATCTTTGTCAGCAACGTGCCCGGCGTTCTGATCGCCGGGCGGGTCGTGCGGGGCATCACCGCGGACCAGTGTGAAGAGTGGATCGCCGAGGGGAGCATCAGCGGCGGCATGGTGCCGAAGGTGAGGAGCGCGGTCGACGCGGTCAGGCGCGGCGTTACGCAGGCGGTCATCACGAATCTGGCCGGTGTGCAGGAGGATGGGGGGACGGGAATTATTGGAACGGCGGACGTCAGTAGTCAGTAGTCAGTGGTCAGTGGTCAGTGACCCTGTGTGCGGGCGGTTTTGGAGTATGGGAGAGTGAAAAGACGCTTGGCTTGCCTCAATTTTGGAGGCGGATGGAGAAAGGCTGAGTGGTTTACGAATAAAACAGGACCCTTCAGGAGGAAAAAGTGAACGCAGAGGAAATCATTCAGGCCGAAAAGGATTACGTGCTTGGCGTTTTCGGGCGGCCGCCGTTTGTGCTGACAGGGGGCGAGGGCTGCACGGTGTATGACAGCACGGGCAAGGCCTATCTGGACCTGGTGGCCGGAATCGCGGTGAACGTGCTCGGCTACAACGATGCGGAGGTGGAAGAGGCGATCAAGGAGGCCGCGTCCTCCGGGCTGTACCACACGAGCAACCTGTATCACACGGAGCCGCACACGCGACTGGCGAAGAAGCTGTGCGAGTCCAGTTTTGCCGACAAGGTGCATTTCTGCCTGTGCGGGGCGAGCGCAAACGAAGGCGCGTTCAAGTTCGCGCGGCGGTATGCCCGCGAGCACGGCCACGAGGACAAGTATGAGATTCTGGCCTTCAGCGACGCCTTCCACGGGCGGCTGTTCGGGGCGCTGGCGGCTACGCCGCGTGAGAAGTACCAGGAGCCGTTCGAGCCGCTGATGCCGGGCGTGCGCTTCGCCACGTTTAACGACCTGGATGAGGCGCGTGCGCAGATGAGCGACAAGGTGTGCGCGATTATCGTCGAGCCGATCCAGGGTGAAGGCGGCATCAATCCAGCCACGCCGGAGTTTCTGCAGGGGTTGCGGGACCTGGCGGACGAGTACGGCGCGCTGCTGATCTTTGACGAGGTGCAGTGCGGCCTGGGGCGCAGCGGCGACCTGTGGGCCTATCAGGGCTATGGCGTGGAGCCGGACCTGATGAGCGCGGCCAAGCCGCTGGCGGGCGGCCTGCCGATCGGCGCGATCATGATGAAGCAGAAGGTGGCGGATACGATCCATGCGGGCGACCATGCCAGCACCTTTGCCGGCAACCCGTTCACCACGCACGTGGCCTCCACAGTTGTGGACCGGGTGTCGAATTCGGAGTTTCTGGCCGACGTGAAGGAGAAGGGCGAGTATCTGATGGAGCTGCTGGCCGAGCTGAACAGCCCGCATATTCTGGAGATCCGGGGCAGAGGCCTGATCGTGGGCATCGAGCTGGACATCGAGGCCGGGCCGCTTATGGAGAAGGGGTACGAAGCGGGACTGCTGCTGTTGAGCGCGGGCGATAAGATTTTGCGCTTTGTGCCGCCGCTGACGATCAGTAAAGAGGAGCTGGCCCAAGCGGTGTCGAAGCTGGGCGGGATCCTGCAAGAGGTTTAGCAGTGGTTAGTGGTCAGTGGTCAGTGAACTTTGCTGATAGTGAAGTTGCTGGCCGCTGGCAGCCGGGGTTATGGACGAGATCCGCATAGAGCCGGCGGCTGAAGAAGATATTGGTGACATTGCTGCGCTAGTCAATGGTTTTGCGGCGGAGAACGTGATGCTGCCGCGCACTGAGGAGAGTATTCTGCAGTCGCTGCCGGACTGGCTGGTGGCCATGGGAGACGGTACTCAGTTGCTGGGATGCGGCTCTCTGGTGGCCTTGACCGAGCAGCTGGTGGAGATACGCTCGCTGGCGGTGGCGCAGGCGGGGCAGGGCAAGGGGATTGGCCGGCGGATCGTGGAGGAGCTGGTGCAGATGGCGACGGCTCGCGGGTACGCCCAGATCTGTGCGCTCACCCTGGAGGAAGGGTTCTTCGAGAAGCTCGGGTTTGAGGTTGTGGACCGCTGGAGCATCAGCCCCAAGCTTTGGCAGGACTGCATCTACTGCCCCAAGTTCCACCACTGTGATGAGGTGGCGGTGGCGCGCAGTCTGACCGACAGCCCCATCAGTCAGGTCCAGACTGCTGCCTCGCCACTGCTCAAATGGCAGTCGTGGCAGCCTCTGAAGCTGGCGTACAGGCACTCAAACAGCGAACCAGGAACGCAAGGAACTGTGAACCGCAATCCGATTCAGTTGCAAGGGAACACGCCGTCCGAGGAGGAAGCGCAGTGAGGGCCTTGCTTGCCCTGGCCAATGGCCGGGTCTTCGAGGGTGAAGGCTTCGGCGCCCGGACGACGGTGGTGGGGGAGGTTGTCTTCAATACCAGTCTGACCGGGTACCAGGAGGTGTTGACCGATCCGTCCTATCGCGGCCAGATGGTGTGTATGACCGTGCCCCACGTGGGCAATACGGGCGTGAACCGCGAGGACGTGGAGAGCGACCGGCCGCAGGTGACGGCGTTCATCGTGCGCGAGGTCAGCCCGGTTGTGTCGAACTGGCGCGCGAATGAGAACCTGGGGCGCTATCTTGAGCGGCATGGTATACCGGGCATCAGCCAGGTGGATACGCGGGCGTTGACGCGGCTGCTGCGTGAGGAGGGCGTGCTGCACGGCGCGCTGTGCACCGACGGCAGCCGCACAGAGGAGGCGCTGATCGAGCTAGCGCGCGGCTGGGAGGGGCTGGACGGCCGCGACCTCGTGCAGGAGGTGACGTGTGAGGAGCCGTTCTACTGGAGCGCCGAGACGGAGGGCGAATGGACGCCGGTGGCTTCGGGAAAAGTTGCGTCCGGACCGTGGGAGGAGGAGATCGAGCAGGCCTCGCCGCTAGTGGTCGCCTATGATTTCGGGATGAAGCACAACATATTGCGGCGGCTGGCCAGCCACAATCTGCGGGTGGCGGTTGTGCCGGCGGATACGCCGGCGCAGGAGGTACTGGACCTGGACCCTGACGGAATCTTTCTCAGCAACGGGCCGGGCGACCCGGCCGGGGTGCCGTACGCTGCCAGTGCGGTTGCGAAGCTACTTGAGAGCGAGCGGCCGATGTTCGGCATCTGCCTGGGGCATCAAATCATCGGCCTGGCGCTGGGGGCGGAGACGTTCAAGCTGAAGTTCGGTCACCATGGCGGCAACCAGCCGGTCAGCGACGTGGACAGCTCGAACATCCAGATCACGGCGCAGAACCATAATTACGCGGTCGACCAGGAGACGCTGCCCGCCAACGTGGAAGTCACGCATCTCAATCTGAATGACGGCACGCTGGAGGGGATGCGGCTCACCGACCGGCCCGTTTTCTGCGTGCAGTATCACCCGGAGGCCAGCCCCGGCCCCCACGACGCCGATCTGCTCTTCGCGCGCTTTGCGCAGACGGTGCACCGGTTCCACGCGGACAGAGGGAAAGCAGGCGTTGAGGAGCCGGTTGTTGGCGGTCATTCGCCCGGCAGCTGAAAACTGATTGAACAAGAACGGATTGATCCGCGAAGTCACGCGAAGGGCCGCGAAGAACACCAGAGGCGTATCGTGTTTTGTTTGTGTGACGGCGCGGCCCTGCGCGGACCAGCCGCACTCTGCTTCCGAAGGTCGCTGTTCAGACTGACGTCAACGGGCCCTAGTCCTCTGACTCACCGCTTTGGGTCAGGGTGCCCGATTCGATCAGGTGGGTCAACAGTTTCCTGCGGCTTTCTTCACGCCTCTCCTCGGGCGACATGCTTTCCCATCTCTCTCGCTCCTTTAGTCGTCTCTCTTTCTCCTCAGGATCGATGCTGAAGGGGTCGCTCAGTCCGTTTGCCTGAACTACCTCCATATCGGAGGGGATGTCCAGGGCGACGGCCTCCATCACTTCGGCGGCGGCAAAGACTGGGCTTTGTGTGCGCAGGGCGAGGGCAATCGCGTCACTAGGCCGCGCATCGATTGTGAAGCTATCATCGTCGCGCTGAGCGTGCACGGTCGCGAAGAATGTTTCCTTCTCCAACGCGGATACCGCCACCGATTCGATGTGAACACCGGCCTTGCCCAGCAAGTCTGCCATGAAGCTGAACGTCATCGGTCGGTGAAGCTTCTTCCCTCGCAAGCTGAGTTCGATATCGTCCGCCTCGAAAGGGCCAATCCAGATCGCGAGCAGGCGACGCCTGCTTTCATCTGTAAGAATCAGTATTCGGTGATCTTTTTCCTGGTCTGGCACTACGATGCCGAGTACATTCACGGGGATCATCAGTTTGCTCCTGGTCTGTTGGACAGCGGCAGGTCTTTGTTGCCATTCGGTAAAGGTCGAACGCAGCTGGTCACGCAGCTTGCGGCGGGACTTGTGCAGACGCCCTTTGACGGCGGGCACGCTGATCTGGAGGAGAGCAGCGGTCTCGCGCACGCTCAGCTGCTCGAAGTAGTAGAGAAGGACGGCATCCCGGTTGGCCGGTGACAGCTGTGCGATGGCCGCCAGGATGAGGCGGTGGGTCTCTCTGGCCTCCGCGGCTTCGTGGGGTTGCGGGGCGGAGTCGGGAAACGGCAGCGAATCGAAGCTGCGCCCGCCGCTGAGCAGCTCGAGCGATAGTGTTTCCACCCGCGGTCTGCGCAGATAGTTTTTGCACAGATTGACGACGATGGCACACAGCCAGGCGCGAAAGCTGGATGGCTTGCGCAAGCGATCCAGCGAGAGATAGGCATGCAGGACGGCTTCCTGGGTCAACTCCAGGCCCCGCTCGCGGTCACCGACGATGCGAATCGCCAGGGAGAGTGCGACGGGCTGATGGCGCAGTATGAGTTGATCAAATGCCTGCCGCTCACCCTTTTGGGCGCGGCGCACAAGTTCGCCGTCGGTCATGGATATCGTCAGCGGTTGTTCGTTTCGGCCATGTTTCAACTGTCTTCCACCTGTAGTTTAGTGGTATACTTCCGACAGATGGTTACCACGCGCTCATTTGACGAACCAGTTGCGCATTAAACGAGGCCGGTGGGAACGTTTTCCTGCCCACCCTCGTTTCTTCTGAACATCATACTCTTGTTCTTCTGGTCTGGTACCCCGCCTCGGCGCTGACAAAACAAATCGGTAGCGCATTTCACACTTCGCGCAGGAGTAAGCCCGGATGAAGACCGATAATCCCCTTTCAGGAACCACCCGCCGGCTTGTCGTCCAACACTTCACTCCAATTCGGTTCAGTCTTCTGGCTCTGATCGTGCTCGTGTTCGGTGCCTGTACGCCGACGGGGTATACCCCGCAGGTCGGTGTGCCGACGCGGGCGGTTGCCGAGAGGGCGAGCGGTGAACCGGCTATTTCCATTGCGCCAACCTCGGGCTCCGCCGGCGTTTATGTACAGGTTACCGGCGAAAACTGGCCAGAGGGCAGCCTGGTCTTGATCGCGCTGCGCGATGATCGCGGCCGCAGCGGTATCCTGGCTGCCAGCACTGCGGACACTGCCGGCACGATCAGCACCGGTTTCCTGTATCCGATCAGCCCGCGCTGGCTGGCAGCGGGCGCGCATACCGTGCTTGCATACACGTCCGATGGCCGGCACGAGGCGACCGCGCTCTTCCAGACCGGCGACGACGTCGAGGTGACGGCAACGACGGAAACAACGGCGGCGCAGCAGGAGGATACGGCAACATCCACGCCAACGGGTGCGCCAACGGTTACTCCAACGCCTACTCCATCGGCGACAGCGACGACAACGCCTGTGCCCACGCCGACTCCGCTTATCATCACCGACTGGCGCGGCGACTACTGGAACAATCCAAACCAGTCGGGACCGGCGCTGCTCACACGCAACGATCTTGTGATCTTCTTCAATTGGGGCGAGGGAACGGCTGCCAGCGGCTTGGGCGTGGACCATTTCAGCGCTCGCTGGACTCGGACACTCAACTTCGATGCCGGAATCTATCGCTTTAACATCGAAGTCGACGACGGCTTCCGCCTCTACATCGACAATGCTCTCGTATTGGATGAGTGGGAAGAGGGCGCCGCACGTACTTACACGGTTGACGTCCCTCTCAGTACAGGGTTTCACACCATCCAGGTGGACTACTTCGAGCGCACGGGCGTGGCGCTGATGCGATTCTGGTGGGAGCGCAACGACACGTTCAGCGGCTGGAAGGGTGAGTACTTCGGCAACCGAGAGCTTCAGGGAAATCCAGTGTTGGTGCGGGACGAACCGCAGATCGATTTCAACTGGGGCGAGGGCAGACCTGCGGCCAACCTGCCCGCGGACCATTTTTCGGCCCGCTGGCAGCGGCGCGTCTCATTTGAACCCGGCACGTACCGCTTCTTCCTGCGGATAGATGACGGCGCCCGCGTCTACCTGGACAGTCAACTGATTCTCGACGAATGGAGGGATGGCGCCGACCGTACAGTCAATGTCGACGTGACGCTGCCGGCCGGTGAGCGCGCCCTCCAGGTCGAATTCTTTGAGAGTTCGGGCGTGGCACGCGTCGGCTTCTGGTGGCAGCTGGCGCCAACGGCTACGCCTACACCAACAGAAACAGCAACGCTCACACCGACCGCGGAGCCGGTTGCCACTGAGACGCCGGTGCCGACCAATACGCCGGAACCGGTTCCCACGGAGACACCGACGCCCACGCCGACCGCGGAGCCGGAACCGGTGGCCACTGAGACGCCGGTGCCGACTAATACGCCAGAACCGGTTCCCACGGAGACACCGGCGCCCACGGATAGTGCGTCGGACCCGGCGCCCGATCCAGGCGATGGGGAGGAGGAACCGACGGCAACGCCAACGGCGACGGAAGAGTCTCAGTCCGGATAGTGACGGAGGAGGGCCAACATCGTGACACACAAATACTCGGTTATCCTGGTCACGCTGGCCAGCGATGGGGGAAACGTCTGGGAGAGGCCGCGAGAGGTCCTGGAGACGGTGGCCGAGGCCGGCTACGACGGCGTCGATCTGGATGCGGAGCCGGACCGGATAGACCCGGAGCGGTTTAATGAGGTGGCGTCGATGGCATCGTCGCTGGGTCTGAAGATACCGGCGCTAATCTGCGCCTGGGGCGGCTGGCACGCCGGGGAGGTCCGCGATCTGGCGTCGAGTGATGAGTCGGTGCGCAGCTATGCGGTGGGGTATACCAAGAAGTGCGTTGACCTGGCCGCCAGTCTCGACGAGCCGCCTCTGATCGAGATTGCCGCTGTCCCGCCCCAGAGTGAATATCCCGTCACGAGCGTGCCGCGACAAGTTCTGCGGCGCAACTTTGTGAAATCGGCGCGTGAAATTGGGGCTTATGCGGCGCCGCGGGGTGTCCGCGTGGCGATTGAGCCGATCAACCGTTTTGAGGGTTATGCCGGTTTCCTGAACAGCATTATGGAGGCGAAGAGCATCGCAGACGAGGTCGGGGCGGAGAACGTAGGCGTGCTGGCCGACTTCTTTCACGTCAATATCGAGGATGGCGCCCTGGCCGATACATTGCGGCTGGCAGGCGACAGCCTCATGTGCATTCATCTGGCCGACAACAACCGGCAGGCGCCGGGGACCGGGCATATTGATTTTCTGCAAGTCATCAGGACTTTGAATACGATGGGGTACAGCGGCTATATGTCGCTCGATGCGGTTCCGGCCAGGCCGGACTGGAAGACCCTGGTGAATAGCTCGATCCATTTTATGAAGCAGATGGAGCAGACGGCTGCCCTGCAGGACCGCATCGCCGGCGCCGAGCGCGGGGCCGGTGGGTAGCAACACTTTCGGAGGAGCAATTACATAACAGCGTTCACACCTGGCTGGCGTGGCTCACGTCAGCCAGGTCTTTTTCTTTGCGATTCCTTGGCGTCTCCGCGTGCAGGTCGATACCGTGCAAGAACGGTTATTGTACGGCTGCGGTCAGAGAGCTTGGCGGCAGGCCGCGCGTGCGGCCATGAACGGAAGCTCGCTGATTGAAGGATGCGGGCCGTACAGGGAGGCGAGCGAATCGATCGTCGTCTTTGTCCTGACGGCCACGGAGACGGGAGCAAGCGCGTCGGCGGCCTGATAGCCCACAGCCAGTCCTCCGACAACCTGCCTGTTCCGGTTCCATGCCAGCCTCAAGAAGCCTTGCGTGTGTCCTGAGATATGCGTCTTGAGTGCGGACTGCATTGGCACTTCCACGCTCCGGATCGCATCGTGTGCAGCCGACAGTACGCCCACTCGCGCCACCTGCGGATTGGAGAGGAACGGGATGACCATACAGGTTTCGTCGTATGGCTCCGTCTCCTGTCCGGTGGCATGAAGTGCAGCAATACGGGCATGGGCCATGGATACGCTTCCGGCTCTGACCTGTCGTGCGTCGCCTGCCGCATAGATACCCTCAACGTTCGTTTGGCCAAAGCCATCGGTGCGCACAGATCCGCGGGCGTCGACCTGCACGCCTACGGCCTCCAAATTTAACGGAGCGACGTTGGGCCGGTTCCCGATGGTCACAAAGGCCATCTCCGCTTCATGGCGTGAGCCGTCCGGCTTTACGGCTGCGACGTGATCGTCATGGCGTTGCAGCACTGCAACCGGCTCTCCCGGCCGGATCCGAACACCTCTACGCAGGAGCATATCGACCAGGAATGCGTCGGCGTCCGGGGCGATGGCACAGCTTGGACCTCCCGGCAGGACAAGCCAGGTCACGTCGATGTTGAGTGCGCTGAAGATGTGGACGAATTCGAATCCGGTGGGGCCATCGCCGATCACGATCATAGAGGCCGGCAAATGCGGCATTTCGTGGGCTGTGGCTGGTGAAAAAACCGTTTTGCCGTCCGGTGCCAGGGGCGGCGGCACGAATGGCGTCGACCCCGCGGCGACAATGAATGCATCGGCCACCAATGTCATGGCGTCATCGGAGTCGCTTTCTATCAGCAGCTGGCTTGGCGACTGGAATGAGGCTCCGCCCTTGACGATCCGTACCCCAAGATCATTCAGCAATTGTGCCTGCTGAGCTCTCCACCGCCCGGCGATTCGGTCTGCATGCGCATGCACCTCGGCTAGTGTGAACCGGCTCATGTCGGGAAACCCGCTTGTCGAGGAAGGGAATGGGCCAGGCGCGGCATAGAGGTTGTCAACGGCAGCCAGCCATACCCGGCTGGGCAGGAGCTGATGCCAGGCGCCAACGGGGCGGTCGGACACGATGGTGACGGCGGCGGCGTACGGGGCGGCCGTGATGGCCGCTTCCACGCCGGCGGGCCCACCTCCAATGACGACGATTCGTTTATTCATCGGTTCTCCAGTCTTGTTTGGTAGTTTTTAGCCCTCCTCACCGCTTAACTTTCAGCAGCGGTTCCTGCGAGAGCGGCAAAGCGCCAATACACTGCTCACGTATCAGCGAGGCAACGGGACGAATGAAAGTGTCCGCGGAGATTCGCGGACGTATTTGACTGAGCGGGGTGTGCTCCCGCGGACGATTCCGCCAAACTGCTGTGGCTGCATACGGCTGTAAAGATTATACTACGACGGCGGTTTCCCTGTTTCACGTGAAACAGTGTGCCGAAGGGGCGCCTTGCGCTCCCTGTTTGCCGGCTGCGGAACAGTCGTCGAAACCTACAGGCCATTGGTTCAGGTGGCGGGAGGAGATAAGCGATGCCTTCATATGAGCTTGCGGAGCAGGTTGCCATTGTCAGCGGGGCCGGGCAGGGGATGGGGCGCGCCATTGCGCTACGGCTGGCGCGTGAGGGCGCGGCGGTGGCGGTGGCTGACATCGACAACGAGTCGGCCATGCGGGTGGCGGCAGAGATCGAGGCGCAGGGCGGCGGGGCCCTGGCCGTGCAGGTCGATGTCACCAGTCGGGCGGATACCGAGCGGATGGTGGCCGAGTGTGCGGCCGGGTTGGGACGCGTCGACATCATGGTCAACAACGCCGGCGTGCTGGCGGTCACGCCCGTGCTGGAACTGGACGACAGGGCCTGGGACTGGCAGATGAACGTCAATGCGAAGGGCGTGTTGTACTGCTCGCAGGCGGCGGCGCGCCAGATGATCGCCCAGGGCGAGGGCGGCCGGATCATCACGATTGCCTCAACTGCCGGTAAGATCCCGTCCGGCAAAGACGTTCCGATTGCCGGTTACGTTGCCAGCAAGCACGCAGCGGTGGGACTGACCAAACAGATGGCGCTGGAGCTGGCACGCTACGATATCCTGGTGAACTGTGTGTTTCCCGGCATCGTTGAATCAGAGATGCTACAGGTCGTGCATGGAGAGATTGCCAAGCTGGAAGGCGTGCCGGTGGAAGAGATACGGGCGCGTGCGCTGGCCACGGTCCCGTTGGGCTATTTCCAGTCGCCGCAGAAGGTGGCCAATATGGTGGCCTTCCTGTGTTCGACGGATGCGGACTATTCGGTTGGCTCGGTCTTTGATGTGACGGGCGGAGCGTTTCCCTTCTACTGAGCCTGTTTGCGGTACGGCTGTGTCCCCTGGGGCGCGTAAAAGGCAGTTGCAGATTCTCGTGGCGGCGCGGTATTATGTGCACGGCTGCGCATCTATATGGTATTACGGCAGCGGGCGGAACAGTCCTTCAGCTTGTTACAAACAGGCGATCCTTCTCCTCCAGTTCCTCAACTTACCATGAGGAGTAGCCCTCCTCACCACAGATGGAGCGCTGAAATCCCCATGGCAAACCGGGATATGTTTGACCTCACTGGGCGGAATGCGCTCGTCACCGGCGGCGGGCGCGGGCTGGGCAAGTCGATGGCCGTGGGGCTGGCACAGTATGGCGCCAACATCGCCATCGTCGACATTGACCTGGAAACGGCACAGAGTACAGCCGAGGAGATCGGGGCGCTGGGCGTGCAGACGCTGGCCCTGTACGGTGACGTGCGGAGCGAGGAGGATGCGCGGCGGACGGTGGACGAGGTCTGCGAGAGTTTGGGCAGTCTCGATATCTTGATCAACAACGCCGGCGTGGCGACGGTGGAGGCGGCTGAGACGCTCAGCCTGGCCGACTTCAAGCGCGTTTACGATATCGACGTGACGGGCGTGTTCATCTTCTCCAAGGCCGCGTACGGCCCGATGGCGCGGCAAGGGCGCGGCAACATCATCAACATCGCCAGCATGGCAGGCATCAGCGCGCTGGACCCGCAGAAGCACATGCATTACAACTCGGCCAAGGCCGCGGTGATTATGATCACCAAATCGCTGGCGGCAGAGTGGGCGAGCGCGGGTATCCGCGTCAATGCGCTGGCGCCGGGCTATATGATCACGCCGCCGGTGATCGAGATGCGGGCGGAGGACCCGGAGCGGTGGGAACACTGGATGTCCAGGGTGCCGATGGGCCGGGCCGGCGAACCGCCTGAGCTGCAGGGTGCGGTCGTATACCTGGCGTCTGACGCTTCCAGTTACATGACCGGGAACATCATGGTCATCGACGGCGGCTATACTTGCTTGTGAGTTGTTCGACGCGCTATCGCTTGGCTGGTTGCGCGCGTTGAAGAAAGGGGGTTCACAACATCAGACGGTCCGCTTGTTCGTAGCGTGGTGGGCGCCATTCGGGTCGCTCATCAGCGTAGCGATATTGGTTCTGTACGAGGTTGCGCTCTGTCGAGATCCACAGCACGAGATTCTATGCGTTTGTTCGTTCGATTGACGATTTCCACTGGCTTTTCATTGGTAAAGTAATCGTGCAACACTCACAAGATCCAGGAGGATCAGAGCAATGACTCAGACCAAAGGACGGTATCTTGTATGCATGATCGCGGCATTCGCGGTTCTGCTGGGCGCCTGCCAGCCGGTGGCTGCGCCCGCCTCGGACGGCGAAATGGCTGCCGAGAAGAAGACGTTCGTCTACGCGGCCATCAGAGAGTGGCGCAGCCTGGAAGCGTTTCAGGCCTATGACGAAGTGCAGGCGCCCGGCCTGCGCAATGTGATCGAGGTGCTGTTGGACCGCGATCCTGTTTCGAACGAGCTGATCCCCGAGCTTGCCACCTCCTTCGAGCCGATCGATGAGTTGACGTGGCGGTTCACAGTTCGCGAAGGGGTGACCTTCCACGACGGCTCGCCTCTGAACGCTGAGGCGGTTGCCTACGCCATCAACCATCAGTGGAGCGAAGAGAACGCCTTTCCGGTGCGCGGCTTCATGGGGCCACAGATAACGGCCGAGGCCGTGGACGAGTATACCGTCCACGTGATGACGGCCACGCCGGACCCGATACTGCCCAACCGCATGCACATCCAGGGCGTCTCATCGATGCGACAGCTTCTTGAGGAGCCGGACCAATATCCTCTCGTGCCAATCGGCACCGGACCGTACAAGTTCAAGGAGTTCAGAGCGGGTGACGCGCTCATCCTCGAAGCCAACCATGACTGGTGGGGCCTCGACCCGGCGCAGGGCGCGCGGGGCGCGATTAACTTTGATGAACTGGTCTTTCTGTATCGCGCCGAGGATGCGGTGCGGCTGGCGCAGGTGAAGACCGGTGAAGCTCACATCGCCCAGTGGATTTCGGCGGAGAGCTGCCGGGAGGCCGAAGCGACTGAGGGAATCGGCTGCCGCAGCCAGGTCAGTGTGGAGACGCTTTGGATGCGAATGGACCTAGAACCGCCGCGTGAAGGCACGGCCTTTGGCGATCAGCGGGTCAGGCTGGCATTCCAGTTGGCGGTCGACTACGACACCATCCTCGACACGATTCTGGGCGGCCAGGCCACTATCGCGCGCCAGATGGTTGGGCCTTCGGCGACCGGTTACAACGAGAATCTGGAGCCATACGGCTATGATCCGGAGAGAGCCAAGCAGCTTCTGGATGAAGCAGCGGCCGATGGCGTGCCCGTCTATGAAACGGAGTTTGTGAACGCCAGTCTCAGCGGCTGGTTCGCACGCAGCGAGGAACTGCACCAGGCCGTGAACGGCTATCTGCAGGAACTCGGGCTCAACGTGGTACTGGAGGTGTCGGAGCTTGATCCCTTCCTCGAGAAGGTGGGAGTTCGCCCCCCGCCCGGACGCGGCCGATATTTCTACGTCGGACCGCACGGGAATGAGCTTTACGACTTTGCGCTTTCACTTGGCGGCCATCTCTCCTGTGGCAGTCCCTTCGCGGCCGGCTGTTTCCCTGAACTCGATGAGCTGGCCGCAGCTGCCAGCCCGCTGACGGGCACAGAGCGCGATGAGGCCCTGCAGGCAATTGCCCAGCTCGTCCATGATGAGGTCTATGCCGGCGCGGTCGCGCATCTGGACCTCTCCTATGCGGTCAGTGACTGCCTCAGCTGGGATGTTCCGCTGGGGCACCGGGCGCTGGCCAAGGATATGGACAATACGTGTGATTGAGCGCGGCTTCGGCAATCTGCCCCTCGCTCCCCAATGCAGATGTTCGAGAGCGCCGGTGGATAGTGGCTGAACCGGCCACTTCCACCGTTCACTTCAGTTGCCGCCGGCGCCATCCCCCGGCCCCTGGCGGCAAACGAACCGGGTCAGGACAGCGCTCACGAGACGTACGGGGAGCTTGTAAGCGCGAGTAACTCTTCCTTGCCCGCAAAAGGAGTGTCCACATGGCCCGCTACGTGGCTCGACGACTGATCCAGTCGATCCTCGTCCTCGCGGTTGTCCTGACCCTTGTCTTCTTCGCAGGCCGCGTCATCGGCAATCCGGCAGCCCTCATCCTGGGGCCTGAGGCGCGTGCGGAGGATGTGAAAACACTTGAGGAACGCTTCGGCTACGACAAGCCGGCGCTTGTGCAGTTCGGGCGCTATGCACGCGGGGTTGTATCCGGAGATTTCGGCAACTCATGGTGGCAGAGAAGACCGGCGCTGCCGATGGCGCTGGAACGGATTCCGGCCACGCTGCAACTGGCCGCGGTTACGATGTTGTTTGCGTTGCCGGTGGCAATGATCCTGGGTTCGCTGGCGGCGTGGAAACCCGGTTCTCCGATAGACAAAGGGGTCAACGTGATCTCGCTGACTGGCGCGTCGGCGGTCGACTTCTGGATCGGGTTGATGCTGATCCTCTTTTTCGCGGTTCAGTTGAGATTGCTGCCAACGTCGGGCTCCGGTTCGTTGAAGTTCATCATTTTGCCGGCGCTGACGTTGTCGCTGAGGCCGCTGGGCCGGGTGGCGCAGGTAACGCGCAGCGCCATGCTGGACCAGCTGAGCAGACCTTACATCAAGACCGCACGCGCAAAGGGATACAGAGAAAGCAGAATCGTATTGGGCCAGGCGCTCAAGAATGCCTTCATCCCGATTATCACGCTGTCAGGCGACGAGGCAATCTCCACTCTCAACGGCGCGGTGGTCGTGGAGACGGTCTTCGCCTGGCCCGGCATAGGGCTGCTTATCGTCTCGGCTGTGACAAACCGGGACCTGCCGCTCATCGAGGCACTGGTCTTTGTGGTGGCGATTATGATTATCGTCACAAATCTCCTGGTTGATCTTACCTATTCGTATCTGGACCCGAGGGTGCGCTACGGCTAGAGAAGGAGACGTGTGTCCGGTCCACTGCAGATGACCGCCGGCGACGGGCCAGCGGTGGGAGAATCAGACGAGGCTGCGCGCAACTTAACCGTGCGCAAGTTGCTGCGCGCGCTTTGGCGGGACAAGCTGATGCTCTTCCCGCTGTTCTTTCTTGTTGCGCTGATGTTGGCAGCAGTGGGAGCCGATCTGCTGGCGCCGCACGACCCGTTCGACCAGAATTTGCGCTCGCGCAATCTTCCGCCCATGTCCTCGGCCGCGTCCGAGCCATCGAGCTTCCCCTATCTGCTCGGCGCCGACCCTCTGGGACGCGACCTGTTCAGCCGCCTGATTTACGGCGCGCGCGTCTCGCTCGCGGTCGGTCTGTCGAGCGTACTGGCTTCGGGCACGCTTGGCGTCCTGTTGGGGTTGATGTCGGGCTACCATCGCGGCTGGCTGGACGACCTCGTGATGCGCGGTGTGGACGTACTGATGGGCATACCGGGTCTGCTGCTGGCGCTTTTCATCCTCTTCCTGGTCGGCACCGGTTTCTGGAACCTGGTAATCGTATTCGCACTGACGCGCTGGATGATCTATGCGCGCGTGACGCGTGGACTGACACTTTCATTTCGCGAGCAGCCGTTCGTGGAAGGCGCGCAAACTATCGGCTGTAGTGACAGCCGCATCATCTTCCGACACATTCTGCCCAATCTGGCGTCGCCAGTTCTGGTGCTGGCGACGCTTGAGATCGCTATCGTGATCCTGGCCGAGGCCGGTCTGAGTTTTCTGGGAATGGGGATCCAGCCGCCGGCGCCGACATGGGGCCGCATGGTCGCCGAGGGCCGCGATTACATCACAAGCGCATGGTGGCTGATCACCTTTCCCGGCCTCGCGATCCTGCTTACGGCGCTGTCTCTCAATCTCACGGCGGCGTGGTTGCGCATGGTCAGCGACCCTGTGCAGCGCTGGCGGTGGTTTATGGGACGACCTGAGTCGCGCCGCGAAGGGGACAGTGGGACCGCCACAGCGGATAGCGAGCCGGAGAGCAGCCGCACAGGCATGGCGAGCCCCGAACCGGTGCATGGGCCGGCGGCCAACGGAGATCATCTGCTCGAGGTTATCGACCTGCGGGTCAACTTCCGCACGCCGGACGGCGTTCTCAATGCCGTGAACGGGATCAGTTACACGCTGAACCGGGGCCAGACACTGGCCATTCTGGGCGAGTCGGGCTCAGGCAAGACGGTGAGCGCGGAAGCCGTTATGGGTATTCTGGATAGCCCGCCCGGGTTCGTGACGGGTGGATCGGTCCTCTTCGATGGCATCGACCTGCTGCAAGCCAGCCCGTCGCGGCGGCGACGGCTGTGCGGCGAGCGGATCGCGATGATTTTCCAAGATCCTTTAACCGCTCTGAACCCAGCCTACACGGTCGGCTCCCAGATTGCCGGGATGTTCCGGGAGCATCGCGGGACATCGAAACGTGAAGCCACGGCCAAAGCCGTTGAACTGATGGACCGGGTGCGAATTCCCTCTGCCAGCGAGCGAGTGCATGACTATCCGCACCAGTTTTCAGGGGGTATGCGGCAACGGGTGATGATCGCCGCGGCGATTGCGTTGGATCCCGATCTGCTCATTGCGGATGAGCCTACGACCGCTCTTGACGTTACGGTGCAGGCGCAGATCATGGAGTTGCTGGCCGAGCTGCAGGTGGAGACGGGCATGGGTTTGATCCTGATCACGCATGATTTGGGTGTTGTGGCGGACGTTGCCGATCACGTGGCTGTAATGTATGCTGGCAAAATTGTGGAAACGGGTCCGATCGAGGAGATCTACAGCAATCCGGCGCATCCGTATACCAAGGGGCTCTTGGAGTCGGCGCCGCGGGTGGACCGGAAGATGGACTCGCTGCAACAGATCAGCGGGGCGCCGCCCAACCTGCGCTTCATTCCGCCGGGCTGCCCTTTCCATCCGCGCTGCGCGTATGTGGTTGACCGCTGCTTGGTCGAACCGCCGCCACTTTACGCGGTCCAGCAAGGACGCAGCGCCTCATGCCATCGTTTTGAGGATGTCATGGATGTCAACTGACAGCAATCGCGGCGGAGCCGGCAACCGCAAAACCGGGAAAGAACGGGGAGGGGGCGAAACAGGGACGCACACCGGGGCTACCGGGGGGGCGGCGGAGCCTCTGCTCAGGGTCAAAGATCTCGTAAAGTATTATCCGACAGAGCGGAAGGGATTTTTGGGCGGGCGGCGCGGCGAGATCAAGGCGGTTGACGGTGTAAGTTTCGACTTGCAGCGAGGCGAGACGCTGGGGCTGGTCGGTGAAACGGGTTGTGGGAAATCCACAATTGCGAGAACGTTAATGCGTCTGGAGGAACCGACCAGCGGCGCGGCGTATTACAAAGGACGTGATCTCTTTACCCTGTCGAAAGCGTCGGTACAGGCCCTGCGGCGCGAGATACAGATGGTTTTCCAGGACCCCTTTGCGTCGCTGAACCCGCGCATGGAGGTGGGCCAGATCATTGCCGAGCCGTGGGTCGTACACCCTGGCATCGTGCCGAAGGAGGAGCAGAGGGGGCGAGTCGGCGCTCTGCTTGAGCGTGTCGGGTTGCCGGCAGCGGATGCCAAACGCTATCCACATGAGTTTTCGGGCGGGCAGCGGCAGCGTATCGGGATCGCCCGGGCGCTGGCCTTACAACCGGACCTGATTATCTGCGATGAACCCGTCTCCGCGCTTGACGTTTCGGTGCAGGCGCAGGTGATCAATCTGTTGGTGGAACTCCAAGCCGAACTGGGGCTGTCCTACATTTTCATTGCCCACGATCTCGCGGTTGTGCGACAGATCTCCGATCGGGTGGCGGTCATGCATCTGGGCCGGATTGTAGAGGTCGGCGGCGAGGATGAAATCTACGCGCGGCCAACTCATCCCTACACGCAGGCCCTGCTCTCGGCGGCGCCGGCGCCGAATCCGGTGGGCCGTAAAGAGAGGAAGCGCATCGTGCTGGAGGGGGAGTTGCCAAGTCCTGTGAATCCTCCTTCGGGTTGCACGTTTCGAACCCGTTGCTGGAAGGCGGAGTCGATCTGCAGCGAGGACCGTCCACAGCTCATTGATCGATTTGATCACGGCCATCCGAGCGCGTGTCACTTCGCCGAGTTGCAGACATTGCCGGCAGCGGGAACGGCCTGACGCAAACGCCAGTGGTCCGTGGTGCGGTAATCCTTTGTTCACACTCAAGGGGCGGGGATGCAGATCAAGATCGGCGCCTTGCTGTGGGCGCAGCAGACCGACTGGCCGGCGCTGCGGGATGCCGCGATCGCGGCCGACAGGGCCGGGTTCGATTCTCTGTGGGTTTCCGACCATCTCCTGTGCCCGATCGGCTCGTGGCGCAATCCGGTCTACGAAGCCTGGGCGACCATTGCCGGGCTGGGTGCGCTCACCGAGCGGGCGACGATCGGCACGCTGGTGGGGGCGATACCCTTTCGCAATCCCGGCCTGGTGGCGAAGCTGGCGGCGACGGTTGATCACATCACCGGGGGACGGGCGGTGTTGGGTTTGGGCGGAGCCTGGCTGGCGCGCGAGCATCACATGCACGGGATCGACTTCGGTGCGAGCGCGGGAGAGCGACTGGACAGGCTGCACGAAGCGGTCCCGCTCATTCGCGGCCTGCTGGACGGCGAGACGGTGACCCACAGCGGGCGCTTCTACAACCTGGTGGAGGCGGAGCAGTACCCGCGGCCGTTGCAGAGCCGCCTGCCGATTTTGATCGGGGGACAGGGGCGGCGCAAAACACTGCGCACGGTGGCCATGTACGCCGACATGTGGCACACACAGCACGGCTCGCTGGAGAAGATTCGGGCCAGCGATGCGGTTCTGGTTGCGCACTGCGCGGCGGTGGGCCGGGATCCGGCCACCATTGAACGGCTGGCAAGCAAGTGGGTCACAATACGGGACGACCCTGACGAAGCCCGGGATGAGCTGGAGGCATCGCTGCGCCATCATGGACTCGAGGAGTACGAGCCATCGATCCTGGCGGCGGGTACGCCGGCGGCGGTTGCGCAGGCATTGCGGGGGCATATTGACGCCGGATTTACGCACCTGCTGTTCAGCCTAAGGGCGCCGTTTGACCACGAAACGATTGAGCGCATGCCAGAGGTGCGCCGCCTGCTGACAATGGATGGGAAGTGATGACTGCAAGCCGGAGCTTCTTTGCGACAGAGTCAGTCTTGACCTGGACGGGGCAAGGGAAAGGTAGAGGAAACTGACTCCTGTGCGCTAAGGCACAACCGGATCCATATCATTCAAGCCGCGGATTACTCTACACAAGGACCATGAAAGGAGAACGTGTACCATGGCAGACGGAATGAGGTACGTATTCAAGGTAACCGATGTTCCCCTGATCCAGTCGCCTGACGGGACGATGCAGGACAGCGTCATGATCACCGAGGACACATGCGGCTCGGACCAGTACACGGCGGGCCTGTTCTGGGTGCGCCCGGGCACGCACGGCCACTCCGACGTGCATCCGGGGCAGGATGAGGTCTACTACATCATTTCAGGGCGCGGGATCCTGCACCTGGAAGGGGTGGAACATCGAATGGAGGCGGGTGATGTGGTCTTCGTGCCGAAAGGCCACGAACACTCTGTCTCCAACGACGGCGATGAGGTGCTCAGCCTGTTCTGGGCGATTGGCGAGGCATGGAGCAAGCTGCCGGAGATCCGGGACGAACTGAGCACGTGGCCTGAGATCCCGGCGGACCAGGTTTGGTAAACGGCGGCTGGTGATCGGCAGGCGATAGCGGGCAGGTCTTAGACCGGTAAACAGCTACTGGGGTTGCGAGATGGTCCGATTCTGCATCTTCGGCGCCGGGCAGATGGGAAACCGCCATGCACGCACACTGGCGGAACATCCCAAGGCGGAGGTACACAGCGTCTGCGATCTGCTGCCGGAGGCTGCGGCCGAGCTGGCCGAGCGCCACGGCGCGATCGCCGTATCCGACCGGGAGACGGCACTGGCGGACCCGGCGGTGGATGCGGTGGTCATCACCACACCGGCTAGCTCACATGCGGAGCTGGTGGTGGCGGCGGCACGCGCGGGCAAGGCGGTCTTCTGCGAGAAGCCGCTGGCGGAAGACATCCCCACCGCGCGGGCTGCGGTCGAAGAGGTCAGAAAGGCGGGCGTGTCGAGTTTCATGGGCTTCATGAAACGGTTCGAGCCAAGCCACCTGGCCTTGATCCAAGCTGTGAAGGCGGGAGAGATCGGTGACGTCGAGCTGGTGCTGCTGACCAACCGCGATCCGAAAGTGACGCTGCTCGAGCTGAGCCGGGAGACACATCGCACAGCGCCCTACACGTTGCTGCGTGAATCGACGGTGCATGACTTCGACCTGGCGCGCGCCCTGCTGGACGATGAACCGGTGGAGGTGTACGTGGCGGCCTCAAGCCTGGTGGAGCCGGAGCTGGGCAGATTGGGCGAGGTCGACGCGGCGATGACAACGCTCAAGACCGGCCGCGGGGCACTCTGCCACATCAACAACATCTGGCGCACGACTTACGGTTACGACCAGCGGCTGGAGGTGCACGGCGTTAAGGGGTTGCTGCGGGCAGAGAACCGGCCGGAAACCAGCCTGGTGCGCTACACGGCCGCGGGGGCGTTGCACGACAGGCTGCACTCCGGGCCCCCTGAGGGTTCACAGTTCTACCTGCACAAGTATGCGGCAGCCTATCCGGCCGAGATGAACCATTTCGTCGAGTCGCTGGAGGAGGGAAGGCGGCCGATGGTCAGCGTGGAAGACGGCTATCGTTCACAACTCCTGGTCGAGGCCGCCGTGGAATCTTTGAAGACGAACCGTCCCGTGCAGGTCGCGGAACGGTAGCCCACTGGCCAACCATTTATCAGAAGGTCATTCAAGGAGGAGTCGGACAAATGTATGCCAATAGGCCAAAACTGTTTGTCTTTGCAATCGTCGTTTTCGCGATCCTGCTGGCCGCGTGTCAGCCGGTGGCGACGGAGCCGATGATGGATGAGTCGGGAAGCATGCTGCCGCTGGAGAAGGTGCGCTTCGGTCTGCCGGGCGCGCTGACACACTTCGACCCGGCGCTGCCGGGCGAGACGTCGGAAGGCTCGACGATAAAACTGATCAGCGGGCAGCTGCTGCGTCTTGATCAGTACGGTGTGCCGCAGCCAGACCTGGCCGAATCGATGGATGTTTCGGAGGACGGCCTGGTCTATACGTTCACGCTGCGCGAGAACCTGATGTACTCGGACGGCACCCCGGTTACGGTCGGGGACATTGTCTACACCTGGGAGCGGATCAAGGACGCGCCGCCGACCGATAAAGGCCCGATCGCCAATGTCGTCAGCGTGGAGGCAACGGATGACAGGACGGTGGTGTGGACGTTGAGCATAGCAGAACCCTCGCTCCCGTTCTGGTTTGGACGCACCGGCTTCTCGGTCCATCCCCAAGCCCAGGTGGAGGCCGACCCGGACGGCTATTTCCGCAGCCCGGTCAGCGCCGGCCCCTACTATGTTGCCGCGGGCGAGCCCGGTGATCCGGTGGTTACGCTGAAGGAGAATCCCAACTACCAGCTCGGCCCGATGGCGGTGAAGGAGCTTGAGCTGCACTGGGTGCCCGACCCCACTTCGCGCTCACTGCTGCTGGCCACCGGCCAGCTGGACTACGTTTACGAGCTGCCGCCGCAGGCGCGTGACACCTTCCCGCCGGAGGTTGAGACCTTCGTCGTGGCGCTGGGCGGTGTTTTTCACCTGAGCATCAACCAGCAGATCTCCGAGGACCACTGTCTGTCGAACCGCGACGTGCGCGAGGCGATTTCGCTGGCTATCGACCGCTCCGAGATCAACGAACGGGCGTTGTTGGGCATCTCGCCGCCGGTCATCGGGTACTTCTACACCGGCCAGCCGCTGGACGTCGGCATTCTGCCGAACGGCGGCGCGCAGGACGTGGAGGCGGCCAAGGCGCTGATGGCGAACACGCCGTGGGCGGACGGCGGCTGCTCCTTCACTGTGACGACCTACGGGCCGCGGCCGGGCTATGTGGAAGGGATCCTGGTGTTCGCGGAGCAGCTGAAGGCGCTGAACATGGAGGTGACGCCGGACGGCCAGGAGGTTGGCGTGGCGTTGGACATCATGGCCAATTCGCCGGACTATCACGCGGGCTGGGCCGTGACAGGCAACAACGGCGGGCCGCCGGAGAGCTACCTGCGCAACCAGTTCCTGGACGGCTTCTGGGCGCAGCGGTCACGCATCGACGATGCGGAGATGAAGCGCCTGTTTGACGAGCTGGGCCAGACGGTCGATCAGGGCGCCCGCGAGGACCTGATCCGCCAGATCCAGTACCGGGGTTACGAAGTGCAGTCGATCATTCCCTGCTGTGAACGCTCGGTGATGGGCGGCAGCCGCGTCGGTCAGAATGCGGTCAGGACGGTGACGGGCGCCTCGCACTTCATCGTCGTGCCCCTGGCGGACGTGGAACAGTAAACGGTCGTCTGCGGCTCGCGGTCGGTGCAGGCCGCGAGCCGCGCGGCTGCGAGCGGGGGACGCAGAGGGCGTCCCGGCGTAAGCAGCCCAATATGAGGAGTGAGCGAGATGGCCAGACAGACAAAACCCGCACCGGGTCGTCGCGGAGCGGCCTTTCTCGCTCTCCTCTCTCCACATTCCTCACTCCTGCAATGACGTCATCACCCGGCGGTATTGGCGCAAGGACGCTGCGTCTGTTGAGGCATCCCGTACTTAGGCGGCTGGCGCAGGCGTTCTTCGTCGCCTTCCTGCTGATGGTCTTCGCCTTCCTGCTGATCCGGTTGATTCCCGGCGATCCGGCGATGATCCTGCTGGGGGATGAGGCCACTGAGGAGGATGTGATCGCCTACCGTAAGCTGCTGGGGATTGACGGTTCGATTCCGAGCCAGTTCGGGCGCTACGTGGCCAACCTGGTGCGCGGCGACTTCGGTGTTTCGATCCGTTCGCGGGAGCCGGTGCTGTCGATTGTGGGCAAGCGGCTGCCGGTCTCGCTGTGGCTGACGGTTACGACAATCGTCATGACCATTGGGCTGGCGCTGCCACTGGGCGTTGCGGCTGCGCTGTACCGCCGCACATGGTTCGGTCATGCCTTTCAGATCGGCGCGTCGGTGCTGGTGGCGACGCCGGTCTTTTTCTCGGGGCTGCTGCTGATCCTGCTGTTCGCGGTCCAGGTCAACCTGGCGCCTATCGCCGGCTATCATGCCGGTTTTCCAGCCAACCTCTATTATCTGTGGCTGCCGGCGCTGACGATCAACTGCGTCCTGGTGCCGGTCCTCTCCCGCATTCTGCAATCCTCGATAGTCGAGACGAGTTCCGAGGAGTTTGTGGAGGCCGCGATCATTCGCGGTACGCAAGGCTGGCGCTTCTACTGGCGCTATCTGCTGCGGCCGTCGCTGGCGCCGACGATTGCTGCGCTGGGCTACTTTGCGGCGACGGTCGTGAGCTATGCGGTCATCATTGAGATCATTTTCAATCTGCCGGGGCTCGGTATGACACTTGTCGACGCGGTGCGCAACCGCGATTACCCGCTGGTGCAGGGGATTGTGTTCCTGAGCGGTCTGCTGGTGGTGGGGCTGACGTTCATGGCGGACCTGGTCAACGGCTGGCTGGACCCGCGAGCGAAGATACGATGACAGCCGGAAGCCCGAGCATCGCGCCTGCCGGCCGTCTGCGCCGGGTCGAATGGGGGCGCCACTGGCGCCGGCTCAACGCCGAAAGCCGCTGGGGCGTGGTCATCCTGGCGGTTATCCTCGTGCTCAGCGTATCCGTCCCTCTTTTGAGTCCTAACGACCCCTACGGTTTCGTCGATCAGCCCCTGCAGCCGCCCAGCGCGGCGTTTCTGTTTGGCACCGACCATCTGGGGCGCGATCTGCTGGTACGGGTGTTTGCGGCGGCGCGGCTTGACATTGCGCTGGCGATACTGGGCGTCAGTGTTCCGATCGTGATCGGTACCTTCATCGGCACGCTGGCGGGGACGACGCGCAACCGCATCGCGGAGACGGTCTGGGACGGGCTTGTGAACGCGCTGACGGCGTTCCCGGAGATCATCCTGGTGCTGGGGATCGTGGCGATGGTGGGGGCGGACATTCGCGGGCTGCTGATCGCCATCTGGATATCGCGCTGGGCGCAGTATGCCCGCATCGCACGCGCCAAATCACTGGCGCTGCGGGACGCGGAGTTCGTGCAGGCGGCGCAGGTGCTGGGGTATTCGCAGCTGCGTATCCTCGTGCGCCATATCATGCCCAACGTTTTTTCGGAGGCGCTGGCCTATGCTCTGAGCGACTTCATCTTCATCATTGTTATCATCGGCGGCCTCTCTTTTCTGGGGCTGGGCGTAACGCCACCGACGCCGGAGTGGGGCGCGATGCTGGCGGAGGGGCGGCTTTATCTGCGGACGGAGCCGTGGTTGATTTTGTTTCCCGGCTTTTTTCTTTCGTTGACGGCTATCGGCGTGGCGCTGCTGGCGCGGGGATTGGAGCGGATCAGCAAGGGGGAGGATGAGTGATTCGGGCTTGTTGACGTTTTGGGAAGGCTGTTTGGAATTCGACGGGATCGGTCCGCGGAGGGGCGCGAAGAACACCTTTGATCCACGGAGGGCCACGGAGGGGCACGGAGAACACCTTTTTGATCCGCGGAGGACGCGGAGGGACGCGGAGAACACCTTTTTTTGTCCGCGAAGGCACGCGAAGGGGCATGGAGAACACCTTCATTTATCCGCGAAGGCACGCGAAGGGGCATGGAGAACACCTTCATTTATCCGCGAAGGGGCGCGAAGAACACCTTTCTTGATCCGCGAAGTCACGAGGAGGGGCCACCTGGGGGCAATCAGCAGGGCACCCACAAGGGGTGCCCCTACGGTAGGCGGCCCGGCCTGGGAGAGGTCGTCAAGGGTAGGTGCATGTTTTCGTTTTCTTTTGCTGATAGGGGGAGAGTGAGATAGAGCCTCTGCTGGAAGTCAAGGAGCTGTGCGTCAGTTTTGGCAAGCGCGGGGGGAGGAAGCTTCCGGTTATCGACGCTGCCAACCTCAGTCTGGACCGGCGGCAGGCGGTTGGGATCGTGGGCGAGTCGGGCTCCGGCAAGACGATGTTGTGCAGGGCGCTGATCGGTACGCTGCCGCGTCACGGCGCGGAGATCGTTTCGGGCACGGTCCGCTTTGACGGGCAGGAGCTGGCGGGCGCGCCGGAGCGGGTCTGGCGCGGCATTCGCGGTCGTGAGATCGGGTACATCCCGCAGAGCTCGCTGGCGGGGCTCAATCCTGTGCTTACCGTCGAGACACAGTTGGTGGAGTCGATCGCGGCGGCGGGGTCGATGAGCCGCCAGCAGGCCAGGGAGGAGGCGGTTGCGCTACTCGAACGGGTGCAGATTCCCAGAGCGCGACAGGTGCTCAAGGCGCGGTCGCACGAGCTTTCGGGCGGCATGCGGCAGCGGGTCATGATCGCGGCGGCGATCGCGCAGGGGCCCAAGCTCCTGATCGCGGACGAGCCGACGACGGCGCTTGACGTAACCATTCAGCGCGAGATTCTGAACCTGATCACGCAGCTGCGCCAGGAGTTGAACATGGCGCTGATCCTGGTCTCCCATGATCTGGCGGTGATCGAGGAGGTGTGCGACGAGGTGATGGTGATGTACGCGGGCGCGTCGGTGGAGGCCGGGCCGGTGGCGGCGCTGTCGAAGGCGCCCCGCCATCCATACACGAGGGCGCTGCGCGTCTCGCGCGTCGACCGGGCGGTGCCGGGACGAGACCTGGAGGCGATCCCCGGTGATGCGGCGTCGGTTGGCTCGTGGCCGGTGGGATGCCGCTTCTGGCCGCGCTGTGCGCTGGCGGACGAGGCGTGCCGGCGCGATTCGCAGCCAGCGCTGATGCCGGCTGGGGTACAGCTTTCGGCCTGCATTCACGCTGGACGCATGGTGGAATTGGAGCAATAAGAGACGGGGAATGGCTGGCCTTAGCGGGGTGGTTTCTGTTTCTTTGTCTGAATCAGGATTTGCAGGATTTTTTGGATTTTCAGGATGGCTGCGGCGCGGAACTGCAGTGGTCAGTGGTCAGTGGTTAGTGGTTAGTGGCGGGTGTACTGTCGGGCAGGCGTATTGCTGCGAAGAAGGCACGGCGGTCGGGAGGCATGTTGTAGGAGAGGGGGCGTTGCGGGGGCGGAGCCCCCGCACAAGGGA
>JAPOVP010000159.1 GCA_026708085.1 Caldilineaceae bacterium
TGTTTCTTGCGCCAGGGGCGGCGGGCAGGCACAAGGCCTGCCCCTACTGTTTGTTGTGCCAGGGGCGGTGGGCAGGCACAAGGCCTGCCCCTACTGTTTGTTGTGCCAGGGGCGGTGGGCAGGCACAAGGCCTGCCCCTACTGTTTGTTGTGCCAGGGGCGGTGGGCAGGCACAAGGCCTGCCCCTACTGTTTGTTGTGCCAGGGGCGGTGGGCAGGCACAAGGCCTGCCCCTACTGTTTGTTGTGCCAGGGGCGGTGGGCAGGCACGGGGCCCGACCTTACCGCTGAGTGCGGTTGGCGTGCCGGGCCGTCAGGCTGAATTGGCGATTGGGAATTCAGTACGATTTGGGGGAAAGAGGTGCCCCCTTGCTGACTGAATGGAGTGTAGGTGCCATAGTTACACGCATCACAGGGCAAGGGGGCATAATGCTCCATCCAGTACGTCCTTTGAACGCGTAACTATGGCATGGCTATTATGACACATCTTTCGAAATAAAGAAAACGGCTGTTTCGCCGAAATGCATTCAACGCATTTGGCAGACCGCATGGTAACAGGGGTGGCTTTTGACATGGGTCAGCGAGGTCGCTGTCAGATCGAAAATCGCCGGGGATCGTGCCCTTTGGGAGGCAAGGAAGAATGGACTGCGGTGGTGAGGCAGGTAGGAGAAAAAGCCCTAGATGAGGAGGTCGAGACGGCGGCTGGAAGGCAGGCTGGGTCTCAGATCGATCCAGAGTGGCAAAAGGAGCCCCCTTGCAGTCCTGTTGGAGAGCAGCTGCCATAGGTGCGCATCAAACAGGGCAAGGGGGCCAGGAGCTACATTCAGTAGATTGGGGTGATGGGCAACTATGGCATATCGATTGTAGCACAACGGTTGGGGATTGCAAACACTTTGAGACTGCAGTCATTTTGGGAGCCGGAATCATTTGCGCTGGCGAGAAGTGTTGTCTGCGAAGGAATCAAGAATCCAGCTGGCAGGCCGCTAACGGTCGTTGCTTCTGGCCATGCGGTAGCCGACGCGTGGTTCGGTGAAGATGTAGGTGGGATTGGATGCGTCGTCGCCCAATTTGCGGCGGAGGGTCTTGACTGCGGTTCGAAGAGGCCGCAGGTCGAGTGCACCGGCCAGGCCCCAGACATGCTGCATGAGATGGTCGTAGGTCAGGGTTCTGCCGGCGCTGGCTGAGAGATGGGCGAGCAGCCGGTATTCCATGGGCTTCAAGCGGACGGAGCTGCCGGCGAGAGTCACGGAGGGTGCGGCGTAGTCGACAACGAGGCCTTTGAACACATAGGGTGTCGAAGGAGGGAAAACTTCCCGATTGCGCAGGGCGGCCCGGATCCTGGCCAGCAGTTCAGTTTGTGAAAAGGGCTTGACCACGTAGTCGGCAGCGCCCATGTCAAAGGCGCGGGCGACGATATCTTCCTGGCTGTAGGCGGAGAGGAAGACGATGGGCACGCTAGCGACGCTGAAGATATCGTTCATCAGATCGATACCACTGCTTCCGGGGAGCATGAGGTCAAGCAGGATCAGGTGCGGCTTTTTTTCCTCAACGAAGCGCAGGGTTTCGTCGGGGTCGGCGGTTACAACGGGATCGAAGCCGGCCTTTGACAGAATATCGCGGACGTATCTGAGGGAAACGGGATCGTCATCTACAACGAGGATACGAATGCGGTCGCGTCGAGAGTAGGGCTGGGGAACTGCCGAGGCATCCGAGGATGGAGCGCTGTAGGCGCCTTCTTCTACAGCGGCTGGGAGAGTGAAAGTAAACAGGGCGCCCATTCCTGGCCCGTCGCTTTCGGCCCAGATGCGACCTCCGTGGGCCTCAGTGATTCCTTTGCAGATGGCAAGCCCGAGGCCCGGCCCGCGTTCGCCCGGAAGGCCCTTTTTGAAGAGGCGCGGCAGCAGGTCGGCGGCCAAGCCATCACCCTCATCTGCAACTGCCACGGCGACGAGGACACCTTTGCGGAACGCGCTGATGCGGATGGCGGAGGCATCGGGCGAGTTTTCGGCCGCGTTTGCAAGAAGGTTATCGAGAACCTGTGCGATACGGCGCCGGTCGGCCATGACCCTGGGGAGGTCGGGTTCCAATTCGATGTGAAGTTTATGGTTGCTGCCTCCACTGAGAAAGGTGCTTCTGGCGATTTCGACCAGTTCGGTAAGTGGGACCGGTTCAGGGGAAATCGAAAGCGTTCCTGCGTCAATGTGGGCTACGTCGAGGAGGTCGTTGATGAGACCGCTCATGTGGTCGGCCTGCCGGTCGATAATGCGGAAGAATTGCAGCATTTCGGTGGAGCCGTAAGATGTGGGGGCGGTCAGGACAGTGGCAGCCGAACCTTTGATGGAGGACAAGGGGACGCGAAGTTCATGGCTCATCATGGCCGAGAATTCGGACTTGAGTTGATCCAATTCTTCAAGCGCTGCCAGGTCCTGTACGGTCACGACCAAGGAGTCCGGCTCTTCATTCTGCTCCAGGTAGATGGGGGTGGCGTTGACGAGAATTCTGACGGCGTTGCCTTTGGGGCCGCTGATTTCGATTTCCTCGGCGCGGACAGTCTCGCTGGCTTTCAGGGCCTGGGCGACTGGATACTCCTGAAAGGGGATCTCGCGCCCGTCGGCGCGCCTGATGGTCACCAGACCCAGGAGCGTTTCGAAACTGGTATCGGGCGGTTGCAGAGCCTTCACGATTCTTGCCGCTTCCCGGTTGTAAGAGACCAACCGGCCTGTCTGGGCATCCAGTACTACAACGCCGAAGGGCGAAGTGTCGATCAGCGTTTCCAGCCGGGCCCTGGCCATCTGTTCGTTCTGGAAACGTTTGGCGTTGGCGATGGCCAGGGCGGCCTGGGAGGCGAACGTGACCAAGGTCTCTTCGTCATCGGAGGTGAAGCACTCGGTTCCATTCTCCTTGTCTGAGAGGAAAAAGTGGCCCACGATTTCGCCCTGGTTGTGAATCGGTGCGGCAAGAAAGGGGAACGGCGAGTTTATGGGCATAGACGGCTGGTATTCGGGAAGGCCGAGCGTGCTCATATGCCCGAGAAAGTCTCTCAGGCGCAGCGGCTGCGGAATGCCGCGAAGATAACGGTAGATTCCCATTCCTTCGTGCCAGTCCCACAGTTTCCGGGTCACGTCCGGTGTAAGGCCGGAGGTAAGAAACGTTGGACGTTCTCCAAGGTCATGGTGGAGCGTGAAGACGCCGTACCTGGCGTTGGTCAGTATTCGTGCACTGTCCAGGACTTCCTGCAGAACGCTCTCGAAGTCCAGGCTGTCGTTGATGCGACGGCTGGCTTCGCTCAAGCGAGCTAGGCGGTCGCGAAGTGTTTCGACTTCCAGTTTCAGCTCTTCGACCTGAGTCATATGTACTCTCCGTGGTCGTGGGGGATTGGGGCAATTGAGAAGGTCCCTCTTATGCGTTGGTGGACTTTGGGTTGCGTCGAACCCTAGTCATATGGCACCACTTCAGGTCCAGGGCCCTAATTTCACAAGATTTCACTAAAAAGGGTGCCTTGTGTTCACCGTTTGCTCACTCACGTGGTGTATTTTAGTTGGAATCACGTTTTTGTAAAGGGCGTGTAGAGCGGAATTGCGTTGCTGGATGTGAGTTCGGGAGGAGAGAGGGTTGTTCGGTCCAGTGCGGCGGCCTTGGAGGCAAGAGTGTGCCTGGATGGGAAATCAGAGCCATAGTTGCACGCATCACAGGGGCATGGGGGCTGGGCCCGTTCCCGACCGGGCTGCAGTCCTCGGGCGAGAACACGCACCGCCAAGGCCGCCGCCTTGGGCCGAGCAGGTCGGAGAGGCCAGAAACTGATAGATAAAAGGTCCGGGTTTCCCAGGGCTACATCGAATCGAAGTCCGGTAGAATTTTTCGTTTCTTGTAACTCCTGAGCCATGTTCTGTGTCCGGTCTGCCTGGGGGGTAAGGTACCGTCAGCGTTTCCGTAGCGGGCTCTCGATGGTCATGGCGGTGAACGTTGGGCATATATGGGCGTGGCGTCGTCTGTCTTGTCTGCGGCTGGCACACTTTCGGAATCTGCCAGGAGGCGGGGGGAATCGTGGGCCGACACGGGTCGGCAATTTCGTAATGCCCACCTACTGGCTACGACGCGAGGTTGTAGGAGAGGGGGCGTTGCGGGGGC
>JAPOVP010000004.1 GCA_026708085.1 Caldilineaceae bacterium
ACAACCCGAAAACGACTGACAGGTCTGCTGGACTCGCTTATCTTGCCACTCTTCAGCTGTTAATGTGCCACAACTTCGTTACTCTACTACATGTAGATTAACCTGACAAATCGTTTTCGATTCGATGCAGGTTTCCTTAATGTATCACAGTGCAATCGGCCTGTCAAATGGGATTCGGGTTGAAATCAAAGCAAACGTGTCAGGATTTGGCCGGCATAGTAGCCAACGAAGGGCACCCGCAGAGGACACCTACAGAGGGCACCCACAAGGGGTGCCCCTGCGGGAAGCTTCACGGGGTATTGTTCCGGTGCGATGCCGTTGCCCGAGGGGTGAAATCTATTTGTATGGCAGTGCCTAAAGGAAGACGGCGGATAAGGGTTGGGGACTATCCGATTACGATGAGTACGGCGTCCTGCTCGACGCTTTCGCCGGCGGTGACTTCCACTTTGCGCACAACGCCGGAACGGACGGCGCGGATTTCGTTTTCCATTTTCATGGCTTCGAGGATCATGAGCGGCTGATCTTCGATGATCTCATCGCCGTCCTGTACCAGTACCTTTACAATCATGCCCGGGATAGGGGCTCTGACGGAGAGGTCGCCTTGGGGCAGCGCGGGCCCCTGGCGGGCTGCGTTGAGGCGGCGCGTGCGTTCGTCCTCGATGTGGACACGGAACTGTTCACCGCGGAGGGTCACATCGTGGCTGTGCGGTGTTTCTTCGACAAACATCTCGAAGCTGGCGTCGTCCAGCAGCAGGCTGTAGAGCTGGGTGACCCCGCTCTGGCGGAGGTCAACGGAGATTGGCTCGCCGTCGACCAGGACCTCGTCCTCGTTTATTTCGATTTCAAAGGTATGGCCGCCGACACTGGCAAAGTATTTCACCACCGGCCTCCCATCGTGCTCATACGGCCGGCCTGCTTCCAGGGACTGGCACCGTTGCCCTCGCCGCCGCCGATATTGACAGCGCGGCGGCCGGCATCGTGGGCTACGAGCGCGGCGGCCACGGCTGCGATACGCGCCTGCTCGGGGTCGGGTTCGTTTTTGGCCACCAGGCGGCGGCGGTCGAGGAAGCCGGTGTCGAAGGTGCCCCAGATGAACTCGGTGCTGTCCATAATCTCCTGGTGGAACGGGATCGACGTTTTGATTCCACTGATGCGATATTCGTTGAGGGCGCGGCGCATACGCAGGATGGCTTCGGCCCTGTTTTCGCCCCAGACGATCAGTTTGGCGACCATGGGATCGTAGAAGAGGCTCACTTCGTAGCCGCGGTAGAGTGAGCTTTCGACGCGCACGCCAGGCCCGGTCGGTTCTTTGAGGTAGGTGACGACGCCGCTATTGGGCATGAAGTTGTTGAAGGGGTCTTCGGCGGTGAGGCGGCACTCGATCGACCAACCCTTGGGGCGGATATCTTCGGGCCGGTAGCGCATGCGGCGGCCGGCGGCTATGGTCAGCTGCTCTTTGACGATATCGACACCGGTCACAAATTCGGTGACGGGGTGCTCCACCTGCAGGCGTGTGTTCATCTCCAGGAAGTAGAATTTCTCCTCATCGGGGTCGAAGAGGAACTCAATCGTACCGGCGTTTACATAGTTCACCGACTCGGCGGCGGCCACGGCGACGCGTCCGAGGTCCTGGCGCATGTTTTCGTCGACGGCGACGCTGGGCGCCTCTTCGATCAGCTTCTGGTGGCGGCGCTGGATAGAGCATTCGCGCTCGCCGAGGTGGATGGTGTGCCCGTAACTGTCGGCGAGGATCTGTACTTCGATATGGCGGGCGCTGGAGATGAACTTTTCGAGGTAGACCTCGCCATTGCCGAAGGCACCAACTGCCTCGCGGCGCGCGGCCTGGAGAGCGCTGGTGAACTGGTTGGGATCGTGAACGACGCGCATACCTTTGCCGCCGCCGCCTGCGGTGGCCTTAATCATCAAGGGGAACCCGATCTGTACGGCGGTTGCCTTGAGCTCGTCATCTCGCAGGCCCTTGCGCGACCCCGGGACAAGCGGGACGTTGTTTTTGGCGACGGTTTCGCGTGCAGTCTGTTTGTCCCCCATCTTGGCGATGGCATCGGGTGACGGGCCGATGAAGGTGATGCCGGCGTCGGCGCAGGCGGCGGCAAATTCGGCGTTTTCGGCCAGAAAGCCGTAACCAGGATGGACGGCATCAACACCGGCCTTGCGGGCCACATCGATAATCTTATCGATGCGGAGGTAGCTGTCACGGCTGGGGGCGGGACCGATGTGATAGGCCTCATCGGCGTAACGCACGTGGAGGGCGGTCCGGTCCACGTCGGAGAAGACGGTGGCGGTGGCGATGCCCCGCTCTTCGCAGGCCCGCAGCACGCGCACGGCGATTTCGCCTCGATTCGCAACCAGAACTTTTTTGAACATGAGCCGATCCTTACTTTCTCAGATCTATTTCAAGAAGGGAGAGCTCTCGGAACGAGGAGAGTTGCCTTGGGTCTCATCTCTCCGCCGGATACGAGTGTCGTCCTCATCCAAGAACCGGTGGACTGCGTTCTTGACGCGCCTGAGGCTGATAGTGGAAGTCAGGAACAGTCCAGTATCGGAGGAAAAGACGGAATTCAATAGGGATACAGATACCTTGGGGGCCGATGCGAGCATTTCATTCATTGGGGACCGTTTGTCTTGAAGGTGGGTCTCATCTGTGTGTTGGACGAGAGATTACGAGTGTTTATGAGAGTTTACGAGCGTTTTCGGGTTGTCTGGACTGCAGTTTCTGCAGTTCTAGTGATGGGCCGTGATTAGAGCTTGGCTGGCGCGGGGGTTCTCGTACCATTGTCGGCGCGGATTGTGCAAGAGTTGTACGAACTCTGACATGGTGGGACGAACTGGTCGGTTCATGTCGGGTCAAGTCGGGTTATGTCGGATAATGTCGGGTCAAGTCGGGCGAAAAAATTTTCCTGGCCCTTTTTTGCCGTTACGGTTTTGCATTAGTTCTTTCGTTTCCGGAGCCGACTCCCGGTATGGGCAGCCTCTCCACGACTCTCTCACAGACACCAGACTCAAGCCGGTCGGCTGGCGGTTGGGGGCAGAGTGTCGTGTCTGGACGGTTCATGTCGGGTCAAAATGGGTTATGTCGGGTCAGGTCGGGTAGCTATACCTTTTTTGGACTTATGCGTTTGACTGCGCGCAAGTTAGCTCACTGTCTTTGTTGGCCTATGGGCAGATAGATTGTCGGCAGTTTACAGTCCTGCACGGGCCCTCCCTCGCCTTCAGATTCCCTGGCAGCCGGCGTCATGGCTTGATTGTGCAAGGTACGCTCCCAGAAATGCTTATTCGTATTCTGCCAAAAGGCTATTATATCACCGGTTTTAATGCGATTGCCCTGCCGGACCGCGGAATTGTCCGGTCCCGCGTCGTGCAGCATAGGCGCGTCATCAGCATGAGCGCGCATCAGATCCCCTGTCGATGGACTCGAGCCTGAATCAGAAGCCGGTCGCTAGTGAAAGGCGCCGGCGGGATCTCGCTGCTCGGGTGCCAGGTGCCGAAGGCGCTGTCGCTGGGCGAGAGGAGCAGACGGCGAAAGCCCCACATGGAGAGATCGACGGTACGTCCTACGGGCGAACTGAAACTCTCTTCAACGATTGCCTGGACGGGCGCGAAGCCGGCGGCATGGCGGGTTTCCCAGGTTCCTTCGGGGAGGACGCCGTCGTCATTGGGTGCGCAGGCCACGCGCAGGGTTACGATGCCGCAATCGACCACGATGACCGCCATCTGGTTGCTGCCGTATTGGATATCGGCCTCGACGATCTGACCGGCAAAGGCGTAGAGGGCGGGGCCGATCTGCGTGAAGCGGGGCGTCAGCGGTTCCTTCTGTACGGCGTACCAGGGATCGGGGCCGGGTTCGGGCAGGAGGACGCCGCCGTCGAGCACGGCTGTCAAGGGGAGCCCCTGTTGCAGTCGAGGGTAGCCCATGAGCGCGAACTGTTCGGCGGAGAGTTCAAACTCGATCTGGGGCAGTTTCTGCATCCTGCCTGTGAGCGGGCGAGGGCCGATTCGTACGTTATCCTGGGCACCATTCCGGCCAGTCATGCGATCGGTATTTCTTTCTCCATTCGGTTCCAACGTTGGATTCACAGTGGGATATTCCCGTGTTTTTTGGGGGGAAGTCGATCGCGTTTGTTCTGCAGCATTTCCAGTGCATTGATCAAACGCGGGCGGGACTCGTGCGGTTCGATGACGTCGTCGATGAAGCCGTTGGCGGCTGCGATGTAGGGATTGGCAAATCGGCTGCGGTAGTCGGCGACAAGGTCGTTTCGCTTGGCGACGGGGTCTTCGGCAGCGGCGATTTCGCGGCGGAAGATAACATTTACGGCGCCCTCCGGGCCCATGACAGCGATTTCGGCCGATGGCCAGGCGAGGACCAGGTCGGCGCCGATATGGCGGGGGTTCATGACGCAGTAGGCGCCGCCGTAAGCCTTACGCACGATGACGGTGAGTTTGGGCACCGTGGCTTCGGAGAAGGCGTAGAGGAGCTTGGCGCCATGGCGGATGATGCCGCCGTGCTCCTGATTGAGACCGGGCATGAAGCCGGGCACGTCTTCGAGGACGACGAGCGGGATATTAAAGCAGTCACAGAAGCGGACGAAGCGGGCCGCTTTCTGGCTGGCGTCGACATCGAGGACGCCGGCGAGGACGGCGGGCTGCTGGGCGACGATACCTATGGTGCGGCCGCCGAGACGGGCGAAACAGACCATTACGTTGCGGGCCCACTGCTCGTGGATCTCAAGGAACTGGCCGTCGTCGACGATACGTCGAATGATCTCTTTCATATCGTAGGGACGGTTGGGGTTGTCCGGCACGATCGAATCCAGCTCTTCGTCCTGGCGCAGGAGATCGTCGGTGGAAGGCACGAGGGGTGGATCTTCCATGTTGTTGTTGGGCAGATAGCTCATCAGCTGCTGCACGATGAAGAGGGCGTCCTCCTCGTTTTCGGCGGTGAAATGGGCGACGCCGGACTTGCTGCCGTGGATGGACGCGCCGCCGAGCTCTTCGAAGGTGACTTCTTCATGGGTGACGGTTTTGACCACATCGGGTCCGGTGACGAACATGTGGCTGGTGTCTTTGACCATGATGACGAAGTCGGTGATGGCGGGCGAGTAGACTGCTCCGCCGGCGCAGGGTCCCATGATTACGCTGACCTGGGGGACAACGCCGGAAGCCATGACGTTACGGAAGAAGATGTCGGCGTAGCCGGCCAGGCTGAGTACGCCTTCCTGGATACGTGCGCCGCCGGAGTCGTTGAGGCCGATGACGGGGGCGCCGTTCTTCATGGACATGTCCAGGATTTTACAGATTTTGGCGGCGTGATGGCGGCTGACGCTGCCGCCGAAGACGGTAAAGTCCTGGGAAAAGACGTAGACGAGACGGTCATCGATTGTGCCAAAGCCGGTAACGACACCGTCACCGGGGATGCGCTGCTTGTCGAGGCCGAAATCGTGGCTGTCGTGCAGGACGAGGGCGTCGACTTCGCGAAAGCTGCCCTTGTCCAGCATCAGCTCAAGCCGCTCGCGTGCGGTGGCGCGGCCCTTGGCGTGCTGGGTTTCGATCCGTTCGAGGCCGCCGCCGAGTTTGGCCGTGTCCTTACGGCTGCGCAGATCGACTATACGTGGATCGATTGTCGAGTCAGTCAAGACAAACTCCTCTATCCTGTCGTTGTTCGTTTTGCAGAAGTTTCCGGCACCCTACTCGCCGCCCTGCGCAGATTTCGCGGGGCGGTCGCGCCAGACGGGCCATTGCGCTGCCGGGGCGTAGACGTGACCCGTGAGATTGCAGGGCCGAAAAGGATCGCTGGCGGTTGTTCTTGAGCGTGGTCCGGCCCAGGCGCCATTTGCAGACATCATAGCGAAATGGTTCCTGTCAGGAGCAGGATTCCGATCAGCACTGGCTGATGGATCACGTAGATGACGAGGGAGTGACGGCCAAGAAACTGCAGAACAGGGAATGGGAAAATCTCTCCAAAGTTGGGCAGCGGCAGTTTGCGCGCGCCGCCTTCATAGAAAACGGTGCCCACGAAGACGCCGATCAGGAAGACGGCAAACCAGTGGGGAAAGGGAAAGTAGTCGGAATAGTAGTAGCCGGGCGGTTCAATGCCGAGCGGAACGAGCCAGGAGACACCGGCGGGCGCCTGCACATTCAGGTATTGCAGAAGATAGCTGAGCGCGTAGAGTACGGCGGCGACGGCCAGCGTCAGCCAACGCCTGTTCAACAGCGGGATTGAGCAGATTATCGAAGTCCCGATCAGATGCAGCACGCCAAAGTCGATAGGCGGCAGAACGGCTATCCGCATAACCAGTGAAAGTATGAGTCCGATGCCGAGAATGTGCAGGCCGCGGCGGGCAACTTTCCAGGTCAGGCCATCGGCAGTCCCAGTTCTGGACAGTGCCCGATTGTAGCTGAGGACGACGGAGACCCCTGCCAGGGTGATGAAGGAGATTGCGGTGAAGCGCTGGAAATAGAACCAGAAGCCCTCATGCAGCACAAATGGCATGCCACCGAAGTTGCGCAGGTCGAACACCAGGTGAAAGATGACCATGGTGATGATGGCCACGCCGCGCCAGCTGTCGACCTCCCAGAAGCGGTTGACGGGGGACGTTGTTACGGCGGGGACTGCCTCGGCGGAGTCGGTCTGCGGTCGATCCGGCCCGTTATTGCCTCTATTTTTTTCGGGCAGTTCGCGCTGAACCGCTGCGGTTTTTTGTGTCATTTGGCGTTTTCAGGCCGCGGAAACGCTGCCGGTGTGCGCAGCAGCTGCGCACTTGAAACATTTCCCGGTTCCTGCGAGAATCAGAATTGCGGCTACTCGCACCAGGCCTCCCGGCGCCGGGTGAACCGGTTTGCAGTCGTCAGTGGACACTACGCTGACTGGGCATTGCGGTAGCGCCCTGGATATTATATCGCATACGACAGACCCGGCGCTCCCCAGACCAACGGCAACGCGCGCATACATTATCGTCACTGGTGGGATCGGCGCTGGAACAGCGTCTGAGCGTGGTCGGCAGGCGGCAGTTTACGGGCGATGGGCGGATGCCCAGCACTCACCACATTTGACTGCTACAGTGCGCAAACATTTTACACGATAGGACAGGAGATCACAAGGAAATTGGGCCAAGCGGAAATGGCTCTTCCCGGCGCCAAGCCGGGGAAGGGCGATGCCTGCCACGCGTTGGGGGCTGTACCGGGATGGATAGGGCGTGCCTGTGCAAGGCTGGGCGCCTTGGCGGGGGCAAGGTCGCGCCGTCATGTTGGGCACAGTATAACGTTTCACCATTCGGCGCCAAGCACGATGCCGATCGCGCGCGGGATCTTTGACGAGCGGGGCGACAGGGCCGCGGGCACGGTGGTCATCGCCGACCACCAGACGGCCGGGCGGGGGCGGTTGGATCGCGATTGGGAGGACGTGCGCGGGCGCGGGCTGCTGGGCAGTTATATCCTATGCGGCGAGCTGATGCCGGAACATCCTTCACTGGCGGTGATGCTGGCGGGGCTGGCTGTGCTGCGGGCGATGGGGGAGTGCTGTCCGCGGCTGGAGAACTGCGTTCGTCTGAAGTGGCCAAACGACGTGATCGCGGTGGCTGCCGGGGGCCCGGTCAAGCTGGCGGGCGTTCTGGTGGAGAGCATCTTTGCGGAACAGGAACTCAGCGGCGTCATTCTCGGAATCGGCATCAATGTCAATCAGCGGGAGGGGGAGTTGCCGTCTGTTCGCGGGGGCGGGCTGCCTCCTTCCAGCCTGGCGCTGATGGGCCACGGCGGCTATGCGCCAATCGAGAGAGAGGATCTGCTGGTCGCTCTGTGCCGGGCGCTAGATGTTCTGTGCGCGCCGGGCTCGCGTCCTTCTGCGGAGGCGGTCCACGCTCGCTGGCAACGGGCGCTTTACGGGCTGGGCGCGGCCGTCACGGCGCATACCGCTGACGGGGCGGTCCGGGGGCGGGCGGTTGGGACATCTGCGCAGGGGGCGCTGCGGGTGCGGCTGGGCGGGGGGGAGACGGTCGAAATTCACTCGGGAGAGGTCGTCTTCAATTGGGAAGGCGGCGGTGAGCGGTAGCCGGCGTTGGGCCAATTTTCAGATAGGGGCGCGGCGGCCAGGCGAGATGCCGTTTCCTGGTTGCGCGTGACGTCCGAACTTTTCGACCGGCCACCAAGGTAGAAGTACTGTGCTGAGGAACCGATTCCCGGATGATTGGTCTTCTCTGGCGGAGAGGGTATCATAAAATGTGCTGTCCCTGTTGATCGCCGCTCCACCAGAAACCTATTCCCTGCCATGACACTGTCCTCTGAATCGCCGGTCCGATTTCAACTTGTGCAAACGCCTGAGCCGAGGTACACGCCGCGCGACCGCCCGCGTGGGTCCCCGAAGGCGCAGCAGCGTTGGATGGCCCTGGTGATCCTGATTTCGTTTGGCTGGCGGATGATCGGTCTGATCGCGCGTAAACTCGGCCAGGTGGAGCAGGAGACGATCGAACTGGCGACGCGGCCGTTGGAGGACACGGTCGGTGCGCTGGTCGCGCCCGGGCAGGGCGGGATGATGTATTATCTTCTGATCCGGCCGTGGATCCAGTTTTTTGGAACCGATCTTTTCGCGCTGCGCTATTTTTCTGTGCTGGCGAGCGCCATCACCATCGCCCTGATGTGGCAGGTGGCGCGGAGGATGGTGCCGGCGGTTGGCAGCACGCTGCTGAGGAATCTGCCGCTGCTGTCGACACTTTTTCTGGCGTTCAACCCGTTACAGCTGTGGTACAGCCAGGAGGGCGGGGCATACGGGCTGGTTGTGATGCTGGCGCTGTTCTCGAGCTGGAGCTGGCTGCAGGCGATGTGGTACAGCGGACCCTGGCGCTGGCTGGGCTACCTTGCCATTACATCCATAGCCGTCTATACACAGGTGTTGACGGCGCTGATCCTGCCGGTGCACCTGGTGTGGTTTTTGCTGGCAAACCCGCTTAACCGAAAGCGTTGGAAGGGATACGGACTGACGCTGGTGGGCTTTGCGCTGCCCATCCTGCCGTTGACGGCGTTGGGCAGGAGCATGCTGGCCGGGGTATTCGGCGGGGCCGAATATCAGAGCGGGGGCGTGCTGCCAGGCGTCGCGGCCGACATACCGGTCACGCCTCTGACGGAGATGGCGCGCACACTGCTCCTGGACAATGCCCAGGGGCTGCTGGAACCGATGTCGCATCTGTGGCTGATCCCGATCTTCTTTCTTGGTCTGACCGGACTTCTGGTTGGGTATACGGAGTTCGGAGGGCGGATTGCCAATGTGGGCATGCTGGCGACCTGGCTCATTCTGCCGGTTCTGCTGCTCTACGGGATCGGTCTGGCTGGGCGGAGTTTTATGGAGCCCACAGCGCAGATCGGTGAAGGGGCGGCCCGGTTCCAGGGAGTCATCTGGATTGCGCCGGCGTTCACGATGTTCGTGGCGCTGGGGACACAGGTGATGCGCCGCGCCTACGGGCGTGTGGGCAACTGGCTGGCGGTCGGGACGATCGTTTTTGTGATCTTGTACTGGGGTTATAGCTGGTGGGTACACGGGCAACGGCCCATCAACGTTCAGACGGGCGCGGAAGCGTTCATACCCCATTCATGGCACGGTGGTCCGGAGTTTTAACATGTATCGAGATTCTGGCGGTCGGGGTTGGAATGCCCTTTCGCGCGGGCAGCAGATCGCGATTGGGGTGGTAGGGATTCTGGTCCTGTATGCGCTTCTGTCGGGGGGTGGTTCGCTGGGGCGACTGAGTAATCCATCATGGCTTATTGCTGTCGCATTAATACTTATTGTTGCTCTCCCTGTCCACGAAATGGCCCATGCGGCGATGGCCGTTCAGTTGGGAGATCCTACGCCGCGCATGCAAGGGCGCTATACCTTGAATCCCGTTGCTCATATCGATCCCTTCGGCGCAGTGTTACTTCTGTTTGCGGGATTTGGATGGGCAAAGCCGGTGCAGTGGAATCCCAACAACATCGAAGTAGACGTGAGGGTGGGGACGATTTTGGTGGCGGCGGCGGGCCCTGTCAGCAATCTAGTGCTAGCTGCGGTGGGCGCTTTTCTTTACCCGTTCGTTGACCTTCCCCTGTTGGAGCGCATTCTCATCTCCTTCATCCAGATCAATACGCTGCTGTTTGTTTTCAATTTGATACCGATTCCGCCGCTTGATGGCTCCCACATCCTGTTTGGCATCTTGCCTGGAGACCACCTTGAACTTCGCCTGTTTCTGAATCGCTACGGCTTTCTAATCCTTCTGGCCACGATCTTCCTCGCTGGCAGGATCATTTGGGGGCCGGCCAACCAGATCGCAGTGTGGCTACTTCGTATTTTCGGGGGCTGAACCCTCGAACATCAGTAGTCAGTAGTCAGTAGTCAGTTTGTGTCGGAAGTTTTGGCCGTTTCTTCAACGCTGGTCGCGACCTGGCATTGGCCAGAAGGGGGGACGCGGTGATTGTTGCCCATTTGGGTGGGCGGCGGTGATTGAGTATGATGGGGCGGTTGGAGCCGGCGTGGAAGTACGGATGCAGGGAAGTGGCGGCAGGATTTGGCGGCGCATACGGCAGTTTGTGCGGGGCGTCACGGCTTCGGTTTCGGCTGAGGAACTGCAACGGGCTGCCCAGCTTCTTCCGCCCGCCGGGCTGACCCGTTTTCAGCAGATGCCGGTGGATGCCCAGCGACACAGTTTGAATGTCTTGAACAGTTTGCAGGGCGCGGGCTGGGATGATGCGGACCTGGCGGCGGCGGCGCTGCTCCACGATGCAGGCAAGCTGGCGGCGGCGAAAGCGGGATTGACGTTCAATGCGTGGGTGCGGACGGCGCTGGTGCTTATGGAGGCGGTTGCGCCTGGTACGGCTGCCCGCCTGGGTGTAGAGGATGAGAAGGGCGGCTGGCGCTATCTTCTGCATGTCCATTTGACGCATGCGCGGATTGGCGCGCGTTGGGCCGAAGCGGATGGATGCAGCCCGCTTACCTGCTGGCTGATCGCCCATCATCAGGACAAGACGGGGCGGGGGGACGTTGTATTAAACTCGCCGGGCAGCCCGGAGCCGCAACGGGCGGCAGAAGATCGGATGCGGCTGCTGACGGCGTTGCAGTGGGCTGACAGCCAGAACTGATGCCGGCCCGGGGCGTGAGACGGGGCCCAAGACAGGAGGGCCAGAGGCTGAATTCGCCGGGGCGGTTGGGGACGAGATGGCGGCGCGTGCCGGGACGCGACTTTTAGAACATTCAGGACAACAACTCATGGCAGAGACGACAGCACGAATCACGATAGTTGGGCTGGACTTGATTGGGACGAGCATCGGTCTTTCGTTGCGTGAAAATGCGGGAAACTACCAGGTGATCGGGCACGACCGCGAGCCTTCGCAGATGAATGAGGCGAAGCAGTTGGGTGCAATCGATTCGACCACGTGGAATCTGCATTCGGCTTGCGACGGCGCGAGCCTGGTCATCGCCACCGAACCTCTGTCGGAGCTGCCGGAGTTCTTGCAGCAGATCCGAGAGGACGTGGCTGAGGGTGCGGTGATCATGGGGATCGGGGCGGTGATGCAGCCGGCGCTGGAGATTGCGTCGGACAACCTGCCGGAGGGTATCCATTTTGTGGCGGGCCGGCCGGTTTACGTTGACGTCAGCAGCCAGCCGGAGCCGCGCAGCGATCTGTTCAAGGACTGCACCTTCTGCATTGGCGCGGCCACGCAGACCGAATCGAGCGCACTGGAGCTGGTGAGCAATCTGCTGGCGCGGTTGGGCGCGAAGCCGCTCTACATCGATCCGCTCGAACATGACGGCATTGTGGCGGCGGTGGACCAACTGCCCGAAATCCTGGCGGCTGCTCTGTTTCAGGGCGCATATGAAGCGCCGGGTTGGAATGAAAGCCAGAAGCTGGCCGGGCGGCGTTTCGCTCTGAGTACGGCATTGGACGCCAGTGCTGCTGAGATGGCGGCTGCGCTGTTCGCCAATCGCGATACGATTTTGCAACGGATGGACCTGCTTTCCGGGCTTCTGGAGTCGTGGCGCGGGCACCTGTCTGCCGAGGACGCCAAGCCGCTGGAGGAGGCGCTTGACGGCCTGATGGATGGGCGCGCCAAGTGGGAGCGAGACGCGAAGCTGCGCGATTGGGACCGCCTGACGGAGCCGACGTCACGCGAGGATTACGGCAATTCGCTGGGCCAGATGTTTTTCGGCAGTCTGCTGCGCGGGCGTGCGGGGCGTCGCGACCCGGGACGCAGTGACAAAGATCCGCGGGCGAGGCGATAGCATTGCGGTCTCATTACACATCCTGGACGGCGTCAGAACTGCGACCGACCGAACTGGCCCGCGCCGGACAGTCCTATCCTTCCTGAGGCCGACCCGAGTCGCTCCACGCGACAAGGGTTGGCGGCCCCTTGAGCATGCAGCGGATACTATAGAGGACGAATTTGTTCTGCGCGCGACGCAGGGCAGTCGATACGCGGTCGCGCGCCCTCCGAGATTCGTATGCGTCGACCGGATAACTGTTGACGGGTGCCTCCCAGATTTAGGGTGGGAACAGTCCGGTGGGGAATCCATGCCAGCGGCGGATGGATTCGTTTACCGGCTCCTGGAGAGACGGAGGGCAAGCGCCAGACTGGGACTTATTGTGGGGTCCGTAGATTGGAGGGTGTACGAGGGCAAGCACAAGGCCTGCCCCTACGGGAATTCGGTGGGACTGGAGGGACCTGGGTCGAATAAACTCGGTCGCTTGGGCACCTGTCACGAATACCGGCACACGGTCGGCGAGGCATGTTGTAGGACCGGGGGCGTTGCGGGGGCGGAGCCCCCGCACAAGGGAGGGCCGAATAGGCCCGACCGCCCAAACTGCAGTGGTCAGTGGTTAGTGGTCAGAGAAGGCGCTACCTCTGACTCAGGGTTGAGCGCGAGATGGGTGTGGCTCCTCTGCTTTCGGAGGCATGGGAAAGTTCGCCCCCCATTTTGGGATGCACCCCTGTTGACGGCATGACTTTGTTGCAATACACTGAAATAATATAATGAAAGTTCAGCCCCCTGATTTTGCGGTGCGGTGCGCTACGAATTGTGGAAGGAGTTCTGGAGAGATATGAAACGGAAACAGCGCTTTGCCATTGTCACAGTTGGACTGGCACTGGTATTTGCCTTCGTCATAGGCTACTCAAGCACTTTTGCCCAGGGGCAGTTTCCCGGCTATAAGTCTACGATTCAGACTTACAACATGAGTGAAACGACCGCCAACATCATCCTGGCCTTTTACCGGCAGGACGGCAGCCTGGAGAAGACGCTCACCGATATCATCGAGCGCGACCGCTCAAAGATCTATTTCACACTGCCGGTGAACGAGGGGTTCAGCGGATCGGTTGTGATCTCATCGGATCAGCCGGTGGCGGCGCTCAGCAACATGATGAACAGCGCCCTCAGCGCGGGCGGAACGTACGTGGGGGAGAGTCAGGGCAGCACAACTGTCTACCTGCCTCTACTCATGGCGAACAGTAACGGCTTCAACAGCTGGTTCGCTCTGCAGAATCCCAACCCGTCTTCTACGAATATAACGGTGAACTACAGTGACGGCATCACGACGAACTTCACGCTGGCGGCCTATGCATCGCATAATTTCTATCAGAAGCAGGAGCCGCATACGAGCAGTCTCTTCTCGGCCAAGGTGACGAGCGACGAGCCTGTCGTGGTTGTGGCGTTTCTGGAGGATTCGGCCTCGATGTCGGCCTACAACGGCTTTGCCAGCGGCGCTGTCAATCCGGCGATTCCCCTGGTGAACGCCAACAATAACGGCATCAACACCGATATTCAGATACAGAATACAGGCGACTCGGATACGAGTGTCACGGTGTCGTACCAGCCGTCTGCAGCGGGGAGCGCGTGCACGGAGACGCAGACGATCTCTGCGGGGCAGACGGTCACCTTTGCGAAGGGGGCATTTGAGAGCGGCGCCAATTCCACGTGCTCGGGCGGTGAGAGGTTCATCGGATCCGGCTATGTATCGACAAACAGCGGCAGCCAGCCTCTGGCTGCGGTGATCAGCCAGCGTTCGGGGGGGACTCCTTTAACCCAGTTCGCGTCGTACGGCAGTTTTGATCCGGACGATGCCACGAGCGCTGTGCGCATGCCGGCTATCAACGACCGCAACGCCGGCTTCTTCACCAGCATCAATGTGATGAACGTGGGGTCGGCTGAGACCGCGATAGAGTGCAGTTTCACGGACACGACCTACACGGTCACGGGGACGCTGCAGCCGAATGAGACTTTGACGGATTTGCAGGCGAACAAGATCCAGGACGGCTATGTGGGCAGCGCCACCTGCAGGGCTACAGCTGCCGGCGCCAAGATTGTGGCGGTGGTGAACCAGCTGAAGACAGGGGCCACGGACGACCAGTTCCAGGTGTACGAGGCGATCAATCAGTAGAGGGAGAGAGCGAGGGAACGCGTTTCAACGCTGGTTGCAGGTACGGCCTATGGAACGTTGGGCGGTTATACTGGTTACGGTCCTGGTTCTTTTGGGATGCATGGGGGGCGACGGGGCCCCCGGGACGGCGCAGAGTTCGCCATACGTACCACTTGAACGGGTCAAGGCGGCGGAAGGCGGACGTACAGACAGCCTATCGTCAGAGAGTTCGACAGCTTCTTTGCCCGGGGCCGCGGCTGGCAGCGGCGCTCTGACCGGGGTGCTCCTTTTGCGGACGGAGGAAGGCCTGCAGCCGGTGGCGGACGTCAAGCTGGCGCTCGGAGAGACGTTGAGCGATGACGAGGGCACGGAGCGGGTGGTGGCTTACGACCCGTCGGCGGCGCCGGTTGCTTATACGGATGCCAGCGGGCGATTCGTGTTTGAGGGCCTTGCGTCGGGGCGGTACGGCCTCATCCTCGACATCGTGATGAGCTCCTTCCTGTTGTACCAGGAGGGTACCATCAACCCCGTCCTCTTTGAGATAACAGATGGCGAAATGACGGACCTGGGCAACCTGGAATACACGGAGTTGCCCCTTCCCCAGTGATATCGATGACTAACGGCAGGCGGGCGGCCGTCCGTTATCGAGAAGAAGAGCCGTCCCAGAGCCACTTTCGCATCCAGTAGATTTCATCGACGAAGCCGATACGGCGGTAGAACTGCACCGGCGTATCGTCCGGGTCTGTGTTGATCAGAAGCGATCGTTTGTTCAGTGCGTAGGTGTCTGCGAGCACGCGGGACAGCAGTTGGCGTGCGATGCCCTGATGGCGGAAGGGCGCGCGCGTGGCCAGGTTGAAGATGTAGCGGTCCGGGCCTTCGTAAAAGCCGATGATGGCGGCGGCTTCGCTGCCCAAACGAGCGATGAGGAAGGCCCCACCGGCATCCAGTTCTGCACGGCGGACTGCCATATCAGCCTCTACGGCAGCCGGATCCGGCTCCTCTTCGCTGCCGGCAAACCCCTTCAACTTTGTAACTGAATAGTCGCGGAGATTGCCGGGCGTAACCGGCTCGATGCGTCCAGGGCCTGACTCAGCCTTGGGCGGCTGACCCGTATTGACGTGGGCGAGGTAGAGGTTGCCGGCGCCGCGGGCGCAGCCGGCCTGCTCCAGCGCGTGGGACAGCTGCGCGTCGACAGCCTGGCCGTGGGTGAAGATGTGTACGCGGCGCCGGCCATAGAATGCGCGCACATCGGCGATGAACGCGGGCGCCTCTGCGTGGTCGAAGAGTTCCAGAATGTGGATGTCGTAGTAGCCGGTCTGTTGGATGCGGCTATAGTAGCCGAAGCGGCGGCGCGCCACGACCTTGCCCAAAGCCGGATAGTCGCAGATGTACCAGGAGCGCACTTCCTGGACGAGATCGTCGTGGGCGGGATGGACTGTCATTTGCCGGGTGATATGCGTCGTGCGGGGCCTGCGTGGTTGCCGCGGAGGTCAGCCGACGGGCGCGGGCGTCTCTTCCGCCGCGGGGAAGGGATCCGGCCCTGAAATTTCGGAAATATCGACCTGCTCCGGTGGGAAGGCGGTGCATAGTTCGCCGTTGCGAATCACCCACAAGAAATGCTTGGGGAGCTTGCGCCGACGCGTAGTCTGCGGCGTGGAGTAGACGCCGGCGATGGCGATGCGGCCGTGGGGGCTGGGGTTGGGCGGGCTGTAGTGGCAGATGGAGCTGTGCCAGCAGACGACGTCCCCCGAATCCAGCTCACACTGTTGCGTGCCGCGGTCGGCGATCAACTTCTGGACCTCTTCACGGGGCAGTTCGGCGTGGATACTGTCGTCATAGAGGAGGTGGGGGAAGATTCCCAATTTGTGGCTGCCGGGAATGAACTGCAGGCAGCCGTTCTCGGTCGTGGCCGGGTCCAGGGCCATCCAGAAGTTGAAGGGTTCGGTTTCGCCGTCGCGCCAGAGGCCGTTGTCCTGATGCCAGGGTGTGGCGCTGCCGGTGCGGGCCGGTTTGACGAAACAGCTGTTGTACTTGAGGAATAAGGTGTCACCGAGGAAGTAGCGGGCGACGGTGGTCATCGCCTCACTGCAGTAGAAATTGTGCCAGATGAGGGGCAGGCGCGTGCAGAAATTACTGAGTTTGCGGAAGCGTGCAGACCGCGCCTGGGGGGTATCGCCCATGGGGTCCATGGGATCGTCGTCGGCCTTTACCTCCGGTTCCGGCCGCAGAAGGAGATCCTTGATCACGCCCCTCATTTCGATGGCGCTGTCTCTGGGAATGGCGTTGCGGATGACGAAGTACCCTCGCGTCTCCCAATCTGCCCACTGCTCCGGTGATGGCTCCCAACTGTTCATACGACTCTCCAGTGCCAAGCGGCAGGTCGCCAGCGGTCAGCATCCTCACAAGCTGCTATGGAATCAGTCCTTTGGCGCGAAAGGCGGTGGCGAGGCGACGGATCCCTTCCTTGATCTCATCAGGCTGGTTGTAGCCGAAGCAGAGGCGTGCGCAGTTCTTTCCGGAGACGCCGTCGGGGGCAAAGTTTGGGCCCGGGAGATAGCCGACGTCGTACTCTTCGAGAATGTCGTCGCGGACGGCGACCAGGTCGACGTGCTCGGGGAGCTGCAGCCAGATGAAGAGCCCACCCTGCGGACGGCTCCAGGTGGCGCCGCTGCCGCTGAAGTTTTCGTCGAGCGCGTCGAGGATGGCGTCGCGGCGGTCTTTCTGGATATCGTTGATTTCCTCGACGTGGCTGTAGAGATGGGTGGTGGAGAAACGATGGACGGCCCATGAGGCGAAGGTGTTTACGGAGCCGCCGCTTTTGGCGCCGATGGCGTGTTCGAGGAACTGCCGCGGGCCGGTCAGATAGCCTAGCCTCATGCCGGGCGCGATGATTTTGGAGAAGGAGGCGACGTAGAGCACGCGGCCGGTCTCGTCGAGAGAATGGAGCGAGGTAACGTCGTTGCCCTCGTAGCGCAGGTCGACGTAGCAGTCGTCTTCGAGGATGGGCACGTCGTACTGCTGGGAGAGGGCGACCAGGGCTTTGCGGCGGGCGAGGGTCATGGTCCAGCCCTGTGGGTTCTGGAAAGTGGGTACAGTGTAGATGAACTTGGGCTTTTTGCCCTCGGCGCTGGCGGTGGTGATGGCTTCTTCGATGGCGGCGGGGATCATGCCCTCTTCATCGGTGGCGACTCCGCGCAGGTCGGCGCGAAAACGGCGAAGGGTATTGAGGGTGCCGGCGTAGACGAAATCCTCGGTGAGGACGACATCGCCGGGATCGAGGAGTGTCTCGGCGACCATGTGGATGGGCTGGCTGGAGCCGTCGGCGAGGATGATGTCGTCGGCGGTCACGTTGATGGCTCTGTCGCGTTGCAGCTTGGCGGCCACGAACTCGCGCAGGGGCGTGTAGCCCTGGGGATTGGCGTAGAGGGAGAGGTCACCGCCCTCCTCATCCATTGCCTGCTTCAGGCCATCGAGAAGCCCATCCAGAGGCAGAGAGCCGGGATCGGGATAGGCGACGGCGAAGTCGTAACGGCCGCGTTTCCCCGCGCCCAGGCCCTTGGGTTCAGCGGCATTGCGGGCGTACATTCCCGCCCAGGTGAACTGCTCTGCGGGTTGGCTGCCTGAGCGCTGATTGTTGGTTGACATGAGCGAATCTCCACTGTCGTGTAATCGGGAGGTGGATCAGATTTGAGGTAGGGAAAGGGTACCCGTCAACAGACAAAAATGCAATTGTGCGACGCTGTGCGCAGTTGTGTTGGTGGACTGAAACGGGGATAATGCGGAACTGCAGTGGTTAGCGGTTAGAGACGACAGGGAGGGCGGACACTGTTGGCTAGACACGAAGCTGGAGAAGAGTGAACACGGTGGGTAAACCCGAGGGGGCGTTGCGGGGGGAACCCCCGCACAAGGGAGGGCCGAAGGCCCGACCGCCCAGAAAAGCGAGGAGAGAGTGAAGAGGAGTGAGGCGTGAGGACAGCCTGCGCCAGGCTCACTCCGGGTTTGGAATTGACTTTGGCGGAATGGTTACGACGAGACAAGGAATGGGCCTGATGACGACCTTTGATGGTTCGAGACAACTGATCGCCGATGCGTCGCAGCATCTGCCCGGCGGGGTGAACAGCAACTACCGGCTGGGGGTAGCGCCGACGCCGCTGGTTTTCGAGCGCGGCGAGGGGGCTTACCTGTACGACGCGGACGGCAACCGGCTGATTGATTACTATTTGGGCATGGGTCCGATGATCCTGGGGCACAACCCGGCGCCGGTGCTGGAGGCAGTGCAGGAGCAACTCGGTTCGGGCATTCTCTACGCGGGGCAGAGCCGGATCGAGCAGGAGGCGGCGAGGATGGTGTGCGAGATGGTGCCGTGCGCGGAGCGGGTACGTTTCAGCTGCGCGGGCAGTGAGGTGGTGCAGGCGGTGATCCGGCTGGCGCGGGCGGCGACGCAGCGTTCGGTGATCATCAAGTTCGAGGGGCACTACCACGGTTGGATGGACAATATACTGTGGAGCATCGCGCCGACCGCGGAGGAGTACGGCCCCGAGGAGGCGCCGAACGCCATTCCCGCGAGCGCGGGGCAGGACCTGCAGGCCGGGTTGCACACGGAGGTGTTGCCGTGGAACAACCTGGAGTTGCTGGAGAAGCGGCTCGAGCGCGGGGATGTGGCGGGCGTGATCATGGAGCCGGCGATGTGTAACACGAGCACCGTATTTCCGGGTGACGGTTACCTGGAAGGTGTGCGGAGGGCGTGCACGGACACGGGCACGGTGTTGATATTTGACGAGGTGATCACCGGCTTTCGGGTTGCGCCGGGGGGTGCGCAGGCCCATTTTGGGGTGACGCCGGACCTGGCGACCTTCGGTAAGGCGATTGCGAGCGGTTTTCCGGTCTCCTGCTTTGCCGGGCGCGCGGAGTTGATGGAGTTGTTTGCGAGTGGGGGTGTGATGCACGGCGGCACATTCAACGGGCATCCGGCGTGCATGGCGGCGCTGGTGGCGACGCTGGGGGAACTGGAGAAGCCGGAGACGTTCGCTGCGCTCGACAGGCAGGGGACGCGGCTGATGGAGGGCATCGGGGAGGCGCTGGACGCGGCGGACATCCAGGCGCGGGTGGAAGGATTCCCCCAGATCTTCCACGTGGGATTCGGCGTGGAGGGGGAGGTCACCGACTATCGCAGCTCACTGCAGGCGGATAAGGAACGCTACGTGCGCTTCACGGAGGCGCTGCACTACCGGGGCGTGCGTGCGCTGGAACGGGGGGCGTGGTTCCTGTCGACTGCGCATACGGCGGACGTGGTCGACGAGACGGTGGCTGCGGTGGCCGCGGTGGCGCGGGAGATCTGAAGCTGTAGCTAGTGGTCAGTATCTTTCCAATAGAGTTCCTTTAAGCGGCGGATGTATTCGCGGTCGCGTTTTTCGACGGCCTCTTCGAAGTTGTCGGGGTCCAGGAACCAGGGCTGGGCTTTCAGCATCTGCTCGCGGAGTTTTTCGTTTTCGATGGCGCGGGGATTGCGTGCGTCTTCGGGCCATTTCCAGATGCCGGCCAGGTCGTAGTGCAGGAACGGGCCTTCGTGGGGCATGCGGAAGCCGAAGGTGGAGACGATTCCCAGCTCGATATCCTCTGCGCTGGCCATGCCTTCGGCCCACAGCTGGCTGGCCTCCCTCGCCATCGCGTGCTGAATCCGGTTGACCAGATATCCTGATTTCTCCCCGCGCACACGGATGGGGATTTTGCGCGCGCTGCTCAGCAGTTCGCAGGTGAGCTCGAAGGATTCGTCGGTGGCACCCGGCACTTTGGCGACCTCGACGCCGGGGACGATGTGCGGCGGGGCGAAGTAGTGGGTGAGCACCAGCTTGTCCTGGCGACGGGCGTGCACCCCGATGTCGCTGAGCAGGAGGCGCGAGGTGTTGCTGGCGATGATGGTGTGGGGCGGGCAGAGTTCGTCGAGTTGCTTGAACAGGTCCTGTTTGTCGGGCAGCCGCTCGACTATCACCTCGGTGATGAAGTCGCTCTGTGCAGCCAGTTGCGCCAGATCGGTGGTGGTGGTGATGCGGGCGAGCGTTTCCTGGGCGCGGGGCTGCGTGATCAGTTCGCCTTCGACGAAGAGCTGGAGGGCATGAGTGATGTTGGCCCTGGTCCCGGCCAGTACTTCGTCGGACAGGTCGCTGATGATAGTGGGGTAGCCCCAGAGCGCGAAGTTGATGGCGATGCCGAAGCCCATGGTGCCGCCGCCGACGACGCCGACGGTTTTGATGTCGGATAGCTGCATTGTTTTTTCTCCAGATTTCAGCGGCCAGCGGCTGGCAGGGCTTCAACGATCACTGCCAACTGATCGCTAATTCTTGCCGTTCGCGATCGCCAGTTCGTACAGCGGCTCAAGTTGGCCCACATGGAAGGCCTCGTGGAAGACCAGGTAGAAGTGCAGCCGCTGATCGACGGTGACGCCCCGTTCCTCATCCAATATTTCATCCAAACGGGATTCCGGCATCTTTTCGAGCGCGGCGACGACCCGGTCGGAGAGATCATCGAGACGCGCGAGGATGGTTTCCAGCGGGATGGCTTTGTCGGGGTCGGTCAGCGGTTCGGAGCCGAAGCCGTAAATGGCGAATTCGTCCTCGTCGGGCTTGGTGACACCGTCGATGACGCCGAGGTATTGCTCCCGATAGACCATGATGTGGCCGAGGATCCAGTTCATGCAGTTGGCGGGGATGGGCAGCTGCAACATGCTGTCGGCATGGGTCAGGCCCTCCGTCTTCTGCTTGATGTAGTTGTTGGCGGTCCCGAGCATGTTGACATACAGGGTTGGGCTGTGCACAAGCAACTCCTTTCATTACAAGATCTGATGGGTTTTTCGCAGTGGCCACGGGTCACTGGCCGCTGACCACTTGTCATGCATAGATATTCTTCATCTGCCACGCCTCGAGGGAAACGACGCGGGCGTCCTGTCCTTGTGAGCGCAGCGAGACGCCGACGCTGTCTTCCCGCTCGGGGTAGACGCGCATGGCCACGCACTGCCTGCTGTTGACGAAGACTTCGACGACGCTGCGATCGACGAAAACTCTGAGGCGCAGAGGCTCATCCCTTTCGATGAAGACCGGCCCGGTCTCGGGCGCCCGCGAGAGAACATCAGGCGCGAGGGAGGCGTAGGCGGAGTCTATGGTGATGAGGCCGTCGGTGGCGGCGACGGACAGGCCTTGCGGATCGTAGACGGGGAACGATGAGGACCCGGTGGCGCTGCGGCTGCTGGTTGCGGCGGTCAGCCTGGCCTGCTGCGCACCTTCGAAGCGTTCCCAGTCGCGGAAGCCGCGCTCGCGATAGAAGGCGATGCGGGTGTACTCCTCTTTGCCGGGGGAGCGCAGCACGTTCAACTCGACCATCGGTGCGTCGTTGGTCTCGATCTCCGCTATCAGCTCGATCGCGTTGCCCCTGATGCTTCCCAGAACGATCTCCTGATTGGCAGGCAGGGTCATGTCGGTGATCTGGCGGTGCTCACTGCGCAGTGATTCGATGTTCCCCGCGGGTTCGACCAGGAGCGTGTCGCGGCCGATCTTGTCGGTGCCTTGCAGGGTCAACCGCCGCGGCAGCGTCATGATCTGGTTCCAACCTGCGGTGGGCTTGGCCGGGTTCATGTTGAAAATGACGTTGACGCCGCCTTTGCCGTCGGGCGTTGCCGATGGTGCATGGACGCCGCCCGGCTCAGAAGCACCGAAGTTGAAAACATGGTGTGAGGTGACGACAAACTTGTCGCGTTCGGCTTCGTAGTCGCCCAACAGGGCCCGCCCGCCGCTCATGTGGCTGTAGAAGAGGAGGATGTGGCGGTCGCCGATCGGCCAGAAATAAGGGCAGGCGCCGTCGTCGCCGACGAGGGTGAAGCGATCGCCTTCCACAAACGGGTGCAGATATTCCCAGTCGACCAGGTTGGGCGAGCGGAAGAGGAAGTTGGCGCGCGTGCGCCGGCCGGAGGCTGCGTGGGGCAGGGTACTGCCGGAAAGGGCGTAGTAGTGGTCCCCTTTCTTCCAGATGCAGGGATCGAAGACGCGGTAGGGGAGAGGCGAGCCGTCGGCGCTGGCCTTGGGTATGACCGGCGCGCCGGTGAGCTTTTCCCAGTTGAGCAGCAGCGGATCGTGCGAAACGGCCACCATGTTGCCGACCTTGGTGCCATGATAGATTGCGATAACTCGATCCTCTTCGACCAGCGCCGCGCCGGAATAGCAGCGTTCCTCCGGATTGGGGTAGATGGCGTAGGGAAGGTCCTGCCAGTGGATGAGATCATCGCTGATGGCGTGGCCCCAGTGTTGACGCGGGTCTTCTGGCGGGCAGGCCTGATAGAAGAGATGCCAGCGGTCCTGCCAGAAACAGAGTCCGTTGGGATCGTTGAGCGTGTTTTCCGGGTTGACGTAGTGGTAGATGGGCCGGTGGGGGTCGCCTTCGTAGCGTTTGCGATAGGCATGCAGCCGCTGCAACAGGGGGTTCGCTTCGAGCGCGGCCTCCTGTTCGGCCAGGGTCTCAGGGAAACTGTACTTGGGCACAAGGGAGGTGTTGTCGGTTCTTTCGGCACCCATGGATGTTGTATTCCTTCCGCGGCTCCTTGTGCAGTCCAGGTCAGCGGCGACGGACTATTGTCAGGAACGGTTCTTGAGCGCCAACTCGTACAGCGGTTCAAGCTGGCCCACGTGGTAAGCCTCGTGGTAGACGAGATTGAAGTGCAGCCGCTGGCCCACGGTGACACTGTGCTCCTCGTCGAGCATTTCATCCAGGCGGGACTCCGGCATCTTTTCGAGCGCGGCGCCGATCTGTTCGGAGAGATCGTCGAGACGCGCGAGCAGTGTGTCGAGCGGGATGGCTTTGTCGGGATCGGTCATCGGTTCGGAGCCGAATCCGTAGAGGGCGAACTCGTCCTCGTCGGGCTTGCTGACACCGTCGATATTGCCGAGGCACTGCATGCGATAGACCATGAGATGGCCGAGGATCCAGTTCATGCAGTTGCCGGGGAAGGGCAGCTGCAACATGCTGTCGGCGTGGGTCAGGCCCTCGGTTTTCTGCTTGATTACGTAGTTGCTCGTCCCCAGCATGTTGACGTACAGCGTTGGCAAGTCCATAGTTTGATTCCTTCACGGCAATGTCGGGCGATTGATTTGCGATCGCCGCAGATTACTTATAGATGTCTTCCATCTGCCACGCTTCGAGCGAGACGACGCGGGCTTCCTGGCCCTGCGCGCGCATCGAGACGCCAACGCTGTCCTCGCGGTCGGGGTAGACGCGCATGGCTACGCACTGCTTGCCGTTGACAAAGACTTCGACGACGCTGCGGTCGACGAAGACTCTGAGGCGCAGCGGCTCATTTCTTTCGAGGAAGACGGGTCCGGTCTCGGGCGCACGCGAACGGACGTCGGGCGATAGGGATGAGTAGGAGGAGTCGATGGAGATGAGGCTGTCGGTGGCGGCGGCGAGCTTGTCCCGCTGCCAGCCCTGGTAGCGCTCCCAGTCGCGAAAGCCGCGCTCGCGGTAGAAGGCGATGCGGGTGAACTCCTCTTTGCCGGGGGAGCGCAGCACGTTCAGCTCGACCATCGGCGCGTCGTTGGTCTCGATCTCCGCCATCAGCTCGATGGCGTTGCCCCGGATGCTACCGAGGACGATCTCCTGGTTGGCGGGCAGGACCATATCGGTGATCTGGCGGTGTTCACTGCGCAGTGACTCGACGTCCCCGGCCGGCTCGACGAGGAGCGTGTCGCGGCCGATCTTGTCGGTGCCCTGCAGGGTCAGGCGCCGGGGCAGCGTCATGATCTGGTTCCAGCCTTCGGTTGGCTTGGCCGGGTTCATGTTGAAGATGACGTTGACGCCGCCCTTGCCGTCGGGCGTTGCTGACGGGGCATGCACGCCGCCGGGACCGAAGGCGCCGAAGTTGAAGTCGTGCTGTGAGGTGACGACAAACTTGTCGCGCTCGGTGTCGTAGTCGCCCAGAAGGGCCTGACCGCCGCTCATGTGGCTGAAGAAGAGGAGGATGTGGCGGTCACCGATCGGCCAGAAGTAGGGGCAGGCGCCGTCGTCTCCGACAAGCGTGAAGATGTCGTCTTCCACGAACGGGTGCAAATAGTCCCAGTCGACCAGGTTGGGCGAGCGGAAGAGGAAGTTGGCGCGCGTGCGTTTGCCGGAGGCCTTGTGCGGCAGAGTGCCGCCGGAGAGGGCGTAATAGTGATCGCCTTTCTTCCAGATGCAGGGATCGAAGACGCGGTAGGGAAGCGGTGAGCCGTCGTCGCTGGCGATGGGTATGACGGGCGCGCCGGTGAGCTTCTCCCAGTTGAGCAGGAGCGGGTCGTGCGAGACGGCGACCATGTTGCCGACCTTGGTGCCGTGATAGATGGCGATTACACGGTCCTCTTCGACGAGCGTTGCGCCCGAGTAGCAGCATTCCTCCGGGTTGGGGTAGATGGCGTAGGGCAGGTCGCGCCAGTGGATGAGGTCGTCGCTGACGGCGTGGCCCCAGTGCTGGCGGGGGTCTTCGGGGGGATAGGCCTGGTAGAAGAGGTGCCAACGGTCCTGCCAGAAGCAGAGGCCGTTGGGGTCGTTGAGCGTGTTTTCCGGGTTGACGTAGTGGTAGATGGGCCGGTGGGGGTCGCCCTCGTAGCGCTTGCGATAGGCGAGCAGGCGCTGCATCAGTGAGTTGGTCTCCAGCCTGGCCTCCTGCTCGGGCAAGGTATCGGGAAAGAGAAATTGGGGCACCAGAGAGGTGTAGTCGTTTCTTTCGGCTTCGCTCATAGTTCTTGCATTCCTTTCAAGGCTGACAGGTGGTGATCGTTTACCTGTCGTGCCATGCAGCCTCGCGGCGGCTGGTTACGAATCAACGCAGTCCGGCAGGGGATGGGGCTGGACGAGCACGCCCCCGTTTTCGTAGGATTCGATGGCGGCCCAGGTGTACTCCAGGGTTGCCAGGGCGTCGCGGCCCGAAGCCCGCAGTTCGCTCTTGGGCACTTCGTTGGTTACGTCTTCGAGAAAGGCGTGGATACGGCGGGGAAAGGTCTGGTCGAAGTCGGTGATACCGCTGTGTGTGACCCGCGGCGGGGGAGATCCTGCGGTGGTGGGGGCGGGCCAGTATGTGATTTTTTCGATGCAGTTTTCGATGCAGAAGGTGCCGCGCGTGCCGGCGACTTCAACGCTCCACCAGCCGCCGAGCCCGAAGGTGGCGTCGCCGCGCTGGCTGAGGAGGTAGCCGGCGGCGCCACTGGCAAACTGGAGGTGGATGCTGGTGATAGAGAGCATGGGGTCGCCGGCTTCGACGCGGAAAGTGGGCCGGCTGAAAAAAGCCTGGACGTGGGTCACGTCGCCGCAGAAGTGGCGCATGATGGAGAAGGGGTGGGCCAGGAAGGCTTTCACGTGGAAGTAGGGGAAGCCGGCGACATTGGGGGCGCTATTCTTGCTGTAGGTATGCTCGCCGCCGTTGAAGCCCATTTTGAGCAGGCAGTAGACCGACTCGCCGATCTGGCCCTGCTCCATGTATTCCTGGGCTTTCTCCGCCGGGGGCGTAAAGTAGTGGTTGAGGTTGCAGCCGAGGTAAAGGTCCAACTCGGCGGCCTTGGCGACCATCTGGCGGGCCTCGTCGATCTGATTGGAGATCGGTTTTTCCACGAGCACGTGCTTGCCTGCCTCCAGGGCTTCCATGGTCGGTTCGAAGTGCCAGCTGCCGTTTTCGAAGCCGCCGGTGGAGACGTCGACAATGTCCAGCTCTTCGTGGCGCAGCATTTCGGCGAGGCTGGTGTAGCCGCGTACGCCGTGCATCTGCGCGGCCTCGTCGGCGCGCTCTTTGACGAGATCGCAGACGGCGACGAGCTCGGCGAGGGGGTCCTGCGTATAGGCGCGTGCGTGTCTTTCACCGATGCCGCGGGCGCCGACGATTCCGACTTTGAGTGTCATTTTCCTGTCCTGCGATTGACTGTATTGACTGAAGAGACGGAAATTCCTTCGCCAAGAATCAGTTACACCAGTTGATTACAAGATTTGGGCGTGCCGCCCGTGTGATCAACCTTACACCGACTGCGCGCATTCCACAAAGGTAGAGCTGACAATGTGCCTCTCGGATTCCCAGATACTCTCTTGCCAGCGTCAGCCTCAGTCCAATCAGTGGACCTGCCCGCGCTGAGGCACAGGAGATTGGAAAACGCTCCAAGGTTCCCATTGGGACTGGAGGTTCCCCGGCAAGAGCATAGACCATCGCAGCCTCAATGATTGGACCAAAAAGTGGAGCAGGCCAAAGGTGACTGAAGCAAGTAGAGGTCGGAAAATGGTGCAGCGTTTCCCCTACTGACCGGGGGGCCGAAGTTGGACGCGCCCCAGTGCGGTCTCCGGCTGCCAGACGCCCACTTCGACAGTTGGTGTAGACGTCTCCAGATCGTAGACGACAAGACGCAGTTCGTATTCGCCTGCGGTCAGCTCATTTGGAATATCAAGCTTGAAAACCGTACTTACCGGTTGGGTCGGCCACAGACTCGTGGTAAGCGTATATTTGTAGGGTTTCCTCAAAACATGATCACTCTGAAAGACCTTGACGTCATCACCGTTGTACAGGCGTAGGGATATAGAGTAATCAACCGCCAGTTCCGGTGCGGTTCGCCACAACATGCCAACCTTTAGAGAGCGACTTTGTTCTGCGTCGAACCGCTGCCGCCTCGGCAATTTTATGCGACTTGAACCCAAGGCCAGCCCTTCCAGGGTGATGCCTCCATCATAGACGACTGGACTCGGCAGGTCTTCGAAGAGAACCCAAGGACGATTGCGAGAGATATCCACGTAGGAATCGACATGTATGCCGTCGAAATCTTCAGTGGCGACATAACTTCCATACTTATCCAAAAGAATGGTGAGGAAGTCGGCGATGTGGTTTGATCTCCACTCAATCGTAGGAGACCAGTCAACCCAGTTCACGACTTTCACAGTTGAAACATCCCCTATTTCTGCCAGCGACGCTTTGATGCGATGGTCAAGGTCTGACACGTCAGGGTAGGTTCTCACAACTGATGTTGCCCCTTGATAAAGATAGTCAAAGGCATCATGCCGCTGGTGGGTGATGAAGTAGACTGTATCTTTCTCCTCAGGCCGCGCGTTCAACCTCTGGGCGAAAGTTGGCCAGATCATATCGTAGTGGTAGAAACTGTCGGCCATCCGCTTGGCGAACACGGCTCGATATGTGCCGGCGCCCTGAATCGCAATCACGACGCTGATTGCAATTCCAAAGATCGACGCCCAGGTTTTGGCTCCCACCAACTTGCGAGACGCTGACCACTGGAACGTCTCCCACAGGCCGACCGCCACCAGCAGATAGATAGCCGGCACTGCGCCGACCATGCGCATCGTGTTTTTGGTATCGGCCAGAAACGCAGGCATGAACAGCAGCCCCACCCAGAGCAACAGGAGACGACAGGCCGGCCTCCGGTTCCACCGCCACACTGCGATCGCCACGCCCAGCCAGAAGAAGAGCGCTTCCCATCCATTCAGCGTCACAGCGTGCTCAAAGGGAGAACAGCAGCCGGCCAGGAGGCGAAAACTGAATTTCGCAAGAATCTCCCACACATGGACTGTCAGGATCTTCGCCAGAGTCAATACGGGGGCGCCCTGATATTCACGGAAGATAAAGAGCATCTGGATGCGTTCATTGAAAAAGAGGTCGGGATGCCGAATGTAGTGGAGGAGAATTGGGGCAGCTACCAGCCCGGCAACGCCTGTGAAAGCGGCTGCCCAAAGAAGGTCGGTTTGCATTCTCTTCAGGAATACAGAGCGAAGTGGCAACAGAAAGCTGGTACCGAAAAAGAGGAAGAGAAAGGGGACAAAACGCGCGGGATAATAGACGTAGGGCAATAGCCCCGCGCACGCTCCGGCCAGCATGACTGCCCACCAGCGACGTCGCGTCCATCCCCACCACAGCAGGGCCAGACATAGGGCAAGGAAGAATGGCAGAAAGCTGCCCCGATAGGCAGTGCGCCCCAGTATCGTCTGGCCAAGCGACACGGCCAGCAGACCGGATGCAGCGCCTCCAACCATCAGGCCGCGTTGCCGCGTCTCCCGCCCGCGCTCGTCCCATCCGAACAGTAAACGCCCTAGCCAGAAAACCACACAGACAGTGCATATGCCGGCCAGAGCCGTAGGCAATCGGAGCGCCAGCGGCGTGCGGCCCAGGAAATTCGTCGCCAACGCTATCAGATAGATGCCCAGCCCATCCTTGTCTCCAAATGTCAGAGCGTGTTCGCCCTGCAGAACCTGGAGAGCGTATATTCCGTTCCAGCCTTCGTCGAACTTCAGCCCGGGCTCGAGTTCGTGCAGTCGATAGAGCCGCAAGAACAGGGCGATTACAGTGAACGCCAGAAGAACCAGGAAGGGCGTTAGCTCTACCCTGTCAGTCTTGAATCGGAGCATTTGAGGGGGTGTCGCAGATCAAGGCGTGCAGGATGGAGAGGGCGGGCGGAGCCGATAGTCTTTCGGCACAGGCCGCCTGCCTCCTTCCTCTGCCACTTGCGGTATTAGGCCACGGCCGCGGCGAAGAGTGCTTTCAGGTAGCCGATGGAGTAGGCCCAGCCGACGTCGCGGGTCTCATTGTCGCCGGGCAGGTCGGGAATGTGATCGGGGTTGATGTAGCCGCTGAAGCCGACGTTGCGCAGTTCGCGCAGGATGCGGGCCATGTTCAGGTCACCGTCGTCGAGGAGGGTCTCTTCGAAGCCGCCGGCGGTGGCGAGGCTGCCGCGCACGTTTCGCATGTGGAGCATGAAGAGCTTGCCCTTGCGCCCGTAGTTGTTGATCTCGTCGATCACGAGTGAGCTGCCGCCGGCTTCGGAGCGGGTGCCGATACAGTAGACGTAGCCGACGTTGGGGCTGGGGAAGGCGTCTATGATGCGGTGGAAGCCGATGCCGCCGAAGGGCGTGTCGATGTTGGGGGTATCGGAGGGGTGGACGGCCAGCTTGATGTCGTACTCCTCGGCGATGGGTGTGAGGCGCTCGAAGGCGACGCAGAAGCGGTCCCACCAGCGCTCCAGTTCGGCGCGCGAGGGGATGTCGTGAGGTCCCCGCACAAGAGTCTCGGCGCGGGCAAGGTAGCCGCCGCGGTGTTTGGTGCGGTATTGCTCCATCATCTGCGGGAAGACGTCGCCCTCGACGCGCTGGCGGGCGATGGGGATTCTGGCCCGGCCGTAGACTTCGAGGGCTTTGGCGGCGTTATTCAGCTCGTCTTCGGCGCCGACGCGCTCATCGATGAAGGTATGTGTGAGGGTGGGGAGGGTGACGCGGTTGATGTCGATGCCGAAGGAGCGCACCCGCTTGCGTAGGGCGCGCACTGCATCCAGGTCCGGGTAGCCCTGTTCGGTGACGCCGGGCATGTCGGCGTCGCGGCCGAAGTCAATGGCGTCGGCGCCGAGGGCGACTTTCTGGAGGAGCCACTGGTCGGTTAGTTCAGCGTCGTGCTTGAAGACTGAGATGCGTAGCATTTCTTTGTCCTTATTTGGAGACTGGCGCAGCGGCTCCATCCGGTGGCTTTTTCTGGCTGGAACGTCCGCGCAAGAAGAGAATGGGAGCCCATCATAACGCGTTCATATAGCATTATGGCAGGGCATTCAACGATCTGAGAGTGTGTTTTCGGCTTTAGCGAATGAAAGCATCTTCGCCTGTAAGGACCCCACAACTGAATCCCGAATGAACTCACTGGCGTTCAGAATTTCGAACCCGATGAGTTCTCCATCTTCGTTCAGTTCGGCCGTTATATTGGTTCCAAGCTCCATGCTGCCCTTTTCCGGTCCATCAAAGATCTTCAGATGCAGTATGTCTTCTTGCTCAAAATAGACCATCTTCATCCTGTAAGAGGGCAAACCTTGCTTTCGAGTTGTTTCATCTCAAAAGCGCATGTCACATAGATCCTTGATTTCATTAACAGTAGGGCCCCGCCAGTTTTCCACTTCGGGACGATGGCTGTCGTAGACATCAGTCAGGTCGGTCCGCTTCAGCACGGGTCGCATGCCTACTGCTGCGGCGCCGGTCAGCTCCTGGCTGCTGCCGTCGCCGACATAGATACATTCGTGCGGTTCTAACTCCATGCGTTTGCAGGTTCGTTGATAGATGGCGCTTGAAGGCTTCTTTATGTGCTCTTCACAGGAGAATATTGGTGTGTCAATGAAGCGGGCCAGTGGAGATTGGGGGAATAGAAGCGGGACAGGAGGGGCACAGTCGCTGATCAGGCCAAGCCGGTATCCTCTTTCCTTCAGTTTGCATAACGCTTCCAGAACCTCCGGCTCTGGCGCGATTGCGTTGGCAACGAATTCATAATGGAAGGCGGCAGCTTGCGCGATTTGTGCCTTGTCCGCGTGGACACCTGTGCGACTGCAGATATTGGAGATAAGGTGCTCGAAGGAACTGTAGCGCCCAAGGCAGCTGTCGTGCAAGGTTTCCCCCATGAGCCGCCAAAATTCTGCATAGGGAATGCTGACGGCCGCGGCCATCTGCGCGTTGACCCGGTCGTATTCCCGGCGGGTGAAGCTGCAGACCAGGGTGCCGAACAGGTCGAAGATGACGGCTCGATAGGGCATTCTGATTCTCAAGGGTGATCTTGCGCCTTACGAGGTTAGGAAGTCAAAGACGTTGGCCAGGTTGGAGGTGCTTGATTTGTATATCTCTGTGTACTGGCAGCGGGTGCAGGTGACGGTGGTGAATTTCTTGTTCTGGACGTCGAAGATTTTGGCGAGTGTGCCGCCGGTGGCCTGGAAGATATCGGTTTCGAACTCGAGGTTTTCGCATTTGGGGCAGGCCCACTTTTTGTGGCGCATGGGTTTCTGTGTTCCAGATTCACGATACTCATTGCAAAACAACTGGTGCGAAGATGTCCTGCAATGAATCATTGTCGGCTATTGGATTCTTTCTTTCAATTTTATCGCGTTTGTCAACGCCGCGGCTTCAACTCTAAAGGCATTAAATTCCTGAATATTGGTATTCCTTATACCTATCTGATACTCTATTCCTCCCCGATGCTGATGACTAAGAAAATCATTCTGTTTGACCTCTTCGTTGGACAATACCCAGTAAACGATTTTATCGACCCACACACCGACAAAAACAAAAACGTCGCCTACATCGAGCTTTATCTGCTGAAAGTTCATCCAAATGGCGCTTCTGTCCCCCAGTGCAATGCTCTAGACGCCATTTCGCCACTTCTGCTATTGTCAATGGCTCGAGCGGTCTTGACTTCCACCCGTATGCCTTCGAACCATAGGTCATACTGACCCTCATACTCTGGGTCGAGATTCTTGTCTGCTTTCTGAAATCTTGCATCAAGGTTCAAGAGGTGACTTTCGCCCCAACCTTGGCCGAATGTTCTGGGGGCAAGATTGAAGAGGTCAAGGTAACGATTGGCCGAAACATAATTGTCGCGAAGCGCTTCATATTCTAGGAAAGTAATCACGCCACGATCGACCATAAAGGTAATAATGTATTCGTATTCATTGAACGGGAACACCGATGCAAGGCTTTCCAGCCTCGCCTGCAACATTTCTCGATTGCCAAAATCCAAAGAGTCTATAAGTCGCTCAAGGTAGGAACGTAGTTCTGCCTGGTCCATCAGGAAGTTGCTTCTTTCGCATCGATCTCAGGAAAGGGGCTGTGCCATTGCCATCCGGTTCTTCCGGTTTTCCGGAAATGCTCCAGACGTCGTATCGCGATCTCAGCAAAAATGGGGTCAATGTCGAAGGTGTAAACCCTTCGCCGGGATAGCTCGCCAGCAATTAGTGTCGTGCCAGAATGGGCGAAAAAATCAACGGCTAGATCATTTTCCTGGCTGCAAGACTGTATGATTCGTTGAATCGCCTTCAAGGGCTTCTGAGCGTAGCAGCCAGGCACGTTCTCCTCCATCCGATAAAATACCTGCTGAACGTCGACCCAGACATTGCCTGGACGTATCGTTTCAGACTTACTTCTCTCACGATTTTCTGTCCGACGACCATCCACTTCCTTATAGTAACCCCGCAATATTCTTGGAATATCCGTATAAGTAACGTTGAAATCAGGATTGCCCTTTACATAGTGTAGCAGTTCCTGTCGAACCCACATCCAGTTCTTCTGGGTACCGTAGCCCCGCTGATTGCGGACGGTTATGAGATTCCTTGGACTTAAGTCACGGAATTCCCGCATCAGAACCATAAAGTCCGGTAGAGGCTGAAAATTATCCTTATAGTCGGCACCGATCCAGACGTAGAGATGTGCATTCGGCTTGGCGAACTGAAGCGCATTAGCTACCCAATTCTGGGAGAAATCAAGATAAGAAGCGAGGTCTATCTTTGAGAGATTGGCTGTATTAGCATTGCCGACCATGACATTATACGGGGGATCGTTTATGAAAAGCCCAGCCTTCTCGCCGTTCATTATTTGGTCTACGTCCACATGCTTTGCCGCGTCGAGGACACCAACCCTATGGCCACTGATCGAATCCTCCCAGATATCTCCGTGCTTTAGCCGGCAGAAGGAAAGCAACTGTTCTCTAAGTTTGACATCCGTGTCAATCCTTTTCAGTCGTTCGGTCGTTGTCCCTTTTTTCGCCCGTGAGACAGATCGAACATCATCTGTGGGGAAAAGAGTTGTTTGTTGTGATCGTGTCATTTTGAAGAGTCCTATGGCAGGATTCGTCCAGAAAGACCGGCAGCAGTAAGATGTCGCGGCATACCGTTTAAGCGAGGCACTAGGTCAGTCTACTTCTTCACGAAAAATCTGACCGACATTGTAGGCGAACACGTCAAGTGTTGCTGCCAAGTGATTCTGTGCGCAGAAGGATTTTACCGTAGCCCACGTGAGATAGCCGTAATTGGACGGGTCCCACTCGGGCACGGTTGGGAGTTGAACGTTGCGTAACCTGTTAACAAAGAAATCTGCGACCCGTTTGTCGGAGTCAGGTACCAGGGCCAAATAGAAAACGTTATCGGTATGTTGTTGAATTCGCTTTGCAGTGCAAAGAACGACAGGATTCTTGCCGATCTTTCTAATGTTGTGAGGCGACTCTGAACTGAATGACCATGACGGAAATTCTATACCTCTTTGCAGGGCATCAATTCCGTTTCCGTTGAGTGCGGAGACGAACCTTTGTTTATGATAAAGCTGAGTGAAGATGTTTGAGGAAAAAGACTTATCTGTCAGTGACTTCTGATTCACACCAACCTCAAACTTGTCAAACTCATCAGAAAGCTTCCAATCGCGGGCTTGGGCCAGGACCTTGGCTTCGACGAAAATTGCGTAGTTCAAGGCATCCGAGGATACGAGGAAGATCGCATCTGAATCACCGAATCCTCCTCTCCTGGCAAAGGATTGTTCGACAAAGATTGTAGCTGCACCAGATGATGGCCTATCGCGGGTCAGAGGGAACCTGGCCATCGAAATAAGACGATTAAACAGAGTTGCGCCATTGTCGGCGTACAGAATCTCGTAGAGGAGCGAATTCAAGATTCCACGTTCCGAGTAACCATATACTTTCATAGGCCGCTTCAGCGCATGTAGATCGAATGGGATGACGACTGGTCCCCGCCGAAGCCCTCGCCGCAGTAGCGGCATTTGATCGCTTCGGCCCTGATCAGCTCGGCGCAATAGGGGCAGTACTGCATCTCGCCGCGCTGGACCATTCTTTGCTCAAGGACTGGCTGATTTTTGGGGACGACGAGCGCCAGAATGAAGCTCACCGGTGCCAGAACAATCCCAAACATGAGCCAAGCGCACCCACCTCGCCCTTTGTTTGTCGCAACGACCGCGCTCAGGATTCCCAAGAGAAGCCAAACGGCCGCGACTGGGGCACCTATAGTAAGTAACTCTGTTTGCCCGAGCAACCCGGACAGATCAAATGGTAGAAAGTCCATTATTGATTCCTCTCCTCAAGGCAGATAAGTCTCATGCCATTTCAGGCAGAACGCGATCGGTTTCTAGTCCACCTTCTCATACAACGATTTCCCATTGCTTTCGATCTCCTGCAAAAGCGATGAGCCATGTTTTTGAAGAAGCTCGTACTCACCCCTGGTATAGACCATAAGGTCGATAGGGATATGCTTGTTGACCGCCAGGAGGCTCTTCCTCACCATGAGCCTGCTTTGCATCCTCTCCTCATAAGTCTGTGAGATTTTCTCAGAATCCAGAATTACCAGTAAGTCGATATCACTTCCCAACTCCTCCGTTCCCGAAGCAACAGAGCCGAACAGCACGATCCGATAGGGATCGAGAGCTATGAGACGCGAAACGATATCGTGGATAGCGCCGGTCTTGGCTTCCATTTTCTTACAACAGAACTGTTCCCAAGGATTTGCAGATATGATACCAATTCAGCATATAACGTTTGACTTATCTCTCATAATCAGACCAAAACAATAGCCTCCGCAGTACTGCACTGGAGGCTAAGCGCACCCATTTTGGTTATCGTTGGACCGGCAAGTATACTGACCCCGATCTACACGCCACAACTTGCTCGGGAAACCTCACATGACACTGACAGATAAGATAGCAATCGTCACCGGAGGAGCGGTCGGGATTGGCGGGGCCATTGCGCGGCGGCTGGCCGCGGATGGGGCGAAAGTGCTGGTCACCGACATCATGCCGGAGGCGGCCGCGGAAAACGTGGCCCGCATCGAGGAGAGCGGCGGCACGGCTTCCGCCTATGAGGTCGACATTTCACAGCCGGAACAGATGCGGCCGATGATCGAACGGGCGGTTGAACTCTGGGGCGGGTTGCACATCGTGGTGAACAACGCTTGGGGGGCGCTGGAGCCGGACGGAACGGCCATCACCCTAACTGAAACTGCCTTTGACCGCGCGCTCGACGCTTCGCAGAAGGCGGTCTTTCTGAGCGCGAAGTACGGGGTGCCGCACATTCAGGCCAGCGGCGGCGGCAGCATCGTCAACATTTCTTCGGTGCACGGGCAGATGGTGGCGCCGTCATGCCTGGCCTACGAGATGACGAAGGCGGCGATTATCGCGATGAGCCGCCAGATGGCGCTTGATTTTGGGCCGATCGGCGTGCGGGTCAACTGTATCTGCCCCGGCCATATCGTGACCGAGCGCCAGGCCGAACGCTGGGAGCGCAACCCGTCGATGCTGCGCTTCTTCGACCAGCACTATCCTGTGCGTCACACGGGCATGCCCGACGACATCGCCAACGGGGTGCGCTTCCTTTGCTCCGACGAGGCCAAATTCATCACCGGCCACACGCTGGTCATTGACGGCGGTATGACGATTCAATTGCAGGAAAACCTGGTTATCGATACGGCCAGGTATTTCCGCGATCACCCCGAGATCGACCTGGACACTCAGTAGCCGATTCCCCGCAGATAGGTGACCATCCCGTCGCTGCGTTCGGCCTCACTCATTGGATCTTCGCGGCCGGGGATGGGCTGGCCCGGGCAGGCTGTCACCCAGCGGTCGTAGCCGATTTCGTCCAGGACACCGCGGATGGCCGGGAAGTCTACGTTTCCGTGTTCCCCGACTTGGCACCACTGCGGATCGTAGTAGCCATCGGCGCGGCGGGTGGTGGTCGCCCAGTCCTGCAGGTGCACGTAGTTCAGCTGTGCGCGGAAGTCCCAGAGCGACGCGACGGGGTCATAGCCCCAGAGCTGCGCGTGGGAGACGTCGATGCAGAGCTTGGCCGTGCGCAGGTTCTCCATGTACAGCTTCCAGTGATCGATTGAATCGACCAGCAGATTGGTATGGATGTGGTAGGTCAGCTCCAGGCCGAACTGGGCCGCGTATTCGGCCCACTCGTCCGCGCCTTCGGCGGCTGCTCTGACGTCATCGTCGCTCACGGGGCGGTCGTCAGGCTTGCCGCCGTTCATATACATAAAGCAGTCGCAGCCCATCTCGGCGGCGAACTCCATGCGGCGCCGGTTCGACTCGATGTTTTCACGATCACGGCTATCGGGCGTCCCGTTGGCGGTTAGGACCACGAGGGGCATGCCGGCGTCGTCGCAGACACGGCGCAGGCGTTCGGGCGTCCCCATCCAGTTGAGGGGCAGCCTGCTTTCCCAGCCCTGCCAGCCCGCTTCGGCAAGCCTGTTCAGGGCCGGTTCTAGGTCGGGATTCTGCCAGCGCAGGGTACTGTAGGCGAGCTTGTAGCTCATGTGGAGTCTCCTTATTGTGGCGAAAGGTTTGCGGCCGGTCTCAATCGCTGGGGGAGATAGCGGGAGGCAGGCGGTCGATCACAAGTCGCTGGCGTTCACGTCATCCGAGGGCTGGTATCCGAGATAGCGCCGGGTCTCGTCCAGGCTCCAGGTCATGCCGGTGTTGTCGGACATGCCGTTGACGACGATGGCAGGCGCCGGCCATGTGCGGGCGTCGGCGTTAATGGCTCGTTCGAACAGGTGCACGAAGTCGCGGTTGGACAGCCACATCAGGCGGAACCAGCGTTCGGCGCGGCGGTATCCTTCGGGGTCGGGGTGGGATTCGGCGCCGCCGATTTGGACGCCAGGGTCGCCGGTGGCGTTGAGTGTTTCGGGCCGGTTGTCGCCCGGCTGGCACCAGCCGATGCGCACGCTCACAAAGGTGGTGGCGCCAATCGACTGAGCGCCCAGCGCCTGGCAGATGCGTTCGCCCACCATCTTTGTTGTTGAATAGGCGGTGGCGTCGAGGGGCGGTTCGGTCTCTGCCCAGACGGTGCCCACGCCCAGAGGACTTTCGGGGGTCAGCGTGCCCGGGCCGACGGTGGCGGCGAGGGGATCGTCCTTATAGCGACCCATTACGTGATTAGAGGTGGCGAAGACGAAGCGCTCGACTCCGGGGCTGCCGGCGGCTGCGAGGGCCACATTGAGGGTCATGTCGATGGAGATGGCGGCTTCGTCCCAACTGGCGTCCGGGTAGGGGTTGAGAGCGGCGAAGTGGACGACCGCCTGCACCCGGTCCAGCGCATCTCGCCAGCGGGCGTCGTGGGGGTCGGTGAGGTCACATTCAAGGAGTTCGACGGCAGGCGTTGAACCCGTTGTATTCTGGGAGGCGGCGTCGTGCAGTGCTTGTAACTGATCGGACGACGGAGCACGCACATCCAGCCCGATGAGCAGCTGGCAGGGGCTCGTGCGGGCGAGGTGCTGGAGCAGCTTGGTGCCGAGATTGCCAAGGCCGCCGGTCACGGCAACTGAACGAGAGGAAGACATAGGGCAGTTACCTCCTGTCGTCGAGTTGTTCCATAGGTGACTCTCTTTCGCAGTATCGAATCCTCAGTATCGAATCAAAAGGCGGGCCGGTCAACACATGGTCTACCGACCCGCCTTATCTCACAATTTGGCGGCCAGCGCAATACCTGGCCGCAAGTTTACAGGAACTGGCAGCTAGGCGCCGTTTTTCTCCCAGATGGCTTCGAGCAACCGAGCGGGCGACATGGGCAGTTCGGTCGGTCGCACGCCGATGGCATCATAGATAGCGTTGGCGATGGCCCCGGCGGGTGGGACGATCGGCACTTCACCGACGCCGCGCACGCCGAAGGGATGGTCCGGGTTGGCAACCTCGACCAGAACGGATTCGATCATGGGCAGATCGAGCGCGGTGGGCATGCGATAGTCGAGTAGACTGGCGTTGAGCAGATGACCCTCGTCATCGTAGATATACTCTTCATTCAAGGCCCAGCCGATTCCCTGGACGACACCACCCTGGATCTGGCCTTCGACATAGCTGGGATGAATGGCCTTGCCCACATCCTGGACAGCGGTGTAGCGCAAGATCTCGACTTTGCCCGTTTCCGGATCGACCTCAACGTCGACTATGTGAGTGCCGAAGCAGGGCCCGGCCCCTTCGGTATTCATGGTGACGCTGGCCGTCAGCGCTTCATAACCGCTGGACAGCTCCTGGGCGGCTTCCTTGAAGCCGAGGCTGTGGCCGTTGCCACTGAACTGGCCGTTTTGCCAGGTGATGTCAGATAGGTCCATCTCCCAGTAGTCGGCAAGCTGCTCGCTCATCTTCCTGCGCAGTTCCAGGCCGAGTTGATGGGTGGTTACGCCGATCTTGTGGGTAACGCTGCTGCCGCCGGTACCGCCGGTGTAGCCGATCGAGTCGGTGTCGACGACTTGGGGGTTGATGTCTTCGGCTGCGAGGCCGATCGTCTCGGCCAGCATCATGGCGGCGGAGGCGCGCGTGCCGCCGATATCGGCGGAGCCTTCGAGCAGATTTACGGTGCCGTCGGCGTTGACCACGGCGGTGACGCTTGAGGGACCGGCGCCATTGAACCAGAAGCCGGAGGCCACGCCCCGGCCACGATTTGTGCCTTCGTTCGGGATGGCGGTGTGGGGGTGGTCGATGGCGGCTTCAACAGTCTCTTTGTAACCTATGCGCTTGTATTCGGGCCCGTCGGGGCGGCGGTCTCCTGCCTGGGCGGCGTTGATGTGGCGGAATTCGAGCGGGTCGATCTCCAGGATCTCGGCCAACTCGTCGATCACCGTCTCCGAAGCGAAGGCGGCATTGGTGCCGCCGGGCGCGCGGTAGGCGCCGCTCTGGGGGCGGTTGACGACTACATCATAGCCATCGATGCGCAGGTTATCGAGCTTGTATGGGGAGAGAATCACGCCGGCGCCGGCGCCGACGGGGGAGCCGGGATAGGCGCCCGCTTCGTAGATCAGGTCGGCTTCAACTGCGGTGATGCGGCCGTCCTTCGAGGCGCCCATCTTTACCTTAATGTAGCTGCCGGAAGTGGGGCCGGTCGCCTGCAGTACTTCGGTGCGGGTCAGCGCCATTTTGACCGGGCGGTTGCCGCTCTTGCGGGAGAGCAGGGCCGCGGGAAGGTCGGTGTAGGGGGTGAACTTGCCGCCGAAACCGCCTCCGATTTCCGCGGGCGTCACCTTGACCTGGGAAACGGGCACCTGCAGGAGGGCCGACACCGAATCCCGAATCTGAAACGGTCCCTGGGTGCTGGTCCAGATATGAATCTGGTCGTCGGACCGCCATTGCACAGTTGAGGCCTGGGGTTCCAGATAGCCCTGATGGACCATGGCGGTTGTGAATTCGCGCTCGACAATCGCGTCAGCGGCTTCGTAGCCGGCTTCGAGGTCGCCGCGTGCGTGGCGGAAATGTTGTGCGACATTGGTCGATTTGTCGCCGACTTCGCCCAAGGCGGTGGTGCGCAGCTCTTCGAGGAGAATGGGAGCGTCGTCAGCCATGGCCTCGCGCACATCGAGCACCGGCTTGAGGACCTCGTATTCGACATCGATCAGTCCGACCGCCTCTTCGGCGACGTGGACGCTGTTTGCCGCCACGGCAGCGATGGCGTGGCCGTGGTAGAGGACCTTGTCATGGGCCAGCATGTTGGCGCTCAGATACCGCAGATTGACGGCGTCTTCGCCCATTTCCTGAATCTTGTCAGCCGCTTCGGCGAGGTCGGACGAGGTAACGATTGCGGTGACGCCCGGCAGGGCCTCGGCTTTGCTGGTATCGATACTGAGGATGCGGGCGTGGGCATGGGGGCTCCGCAGGTATTTACCGTACAACATTCCCGGCACATTCTGGTCGGCGGCATAGCGGGCTGCGCCGACAACCTTATCGGTACCGTCGTGCCGAATGGGCCGGGTCCCCACTACCTGGTAGTTTCCGGACATAACCGATCTGCCGTTTTCAGCCATAGATATCTCCTTAAGAGTTGGTTACACGTGGAGTGTTTCTTTCTGGTCCCTGCAATTTATCGTCTTCGAACAGTTCGAATGTTACGCAGGAGGTCTCAACTGGCTTTACCAGCTTCTTTCTGTTCGAATGTCAATTACCACAAGGATGCGACATTTGATATATGAACCGGATTGTACCGATCTTCATCCGCTCCGTCAAACGTTTTCCTAGTCAGGGGGGTGCTGTTAGCGTGGCCACTTCCCTGAACTGTTTGTGTTCAGTTACTTTGTCGGCGCAGTCTCGCCAGTTCGGCTTCCAATTCTTGCACACGTTCTTCGGCGACGCGTCGGGCGGTCACGGCAGCCTGGTAACCGGGTATGACATACCCCGCATAAATCTCATCCAGAGCCAACTCCGCCATATCCGGCTGTCGCCACAGGTCCTGAAGTCGGAACTGGAACCCGGGTAGAGTTTCTGAGCGGACCACGTCTTCGGAGTCGGGAGAAATTTCCTCGTAGCTTTTCTCCTGCGGGACAAGACGGTAGAAGTGCATATGGTCGCCATTGGGGTCGAGTATGTAGTACTCCTTCACTCCGGCCAGAGCGTAATCCAACCTTTTTTCCTCCGTATCCCGCTCGGCCTCGGCCTGGGTGGAATCGGACAGCGCTTCGACAACCATGTCGCATACACCTGCGAAGTGACGTTGGTCGACTCTTCCCCACGATACCGGGTTGCTATTCAGGATCACGCCGATGTCCGGTTTGCGCACTGCCGCCCGCTGACCGGATGGCTCGGCAGGGTCAGATATGGTCAGGAGAAAACCGGTCTCCAAATTGATCAGGTCTGCAATCGCGTGTGTTTCCAAATAGCGGCGTATTAGGTCGAGAAACCAATTGTAAAGGTTGAGTTGAGGCTTATTGGGCAACGGTTTTGCCTCCAGCCTGCCGTTGTTCCATTCATAGCTTACGTCGTTGTCCGGGTAAGGGTTCACATACCACTTGGCCCAATACTCGTCCAGAGTGACATAACGGCCGTCATCAGGGGCAAATTCCTTTTTTGTGGAGTGTTTGCGGCGCCCGTCTGGTTGGCGCGACGGGGAACGGCGGCCATTGCCCGAATCGTTGTCCGACTGTTCCCGATGCCTTCCTCGCAATGCCTCTCTGGAGTCCATTTTCCCTCCTTCACCTACCCTATACGCAGCAGGTGGAACTGTGCCGATTCTAACACGAGTCCTGCAGCGAGGGGTAACGAGCGGTGTGCTTTCGACCGCTAGTGATGATGGGCATAGTGGTGCGCCAGCAGATCTCTACCGAAGTCATTGGCCGGGTCGCGCCAGACCGAGTGAATGTGATTGGCGTCGTTCTGGGTGTTGTCGTATTCGCAGATGAAGCGCGGACCCTGGATGCGGTAGTAGTGCCCCTGCCTTTTCTCCAGGCCTCCTGCCCAGGCAAAATGGATTCCGTCGAGGCCGTTCTCGCCCAGGTTGTGCCATTCGATCTCAGCGAGTTCGTCGGGCATACGATGGATATACTCGCCGATAAGTGCGAGCAGGAGTTCCTGCTGGGCGCCGTTCATGCGGCTGCGGCAAAGCCCGCGGGGTGTATGGGAATAGCGCAACGCCTGGACGTGGGAGTCGTCCACGCCATGGGCCTCTTTCCACAGTTTCAGGTCGGGAGAGTTGGCAGGCATACGAAATGCGCCTTCCACTACCTCGGGAAGATTGTAGAGTACATTGTCCGGCGGCGCCGCCGGGGAGATGCTGGCAGTTGCCAGGGCTTCCTCGTCAAAAGAGTGGACAAGCTCTCGTGCCAGATCTTCGACGCCTGCCAGAGGTCGGAGGGTGGCCGCCGGGCTGAAAGGCGCATCGGCCGGGTTGGAACCAAAGAACAATGGTGTGGGCGAGATGATTTTCCCACCGGCAATCGTGTAGTTGAGAGAGATATGGTGGCCTTCAAAGCGCCATCCCCACACGCCCTTTTCATCCGGGCTGTCGAAAATGGTCAGGAAATAGAGTTGTGGGTCTCTGCCCGGATATGTGCGCTCCCAATCTTCCAACATGTCGAGAGCGTTCTCGATGCCCATCACAGTCGAGGCGGTAACGAAGCCGGCGCGACTGAGACCGGCATTGACCAGTTGCAGGGCACATTGCCGCTGCGGGAAGGTCATTTCAGACAGGGAGAGCCCCTTGCGCAGGATCGGTGTGTAGTGCCAGTTTGTGCGCTCTGCCTGATCGGCAAAGGGAACGACCGCTCGGTGTTTCTGATCTATGGAGAGGCAGGCCAGAAATGCAGCCGCGGCTTCACCCATTTGCCGGACGACAGTTTGCGCGCCAGCGCCAGTCAAGGTATCGGTTGTGTTTGTCATGCGCGCATCCTTTGTGCGAATATCTGCGGATATTCCGGTGTCAGGGACCGGATGCCAAGTGCGCCCAATCGTACCTTAAATGCGTAGATTGCTCAACAAGAGGAACTTCAGGCGTGCAGTCCAGATTTGGGGGGAATGCGGGCAGGCGCAAGGCCTGTCCCTACCATGGTCGCGACGGACGCCTTCGCCGCGGCGCCAACGTGGCATGGTGTAGAGGGGGCGTTGCGGGGGCGCAGCCCCTGCTCAAGGGAGGGCCGAAGGCCCGACCCCCCCAAGGGAAAGGAGAGAGGGAAGAGGAGTGAGAAAGACCTGCGCTCGGCTCGCAGAAGTTTGCGATTGCCGGGAGAGCGGTGAAGGCCGGGCCTGCGCTCAGATGGGGCACGAAGAAGATGCTCGAGAATCCGTCAAAAACGGTGCTTTTGCGAAAGGTATATGTTAGGTATAATACCCCCGCCCTGCTCGATTTCCGTCTATTGTTGGGGGATATCTGGCAATCGAACCTGCGGTTCAAAGGGCCATCGGAAGAGTCATGGAAGAAACACCAACAATGGTGCTCTCCCTGCCGGAAGGCTATGGCGCGCGGCGGCGGAGTGCTACAGAGAGAAGAGTTCAGCAGATCGTTGAGCTGGTGGAGGGGAAGAGCAACCTCCTGGTTCTGATGCACAACGATCCGGACCCGGACGCCATCGCGAGCGCGCGCGCGATGGAGGAGATGCTGCGAATTCATGCTCCTGGCACGCCGGTCACCTTAGGACACGGCGGCATTATCGGCCGGGCCGAGAACTATACGATGGCTAATGAGATCGTGCCCCACAAGGTGCGCATTTCGCAGCGGGCGGCCGCAGAGGAGATGAGCGAATATGACGGTGTGATGCTGGTCGATACGCAGCCGGTAGCGGCCAACCATCTGCTGTGGAGCACGGACTACCCCGGTGAAGAGGTGCTGGCCGCGATTGATCATCATCCTCCGCGGCGCAGCCAGCTGCGGGCCAGAGTCCACGACGTACGCCCGGAGGTGGGCGCCTCTTCAACGCTATTGTGCGAATACCTGGCGGTGGCGGAAGTACCGATCGACACGCGACTGGCGACTGCCCTATTCTACGGGATTAAGTCGGACACGATGGGCCTCAGCCGGCACACGTCGGCCCTGGATATCTGGGCCTACTCGACTTTACGCCATCTTGTCGAGACGGACCTGCTGAACAAGATCGAACATGTGCAAGTTCCCCGTACGTATTTCCGCAGCATAAGCGATGCGTTAGCCAACACGACAATCTACACAGTCTCCCTGCCCAGCGCCGTCGATGAAGAAGACGAGGAGGAGGCGGAGGAGATTCTGGACGAGGAAGAGGCAGATGGTTTCAGATCGGACCTTGAGCGATTCGATCTCGATATCATCGCGCTGTCGCGCATGCTCGCGCCCGGCAGTCCCGGTCCGCCGTCGAACCTGCAGGATGGTGGCGAGGATGGGTCTGAGGGTGAAGAAGAGACGGAAGACGACGCGGACAGCCCCGGCGATATAGCCATCAGCCTGCTCTTTGATATGCCGCGCCCTGATATGGCCGCAGAGGTGGCAGATTTGTTGATGCGCATGCAAAATGTAGCCTGGGTCGTTTGCCTGGGAATTTTCGGGGACCAGGGTGTGATGTCGGTGCGGGCGGCGGATTCGAACGCCAAGGCCGGTCGCCTGGTACGCATCATCGCAGGCCGGAACGGCTCCGCCGGCGGTCATAACACAATGGCCGGCGGACGCATTCATCTTCCCAATAAGACGCCGGCAGAGCGGATTGCCGAGTTGCATGCGCTGGTGCCCCGTTTTCTCAAAGAGTTGGGCGCGGGCGACGACGTGGGCGTCGCGCTGCTGGAGGCAGAATAGATTCAGATGGCCGTCTTGCACGAAGAAGATTCGAAGGAGTTTTTCGATGCCGATCAGCGCCCCATCTCTGGGAGATGAGGAAGACCGCCGCGATCCCCGTTTTCAGGATGACGACTTGTACGAGTCCGAGAGTCTGGAGTTTCCCGGATTGACGCCTGTCCAGGCAGAAGCTGTACTCAAACGGCTGGGGGCGGGCGTGGTCGAGAAGTTGGCGCTGGTTGAAGGAATCGGCTGGCAGGCACGTATTGAACGGGTGCAAGGCGGCGTAGAGATCCATTTCCGCGCACATGACGAACTGATCGACGATCTTCTGCGCCGTTGCGAACAGCAGGCAGAACGAGAAGCGTGATTGGCGGTCGCGCAACCGGTCCGCTGTCTGAGCGCAAGGCCACTTGCCGCGCCGGCAGCAACATCGCCTTCATCAAGTACTGGGGCGTTGCCGGCGACTTCGAAGATTTGAACATCCCACTGAACAATTCAATCAGTATGACCCTGGCGGACGCGCATACAACGACGACGGTCGCCTGGGACGACAGCGGCTGCCTGCAAGAGGATACGGTTGCTATTGACGGTGTGGAGCTTGTGGGGCCTTCTGCGGAGCGAACTGTCGCTCATCTCGACCGGTTGCGCGCGATTGCGGGCGTTTCCTATAGGGCCCGCGTTGTCAGCAACAACAATTTTCCGATGGCATCCGGTATCGCGAGTTCGGCCAGCGGGTTTGCCGCGCTGACCGTGGCTGGGGCTGCCGCACTGGGACTCCATTTGGACGCAACGCGGCTTTCGGCGGTGGCCCGCCAGGGGAGCGGGTCGGCCAGCCGGAGCCTGTTCGGGGGGTTTGTCGAATGGGAGCGGGGTTGGGGAGGAGAGAGTGAAGCGAAGAGAGGAGAGAGTGAAAGCAATTCACTTCTCGATTCTCGGAGTGTTGCGCGCCAGTTGCACAGTGAAGATCACTGGGCGCTGCGGGATGTGATTGCCATCGTCAGCACCGGTGCCAAGCGGGTCAGCAGCAGCAGCGGGCACCGGCTGGCGGCGACAAGCCCTCTTAACGCGGCGCGCACAGGGTGTGTCGGGGCGTGGCTGGAGACCGTTCGACGAGCTATCGCTGAACGGGACTTGTGTCTGCTCGGTCCAATTCTAGAATTGGACGCGCTGGCGATGCACGGGGTGATGATGACGAGCACGCCGAGCCTGCTTTACTGGCAACCTGGTACGCTGGAGGTGCTGCAGGCAGTGCGGACCTGGCGCGAGGATGAGGGCGTGCCAGTGTATTTTACGATCGATGCAGGGCCGAACGTGCATCTGATCTGCGAGGCGGAGGCTGCGGCTGAGGTGGAACGGCGTGTGGGTGCGTTACCGGCGGTGGGGCGGGTGTTGACGAGTGGTCCCGGGACTGGTCCAGAGTTGTTGGATGGGCATTTGATTTGAGGGACAAGGGGAGAAAACTCTTCCCGGTTCGAAAGAATCATCTACGAAGCCTAGTAAATCGGGGGCCGCCATAGCGGTGGAATGGCGTTGAAAGAATTCGATCTACACAGATATCGACTCGATCTACACAGCTATCGCCAATCCCATCACTGGCGGATTGTGGAAACAGCGGAGAGTTTGTTCTTCATTGATGTCGCCCTACCAGACCCAAACTCAGAACAAATAGCTAACCTGATTGAAATGACTGACCAGTGTCACCAACGCGTTCGTACGGCGCTAAACGTTGGCTCAGAAGTAAAGGACAAGGAACGTCAGCGTCGGGTCAATGCCTGGCTTTACGCTTCAGACCTTCTTGCAAAGTCTGACTTCGCTGATCTAGGTAAACCACGTATGTTCTATGGAACCGTCAATTCTGCAGGCATACATTTGATCACACGTGGATTGGACTGGGATGACCCAATTGTATTTCAAGGATTGCTCCATGAAATCGTCCATTTTTGGTGGGCTGACCAAATGGGCGAGGCGCCTTCTCTATTGAACGAAGGTGTTGCTGTCTACTTCGAGCACATTTTGGGGATGGACGCCGCGAAGGGACGTGAAACACTGAGGAACATCTGGCGAGAATATGCCAGTACGGCGAAACCCGGATTCCTGCGTCGGCTTTGCAAGAACGATGTCTTTTGGACCGAAAAAGCCGCCGGTGAACCCGTCTATGAGATCGGGGGATGCTTCTTCTCTTTTCTTCTGAACACCTGTGGATTGCCAGGCGTAAAGCGCATCTTCCTCAGATCGTATTTTGATGACCCTGACCTTTCAGAGCATATCGAGGAGGTGATTGGAGAGCCTCTAGACTCTATAGAGAAGAAAATCGCTCACCAATAGCGCACGTAGGCTGGCCCCAAAAAAGCAGCATTCACCCAGGAGGGGACTACCTCAACATTGGTTTAATTCTAATCCACCCATAATGTAGTCAATCCAATAGAGCACCCACAAGGGGTGCCCCTACGGTGGGATGGCTGGTTGGAAGGAATTGCCAACGAAACATAGGCTGTCAGCGAGTCGTAGGCACATATGCAGACGACCGAAAGCCAGACGGATCTCTATGCCGATCTTGCCGTATTCGAAGAGGGGATGGAGGAAATTCGCCGACTTGCACAACTGGAAGTCCTCGCTAAAGTCGTTTAGCAAGTACGGGGTGGGTTGGCAGCCGATTCCGAAAGGACATATGGCAGCGATAATTCCGCTGTTCTTACCGCGGGCGTGCACTGACTGAATCCGGCCAAACTTCGACCTCTCCGATTCCACCTCTCTTTGTCTATGCACAGAAACCCATACTGGCAGAAGCCAGTGGTCTATGTCGGTGCGTACCGAGCTCCAGGTCGTTAGGAGTGCGCCGACTGCTTCGTTGGAAGCTCCGGGGCATCGCGGCCAACAGGCGCTGACATTGACCTGGGCTCCGTACACATTTCCCTTTTTTGACGCAGACCTTACGCCATTTTCATTTCGGCTATTTCCTGTCTCGTGCCGGCGGCTAGGGAGAGCAGGGCCATCATTGCGCCCGCGCCGACGAAGACCCAGCCCAGACTGAGTTTGATCAGCGCGCCGGAGACGGCGTTTGAAATCGGTGAGAGACCTATTGAGGCGATCATGAGGAGGCTCATGACGCGTCCCATCACCCTTTGGGGCGTCCGGGCCTGGAGCCAGGTTGTGAACATGATGTTGGTGTATCCGCCCATGACGCCGATTGCTACTACCAGGCCGGCGGCAAGCCAGGTCGCCGTCAAGAAGCCAAAGGGCATTATCAGAATGCCGCTGAGGACATAGGTTATGACGAGAAAGTAGCCCAGCCGCCTCTTGGGGGTAGGCAATGCCCCCGCCAATACCGCGCCGAGTAAGGCGCCGCCGGCATAGGCGGAGGAGATTATGCCGACTGCCAATGCGCCCTGCGGGAGCTGCGTATTTGCCAAGACCGGAATCCCGACAATGACCGGCCCTTGTACGAAGAGCTCGATTGCCGCTATGAGCAGGAAGAGTGTAAACATGGCGGCGTCGGACCGCACAAATCGAAAGCCTTCGCCAATTGAGGTCCAAATGCTGCCGCCGTCCTTGTCTTCGGCGGCGCGGCTCTTGCCGTCTTGTTCCGCTGATTTTTGCACTTCCGGACTCAACTGTAGAAAGGCAAGCAGTAGGGAGGAGATGAGAAAGGCGCCGGCTACCACGGCGAATGCGAATCCCACGCCTGCCGTGTCCGCCCGCGCGGCTACCGTTACACGCTGCAGCGAGGGGAGCACATTGTTGGTGCCGCTGAATGCGGCGATCAGCGCGCCGGCCAGCATAGGTCCGACGAAACCGCTGGATTCCGTCGTGGTCTGCGTAATGACATTGGCATGACGAAGCTGTTTATCTGTCACGATACGCGGCAGAAGCGCTGCCTGAGCCGGATAGTAGAAGGCGTCAGCAATCCCTTTGGCCAAGGCAAAGAGGTAGAGCAGCCACAGATTCAACATACCGGTCAGCACAAGCGCCGCCAGGACGGATCCTAAGAAAACTCGGACCACATTGCTGACCTGGAGAATCATGCGCGGGGAAGAGCGATCCACAATCGACCCGCCGATGAGCATAAAGAAGACTGTGGGAACGCTGCCGACGGCGATGATCGCACCCACGGCCAGTGGGTCGCCGGTAAGGAGCAGGACGAGCCAGGGAAATGCGATCAGGTCGAACTGATCGCCGATGGCGGATAGTGTGCCCGCTCCCCAAAGCAGTCGGAAGTTGCGCGTCTTGAGCAGTTCCCAGAATGAGCCGTTCCCGACTCCCCCAGCCGAATCCTGGCCTATGTTATCCAATCTGTTCTCCTACGTTCCGAATTTGAAAAACCTGCTATTCGGTTGGGAAGCCTATCTTCCCAGACCTCTCATGAGCGTGCGCGCGGCAAGTTGCGCAGCATCATTCCGCGCTACGGATCCGCTGTCCACGGCATACCATGCGCCCCAGATCAGCAGGTCTATAGTTTGAACGATCCAGGCTGTAGGTATGTCCGGGGAAAACAGTTCCTTCTGCTTGAGTTCCTGGACGAATCTGTTCAGTCTATCAAGCTGCCGGTCATAGGCACTGGCAACCTCGGCAAATTCCATCAGATCCGGGTAGGTCACCAGATAGGAATACCGATCTCCAATTGGCGCCAGAAGCTCAAACATCAATTGCAGACTCTCTTCCGGTCTCAAGTCCGTGCGCAAGACTTCGTCCAGCGCAATGTCGATCTCGCGCAGAGCACCCAGGGCGATTTCTCGCAGAAGGTCTTGCCGTTTGGGGAAGTAGCGTTGCAATGTGGCGCGCCCAACTCCTGTCTGTGCAGCGACTTCGCTAAGCGAAGCGCCGTGGTTCGTTGCCAGCACGCGACTCGAAGCTATGAGCAGCTGTTGCTTTCTTGAGTCATGTTTGGACATAATGAGTCAATTATGATTCATATGGGTAAGCATTTATGTATGGTATCTTCCACTCTTGGACAGGGAATTGGGAATCATGACATGAGCGGGCCTTTCTGGCTGCCTGTGCCGTGCGGAGCAGAGGAGGCAGACCGATCTGGATTCTGAAGAATCATGAATGGTAGAGAACAGTCTCGGCGGTTACAGCGACACTGCTGCCTACCGGACGAAGCTGTGAAGTGGGCGGCTGGGCGTTACACCTTCAGATTGAATATGAATCCGTGTGTGAATGTCAGCTCCGTCCCGCGGCTGGCATCGTCGAACTTATAGCGCCAACAGTCCCGCTGCGGGTGAGAGTGGGTTCCAGAGCAGGCACAAGGCCGGCACCTACGGGGATTTGATGGGACTGGCGGGACGTGGTCTGGCTAAACACTTTCGATTGGGCACCCGTCACCAATGTCGACACCAGGTCGACGAGGCATGTTGTAGGACCGGGGGCGTTGCGGGGGCGGAGCCCCCGCACAAGGGAGGGCCGAATAGGCCCGACC
>JAPOVP010000156.1 GCA_026708085.1 Caldilineaceae bacterium
GCGGAGCCCCCGCACAAGGGAGGGCCGAATAGGCCCGACCGCCCAGAACTGCAGTAGTCAGTGGTTAGCGGTCAGAGACGGTGTTTCCTCTGCCTCAGAGTAGATCGTGAAGCGGGGAGGGTCTAGTAGCTGCCGGAGAATTGCGCGAACTCACCTCCGTTTTTGCGTGCGCACCAGTAGGGGTTCAGATTGACTTTGGCACCTCCTCTTGATACAATGCAGCCAACTGTCGCTCAATTGGGATGTCTCAAATGGTGCGGCCGACGGGGCCGCGGTGGAGAAACAGATGCCGAATATCAGATCAGCCGCTAAGCGGGCGCGCCAGGATTTGCGGCGCCGCGACCGCAATAGAGGATATCGCAGTGCCGCTCGAACAGCTGTGAAGAGGGCGCGTGAATCAATTGAGGATTCCGATCCGGAGGCGCCTGAGGCAGTACGACAGGCCTTCGTAGCTTTGGACAGGGCTGCTCAGCGAGGCGCCCTTCATGCCAACAATGCCGCACGACGCAAGAGCAGATTGAAGCGCCAGCAGAAAAAGGCCTTGGCAGAATAAAGGCCGGACAGTTTCGGCCAAGGTCTTGTCCCGGATTCAGCCGAACCGGGAAGAGAAGCGTTTTCGACCACATGCCGCCTGTGTTCGCTGCAGGCGGCTTTTTTGCGTTCTCAGTTCCTAGTCGGGTGAGGCGTCGTCCCATTCGCCAAGGCGTGTGTAGTAGTCGCATTCGTCCTGCATTACGCAGTTGGCACAGCGGGGCGTGCGCGCAGTGCAAACGGTGCGGCCATGGCGAATCATGTTTACATGCAGGCTGAAGTAGGATTCTGCCGGTAGCATTTGCTCCCAGACAGCCTTGATTTTTTCTGCCGACGCGCGGCGGCCGCTCATGCCGAGGCGCTGGGTCACGCGCTGAACGTGCGTGTCGACCGGGAAGGCTGCCATTCCGTAGCTGAAAAGAAGGACGATGCTGGCTGTTTTGTGGCCTACACCGGGAAAACGCTGCAAGTAAGTTTGGGCTGCTGCCGGTTCCATGTCGCGCAGGTGGTCCAGGCTGTAGCTCCCTTCCTCTCTTAACAGAATTTCCAGCGTGTCGACGATGTGGGGGGCCTTTTGGTTGTACATCCCGGCCACGCGGATGGCGTCTTTGACCTCCTCCAAGGGGGCAGTGCGCACTGCGTCCCAGTCGCCGGCGAACCGCTCTTTGAGGGTTTCGAACGCTTTGCCCGAGTTGCGGTCGTTTGTATTGGCGCTGAGGATAGTCTGGATCAGCTGCTCGAAGCCGGAACGGGAGGGATTCCACTGCGGTTCACCGTATTCATCCAGGAGCTCCTGGTAGATCTTGCGGGCCTTGGATGCCAACTGCCGGTCCGCTTCAGCCATTTTCTCTTCCCGCTCGTGTTCGGGGCTTGAACGTTCAGTTTTAGGTTGCGATGCGGGGCAGCCGCGCCATCAGCCGGCTGGCTACTTCGTAGTTGTTCGTCTTCAGGCGGGCGGCGGCATCCTCCATGGAGATGGTTGCGCCGTGCTGTTCTCCGATCAGGACGACTTCGTCATCACGGGCAACAGGGATGCCGGATTCCGTTAGTTCGGTTACGTCAGCAAAGGTGTGGTCCATACAGATGCGGCCCACGACTGGCACCTCTTGGCCGCCGATAAGCACAGTTTTCCAGGTGCGGGGACTGCGGGGAAAGCCGTCGGCGTAACCTACCGGAATTACGGCGACCGTGCGGGGACCGGGCGCCCGCCACGTATTGCCATAGGAGACAGGTTCGCCTGTGTTCAGGCTGCGCACTTGGGCGATGCGTGCCTTCCAACTGAGAACGGGCTGCATAGGGGGCGGTGCGGGCACTTCGTCGCTGGGTGACAGACCGTACAGAAGGATGCCGCAGCGGACAGCGTCCAGATGCGCTTCTGGAAGGTCTATGGTTGCGGCTGAGTTGGCGGCGTGAGCGATAGGAGGGCGGCAGCCGGCACGAGTGAGCCGCTGCAGCAGTGTTGTAAAGCGTCTGAGCTGATAACGGCAGTATTCTTTGTCGGTCTCGTCAGCGGTGCTGAAGTGGGTGTAGATTCCCTCAAGATTAAGGGCAGGACTCTCCGAGAGCATCGCGCAAAGCTCGGGAGCATCGGAGGGGTCGATTCCCAGGCGGTTCATCCCCGTGTCCACCTTCAGATGCACGGTCAAAGGTTGGCTGGCGCGAGAGGCAGTATCGGCGAAGGCGAGGGCAGCGCGGGCCTCGTATACGGACACGGCGAGGTCGTATTGCAGTATAGTTTCTGCCAGTTCCGGCGGCGTGTACCCGAGGAGCAGAATGGGCGCGCGCACTCCGGCTTCGCGCAGGGGGATAGCCTCGTTCACTGCGGCGACGGCGAGGCGGTCCACGCCGGCTTCCAAGGCGGCTGGCGCGATCAGCTCGGCGCCGTGGCCGTAGGCATTTGCTTTGACGACAGCATAGAAAAGACATCGAGGCCCAATGCGCCGCCGGATTCCGCTAATGTTGTCTGCCAGAGCAGAAAGATCGTTCTCCAGCCAAGTCGGACGGGAGACTTGCTGCAGTTGCCGCTGGTCGATCGGAGAGATGGAGACTACCATCCGTTTAGTTCCTGCAGCCCTTGCCACTGTTCCCATTCGAGACCGGCTTCGCCGAGACGATTTGGCTTGCGCTCGCCGTGGTAGTCGCTGCCACCGGTTTCGAACAGGCCGAACCGGGCAGCCAGTTCGGCAAAGCAGGAGATGGGCCTGTCGGTTGAGTCGCGCCCTTCGGGGGCATAGGGGTAATGGATTTCCAGGCCGTCGAGGCCGACATTAACCAGTCGGGCCACGGACTCTTCGAGGCTGCGAATGCGCCGGTAGATGCCCGGATGGGCAAGAACGGCTTTGCCGCCGGCAGCGTGTGTCAGTTCGATGGCTTCAATGACGCCCAGGATGAAAGATCGGGGCACGTGCGTGGGGTTTTGGGCGTCAGAGGCGAGGTATTGTTGGAAAACGTCGCTCAGGGATGTGAATTTGTGTGGGTTGTATTTGAGTGCGATCTGGGCGATGTGGGGGCGACCCGGTACGCCTCCAGCCAGCGCCAATACTTCATCCACAGGCACATGCAGGCCATAGCTCTGCAGACGCTCGACCTGCCGCGACTTCTGTTCAATGCGGCTCTCCTTTAGCCGGTTCATTGTATCGACGAGGGCTGAATTGGTCGGGTCAATGCCATAGCCCAGGATGTCGAAATCCCGAAAATCATTCTCGCGATCGCGAGCGGTACTGAATTCGATTGCGGGAAGGACATGCACGCCAGCCTTTGCACCGCATTTCTGAGCGTCGGCCACGCCGAGAACGCTGTCGTGGTCGGTCACCGCCAGAACACGGATGCCCAGTTGGGCGGCTTTGTGGATCAATTCCTCCGGTGTGTCGGTTCCGTCTGAGCAGTTGCTGTGAACTTGCAGATCCACCGGGTATATTCTAGGGGAACTGTCGCGCTGAACGGCCATTGCGTTCCTGTCCGATCGCTGCTGAATGGCGGAGGCTAGCTACGAAATCGTTACACGACGTCGGTGGCATACAAAGAAAAACGCCCGGGTGGCCCCGGACGCATTCCCAACCCCGCAATGTCGTGTGATCCAGTGGGTACGAACCGAGGTTCGTAGGTGGGCGCCGGCTGGTCGCTTCCGTCTTGCCCTAACCCTCATGGGGCGGGCTATCACATCCACGTACCTTCGCCTTGCTCCCGTGTTTCTGGTGTTGGTTCGCCCTCAAACTAGTCAATCACGGACATTGCAGGGCTGCAGAGAAACTATAGCACAGTTTGAAACCCCCCGCCAAACAAGAATTCAGGACGAAAGGGGCGCCGGCAGACGGCCAATGCGGCACCGTGAGCCCACCGCCCTCTCATTATGCATTTTCCTTTTGCTCCCTTACAGCGATGTGCAATTCGGCGAGTTGGTCGTCTTCGACCAAGCTCGGAGCTTCGAGGAGAAGGTCGGTCCCGGTTGCGGTCTTGGGAAAGGCCATGACCTCGCGGATGCTCTGGGCATCTGCAAAGAGTGCGACCACGCGCTCGATCCCCATGGCGATTCCGCCGTGCGGAGGTGCGCCGTATTGGAAGGCTTCGAGCATATGGCCGAACTGTTCGTCCACTTCGCTTTCGCTGAGGCCCAAGCGTTGGAACATTCGCATCTGCTGATCGCTGCGGTGGATGCGGATGCTGCCGCCGCCGATCTCCCAGCCGTTCAGAACGACATCATAGGCCTTGGCCTTGACGTCTGCTGGGCGCTGTTCGAGGATGCTCCAGTCTTCGTCACGGGCGCTGGTGAATGGATGGTGGATTGCGCCCCAGCGATCTTCCTCGCTGTCGTATTCGAGCAGAGGGAAGTCAACTACCCAGCAGAAGGCAAGGAGATTGGAATCGATCAGGTCGGAGCGGGCACCTATTTCGAGGCGCAGGTTTGCGAGTGCAGGATTGGTCACACCTTCTTCGTCGGCGACGAGGAGAATCAGGTCTCCCATTTCGGCGTCGGAGGCTTCGATAATCCCTGCGATCTCCTCTTCGCTGAGGAACTTGATAATTGGACTGCGCAGGCTGCCGGCGGGGTACGCTCCACTCTCGTCGGCTTCTCCGGTAATGCCGATCCATGCGAGTCCCTTGGCCCCATAGGGTCTTACGTATTCTATCAGGTCATCAGTTTCTTTGCGGCTCAGTTTTGCCCCTTGGGGATATCGAACGCCTTTGACGATTCCTCCGGAGGCAACGGCGTTCTTGAAAACGCCGAAGTTGCTGTTGCGGACCAGTCCGGTCACGTCGAAAAGTTGGAGCCCAAAGCGAATGTCGGGGCGGTCGATTCCATATTTGGCCATGGCCTCGTCGTAGGTCAGGACCGGGAACGGGGTCTGCTGGACAGGTTTGTCGCTAATTGTCGCTGACAGGCTGATGAGCATCTCTTCGATGAGAGCCATTATGTCGGCGGCTTCAACGAAGCTCATCTCCAGGTCCAACTGCGTGAACTCCGGCTGGCGGTCGGCGCGCAGGTCTTCATCGCGAAAGCAGCGCGCGATCTGAAAGTAGCGTTCAAAGCCGGCAATCATCAGCAGTTGTTTCATCTGCTGAGGAGATTGCGGCAAGGCATAGAAGCGGCCTGGATGGATGCGGCTGGGTACCACGAAGTCGCGGGCGCCTTCGGGTGTGCTCTTTAGCAGGATGGGCGTCTCGACTTCGAGAAAGTCCCGATCGTAGAAGTAGTTGCGAATAAAGCGGACGATCTCGTGCCTCAGCCGCAGATTGTTGGCAAGCCTGGGGCGCCGCAGATCGAGATAGCGGAACTTTAACCGCACTGCCTCATCGACTTCGTCGCCCTGACTGCCACCGATCACGAAGGGAGGCGTCCGGGCCTCGCTCAGGATTTCCAGATCGGAGGCGATGACCTCGATTTCCCCAGTCTCAAGTTCCGGGTTTTCGAAGCCCTGCGGGCGCCTCTGAACTGAACCATTCACTTTGACTACAAACTCGCTACGAACCTGGGAGGCGACTTCAAGCGCTCGCGTACCGTTCTTGCCCGAGCTGGAACCATTTGGCAGATTGGCCTCATTCGGCAGATCGAGTTCAACGTCGTCTGAAACAGTGATCTGAGTAATACCGAACCGGTCGCGCAAGTCCAGGAAAATCAGTCCGCCGTGATCGCGACGGCGGTTGACCCACCCGGAAAGAGTGACCTCTTTCCCGGCATCGCTGGCTCGCAGTTCGCCACAAGTATGGGTCTTCAGCATAGCAGTGCTCCGTAAGGTAGAAACGGTGAGACCGCGCTCAGTGTGGGCACACAGCGCAAACGAGCTGTCAACGCACTGCGGTAATTGCGCCGGCCACGCCCATGCGCGCATCACAAGAAGCCCAATTATAGTTGGGACGCGGGGGCGATGCAATTTTTTGACCCAGTCTGGATGACCACTCCGAATGCTTGAATGGATTTGACGAGGAATTGGCGGGGCTTTATCGTATTGGACTGACGGTTCAGTTGGCGGAATGCCCGCAAAGAGTTCAGGCTAATCAATTCGAGGAGCAATTTCATGCCGGTAAAGATCGCACAGGTGGAGAAGAGGTTTGCAAGTCCGGGGCCGCATCCCAACGGACTCCAGGCCAGTGCCGATGGGCTGTGGTGTATTGACCAGGGCAACGACAGGCTCTATCGGCAGGACTACGAGACAGGGGAAGTGCTGTTCGATGTCCAGACCGACACTGTCAAATCGAGCGGCATTACAGTGGGCGGCGGTTATGTTTGGATCGCTTCTACTTATGAGAGAAAGATTGCGCAGCTGGATGCGGAAACAGGTCAGACTGTAGCCAAGTACAGTTCACCTGGAGCCGGTGTCGTGGCGTGGCGTGAGGGCGCGGCCGACGCCCAGGAGACGGGAGCCCACGGCCTGGAGTGGCGGGATGGGAGGCTGTATGTCGCCTCACCGCCGTCGCAGAAGGTGCACATTATGGATCCCGACGGGTGGCAGGAGGTGCACAGCATCCAGGTACCGGGGCTGCGGGTACACGGGATCGCATGGTCGGAAGATGGGAAGCTGTGGGCCGCGGATACATCTGCGGGCACGGTCTGCCTGCTGGATCCTGATAGCGGACGTATCTTCGATGTGATACGCGTGGAGGCGCCTGACGAAATCCACGGCATGACTATCCACGAAGGCGTGCTGTGGTTCTGCAATGCGGAGACTTGCGAGATCGGCAGGCTGCTTGTGGCATGATTGCTGTCTGATGGGACGAATTTGGATTTTGCGGAACAGTAATCCGCCCAGACCGGCGATCGAGAGGACTTCGGGTCTGTCGCGCCGGCGCAGATTGATTGATGCGGTACCTGGAGCGTCAGTGGCTAGAAGCAACTGCTTGCACACTATTGACCACTTCTTAACAGTGCAGTAATAGTAGTGTGCAGGAATGGCAACGGGCAAGAGGACACGCGGATTCAGACATTGAATGGCAGGAGAATGCCACAAGTAAGCTGTGCCGACCTGTGACCAGACACCTGGCGTAATCGTTGACGCAAAGCCCAGCTTGCACTATAATGTGAACGAAAAATCCGGCGTTGGCGCAGTGGCTTAGAAGATCTGGGAAAGCGATCTCCTCGTGGATAGTACAGCTTCTCAACCTGCGGCATTTCGCAACGACCTCGGGCAGCAGGTACGAGCCGCACCAGGTTGGTTCCAAGGACGGCAGGGCAGGCGACTGCGCGAGATGCTGCTTGCCTATTCGTTTCTGGCACCCGCTTTCATCATAATAGGTCTCTTCGGTCTATTTCCCCTTGCTTTCGCCGCTTATGAGAGCACGTTGCGCGGCCTGAACAAGATCGTCGGCTCTTACGACGGTTTGGGCAATTACGTCAAGGCAGTTGACAACCTCATCTACATCATAAATTTCTGGATAGCTGTCGGCTTAATCTATTTCGCCGTGAGTGCGATCGCACGCGCTGTTCAGGAGCACCGGCAAGAGCAGACGAATGCGATGCGGTGGGCCTTGCCAGCGGTTCTGACGGCGGCAGGCGCTGCTCTGTTTGCCCGATTTGTGTTTATTCTTTTGCCGGAGATGCTGCTGATCCCATCCAAACTGCGAGGGCAGAACAACACGCAAGAAGCATTTCGCAGTCTGGTGGTGGAGACATGGTGGCTGCCCAAGGTGCAGATTGCGCTCTGGATTGGGGTCGTCTTTCTGGCTGCGGGTGCGTTTTGGGCGCTTCTCATCAATAGACAGATGCCGAAAGACGGGCGTGACCGCATCTACTTCATGCCATTCTTCAGCGCAGGCATCTGTTTAATCAGTGGCGCGGTGTTGTTCTGGTTTACATGGACGGAGATCAGCGCGGCGTACGCCGAAGCACTCGAAGAGGGTGTGGGTTTGGAACTTTGGTCGCAGATCGTGACCATCAGTGCTGGGTTTCTGCTTCTGCTGTTAGCCTGGCGTTTGTGGGAGAGCGCGAGCGATCGTTCTTCCAATACGGGCGTGGCGCTGCGGCTGGTGGGCGCGGTGTCGCTCATGGCGGGGGCCTGGGTGTTGATTGCCGAGCTTCCGAGAGTCGTGGCGGCGGGCGATGAGGACTGGTGGAACGGGTTGATGGCGACCGTTTTCTACGTATTGGGAACGGTGCCGATCCAACTTGGGCTTGCGCTGATTCTAGCGGCGCTCCTCTTTCAGAGAATTCGAGGACAGACGCTCTTTCGCGTCCTTTACTTTCTGCCATACGTTGCGCCATTCGTCGGCACGGCCGCGGTGTTCAGGATCATTTTCTCTAACCGCCCTACCGCGCCACTGAACAGTCTACTGGATCTGTTCGGCGCGGAACCACTGCTCTGGTTGAGTGAGCCGGCCGGGATCATACAAATGCTCACCGGAGGGAAAATCGATTTGGGACCAATACTGTCGGGACCCAGCCTGGCCCTGGTCGCGATCATGATCTACGGAACGTGGACGTATGTCGGTTTCGATACTGTAATCTTTTTGGCTGGGCTAGGGGCGATACCCAACGAGCTATATGAGGTAGCGGACATTGACGGCGCTGGGGGGTGGGCGCAGTTTCGGCATGTGACGCTGCCGCTGCTTTCGCCGACTATCTATTTCCTTTCGCTCTACGCGGTGATAGGTACTTTCAAGGCTTTCAATCACATTTTCGTATTACGGCAGGCGGCGGCGCTGGGCACGACCGATACAGCCAGTATCGTAATATTTCAGGCGTTCAAGCGTGACACGAGGTACGGGTACGCGTCAGCGCTAGCCATTCTGCTCTTGCTCATTATCATGATCATTACTCTTGTCAACAACAGGATTGCGAGCAGGAGGGTCTTCTATGGCTAATGAAGCGATAGCCAATAGTGCCCTTCAATCACGCTGGGCCGATCCGGCCACGCGGCGGGCTGCTCTGAATCAGGCGATCATATACACTGTGCTGATAATAGGCGCAGCGGCCGCAATATTGCCATTTCTCTATACGGTGAGCGTGTCGCTGATGAATCTGACCGAAGCCACCGGAGGACGGGCACTGCCTTCCACGCCGCAGTGGACCAACTATACAGAGGCTTGGCATGACGCGCAGTTCTCGCTATATTTCATGAACAGCGTCAAGATTACGCTGATTTCGGTCGGCGGGGCGGTTGTGTTCTGCGCGCTCGCGGCCTATGCTTTCGCGCAGATGGAGTTTCCAGGTAAGAGCTTTCTGTTTACTCTGCTGCTCTCGACTCTGATGCTGCCCGAAGCGATAACCTGGGTTCCAAACTTCATCACGGTTTCCTGGTTGGGCCGCATTAGCCCTATACCATGGATCAATAACTGGCCTTCGTTGACGATTCCATTCATGGCGAGCGCGTTCGGTATATTTCTGTTGCGCCAGTTCTTCCAGCAGATCCCTCGCGAACTTTGGGACTCTGCGCAGATTGACGGTTCCGGGCATTTGCGCTACTTGATCACGGTGGTTCTGCCGCTTTCCACTGCCGCGGTTATGACGCTGGTATTATTTGGTTTTGTGGGCGCCTGGAATGCGCTTGCCTGGCCGATTCTGGTGACGACGTCATCGGACTGGCGACCCATTTCCTACGGACTGCTTGTTTTTCTGGATGAGGCGGGGGCGCTTCTGCACTTGCAGATGGCGGGTGCAATCATCACTATGCTGCCGATCGTCGTCCTCTATTTCTTCACGCAGCGCCATTTTATAGAGGGGATTGCTACGACCGGGCTGAAGGGTTAAGAGACGCTGCTTGACAAGGGAACGGTTAGATTCGAGACTATAACAGTCAGTACTCGATTTTCAATTTCGTGTTATCCTTTTCGGTATTCAACCATAACAGGAGATAGAACCTTATGAATACAAAACGAATGTGGATGTTGGCAACGCTACTGGTCGCAGCTCTCGTTTTGGCGGCTTGCCCGGCGCCGGCGGCTCAAGCGCCGGCGGCGATGGAAGAGGAAGCGCCTGCGGCCGAGGCGATGGACGAAGGGCCATGCGCTCCGGCGGCTGAAGGCCCGCTGGCCGGGATCGATCCTCGCGGTCAGACAATCGTATGGTGGCATCAGCACCGTGGCTCTCGCGAAGAGAAGCTCGCGGTGATCGTCGAGGATTTCAACACGAACAATGAGTGCGGCATTGTCCTCGACGCGCAGAATCAGGGCGGTTACAACGATATCCGTGACAAGGTGAATGCCAGCACGGCGTCGGGTGAGCAGCCGGCGAGTCTAATTGTTGGTTATCAGAACGACCAGGCCTTTTACCAGTTGAACGGCGTCCTGGCCGACTTCGACAAGTTCATCGACGATCCTACGTGGGGATTCACAGCAGAGGAACGTGGTGACTACTTCGCCAGCTTCATGGAGCAGGGCGTCCATCCGGTTTTCGATAGCCAGCGCCTGGGCTTCCCGCCTAACCGCTCGATGGAAGTGCTCTATTACAATCAGACCTGGCTGGAAGAGCTGGGATTCGGCGGGCCACCTTCGACGCCGGCAGAGTTTGAGGAGATGGCATGCGCCGCTGCGGCAGCGAACGGCGATGGCACCGGCGGCTACATTTTGCGAGATGATGCCTCAGCGACGGCGTCCTGGACATTCGCTCTCGGCGGCGACGTGTTGAACGAGGACAACACTGGCTATGTCTACAATGGACAGGCCACGATTGACGCCATGACGATGCTGAAGCGCATGTTCGACAATGGCTGCGCCTATTTTTTCACCGAAGGTTACCCGAATCCTGAGTTTGCAGCGCGGCGGGCAAGCTTCACACAGGGCTCCAGCTCCGGCCTGCCGTTTTATGCCAACGACATGGTTACTATCGCTGAAGAACAGGGACGCGACATGGACGTGTGGGGCGTGACCGCGATTCCGCACACGACAGAGAATCCGGTGCAGAATATCTACGGCGCGGACGTTATGATTACGGCGGGTCCGCCGGAGCAGGAGTTGGCGGCGTGGCTGTTCATTAAGTGGTTTACATCACCGGAGGTTCAGGCGCGCTGGGTAGAGGCCAGCAACTACTTCCCCACTCGTGCGGGAACGGAAGCGCATCTGAGCGGCTACGTGGAGGAGAACCCTCAGTATGGCGAGGCGCTGGCCTTGTTAGGTTACGGCGCGTATGAGCCTCAGCTCATCTCTTACCAGGCTGTGCGCGACGCAGCGGAAACAGCCTTCAACGAGATCATGCAGGGTGCGGACATCCAGGCGACGCTTGATGCGTTGACAGATACGGCCAATGAGCTGCAGGAAGAGCTGATGGGTGAGGTTGAGTAGAGGGTTGTGTAAGATGCTATGACAGCATCTAAGTGATTGAACTGCCAGAGTGCAAAGAGTGGAGGGATGCCCCTCCACTCTTTTCTTTTCAGGATTCTGATTTTTGGGCGTTCTTGTCGGCTGCTTTAGGCCCGCGTCGCGGCCGTCCGCGGAAATCCAGTTGCTGGAATCGCTCGAAGTGGCGCTTGCTACCGTCCTCTTGTTCTTCGCCTCCCCATTCGCGCATGCGCTTCTCGGTGGCCTCCAAGTCGTCGAACTGACTTTCGTGGCAGAGAATCGCCTTAATCTTAAGTTCGAGATCATCCGTAATGTCCACTTCGACATCGGCCTCTTCGGCGTGGCTGATGTAGAGCTGGCTGATGTTGTGGGGAGGATAGCCCTCATTCGTCAGGTCGGGATAGAACATTGGGTTGTCGGCCGCCGGAAAGATGGCCTCGAGAGCGATGAGTCCGGCGTTGCGATGATCGGGATGGTTGATGTAACCGCGCCCGGAGATATAGCGGTCGGGACTGTTGCAGATTATCAGTTGCGGACGAATCCGGCGGATTTCGCGACAGACTCGCTTGCGGATTTCAGGTGTTGGGCGCAAGAAGCCGTCCTCCTCGTCCATAAACAGGACATCCTTGACCCCACTCAGGGCAGCTGCCTTACGTTGCTCTTCTTTCCGCATCAGGATAAGCTGGCGGCGAGTGATGAGCGGGTTGTGATTGCCCTTGTCGCCGTTGGTCAGAATCATGTAGGTGACCTCGATACCCTGGCGCGCCATCTGGATAGCGGAACCGGCGCAGGAGAAGTCGGGGTCATCCGGGTGTGCCATAATTATGAGAACTCGTTCCACCTCTGACCAGTCCGGTGGTTTCACTTCGCGGGATTCGGACATTGGATTGTCTCCTCAAACAACGAAAGCAGCAACGAACACAAAAGCCCCTGCCGGCGCAGGGGCGAGGTATCACATCAAACGGACCTGCTCTGAATCGAATCGTGCCGCCATCTTCAAAGCAAATGCGAGGAAGTCGCCCGCCTCATCTCATTGGACGAGAGAATGGCGGGCAATCGCCGAACTCGTACTTCAGATCAGACCATGTCGAGAGCTTCGTATCCCGGGCCTTCCTCGAAGTACATGGCGTTCAGTTCAGTGGTGTAGGCGTACTCTTCCGGCAGATCCTCTTCGGGCAAGATAGCATCGGTGGGACATTCAGGTACGCACGCGCCGCAGTCGATACAGGTTTCCGGATCAATATAGTACCAGGGCCATTCCTCTTCGGGCATGCCTGGGATAATGCATTCCACGGGGCAAACCTCTACGCAGGCACCGTCCCGTATGCACAGATCAAAGATCACGTGGGTCATGGATTGACTCCTCCATCAAGCTAAGTAAAGCTGAATTTGAATCGATAGCACCTAAGAGCACAATGGCCCACGATTCAGATGCACCATACAACAGGTCTCATTGCCAGTGCAAATCTTTTTGTAGTCAATTGAACTATAGGCCGAAAGTAACCTGTTCAGCAAAAAAATTCAGCGGACGGGGCCTTCATTTCAGTTCATTTTCGGGGCCATGAGGCGCAAAAAGGCCTCATGGCTCAACTGCCTTCGTCGTGCAGGTGTGAGCGGGCAGATCAGGCTACTCTTCACGGTCAGCGAGAGGAAACCTGGGTACGACGCCTGGATTGACGAGGTTTTCGGCAGGCGGCCAGTATCCGCTCAGGACGGCCGCCGCGTTGGCGATGCCGCCGTTTGTGACGTCCTGCATTGCCTGTACAGAGATGGCGCCGACGTGGGGGGAGAGAATCACGTTATCGAGCGAGAGCAAAGGGTGATCCGGCGGACTCTCTTCTTCGACGAAGACATCGATACCTTCAAAAGTGTCGATTCCCGCACCGGCCAACGTTCCTTCTTTCAGGAGCTCCACCAACGCTTTCTCATCGACGATGGCCCCCCGCGACGTATTGACGAGGTAAGCGCCCGGTTTCATTTTGCGGAGCATGGTTTCGTCGAGCAAGTGGTAGGTTTCATTCGTCAGGGGCAGGTGAAGTGACAGATCATCCGACTCTTTGAGCAGGTCCTCCAGGCCCATCAACTCGACGCCCAGCTCATCTGCGGCTTCGGTGGACGCGCTCAAATCGCGGCGCGTAGCAATTACACGATATCCGAAGCCCTTCGCCCTGCTAGCCACAGCGCGGGCTGAGTTGCCAAAGCCGACCAGGCCGAGAACGCGGCCTTCAAGGCGCTGATTGGTGGAGGCCTGTCGGCGCGCCTTATTCCAGTCACCGGCCGCCATCGCTGCGGACATCTGCGGCAGTTTGCGGTGCAGGGCCAACAGCAGCGCCATCGTGTGATCGGCCTGTTCTTGGACGCAGAAGGTGGGGACATTGGTAACGAGGATGCCTTTGCGGGTGGCGGCGGCGACGTCGATCTTGTCAGTTCCTGTACCGAGGCGGGAGATCACGCGGCAGCGGCTCAGGCTTTCGATTACGCCTTCCGGCAGCGCGGTGGACACGACAAAGATGGCGTCATAGTCAGCAACGCGGGGAATGATGGTGGAGGGCGTATTGGCCTCCACTTCGAAGGGGCGTAGGTGATGCTCATGGAAGCGGTCCCTCTCGTATTGGGACATCGGCGATAGAACGGCGTTGAGTCGCACTACGCGGAATTCTTCCAAATTACTCCAGTCGGACATGGTGTGGCCTTCGCTTATCTTCTTTGCCCGGAGCGCTCATTTTCAGTTAACTGCGACGTTTTGCACGCAAGCGGTTCCAACACTTGCTGCCTTTCTGAAACTGTATACCCACCACTCGGGGCTTTCGTGTGATTTCGACGATAAAGAGTATACTTTCTCCAGTTTTCAACTGTCAATCACATCATGCCTCCTTACACCACTCGATTGGGCGTCACGCTGCCTATTTCAGACCGGCGATCAGTTTGTCATCTCGACGCTACGTTGCCAGTGCCTGGTCCTTCCATGCAGTCAGGCTGCGACAGGTTTCTTGCTTTGAGATTCCTGCATCCTGTACATTCTGAAATGGATGGATTCTCCCAGATGTCATTGGCCGGCATCGATCACGCATGTCTTAAGAGCAAGACTTGCACAGTCGTCGGTGACGCCTAATTCGGAGAGTTGAGCAGTAGGTAAAACTGGCAACGAGGAAACGTAACCATTAAGCCATGTTCTGTGTACGGTCTGCCTGGGGGGAAGGCACTGTCAGTATTTCTGTAGCGGGCTCTCGATGGTCATCGCGGTGAACGTTGGACATATATGGGAGTGGCCTCGTCTGTCTTGCTCGCGCTGGCACATTTTCGGAATCTGCCAGTTGGCGGGGGGAATCGTGGGCCGACACGGGTCGGCAATTTCGTATTGCCCACCTACTGGCTACGACGCGAGGTTGTAGGAGAGGGGGCGTTGCGGGGGCGGAGCCCCCGCACAAGGGAGGGCCGAATAGGCCCGACCGCCCAAATGCAAGGAGAGGAATGAGGAGTGAGAAAAACCTGCGCTCGCCTCATCCGGCGTCGAGCACTAAATGAGGCTTAGTAGTTGCGAGGAAACCAGTAAACTCAGACCAAATGTCCTTCGTCAAAGGAGAAGCCTGGTCTGGAGCTAAGTCAGGCCAAGTGTGAGAGCTGCGCGAGTCAGTCAGGTTCTACGGGTACGGACCTCGCACCGAATGGAAGGAATAGGAGCTTGAAGTGAAAATAGAAAAGCTCGAGACAATCTGGTTTGAGGAGCAGTTCAATACGCTCTGGCTGCGGATCCACACCGATGAGGGGTTGATCGGGTTGGGCGAAACGTATTACGTTCCTCGTGCCGTTGCCGCGGTGATCCATGATGTGTTTGCCAACCTGTTGGTGGGGCGCTCCGTTTTCGATATCGAGAACCATTGGAACAACATGTTCGCCACGGTGAACTTTTTTGGGTTCGCGGGCGCGGAGACGCGGGCCATATCGACGGTTGACGTGGCTTTGTGGGACCTGCTGGGGCAGTACACCGGCCAGCCGATATACAACGTGCTGGGCGGACGAAACCGGGATCGCATACCTATTTACAACACGTGTGTCAGTCATGGCCCCCATATGGACTATCACGCCTGGGCAGAAGGGCGGGCTGGCGAACTGGCGCAGGCGTTGCTGAATTCGGGAATCCGAGCGATGAAGATCTGGCCGTGGGACCAGTTCGGCGTTTCACTGGGCGGTCCTGTAGGACAGCGCGCCGGGGTCGGCGCGGTGGGGCCAGTCGGTCACTATTTGGATCCGGATGATCTCAAGCGCGGTCTTGAACCGGTCCAACAGATCAGGGCGGCTGTGGGTGACAAGATGCAGATTGCGATCGAAGGTCATGCGCGCTGGAACCTGCCCATCGCCATTGATATTGGCAGGGCGCTGGAAGAGTACGACATCATGTGGCTGGAAGAGATTATTCCGCCGGACAACGTGGATTCCTATGCCCGGCTGGCTGCGGCGACGAAGGTGCCCATATGTGTAAGCGAGCGTCTTTTCACCCGGTTCGGTTTCCGGCAGGTCGTAGAGAAGAACGCGGCCCATATCGTGATGCCCGACATGGCCTGGACGGGCGGATTGACCGAGACGCGCAAGATTGTCGCGCTGGCGGATACCTATTATCTGCCCTTTACAACGCATGACACGATCGGCCCCGTAGCGTTGTGGTCGGCCGCGCACCTGGCGGCGCACGCGCCTAATGCCATGATCATGGAGACTGTACGGGCGTACACGGAGGGCTGGTACAACGACGTGATGACGGAACGGCTGGTGATCCGGGACGGGCACCTGGAGTTTCCTGACCGGCCCGGGCTCGGAACGGCGCTGCGGCCGGAGGTTCTGGCGCGTAGTGATGTTCACGTTGAGGTCAGCGACGCGTCCAGTCTTAAGGATGTTTCGACTGGATGAGGCATTCTCACTATAGCATTGTTGAACCTAGAGCATCTTCCTTTGCCATTTCATTTTTGTCGGTCGAGAACAAAACGTGAATCAAACTTGATGAAATCACAAACAGATTGGAAAACCCTGGACAGAAAGAAGGATGATAACATCGATCTTAGCGATATACCGGAAGTGACGGCAGAACAGATAGCTCTCGCCTACTTGCGAATTGGCGGTAAGCCTGTTTCAAGACGAAAGGTGAGGGTGAACATCTACTTGGATGCCGAAGTGGTGGCGTATTTCAGGGAGAAAGCCGGTGGCCAGGGATATCAGACGTTGGTCAATGAGGCACTGAAGGAAAGTATTCGAAGAAAGGATATTGAGACGCTACAGCGACGCGTCATTCGAGAAGAAATGAACTCAGGAGCAGACCCAGCTTAGTTTGCTGGCTTTGGCAGTGTGCTCCAACCGTTTCCAGGGACTGCAGAATCTTGCCTGTTGGCAATGAATAACTATTGCGTCGACGCGGTAGGGTAACCTCCAGTACAATCCAGTGCTGAAAAGGAGCACTTTTCACCAGCCTACTCTTGCATCCCAAATCTATAACTGAAGAGAAGAGCACATGAACTTGAAAGCAGTGATTGCATACCCCGGATTCGGGGATATCGAGATAGAAAGGGAGATCCTGAGCGCCGCGGGTCTGGAGGTAGAGCATGCCGGCAACCTGGACACGGAGGAAGCGAGGCAGGCCGCGCGGGGATGTGATGCTCTGATGGTAACGATCCAGCCGGTGCGGGCGGATCTGATTCAGAGCCTGGAACGATGCCGACTAATCTGCCGCGTTGGGACGGGGTTGGATGCCATCGACATCGAAGCGGCCACGGAACGGGGCATTTGGGTGACTTACGCTCCCGACTATTCGATTGATGAGGTCTCTACGCACGCTATTGCGCTTGTGCTGGCACAGGCGCGCGGTCTGCCGGGTCTTCTGGGCGCGACGCGCCAGGGAATATGGAACAGTGAATCGGGCGGTATTCTCTACCGGTTAAGCGACCAGACGCTGGGCGTCATTGGTTGCGGCCGGATCGGCCAAGCGACAGCGGCCAAGGGTCGCGGATTGGGGCTGGAGGTCCTGGTATACGACCCGTACGTGGACGCGGCGGCGATGGAGGCGCTGGGGGCGAAGCTCGTCGATCTGGACACGGTTCTGCGAAACTCCGACTATATTTCGTTGCATTCGCCGCTTACGGAGGAGACCCGCCACCTTATCAATGCAGAGACGCTGGCGATGATGAAGCCGACTGCCTACCTTGTGAACGCGGCGCGCGGCGCCTTAGTGGACGAGGACGCGCTGCTGGCAGCAGTTCAGGGCGGGCAGATAGCCGGCGCCGCGCTGGACGTTTTGAATGTCGAGCCGGTGGCTGCGGACCATCCCTTCCTGAAGGAAGAGCGCATCTTGCTCACGCCGCACGCCGGGTGGTATTCTGAGGAATCCAAGATTGACGTGCGCGTACAGGGAGCGGAAGAGGTCGTACGCGTTTTGCGCGGCGAGAGGCCCCGTGCGCCGGTCAATGAGATCCCAAATGGATAGGAACTGCAAAGGAGATCGCAGGAATGACCCACCCACTCTTTGATCTGACCGGCCGCGTGGCCATAGTGTCGGGCGCGGCCAGCGGCATGGGCCGCATCACATCGATAGGCTATGCTGAGGTCGGCGCGGATGTGGTGTTGTTGGACATCAATGAGGTCGGCGCTCAGGAGACCGCGCATGAGATCGAGCAGATGGGCCGTCGCGCCCTTCCGGTCAACTGTGATATCTCGGACCCGGACCAGATCCGGGCGATGTTCGAGCGGGTTGACAGCGAATTTGGTCGGGTCGATGTGCTCAGCAACATTGCCGGAGAAGGCATTCGGACAGACCCGCTGGAACTGACCGAGGACCAGATCCAGCAGGTAATGCAGAATCTGGTTGTGGGCCGCTACATTTGCACACAGGAGGCGGCGAAACGGATGATGACAAGGGGCCGAGGCAGCATATTCAGCATCGTTTCGATCGCCGGGATAAGCGCGCTTGGCCGCGGCCACATTGCGTACAGCATGGCGATGGGCGCGGTTGGGGCTATGACTCGGGAACTGAGTACGGAGTGGAGCAGTCTGGGGGTGCGCGTAAACGCTATCGTCTGCGCTCAGATCATGAACCAGGACCTGGAGGTACGGATAGCGGCGGACCCGGCGCTGGGTGCTTCCTACTTGCGCGGCTTGCCTATTGGGCGGATGGGTCATCCCAACGATATAAAGGGGCCGGCGATCTTTCTCGCCTCAGATGCATCGGCCTGGATGACAGGCGCTCTGATCCCGCTGGATGGGGGCAATCTGGCCAAGAATGTCAGCGGTTCCCATCCGGGAATGCCTGCAGTTGTGCCGGCCTGAGACTGCCCCGACCGGCTGATGGCCGACAAACACAATACAATGGAGGTGGGTGGCATGGCCCAATCCGAGCAACTCCTTTCCCTTTACAGGCAGATGCTGATCATCCGCTATACAGAGGAGCAGCTGGCCCGTTCGCATCAGATGGGACTGATTCACGGAGCCTGTCATACGTACGTCGGCGAAGAGGCGATTGCGACCGGCGTGTGTGCGCATCTGCGGCCCGACGACGCCGTCTTCAGCACGCATCGCGGGCATGGGCACGCGCTGGCGAAGGGAGTCAGCCCGCGGGAGGTCGTTGCCGAGCTTTTCGGACGCGCGACCGGTTGCTCGCAGGGAAGGGGTGGGAGTATGCACCTCTTCAAGCCAGAGGTCGGGATGATGGGAACGAGCGGGATCGTCGGTCCTTGTATACTGCAGGCGACGGGCGCGGGGTACTCGTTCAAACTGCTCAAGAGCGACCAGGTCGGCGTGGCCTTTTTCGGCGATGGGGCGGTGAACAATGGCGCCTTTCACGAAGGGCTAAATCTGGCCAGCATTTGGAAGCTGCCGACGCTTTTCATTTGCGAAAACAACCTCTATGCAACCGAAGTGCCCTTTGCTTACGCGTCCGGCAATCCTCATGTGGGTAACCGAGGACCTGCCTACGGGATGGAAAGCCTCACAGTAGACGGAAATGACGTGTTGGCGGTCTATGAAGCAGCGGAAGAAGCAGTGCAGCGGGCACGCGGAGGAGAAGGGCCTACCTTAATCGAGTGCCGAACCTATCGCACGCGTGCTCATGCGGAGGGTATGCGGGACGCCGGGTACCGCACGCAGGAAGAGGTCGAAGAGTGGAAGGAACGCGATCCGATCACGCGCTACAACGAGTGGCTCCTTGAGAATGAAGAGGCTGGTACCGAAACACTGGCCGCGATTGAGGCAGAGGTGAAGGAGATGGTCGTGGACGCGGAGGAGTTCGCCCGCAACAGCCCATGGCCGGAGCCGGACACGGTCAGCGAACATGTTTTCAACCAGAGGTGAAGGCGATGCGAGAGATTACTTACGTTGAAGCCACCCTGGAGGCCCTAGACAGCGCGATGGCGCGCGATCCTTCGATCTTCGTTGTGGGCGAAGGGATCGGCGAGCGGGGAGGCAACTTCAATACCACCGTGGGTCTTTACGACAAATACGGGCCGGAGCGCCTCTGCGATACACCCATCAGCGAACGCGGCTTTGTCGGAATGTGCGCCGGCGCGGCCATGACCGGAACGCGTCCGGTTGTCGACTTCATGTTTTTAGACTTTATTCTCGACGCTTTTGGCGAACTGGTCAATCAGATCGCCAAGATGCAGTACATGAGCAGCGGGCGACTTAAGATGCCCATATTGCTGCGCGGAGCGATAGGGATTGGCCATTCGGCTGCGACTCATCACTCCGGCAGTTACTACCCAATCTTTGCTCATCTTCCTGGGTTCAGAGTTGTGGTTCCCGCCATGCCCAGCGACGCCAAAGGGCTCTTCACGACCGCGCTGCAAAGCGACGACCCGGTCCTTTTCCTAGAGCACAAGTCGTTGCTCTTCAATCGCGGCGATGTACCGGAGGGCGATTACACAATTCCCTTCGGGCGGGCACGTATCGCGCGCGAGGGGTCGGACTGTACGCTCGTAGCCATTGGTTCGATGGTAGACAAGAGCGTTACTGTTTGCGACAAGCTGGCAGAGGACGGCATTTCGGCCGAGGTAATCGATCCGCGCACGATTGCCCCACTCGATATGGCGACGATCCTGGAGTCGGTAAGCAAGACGGGACGGCTTCTGATTGTGGACGAGACGTTTCAGCCGTGCGGTGTGGGCGCTGAAATTGCGGCGCAGGTCGTCGACGAGGGATTTGACGATCTGGACGCGCCTATTCGCCGGTTGAACGGCGCACATGTGCCCACGCCTTACAGTCCACCGCTGGAGCTTGCCATTGTTCCAGAATCGGATGACATCGAACAGAGCATACGAGATCTGCTTGCAGAGTAATCAGGATGGCCTAGGACCGGCGAGAACTATTCCACCTGCACCTCCGAATCCACAGCTGTTCAATTGAGGGAAACCGATGGCTTACGAAGTGACGATGCCGCGCCTGGGATGGACGATGGAGGAAGGCGTTTTTGGCGAATGGCTGAAACAGGATGGGGACGAGGTTAAGGCGGGAGACCTGCTCTTTACGGTGGAAGGGGATAAGGCTACGCAGGAGGTCGAGGTGTTCGAGGGCGGAATCCTGCGACTTCCCCAAGGTGCCCCCGCTGCAGGCGATGTTATTCCCGTCGGTGCACTGCTCGCCTATATTTTACAGGCCGGGGAATCGATGCCTGCGGGGGGCAGCCAGTCGCCCCGGTCGGGAGGGCGCGAAGGGCAGGCCAGCACAGCGAGTCCGTCAGCTTCGGCAGAGCCTGCATTCCAGAGGCCATCGGCGACGCCAACGGTTGACGCGGACGGGCGAGGCAATCCAACCATCAGCCCACGGGCGCGGCGAGTAGCCGGCGAGCTGGGGGTGGATTGGACCCTGCTCACAGGGAGCGGCCGCACGGGCCGAATCGTCGAGCGGGATGTGCGAGCGGCGGCGGAGACGATGGTTTCCCCGGTTGGGGTGGACATGTCGCCGGTGGCGCGACGCATGGCGGAGGAAGCCGGCCTTACTCTGGAAGAGTTGGCGGCGATCAGACCGGGTGGCAGGATTCAACGGGAGGACGTCGAGTCTGCTATTGCGTCACGACGTCGACAGGTGCCTGCAGAGGTGGCTGAAGCTCAGTTAGTGCCACACAGCCGCATCCGGCATATTACGGCCCTACGCATGGCAGAGAGCGCGCACACCACTGCGCCTGTCACGCTGACCACAGAGGCCGATGCCTCTGAGCTGGTGGCGTTGCGTGAACAGCTGAAGTCAAGCTATGTTCGACGCGGGCTGGCCGTACCCAGTTACAACGACATCTATATCAAGTTAACTGCTGCCGCGTTGCAGGAGCATCCAACGCTCAATTCCAGCTGGGGCGAAGAGGGTCTGATTCTTCACGGAGCAATTCACATCGGTTTTGCAGTGGAGACAGAGCGGGGACTGCTGGCGCCGGTGCTGAGCGACGTACCGGCGAAGTCGTTGCGCGCAATCGCAGGCGAGACTGCCAGCTTGATCGAGGGCGCGCAACAGGAACGCTTGAGTCATGAGGCGATGCAGGGCGGGACGTTCACGATTACGAATCTGGGAATGTACGGCATTGACGCCTTCACGCCTATCATCAATTTGCCACAATCCGCCATTCTTGGCATCGGGCGCATTGTCTGCAAGCCGGCCGTACACGAAGGGGAGGTCGTTCCGCGTCAGATGGTTGCACTCAGCCTGACATTTGACCATCGCGTCGTGGATGGGGCGCCGGCGGCGCGTTTCCTTAACACTGTACGCGAATACGTCGCCGAGCCTATATTGTGGCTCACCGCGTGACAGGTTATTACACCGTGGTAGGTGATGGCCTACTTTCTTCCAGCTACTCTCCTGCTTCTCTGCCTCTCGCTCGGCCTCATTCAGCAAGAACCTCCCAGCTTTCATATTGTTTCTCAGCCTGAGGGTGCCCAGGCGAGCATATTTGGCAGGCCGCACTCTTTTGCCATCCAAGTGCGTTTACTCACAAAGGGATGGCGATAGTCGGGTAGTTAATCGACCCTGAAAAAGAGCAATTGCTTGCAGTAAGTTTCTCGAATGCCTGATGCCAACGCCTTCGTGACAGAATACAGTGGTTGAGCATGTGAAAAAATTGACAATATGTCCGATTTCCTTAGGATTAGCTGAAGCCCCGACAGATGAACTTCACAGGTAGTCAGAATCGAATTCACAGAGGAGATGCCCAACAATGACACAGAGAGAGGCCCTGTCCAGACGAACTTTTCTCAAGTTAAGTGGGACGATTACCGGCACGGCTGTATTGGCAGCTTGCGCGCCCGTTGCCGCACCCGCAGACGACGGCGGAATGGGCGGAGGAGCGATGGCGGAGCCGGTTACGATCCGATACGGTCGTCATGATCCGGCCGCGGGCGTTGCGACAACGTTAGAATCATTTCATGAAGAGCATCCCAACATCGTGGTCAGCGTTGAGCAGATAGGCGAATTTCATGCCAAGATTCCGGCGCTGGCGGCAGCCGGCACACTGCCCGACGTTGTTCGCAGCTGGGAGGCGATGGCGCTCGACATGGGGCGAAACAATCAGTTTATCGACGTTCAGCCATATGTGGATGGCGAGCCCGGTTTCGATGCCGAAGACTTTTATGAAAACTGGTGGAACTATCCAGTCGTGGAAGGAAAGCGCTACGGTGTTCCCGACGCGGCTGCGCCCCACGTGACATTCTACAATGCGGATTTATTCGACGAAGCGGGTGTCGAATATCCGAACAAGGACAGCTTTACCTGGACGGACTTTGAAGAGAAGGCCCGGGCAATCAGTGATCCCGACAATAAGATCTGGGGCTCGGAGACGATTCCGGTTGGCTGGCACATGTACAGCGTCAAGCAAACCTGGCAGAATGACGGCAGCTTTTACAGCGAGGATTTTCTCGAGAGCAGGCTTGACAAAGAGGAGACGATTCAGGCGATTCAGTTCTGGGCGGACATGCTGCTTGACGGAAACGTGATGCCCTCACCGTCGCAGATTATTGGCATCGGCGGCGCCGGTGCGGCGGCAGAGCTTCTGGCAGCAGGTAAGATTGGGATGCAACGGATGGGTTCCTGGATCACGGGCAGTCTTGTTGACGCCGGCTTCCGCTTTAACGTAGTCGCCGAACCGAGCCAGGCCCGCCGCGATACGATCACGCACGGTGCGTTCAACAACATTGCCACAACTTCCGAGCATAAGGATTTGGCCTGGACCTGGCTCAACTACAATACCAGCACGCAGGGCATCTACAACTACGCTTCGAACGCGAACTTCCCCGGCACGCGCCGCTCATCCAACGAGATCGAACCCTTCCCATGGGTCGCGGAGGTAGATTTCGAGGTGGACTGGGATGTGATACCCGACGCGTTGACCTATGGTCACATTTTGCCTGGACCGGCCAATGAGGGTGAGGCACTGAAGCTGATCGGCGACGCGCTGGAAAGAATTTACTCGGGTGATGCAAAAGCCGCTGACATCTTCCCCGAGATTTCGCCAAAGGTGACGGCTGTAATCTCGGACATCTAAGCCGAGTCTCCAAAATCGAAGAAACCGCGAAGGTCCACGGAGGCCGAGTCAAATCGCAGAGGCCCCGTGGTCTTCGCGGCCTAAGAGGTTGCACCGAGACTGAACTGCCAAGAGGGCGCGCGGATGGCGGTCCGTTCCCAAATGAGTCAATGGGGCAGATACACGTGGCAACGACTGTCATAACACCCCAAGGTAGCTTTTGGAAAAGCAGGCGTTTTCGCGATGCCATGGTTGCGTACGCCTTCATTTTGCCGTGGGTAATTGGCTTCATCCTGTTCGTTGGCGGCCCCATCGTGGCATCTTTTGTACTGAGTTTCTTCCGCTGGAAGATGATCGCGCCGCCCAGGTTTTACGGGCTGACCCATTACATCAACATGGTCACCACGGATGAACTGTTCCGCACTTCAATCTGGGTGACTTTCAAGTTTGTGCTCATTTCGGTTCCTATTGGCCAGGTATTGGCCCTGGTACTGGCGTTGCTGCTCAATCAGCGGATTTGGTTTCTGGGATACTGGCGTTCGGCGTTCTATTTGCCAGCAGTGGTCAGCGGTGTGGCCGGTTCGGTCATTTGGGTGTGGATGTATCATGTTGAACTGGGAATCGTAAACAATGGCCTGGCGCTGATGGGAATCGAGGGGCGAAACTGGCTCTTCGACAAGGAGTTGGTCCTGGGATCTTTAGTCGTCAAAAGCCTTTGGAACATAGGCATCCCGATGGTTATCTATCTGGCAGCGTTGCAAGGGATGCCGCAGCAACTGTATGAAGCGGCAGACATAGACGGCGCCGGGGAAGGCTCTAAGTTCCTCTCGATCACGCTGCCGATGTTGTCGCCGGCCATCTTTTTCAACGTAGTCATGGGGATCATCGCTGCGGTGCAGACCTTTGCAGAACCGTATGTGATGACGGGAGGCGGACCAGACAATGCAACGCTGTTTCTGGGCCTCCACCTTTATCAAAACGCCTTCCATTACCTAAAGATGGGCTACGCCTCCGCGATGGCATGGATAATGTTCCTGCTTATCTTTGGGCTGACAGTCTTCCAGTTCGGCCTTGCGGGCCGCTGGGTGTATTACGAGGGTGGGGCGCGGTAACCCGCCGGGAGTTACGAGAGTGGTCGTTGGCAACGAAGCGGTTCCGACAGGTGAAGGGCTGCAAGGCGGGGTCTATACGCAGCCCAGCAGATTGCGCACGCTGCTGCTTGGCAACCGATTTCAAACCGGGCTGGTCCGGCTGATCGTAATCTATTCTCTTCTGATCTTCTCGGCATTTCTGTTTCTTTTGCCGTTTTACTGGATGGTAAATACGGCGCTTAAGCCTCCCAACCAGGTCTTTACCTTGCCGCCCACCTGGATTCCAAAGCCGGTAATGTGGTCGAATTTCCTGACGGCCTTCACGATCCAGTACGAGACGGACCCTCCTGTTTACAACTATGCGCTCAACACGGCAATCGTTACAGTGAACGGTGTAGTCTCGACGATTTTCTCCAGTGCGCTGGTGGCGTATGCTTTTGCCCGCCTGGAATTTCCGGGCAAGAACATCATTTTTATGGGAATTCTCAGTACGCTCATGATCCCCTTTGCAGTCGTGATGGTGCCCCAGTTCATCATTTGGCGGTATTTGAACTGGCTGGACACACTGTGGCCGCTGATGATTCCCCATTGGTTCGGATCGGCGTGGAACATTTTTCTGCTGCGCCAGTTTTTCATGACAATACCGAGAGAGTATGACGAAGCGGCCTATCTAGACGGCGCGTCGCGGTGGCACATTTTTATCCGGATCATTCTGCCTCTTTCCAAGCCTGCCCTGGCGGCTGTCGCCGTTTTTGCCTTTGTTTTCTTTTGGAATGACTTTCTGGGTCCGCTTATCATTCTGTCGACGCCGGAAAACTTCACGTTGACACTGTTCCTAGCGAACTTCAATGTCGCGTACAGGGGTACGCCGTGGCACCTGTACATGGCCGCTGCTCTCATCATAATTCTCCCTTGCCTTATCCTGTTTTTCTTTTCTCAGAACGCATTTCTTAAGGGCATCACGGTTACCGACCTGAAGGGTTGAGTTCAGCCGCTCCTTTTGCGGGTCTTTCTGCAGGACCTTCCTTCACAGATACTGAGGCACTCATGAAAATCAAAGAAATCCGTGCATTTGAGATCGCGGCCGAGGCGCGGCTGCAGACGAAGCCGCGTACGCCAAGCCGGGCAGAGACAGTTCATATGAACCGTCCCATGGCACGCTATCCCCGTTTTCCCAATGGCGAGGGGCACGTTTCGATGGCCCCCTGGAAACGGCCGGCCGTGCTGGTTACAGCTGAGGACGGCACGCAAGGCTTCGGTATCTCCCTCTACGGACCGGTCGTGAAGAGTTTGATCAACGAGCATTTCGGTCCTAATCTGGTCGGTGAGAACGCGATGGCGACTGAGAAACTGTGGGATATGATGGTGCGGCTGTCGACCGCTTTCAGCCCTACCAGCATGACCAGTTACGCGATCAGCGCGCTTGACGTGGCACTCTGGGACCTCAAGGGAAAATTGCTGGGGCTGCCGGTGTATGAGTTACTGGGAGGACCGCAGAAGGAGAAGATCTTCTGTTATGCATCCGGTTTCGACCAGGCGTGGTACATGGAGCTGGGATTCAAGGCCACAAAGCTGTTCAGCCCCTGGGGTCCTGAACAGGGGCTGGAGGGTCTCAACAGGTTAGAGGAACTGGTTGCAGGCACACGGGAAACCATTGGCGACGAAGTGGAGTTGATGTTGGATGGCTGGACAGCATATGATCCCGAATACACTGTGCGTGTGGCCGAGCGGATGCGGCCCTACAACCTCAAATGGCTGGAGGACTATATCCAGCCGGAAGATCTCCTGGGCTACGAGTCGATCCGGCAGCGATTGCCTTGGCAGACCCTGGCTACCGGCGAGCACTGGTACAACCTGGCGCCCTTCGCCCACGCTGCGGGCAAGCGTCTCGTGGACATTTTCCAGCCGGACGTGCTCTGGTGCGGCGGCATTACAGCGGCCGCCAAGATATGCCACCTAGCGCAGGCGAACAACATTTCCGTCATTGCTCACGGCGGGATGAACTACCCCTTTGGCCAGCACCTATCGATGGCGATGCCGGCGGTCACATGGGGAGAACGTTCGGAGGGCGTTTCGGCGCCGGGTGTACCGTTGGCGGAAATGGTCAAGTTGCCGGGCACTGCTGTCATTGAGGACGGCTACTTGCGGCCGAGCGATGCACCCGGATTTGGTCTAGAGATCGACGATGCATGGCTGGATAAGGTCACTGTTTGAACCGGGGTAAGCAGGAATACGTGGGAGCGTATACCTAGTACTTCTAACGAACCATTTCAACTTTCTTGGTCTCACTGAATTGGAGAAAAGCCCATGGAACTCGGCTACTTCCTGATGCCCGTTCATCCGCCTGAGAAGGACTTTACGCAGAGTCTTGAAGAGGACCTGGAGTTGATCGTGCGGGCCGAGGCGCTTGGGTACTCCGAGGCCTGGATTGGGCAGCATCACTCGGTCAAATGGGAGCCGATGCCCTCGAACGACGTCTTTATTGCGAATGCCATGGCCAGAACCAGCACAATCAAGTTTGGAACGGGCGTGACGATCGCACCTTTCCATCACCCGGTCAATGTGGCGGTCCGCCTCTCGATGCTGGACCACCTTTCGCGCGGCCGACTTATGTGCGGTTTTGGCCAAACCGGCATTCCCACGGACCTCAGCCTGTTCAACCTGCCAGCGGACCCCCGGACGTTGGGCCTGATGACGGTCGAAAGCATCAACATGGTTCTGAAGTTGTGGACGACAGACGCGCCTTTCGACTTTAAGGGCGACTACTGGCATATCCATATCGATGAGACCCGCCCGGACATTGGATTGGGCGAGATTCTGCGACCCTACCAGAAGCCGCATCCTCCCGTGGCGATGGCTGTGCTTAAGGGCACATCGATGGCTGCGCGTATGGCGGGGCAGCGCGGGTTTTTCCCCGTGAGCACGAACCTTGTTCCAATGGCGACACTGGCTGAGCACTGGGAAACCTTTTGCGCCGGCGCGCGTGAAGCCGGACGAGAGGTGCCCGATCGGAGTATCTGGCGGATAGCGCGCAACATCTTCGTTGGCGACTCGAACGAGGAGGCGTTCGATTTTGCTCTTAACAGCGCCTTCGGACGCTCTTTCGCCTATCTGATCGATTTGATCGGGCCCGGGCGCCTCGACGGGTGGAAAGAGGACCCGGACATGCCGGACGAGGAAGTTACAGCAAAGTACGCGGTGCGGCGACTGGCTATTGTCGGTGACGTAGACGAGTGCATTCGCCGTTTGCAGGAGATTCAGGAGCTAACGGGAGGCTTTGGAACACTGCTGGCAATTGGGCATGACTGGGATGACAAGCCGCGCTGGCTGCGGTCGATGGAGCTGTTGAAGAATGAGGTGATTCCGGCGCTGTAGGATGATGAAACCGTCGTGAGTTCGGCCCTGACGTTTATTCACGACACTGCGTGCAGTTGCGTACATTGCACGCAGCGCCAACCATCGTTGTTGCTTGAATTGCTATAATTGGATCAGCCGACCCCTCTAGGCCAGTCCTAATTCCTCGTCGATCTCCAGTTGGTAAGCATCTGCCTTCTCGGCAAGTACATCTTCCAAGGACAGCGCTCTACCCGCCACACTTGATTCCAGCATCGCGTAAGATAAGGCAACCGAACGCGTCCCCTGAGTAGGGTCAACTTCGATACTGCCGCCGTCCTCGATTGCGAGGCCCAGTTCGCCGTATTCGACGGCAAGCAGTTTGCGGTCGGTCACGGGAAAGGGGAATTCATAGCCCCAGAGGCGGTCGCCGCCGAAGAGCGCAGCTGTGATGGGTTCCAGATGGAAGTCTGGCACAAGATCCAGGAGGCTTGCGTCACAGATCGACTCGCCGTCTTTGTGCAGCGTGATGAGCTGCCCGGATCTGTCGGGAGGCAGCTCGAGCGAACCGGCAGAGCCGTGGATCTGGCGCGTCCACACGCCCTGGCCGTGAGCGGCGTGGTCTTCAATGAACTGGCAGACGGCGCCGTTCTCGAAGAGTATTGTGGCGTATGAGGCATCTTCGGCGGTGGCTTCAAACTGTGCGGGCATCTCCTTTTGCCACTTACCGTATACGCCAGAGGGATTACTGGTAGAACGGCCTTCTGGTCCAGCGGCCGGGTTGTAACGTATCGGTTCGTGGAGGCGGGACTGGGCATAGACCGTACTGACCGGGCCGAGGTAGAACTCAAGGATGTCAGCGAAGTGGACGCCCACGTCCAAGAGGACGCCGCTTTCGTTTTTCTGGTGCCGCCAGACGGAGATGGTCATGTGGCTGCCACCGCCCATCGTGTTATGTATCATGAGGCGCGGCGACCCGATGACGCCGACATCCAGGAGCGCTTTTCCGAGGCGATTCATGGGATCGCGGCGGTAGTTTTCGGCCACGCTAACGATGGTGCCGCTCTTTTCGGCTGCCTTGCGGATGCGATTGCCGGCGCGTACGGTCAGACCGACCGGCTTCTCTATCATGGCGTGCCAGCCGCGTTCCAACGCTTCTTCGGCGACCGTATGATGGTAGCGGGGTGTTGTCGTAATATCCACAGCCGCTACGCCCAGAGCTTCGAGCTCCTCCAAAGATTCGACAACCTGTGGGCGCACGCCCAGACGTTCTTCGGCGTCGTCGGCCAGCGACTCTGCGTTTGCGCGGACGGGGTCGCAGGCGCCTACCAATTCGAAGGGTGAAAGCCCTGCATTGTGCAGTTCGGCCAAGCCGTACAGGTGGCGATGGCCCATGCCGCCACAACCGACGATAGCAAGAGGGATCTTGTCCATTTGGTTTCCTTTGCAGGTGTTGTTGCTTGTAATTCGCTTTCCTACGTTATGTTCGGATCACACAGTTGAATGTTGAGAGCGGCTACTCTTTTGTCTTAAGGAGTTGCACGCTGGAAGCGTAGAACAGAAGCGGCAGCGTTATGTCAACTAAGGTCCACAGCCAGGCGTAGGAGTTTGCAGGGTTCGAGAACTGAAATCCAATATAGTTCCAAAGCATGCCCACGAAAAGGGCGATTCCTGAGTAGAAAACTCCGTTGGCCTCCAGGTACTCCCTTGTGACGCCGTCATCAGGGCCGCTGTCTACCGCTCGCTTACGATGGTAAGCATAGAAGACGACGACGACAAGGCCCAGCACAAGCAATGGATCCAGGACCCGGTAGACGGTCACAGCAAGACCTTCGCCAGCTGGATCGTAGAATTGGGAACTGATGTATTGAACATAGAGAGCCACAGCCAGCACTCTCAGGTAAGTAGCCAGTAGTGACTTCATCCTTTTCTTCCTCGAATTCAGTTCCTGCAAGCAAGAGTCATGGAAACGTACGGTAGGTGATCAGACTCCACAAGAAAGGGGGAATCGAGATTGTCGAGATAGAAGAGTGTCGGAGCTTCACTGGCGGCGCGGTGTTGGCTGTGGTCCAATCAAATATATCTCAGTCACTCACCATAGAGAAAACGGGTTGAACGTGTTCATAGCAATTCATCAGTGTAGAGTAGAAGGAGTTCAGCTGTTCACTGGGAATCACTGTACTGCAGATGGGCTATCGTCGTCTCAGCCTCCCAAACTCCCAGCTCGACGGTTGGCTTAAGGGATTCAGTATCGTATACGACTATGCGCAACTCGTAGTCACCAGAAGGCAGGTCTGCTGGAAATTCAACAAGGTGAAGCGAGTCAAAGGGTTCGGATTGCCCTCCTCCTCCGGTGGAAGAATGATCCGGCCTCCATAGTACAAAGTCTTTCTGAAAAACGCCGTTGTTCTCAGCGTCGTGGAGCCGGAGTGAAATGGCATAATCGAACTCCAGTGCCGGCGCGGTCTCCCACTGCAGGGCCAGCCAAAGGTGACTGCCTGCTTTCACGATGAGTTGGGGCTCTGTCGATTGTTGCTTTTGGCCCTGGCCAGCGGCCAGCCCCGTGAGGGCAATGCCGCCATCGTAGTTGACGGTCAGCGGATCCAGGGATTCATACAGTTTCCAGGGCCGGTCCAGGGAGAGTCCGGCGTAGGTCTTGATCCGAAAGTCGGTAAAGTGCTCCGTGCCCAAGAGTCTGGCGTATTTGTCAAAGAGAACTGCGAGACGCTGATCTTCATCCCCGGTCCAGATCACATCGTTACTCCAGTCGACCACCCTTACTTCGGAAGGGGGCTCAGAGGTCGTCAGAGCAGACTCGATTTGGTGAGCGAAGTCGGGCATGGCCGTGTGAACGAGATGAACCGGCACGTCACCTTGATACAGATATTCGAAACTGAATTGCCACCTGTATCCTGGGACCAGAAACAGAGTAGTTCCGTCGGATGGCTGGTCATTCACCACTTGTATGAGGTCAGTCCACCCTGACCCGTAGGCTCTGTGAATCTCGGGCGCGGATGCCCATTTGTGGAAATAGTCGCGATAGGTGATAACGCCCTGAACCAGGATGACAACGCCGGCCAGAACTGCGAAAACAGTGCCAGCCCTGGCGTCGGTCAGGTGGAAAAACCGGTGCCTAGCGAACAGATAGGCTTCCCAGATACCAACGGCTACGAGCAGGTAGATGGCCGGTATCGCGCCAATCATACGAATGGTATTGGGAGGGACGGATGTAACCTCTCGCGCAAGCACAGCCGGCAGAATCAGCAATGCAAGCCAGAGCAAGAGTAAGCGATAGGCAGGCCGCTTCCTCCATTGCCAAGCTGCCGCCCCCACTCCAAGCCAGAAGAAGAGCGCTTGCCAGAGGTTCAACACGGGCTTTCCCACGAGGTTGTGCCGCCAGAGAAGGTCGCCCCGGAAGCCAAAAGCGAGCACATATCCCCAGAGATTGCTCAGGAACGTGCCCAGTGGGTTGCCTAGGTTGCGTTCGGAATCGAAGACCCAAGTCTGCGCGCTGCGAAGAAAGAAATGATCGGGGTTCCGGGCAAAGTGAAGGAGGATCGGCGCAGCAACCAGACCTGCGAAAATAACGAAGATACCCGCCTTCTGCCATTCAGACTTAGGGGGCAAGGCGTTGCGATAAAGGCGATGCGGAGGAGAACTCTCATCTCCTTCTTTCAAGTTCTCAACAGTTCTGATTCGGGGAAACAGAAAACTCAGGCCGAACAGGAGGAAGAGAAAGGGGGTGAACCGTGCTGTAATGTATGTATAAGGCAGCAGACCGGTACACATACCTGCCAGCGCGATTCGCCACCAGTTTCCAGACGCTGCAGCCCTTACACTGTGCCCAGCTGAAGACTGTCCAGTTGACTTGTCGTTTGAAGAGAAGGACCGCTCATCGTGCGACCACGCCCACCAGAGCAGGGCCAAGCTCAGGCTGAGAATGAATGGGAGGAAGCTGCCTCTGAGGGCTGTTCGCCCGATGACTGTTTGCCCGAGGGAAACTGCCAGCAGACCCGCGCCCACTCCGCCGATCAGGAGACCGCGCCAAGGCGTAGACCTTCCGCTATGTTCGTCCCGCCCGAACAGAACCCAGCCCAGCCAGAAGAGAACAAAAACGGTGCCCGCGCTGATTAGTGCTGTAGGAAGTCGCACTGCCAGTACAGTCCTGCCCAAGAAGGAAGTCGCCAAGGCAACCGCGTATACGATCATGCCCTCGCGGCCGTTGTTCTCGGGGAAGAACGGGGCATGCTCTCCTTTCATCACCTGCAATGCGTTTACACCATGCGTTCCTTCATCATGATGCAAGCCTGGGGGAAGTTCCGTCAGGCGATGCAGGCGCAATGTCAGGGCCAAGGATGCAAGCAAGATCAAGATCCCTATGGTGAGAAGCGTCAAGTGAAGGCGTCCGTCGCCTGCCATCTTGTTAACCCTGTGTATCGATTGCGCGGTTTATGTATTTCAATTCAGACTGGTTCACGAGTTTCTTGCTCTAATTTGCCGACGACGGGCAGCCCTCCATGATTTGGTTGCGGAGCCTGTAGAGTGCTCCCTTTCACTGGATGTCGGATAGCTTAAGGCTAGTCAGGACCGTCTCAGGCTCCCAGACGCCGAGTTCGACCGTTGGTTTCATCGATTCGAAATCATAGACGACCAGACGCAACTCGTATTCGCCGGGCAAGAGGTCAAGTGGAAATTCAAGGAACTGCAGTGTATCGACCGGCTCGTCTGCCCGCCACCTATTAGTAGGCAAGGGCGTCGCATCTTCAAGAACGGCATCATTTTGGTAGACAATTTTGCCTTCAGAATCATGTAGACGCAAAGAAATCGAATATACAGTGGACAGGTCCGGTGCAGTCCGCCATTGCATAGCCATCCACCATGATCGATCCTGGCTCAGGTCAAGGTGGTCTTGGGATGATGCTTGCGCTGAGCCCTGCCCCCACGCGAGTCCAAGGAGAGAAATACCCCCGTCGTAGTGAATGGTCAGCGGCTCCAGATAGTCGTAAAATTTCCACGAGCGAACCTGTTCAATGTCCGTGTAGGTATGGACTTGAAAGTCAGGAAACTCCTGCGTTCCCACGTAGTGTCCAAACTTGCCAATTAGAGTTTCAAGTGTGCTATCTCCTTCCAGTGACCAGACTATGTGATCCTTCCAATCCACAATCTTGACTGTGGAGAATCTCTCAGTCGAGGCCAGGACGGATTCTATTTGTTTTCCGACGTGTTGTGGCGGTGACGAACGAATCACATGGGCGGGCGCATCGCCTTTGTAAAGGAAGTCGAAGCCGAAATGTTCCTTGAGTCGGTAGGGGAGCAGATAAACCTCATCGCCGGCGGGTCGCTGCTCATTCAACGTCTGAGCAAGGACCGCCCACTCAACTTGATGTGCCTCATAGACTTCGGGTGCTCCCGCCCATGTTTGAAAATAGGTATGGAAGGTTGTCGCACCCTGCACCACGATTAGGGCACTGACACAAGCCCACCCTAGCACCGAAACCGTGTGCGAAACGCGCTTGGAATACCGTGTTCGCAAGAAATAGTATGCTTCCCACATGCCGATGCCAATGAGCAGATAAACGGCCGGCGCAGCCCCAATCATACGCATCGTATTTGGGGCGGCATGACTCGCCAGCAGGGCCGGGAGGATCATAATGGCCAGCCAGAGAAGAACCAGGCGATAGGCAGGACGGTGTTTCCACCGCCACATTGCCATGTATACGCCCAGCCAGAAAAATATCGTCTCTACCAGGTTCAGCATCGGATTGCCGGCAACGTTGTTTCGCCAGGTTGGGTCGCCGCGAAAACCGAAGGCGAGAATATGATCCCACGAATTCACGAGGAAGGTAGTCAGGGGACCTCCTTGACTTCGGCTTGGATTGAATACCGAGACCTCGTGGCCTCGAGCCATAAACGTCTCGGGATGCAACGCAAAGTAAATGAGGAGTGGCGCCGCTACGAGGCCGGTTATCGCAGTGAAGACACAGACCCTCGGGAGTTCCAGACGAAGGCTTGTCCAGGAGAATGAACCAAATGGCCTCACAAAGCTCAGACCAAAGAACAGGAAAAGGACCGGAGCGAGCCGCGCAGGAATGTAGGTGTAAGGCAACAGGCCGGCAAAAACAGCTGCCAGCACAATGTGCCACCAGCTTCGTTGCCTCCACCCCATCCAGAGGGTCGCCAGGCACAGGCACAAGAGGAAAGGAAGGAGGGTGGTTCTAAAGGCCATCCTCCCCATGATAGTCTGGCCCACAGACACTGCCAAGAGGCCAGCGCCGACACCCCCAATTGCCAAGCCACGCCAATGAGTGTCCGTGCCATCTTCTCGATCTTGCCCAAAGAGAATCTGGCCCAGCCAGAAGACGGCAAATACTGTGCCCGCACTAGCCAAGGCCGATGGCAGGCGGAATGCGAATTCCGTTTTTCCCAGAATGGCGAAAGCAAGGGCAATCGCATAGACTATCAAGCCTTCACGGCCAGCCAACTTTTCAGGAAAAAAGACGGAATGCTCTCCCCGAAGTACTCTTAGAGCATCCAGGCCATTTGCACCTTCTCCGAGATCGACTCCGGGCGGTAGTTCTGAGAGTCGATGCAGACGCAGTATTGAAACTGTGAAGGCAAGAACGATAAGAATCCCCGCGGTTGCCAGCTTGAGTCGAACGGGGGCACCTCCTAGTCGGTGGGCAACTCAATTGAGATTGGACCCGCGCGACCGCGCTTCGCACATTTTTCCAGCGACGAACTCGTTTTCTTCAGATAGACCTTTTGGCAGGCGGCCAGGTTGAGGCTAATGCGCCAAGGCCGTGTAGTTTGATCAGCGGTCTTTCGAGACCTGCAGGTTTGCGATGACAGCTTCTGGTTCCCAAACACCGAGTTCAACAGTGGGTTTGAGAGATTCATAATCATAGACGATCAGGCGAAGCTCGTATTCGCCAGGCTCCAGGTTGGAAGGAATCTCCATGTGGTAGAGAGTTTCGACCGGCTGTTCCGGGGTCCAGTTGCTTGTACGGGAATAGTTGGGGTTGAGGAGGACGATGTCCCTCTGGTAGACTCCACCACCCTCAGAATCGTGAAGACGAAGGGATACCGCATATTCTTTGTCCAGACCAGGGGCGGTCTGCCACTGCTTGGCGATCCAGAAAGTGCGTTCCGGTCCCAGATTGATCTGTTGCTGCGTGGAAAGTTGCGTGTTTCCCTTTCCCAGAGCGATTCCCAGAAGAGATATTCCTCCGTCATAGTCTACAGAGGGCGGCCCCAGACTCTCATAGAAGGTCCACGAACGATCGAGGGAGATGTCGGAGAATGTGTGAACTTGAAAATAGGAGTGTTGTTCGCTTCCGAGATATGTTCCATATTTCTCGAGAAGAGCCACAGTATACTCTTCGCCTCCACCAATCCATCCCAACTCGTTATTCCAGTCGACAACCTTTACGCTGGAGACCTCATCGTTGGCCTCAAGGATAGATTCGATCTTCTGGGGGAGGTGCGTCATGGTCGAGTGAATGACGTGCGCAGGCGCCTCGCCCTGGTAGAGGTAGTCGAAGCCGTAGTGACCATTGGAAAGGTGATAGGGAATTAGAAAGACCGACGTGGCGTCAGATGGTTGCATGTTCAGAACCTGGGCTGCTTCGGCTATTTCGGCGTCGGCCGCAGCGTAGTATTGGGGCGTGCCCACCCATTCATAGAAATAGGTGCGGTAGGCAATCAATCCCTGAACAAGAATGAAACCGGTAACCAGAAGCCCGACTGCAGCGGCGGCGCTGGCCGCATTTTTGAGGGCGATACGACCCTTCAAAAGGAGGGCCGTTTCCCAAACGCCAACGCCAACAAGAAGATAAGCAGCCGGCGCCGCCCCTATTATTCGCAATGAGTTGGGACCCTGGCCTCTGCTAAAGGCCAGCATTGCAGGCATCAGCATCACGGCAAGCCAGAGTAAGAGGAGGCGGTAGGCAGGACGCCGCCGCCAGCGCCAAAGTGACATGGCAACACCCGCCCAGAAAAAGAGGGCCTCCCAAGTATTCAATAAGGGTTTGCCAGCGAAATTGTACTCCCAGTTCCGGTCACCTCTAGCGCCGAAGATCAGGAGATATTCCAGTACGTTGTTCAGGAACGCAACCAACAGGGTGCGTTGACTATCGAGTGAGAGCGAGATTTCTCTACTGCGGAAAAAGAAATCTCCGGGATTGAGGATAAAGTAGACCAAGATCGGGGCTGCTACGAGGCCGGCAGCGGCGACGAAGACCACTGCCTTGGGCCAGTCAGCCCTGGCCCTGGCCTTAGCGACAGATCCAAAGGGAATGAGGAAACTTAGCCCGAATAAGAGAAACAGAAAGGGAGCAAAGCGGGCCGGGATATAGGTGTATAGCAAGAGGCCTGCACTTGCCCCTGCCAGCGCAAGCCCCCACCAGGAGGCATTGCGCCTGCCTGAATGGCCCCATGACCGCCAGAGCAGAGCCAGGCATAGAGCAAGAATCAGTGGCAGAAAATTGGCTCTGAATCCCCCACGCGCAAGGAATGTCTGGCCGATGGAAGCTGCCATCAGTCCTGCGGCAACGCCTGCCACGGTAAGTCCCCGCCAGGGCCTGAGCTGGCCGCTCAGTTCATCTCTGCCAAACAGGAGCAGGCCGAGCCAGAATACGGCGAATACTGCCCCTGCACTGGCCAATGCCGGGGGCAGATGAAAGGCCAGTAGGGAAGGACCCAGAAAGTGCGTGGCGAGGGCAGTAGCGTAGATGGCCAGCGCCTCGCGGCCGCTCGCCTTTTCGGCAAAGAATACATTGTGATGTCCCTGCAAGACCTGCAGGGCATCGACGCCATTCGCCCCTTCGTCATTGATGATGCCAGGCGGAAAGTCGGAGATGCGATAGAGTCGCATCAGGACGACAACTGCGGTCAAGGCGATCACAATTGCCACAGCAACCAGCGGAACCAGGACCCGTTCCTTTCCCTGGAACCTTGTCACGATGTGTGAAGATTGACCTACAGATACCCTATCAGGCATTTTCTCCTCTTGATAGTCTCACTCCGCTTTTCCCACCCGCTGGGTTGCTGCGAGAGTCGGATGAACGGATTTGAGAGACAGGATTTCCGTCCCTAAAATCGGTATCGCTTCGAGGCTTTTCCAGGGGGTCGACAAATCGACGACGAGGCGAGACCAGAACGGTAGCCCTATGACGCCGGGTATCTCATCGGTTCAGCGGTTTCTCACGAATGGATTTCGTGAGTCGCTGCACCGTATACCGAGGCGTTCCAGGGACCCGCCAGCCGTTACGGGAGACTCTTGTCGTGATGGCTTAGTGGTTCGGCTCCGTCTGCAGTGACCAGAAAGGCGTCTTCCAAGCGAACGGCGGTTACGCCGGGGATATAGATTCCCGGCTCCAGCATGATCACATTGCCTTCCTGGAACTGCTCCTGGTTGTAGGGGACGATTCGGGGCGCTTCGTGGCCGGTCAGGCCGATTCCGTGGCCAGTGTGGTGGGGATAAACGTCGTAACCGCCGGCAGCCATATAGCTGCGTACTTTTTGGTCCACTTCCTTAGCGACCTCGCCTGGCCGAATCAGAGAGACGGCGTAGGCAAGGGCTTCCTCAACGAAATTGTGCAGTTCAATTTGCTGGGCCGTTGGCTGACCGGCATAGTAGGTGGCACAGCTGTCGGTCCAGTAGCCGTCAACTACGACGCTCAGATCGAGAATGAAGGAATCGTTGGCAATGATTTCAAAATCCAGTGGTGCGGCGCTCATGTTTGCCGGTCGATGGCCGACGATGCAGTCATTGCCCATCTGCATCCATTTGCCTGCCTCTCGCTCCACAGCAGTCTGCACTTCGGTCCAGACGTCGATCTCGCGCTGGCCCAGACGCACGGCTTTGCGGCCGGCTTCGTGGCCGATGGTTGTCAGGCGGAAGCCCTCGCGGATGCGGGCCAATTCCTCCTCGGTTTTGACCGCACGCAGCGGCAATAGCCAGCCTTCGAGCGACAGAGGTTCGCCGCCTGGCAACGCCTCGCGGAGCGCATGCCACAGGCCCAGAGTCAAGCTCTTTTCCTCGGCACCAACCTGACCGGAAAGCCCATTGACGCCGGCGACTCGCTCCCGCAGTGCTTCGGCCAACCGGGCGGGAGCGTCAATCGGCTGTTGAATCGTATAGCCGACAATCGGAACATACGCGCAACCAGTTTCGTCGCCGAAAATGGAGGCTTCGCCATATCCTTCATCGGCCAGCAGCGTGAAGTTGCCGCGCTCGAAGAGGACCAGGGCTGGCGGGGTCAGATTCAGGCCTGTCAGCCAGCGAACACTGTCAATATCGGAGAATAGCGCCAGTTCGACGCCGGCTTCGTCAAGCATCCGGGTCGTCCGCTGTCTTTGCTGTGCGTGCATTGTGACTTAACGTCCTTGGTTACGTAGCTAGCGTAGGCGGGAAACGTTGCAGAATTCAGGGCCCCAAGTCCACTTTTCATTCTACCACGGCATCTGACGCTTGGAATACTCCCTCCCGATGCGGGCCGCCTCCTCGGTTGCCGAACCGATCATCACGCCTTCATCGATACGTTCGACAACATCATGGGGCCGCACACCGTTGAGGAAGAAGACGTTGGCCGCATCACAGGCTGACTTCACGCGGGTGCGGGCCGCGCTCATCTCTTGCGGGTAGGGCGGGTCGTGGGCGTCGGGATGGCCGAGGCTCATGCCCATGTCGCCCGGTCCCCACTCGGCAAAGGCGATGCCGGGTACGGCGGCGCTGGCTTCGGCGTTGGCCAGGGCGCGTTTGTTTTCGATCTTGAGGCCGAGCATAATCTCGCCTTCGGGATTCAGCGGCCAGACGTCTGCCTTCCGGACGTATTCCTGAGGCGTCACGCCCCAGATCTCGGCAGCCATGGACTGTCCTCCGGCACCCCTTCTCCCCTGGGTCAACCCGTTGGGGCCGTCGGAGAGACCGATTGACTGGGTGGGATAGCGGGAGGACTCGACGAAGACACGGACGGCGCCGGGGGTCTCGGCGTGGCAAAGCAGGATTCCGTGAACGCCGCGGGCGAGGACCTGTTTGACCATCCAGGCGTTGGCCCGCATCACATTTTCGTCGGTTCCATCGGTAGGCAAGGTACAGATGACCGTGGGCGTCCTGTGTCCACTTCGGGTCTCGCCGGCATCGGCCAGTCCGCGCATGAATTCGCCAAGTCCGACGGGATTGAAGGCGCCGTGCTCGAACTCCACCATGAGGTAGTCGGCCCAGGTGTCCCTGTGGGCGGTCCCGTTTTCGTAGGTCAGACCACCGCGTACACCCGTGTAATAGATGGGTTGTCCGGCCTCCAGCAGCTCGATTGCTCTGTTTATGCGCGGCATTCATCTACCTCGCTCTGAGTTGCAGTATTTCTGTCGCTGGCGAATCTATAGCGCGCGCAGCGGCTCTTCGATCATGTCTACCAGGGCTTCAAAGAACTGGGCGGCACGGACGCCGTCGACAGCGCGGTGGTCGCAGGAGAGGGTCAAGGTCATCATGGGGCGCACGGCAGGCTGCCCATCCACGGCAACGACGCGGTCGGCGATGCGGCCCACGGCCAGAATGGCGGCCTGGGGCGGGTTGACGATGGCGTTGAAGGCATCTACGCCAAACATGCCCAGATTGCTGATGGTAAAGGTACCGTCTGCGAAGTCGTTGGGCTGCAGGCCGCCGCTGCCGGCGCGTGCGACCAGGTCGGCCCTGCGGGCGGCGATCTCTTCGACGCGCAGGCGGTCTGCGCTGTGAACCACGGGCACGAGCAGCCCGTCTTCGACGGCGACGGCCAGGCCGACGTTGATCTCCGGGACGGTGACGATATTGCCGTCATCCCAATAGGCGTTGAGGCGTGGAAAACGGGCCAGTGAGAGTGCGGCCAGCTTTGTGAGCAGATCCGTGTATGTGATCGCTGCCCCGTCCGCGGCGTTGGCGTTGAGAATCGTGCGCCAATTGATCAATTGGTCTGCATGTACCTCCCGCACCAGGTAGAAATGGGGCACGGAAGTCCAACTGCCCGTCAGGCGTTCGGCCATGATCTGCCACATACGGGAGACGGGCTGCACTTCGGCTTCGACTGCCGGCGGCGCAGGTTGGGCGACTGCGGGTGCGACGGGTACCGGCTGCGCTTCCAGGGGGACATCGGCGGCAAGCACGGCGCCCCCGGGCCCGCTTCCGTCCAGTGAGGCCAGGTCTACGCCACGTTCGCGGGCGAGCCGCCTCGCCTTGGGCGAGGCGAGGACTCGCGTGCCGGAACTGGTGGAACGGATGTGAGCCTCGACGTCTTCCTTGGAGATACGGCCGCCAGTGCCCTGGACGTCTGCCAGATCGACACCGTGTTCGGCGGCGATGCGGGCGGCGACCGGGCTGGAGGGAAGAGGAGCTGCCGGGCCTGTTTCCACTGCGGGCGTTTCTTTGGGTTCAGCCGCTTCAGGCGATGCGGGGGCTGCGGGAATCTCCTCCCCCTCGGCTGCGATCAGTCCGATTACCTGGCCGACTGGAATCTCATCGCCTTCCTGTGCGGTCACGGCGGTCAGGAGGCCGGAGGCGGGCGCTTCAACCTGCACGTCAACCTTATCGGTGGCCACCTCCATGAGCGGCTCGCCGGCGGTAACCATCTCGCCTTCTTTTTTGAGCCAACGCAGCAAGACACCCTCGTCCTGGGCCATCCCAAGAGCCGGCATTATCACTTCTTTGGGCATGCAATCCCCCTTTTTTGGGCGTCCTCAGTTTTATTTACCGGTACGGTGGGCTGTCTCAACCGCACAGGGATTTGGCCGTCTCGACGACGTAGTCAGCGTTTGGGATGGTCAGGTCTTCCATCGCTGGAGAGAACGGAACCGGTACGTTCATGGCGCCAATGCGCTTTACCGGGGCATCGAGATAGTAAAATGCGCCGTCGGCGATGACTGATGCAATTTCACCGGTGACGCCGTACTGACTGTAGCCTTCATCAAGGACGAGTGCTCGACTGGTCTTTTGCGCGGACTGGATCAATGCCTCGGTGTCAAGGGGATTTGTTGTGCGGGGATCAATCAGTTCGGCACTGATTCCTATGGAATCCAACTTTTCTGCCGCTTCGAGGGCGACATAGACCATTGAACTGGTGGCAACGATAGTGATATCCTCGCCCGTACGTTTTACATCTGCCTGGCCGAGAGGGAGGGTGTACTCCTCTTCAGGTACAGGGCCCTTCTCCTGGTAAAGCATCTTGTCTTCGAAGATAACGACGGGATTGTCGTCGCGGATGGCGCTTTTCATCAAACCCTTGGCGTCGTATGGGGTGGCGGGCATGGCAACCTTCAGACCCGGAATGTGGCTGAAGAGCGCGTGCAGGGACTGGCTGTGCTGGGCGGCGGAGCGGCGACTGGCCCCCAGGGTCGTCCGCAGGACCATGGGCACTTTGAGCTTGCCGCCGGACATGTAATGTGTCTTGGCGGCCTGATTGATCAGTTGGTCCATCACCAGAGTCGTGAAGTCGCCGAACATGATGTCGACGATAGGCCGCATGCCGGTGATGGCCGCGCCCACGCCGATCCCGGCGATTCCCGCTTCGGAAATGGGTGAATCGATGACGCGTTCGGGGCCGAACTCGTCCAACAGGCCGACGAGAACCTTGAAGACTGAGCCGGCGGCGGCCACGTCTTCACCAATGAGAAAGATGCTTTGATCGCGGGCCATCTCTTCGGCAATGGCTTCGCGAATGGCTTCCCCGAATGTGATCTCGCGCTCACCTGGCGCGTGGATGGCGGGGCTGCGACGTGTGCCGTTCTCAAGCGTAGACATGCTGGTCCACCTCGCTTTCACTGGGGAAAGAGGCCTCTTCGGCGAAAGCAACCGCGTCGTCAACGGCTGTCTTTACTTCCTGTTTGATTCGCTCCAAGACATCCTCTTCGGCCTGCTTACTTTTCAGCAACCAGTCCTCGAGAAGCGTCAGCGGGTCGCGCTTGGCCCATTCGGCTTCCTCTTCGCGGGTGCGGTATGGGCGGTCGATATCGCCGACGTGGTGCCCGCGGAATCGATAGGTGTTGCAGACGAGGAAAGCCGGACCGCCGCCTTTGCGTGCGCGGTCGATGACAAGGCGGGCGGTGGCATGGACAGTGCGAATGTCCTGGCCGTCGATAGCCTGCGCGTGGACACCGAAACCCATTGCCCGACCGACCATGGAGCCGGCTGCGGCCTTGGAGTTGTGGGTGTACTCACCATACTGGTTGTTTTCGCAGACATAGATTACGGGCAGCTTCCAGAGTTGGGCCATATTCATCGACTCGTACAAGAGTCCCTGACCCAATGCGCCGTCACCAAAGAAGCAGACTGAAACCTGATCGGTTCCGCGCAGTCTAATGGACATGCCGGCGCCGGTGGCGATGCCTGCGCTGCCGCCGACGATGCCATTGGCGCCCAGGTTGCCTGTCTCCTGATCGGCGATATGCATGGAGCCGCCCTTGCCGCGGCAGTAGCCGGCTTCCTTGCCCAAGAGCTCGGCGAACATTTTGTCCAGCGCCGCGCCCTTGGCGAGGCAATGGCCGTGGCCGCGGTGGGTACTGGTGATGTAGTCGTCCTGGCGCAGGGCTTCGCAGACACCGACGGCGATTGCTTCCTCGCCGATGTAGAGGTGGGTGATGCCCGGCATGCGGGCGCTGGTGTAGAGGTCGTTGGCCGTTTCCTCGAAGGTGCGAATCTTGACCATCTGCTCATAGGCCTGGAGCCAGTGTTCGGCGTCCAGATCAGGTAGGCTCGGATTGGTATCGTTCGTTTCACTCATAGCGTCACCCCATGGTTAAACCTGATTCTTACCAGTGCATGACCCAGCCACTGTCAACGTTAACGGCCTGGCCGGTGATATTGCGGGCGTGTTCCGAGGCCAGGAAGACTACAGTGGAGGCGATTTCCTCCTGGGAAACCAGGCGGCCCAGTACTGCCAGGCGGCCGATCTTCTCGGTACACCATTCTTCATAGGTTGGTCTTTCGTTCTCAGGCATGTCGACGGTCGAGAACTTATGGATGCGCCTTTGGAGCGGCGTGTCGACCATGCCGGGACAGATTGCGTTTGCACGTATATTGTAGGGGGCAAAATCCTTGGCGGCAATTTGCATGAAGTTGAGCACTGCGGCCTTGGAGACGCTGTAAGGGGGATCGGTCTGGGAGCCGATCTGGCCGGCAACCGAGGAGAAGAAGAGGAAGGTGCCCTTGCGCCGGGCGATCATCGGCTCGTAGAAGGCGTGGGCGGTGTTGACGGCGCCGAGGACGTTGACTTCATGGACGCGGGGCCAGTCGGAGGGCTCCAGGTTCCAGAAGGGGAAGCCGCCTTTGCCCGAATCGATGCCGACTGTGAAGACAACGTGGCGTACGGGTCCGAGCTCCTTTTCGATGCGGGTCGCGGACTCTTGCAAGGCAGCAAAATCGGTGACATCCACTTCCTCGGAAAATGTATCGACGCCGTGGGAGGCAGCTTCCTGGGCCACGTCACTCACGACCGGATCGCGATCGAGCAGTGCCACGCCGGCGCCTTCGGCTGCGAAGGTCTTGGCGATCATGCGGCCCATTCCGTTGGCGCCGCCGACTACGACGGCGACCTGACCTGCGAGTTCCAGATTCATTGCCTTCCTCTGCTGTTCAGAAAGTGTCAAGGACACCCGGTTCCAAAGTAGTCAATACGTCTACTTTTCTCTGAGGGAGCCATTTCACAATGGCATCAGAGACGAGTTCATCGGTATAGAATTCAGTCTTCTCCGTTCTGCGCCCGGAGTTGAAGCTTTTCCAGCAGCCTCGAAGGCGTTCGCCGGCGCAGTTCTTCGACGAATGCCTCGCTTTCTTCCATCGATTGGTCAATTTCGGCGCGATGATCGAAATAATATGCCAGTGCCGCGTACACGTCTGACAGCGACAGATCGTATTCGGCAGCAATCTCGTCGGCGCACTTGCCCATGCGCTCGTGCCAGATAACGATGTCTTCCACCGTTATCCGGTGTCCGGCGATACGGGGTTTGCCACCTACTATTCCAGGGGTGATCTCGATATGTCGGTCCAGAGATTTAATCGCCATTCGTGTTCCCGACATCGTCTGCTTAGCTGGTGTGGCTGTCGTGAAATACGTTCATACTTGAAACACTAAAGGTATGGTGAATCAACACAAATGCACTGCGCGCTGGATTCAAAGTTCTAGTCTAAGGATCCGCACCCGTGCGGTTCGCCTGCACGCGCGGGGTCAGGTCGAACTGGGTCTCGTGTCCATGGAAGAAACGATCCAGTTCATCCACCATCAACGAAAAGAAGCCTAGCGACCCTGTGGAGCCGCCGAAGGCGCCGATGTGGGGGCTGAGGAAGACGTTGGGCAGCTGGAGGATTTCGCTGTCGGGCGGTACCGGTTCGGGGTTGAAGACGTCGAGGCCGGCGGCGATGTCGCCCTGTTTCAGCCTTTCGATGAGTGCGTCCGGGTCGGTCACTTTGCCGCGGGAGACGCTGACGAAGACGGCGCCGGGGCGCAGGCGGGCCAACTCTGCTTCGCCAAGCATCCCTTCGGTGGCGAGCGTGTGGGGTACCAGGCAGACGACAACATCGCAGGAGAGGACGTGTTCCAGACTCGTCTGCAGAAAGCCCAGTGCCTCGGGCAGCTCCCGCGGCAGGTAGGGATCGTGGACCCAGATTTCGGCCTCGAAGGCGCGCAGGAATTTCATGAGGCGCCTGCCCATGTGTCCGCAGCCGATCAGGCCGACCCTCCGGCCCCATAGGGTGCCCTGCATTCCATCCATGAGAGAACGGTCGAACCTGGTCTGGCCGGCGATCATGCGGCGAAAGTGTGCGGCGCCGTTTTTGAGGCTGATGAGAATCAGGGCCAGCGCCCATTCAGAGACCGGGTAGGAGGAGTGGTTTGTGGTGTCGACGGTGCGGATGCCGCGCGCCCAGGCGGCGTCGAGGTCGATGCGGCTGGCGAAGCGATCACCCTCCATTTCGCCGATGATTTTGAGGGTGGGCGCGGCGTCCAGCATGCTGGCTGTGACCGTGGGCGCGCCCAGACAGACGACAAGGGCGTCATGGCCAGGCAGCGTTTTCGAGAAATCGAGTGCGGCTTGGGGGTCGGTGTTGGTGTCGTAGATGCCGCCGCCTTCGCAGGAAAACCAGTTCCAGTCGGCAAACGCTTCCAGGCGGGTCAGATCCTGCGGATCGACATGGTTGTAACGAATTTCGTCGTTGAAGGCCAAGAGTACTTTGGGTCGTTTTTGGGACATAGGCTTTTTCAGAATGTAGGCTTCAGATCTGCCAAAGTTCTCTGACTGTTGGGATTGCCCGGCGGAAACCTTCTTCGCCGGTCTTGCTGGCCTCTTCTACAGAGATCCAGCCGTCGAAACCTGCTTTACGAAAGCGTTCGAAGATGGCATTCAGGGGCGTAACGCCGGTCCCTATGAGAACCGGCTCGAACGAACCTGCCTGCCTGATGTCGCTGACATGGACTGCGGCCACGCGCGGCAATACGGCGTCCAGCACTGCCAGCGGATCGTCGTTGACTGCCAGCAGATTGGCGGTGTCGAAAAGGAGCTGCAACCCGCTGCCGGCGGTCCTGTCGCAGATTTCGAGGAAGACAGAGGCTGTCTGGGAGAAATCGAAATAGGTCCAGACATAGCCGATGGCATGGTTCTCATAGACGAGCGTGACGCCGGCGGCTTTTGCTTCGTCGACCCATTCCGACAGGCCCTCTGCTGCCCAGGAAACGCCGTCCTGCCGTTTGACGCCGGGGTGGTTCTGTCCGGCGGTGACGCGCAGAAAGCTGACACCCAACTGTGCTGCGGCGTCGATGTAGCTGCGGAGCTCCTGGCGGTGCTGCGACCTCACGGCCGGGTCCGGGTGGGTAAAGTCGGTATAGGTCACCATGCCTGCAATGACTACGCCTGCGTCCTGCGCCTGCCTGCGCAGTCCGTCCAGATACGGGCTTTGCAGAGAGTCCAGGTGGGCCACGCTGATGTCGGCCCCGTCCAGGCCGATCTCGGCGGCCAAGCGGAACCAGCCGGCCAGCGTGCGCTCGCCGCGGCTGATTTCAGGGTAGAGTGAGGCGGGGAGGCAGGAAAACGGCATTTCACTATGACTCAGAGATGGCCACGACCGCACCCGAAGATGCGTCGCAGTAGATGAAGCGGCTGTCGGGATCGGCGCTGAGGCCGTGCGGCTCCGGTTCGGTGTCGGGCACGGTGATGCGGTCCAGTTCGGAGCCGTCGGTCAGGCTGAGTTTGACGATGACGCGGTGGCCGGTATGGACGACCCAGACGCCGTCCTCCTCCCGGACTACGCCGTGGGCGCGCGTGTATGGCAGAGGGATTATATGCTGGACGGACCAGTCGCTGATACGCATCTTGGTAAGAGTCTGGTCTGTCAGCGTTGTCAGCCAGAGGTGGCCGGGTTCATGGTGGTCATATTCGATGCCATGGGTGCCGCCGCCGTTGGGCAGGGGATGGCGGGAAATCGTCTTGCCGGTTTCGGGATCGACGCGCAGCACCTCGCCGGCCGACTTGCCAGCGTCATGCGACCGTTTGGGCCGCCACTTGTCGGCAGAGCCGTTGGCTGCCAGCCAAAGGCTGTCTTCGCCCCAGGCCATTCCGCTCGTGTTAGAGGAGTCGCTGGGGATTTCGCGAATCATCATGGGCACGCCGTAATAGTCCAACTCGCCGTTGCGCTCGACGAGCATCACGCGGTCGGTGATCTGATCGACGATCCAGAGACCGTCAGCGGTCATTTGAAGGCCATTGGGCACTGCGTAGGGAGATCGGAACAGTTTCTTGTATTTCTGCATGGTTCACCCTTCCGGAATGTGTGAAGAAGCGGCCGCGCGGGGGCGGGCGGTGGTCGATTACTGTAGTCCTGCCGGAGGGGAGACGCCGACTGCGTTCCCACTTTCGACGATGCGCGCCCAGGTGCTCTCCTCGATTGGAATACCGTTTTCAAGGCGGTGTTGGCGCCGTTCCTCTTCGATTTCACCGGGGTAGTAGATCCTCTTCACGCCTGGCAACTTGGGCGAGGACCAGACCCATTCAACCAGCTTTTGCACTTCCTGTTTGTATTCGTCGGGATCGATGAAGCTTTCGATCTTAATGGCGAGCGCGAGCCAGCCGGAAGCGCCGCGAGTAGGGGGGTCGGCGCTGCAACCGGCCCAGGAGAGGCCGCCGGCGATGGCATCGACCATCATGCCCAGACCGTAGCCTTTATGTCCAACCGAACCTCCCAGCGGGAGCATCGCGGCATCGCGGGCCATAAACTCATTCGGGTCCAACACGGCGTTGCCTTCGGAGTCAATAAGCCAGTCGTCCGGTACAGGCAGGCCTCGCGCCCGTTGCAGGTCCACCTTGCCTCCGGCCACCATGCTCGTCGTCATGTCCAGCATCAGAGGCGCGCCGCCGGCGCGGGGGGCGCTGAAGGCGAGCGGATTGGGCGGCAGCCGGCGGCCGGTGCCGCCGAATGGCGCGGTGAAGGGTCCGCCGCCGTTAAGGAGTAGCAGGCCGATGCAGTCCTGTTCGGCGGCAATGGGTGGAAAGGCGCCCAGGCGGCCGATGTGGGTGGACTGGTGGACGGCGACAGCGCCGAAGGTGTGCTGCTTGGCGCGGTCCACCGCCATTTCCATGGCCTTTTTTGCCAGGACGATGCCCTGCATCCGCTGCGCGTCAATGACGACCGATGCGGGAGATTCGCGCACGATTTTGAGGGGGCCGACCGGCTTCATGTTGCCCTCGCGCACTGCGGTTATGTAGCCGGGCAGGCGGATTACGCCGTGGGAGTCATGTCCGACGAGATTGGAGTCAACGAGGTGGTTGGTAACGTCCTGTCCCTGGTCGGCGGGAAAGCCGGCTGCGGCAAATATGGCGGAGCCATAGTCTCTCAGGCTGTCGTGGGAAATGGTTGGCATTGGCGCAGGTTCCTGTGCTGGCTGTATTGGCTAGGGTAAATGGGAAGGATGTACGTCGCGGCGGCCCATGGCGCCTGCATTGCCGGGCGTGTGTTCCTGGAGAAGCCGGCTGGACTGGTAGGTTTCGTGAAAAAGTATACCCTGCGCAGAAGAAAGATTCAAGCGGCAACGACTCGGGGCAGTCCAGATCAGATTCGTCTTCACAGTGGTCCTCAAATGGGTTGCGGGCGGTTCTGACAGAAGCACAGAATGCCCTCGTCATTATACCATCCCGTGGTAAACACCTGTTTCGGTATGTGTGTGTTAAGCGGAGCATACGCATCCTGTCGGGAGGGAGCCTTTAGAAGATAGTCAGTTTTCCGTGCGGCGCAAGACTGCCAGGCCGTGTCGCGGATGGCCGTGACAAGGTCTTGCTGATGCATTTTGTTTCGAATGAGCTTGTACGAGAGTTCACGAGTGTTTACGTGCGATCACGAGTGTTAGGTAGATTGTCTGAATCAGGATTTGCTGGATTCTTTGGATTTACAGGATGCGGCTTGTCTCGCGGCAAGGACGTGGTTGGACGAGCGTTTGCGAGAGATGTACGAGTGTTCACGAGAGTTTGCGAGAGTTTGCGGGTTGTCTGAATCAGGATTTTCTGGATTTTTTGGATTTACAGGATGTGGCTTGTCTCGCGGCACGGACTTGGTTGGACGAGCGTTTGCGAGAGATGTACGAGTGTTCACGAGAGTTTACGAGAGTTTGCGGGTTGTCTGAATCAGGATTTGCTGGGTTTCTTGGATTTGCAGGATGCGGCTTGTCTCTTGGCACGGACTTGGTTGGACGAGCGTTTGCGAGAGATGTACGTGCGTTTACGAGAG